>DFKW01000015.1 GCA_002373935.1 Alphaproteobacteria bacterium UBA3635 | reverse complement strand
AAATAGTTTATTGATAAATATGTCTTGCTGATTAATAAGCAAAAGCAATATGTTATTATACCAAGATAAAATATCTACATTTGATTTATTGATTTTGCGTTTAATCGAATTTTTAACAATAAATTTTACATCATCGGGATAACTGCCTTGCAAAAATTTAGCCAACGTATCGTTTAATTTGGTTTTTACAAAATCCATACTTTTATTATCCATTGCATGACCTTTTTGCAAATTATAAGTGAAAAATTACCTTTTTCAAATAGATATAAATTTAAGATTTTGTTCTTGGAATACCAATAAATCTATTTATAATACGAAAAAAAGGAATTTTTTATGCAAGATTTGCCACAACCAATTTTTAAATTAACACAAGAGACCATAGCTTTTGCTTACTTGTATAACGTGAATCCTGACAAAGAGGTTTTAGACATTGATTTTAATGGTTATAAAATATTGTCTATTGATTTATTTAAAGCCAGATATGCGGATCATGTATATAATATGAATGCATTACAAGTGAGTTCAATAGAAAGCAAAATTATAGGGTTAGTGCCAGAATATGTGATTGTTGCTACCAAATTACCAAATGGTAAAGGCGGTTTTGATGCTGTATTTGATATAGATCCAAATCTTGTCTTCTGGGCATTTGTCAATACCATACTTTATTTTAGATTATATACGTCCAGCGATCTTCAAATAGGAACTTTCTTCATTTCTTATACGGGTAACACTAAGCCAATTTATGTAAATATACCACATACGGATTTTGGTTGTTTTGTACCTAAACTTCAATATGTCGGATTTGATTTGGTAAGAAAACCTGTTAGTATTACGTTGGAAGAAACAAAACAACTTGTTGATTTTATATCAAAATTTGAAGGCAAGAAACTTAGCGAAGATTCAGAATTATTATTAGCATTGCAAACTTTTAACCGCGCATGTAATACGAGCGATGCATTTTATAAAATAACCAGTTTTGTTACTGTATTAGAATGTTTGTTGGCGAGTAGCGACGGCAAAGAGGGTGAGATTTCATTCAAATTAAGAACTCGTTTGGTATATCTCTTAAAAAAACCGGGTATTACTAAGTTTGTACGAGACATATATGGTATACGGAGCGTAATAGCTCATGTCGGCGGATTTAATAAAAGAGCAAAAAGCGATTATGCCGAATTTACCGATCCAAAATTTTTATTTGAACAAATAAAAATTCTAGAATCTTTGTGTCAAAGAACTATCTTGTATTTTATGCACAAATTCGTAGAACAAGATAAGTTTAATATCCAAAATATTATATCTGAATTAGATAAAGAAATTTTTACAAAAGTCGGAAAAACCGAAGATACTGTTAACAATTTAACTAGTTTATAATACTGCCTGCTTTACATAAAAAGTCCATTTTTTATTCCCTGTTAATTTTTTAGGGAAGCTAGGCCGATTTATCCGGCTTTAACATCGTAAAAAAGTGTTAAAAATGTGAATTTTACCCTGTTAATCCTTGTAAATTGGATATCCAACACCGTCAAATATTACAACTCCGCCACAAAAACAAAATGCCCCTTTGGGCATTTTATTTTTGTCACGTATGGTTCGGGATAAAAGAACCCACGGACTGGGGTTCGACAAGCAGTAGATTTCACAAACAGAGTGCGGTGAAATCGTTACGATTGCCGCACAGCCGGCACGCACAGTGCCGAGCGAGCGAATACGAGAATGCACAATTAGAAAAATCATAAAAATCGCAGGAACAAGATTTTTATAGATTTTTGTTATTGCGCATCGAGGCGCCCCTCACCATCCGCCACAAATAAAAAATGTCCCACTTGGGACATTTTTTATTGGTATTGGAATGATGATTTGGGATTGGGCCCCGAAACGAAGTGTTTTTTCACTAAAATATAGCTATATCTTATTAACGCACCACGATGTGTTTATGTGTGTGTGCTATATGCAAAATTTCTGATATTATTTTATTACATTCTGAATCGGGGATAGAACCGTATGCTGCCCCTTGGTCTGGGTAATATATTAAACCAAAAAAATCTGGTTGATCGTGTCCATAATTGGAGCTTTTATCAAGTCTAATTTCATAATTCAAATCACTGTGTATCTGCTGTCCTAATGGTGCATAAATACGCATAATTTCTGGCCAATATTTCTTATGAACTGACCATATTCCGCCATAAGAAATAATACGTGAACCAGCTTTGTAAATACTGTGTAAATTTTGTGTATAGTCAACCTTATAAAGCAAATCTTTATCGTTTTGTAATGTTTTATGTGTCAAATTTATTAATTGAACAAGATATTTGTTAGGGACATCTATTGGGGATATTATTTCTTTAGTCATTATCAACCTCTAACTGTTCCAACGAGAATACTACAAATTTCTGTAATATCAAGTTATTTCAATTTTTGTATATTTAGGTATGGGAAAGTTAGCAACAGAATACTAGCCCGCCAGTATTCTGGCACACATGCCGGTACAGATAAAAAGCCCGCACTTCTGCGGGATTTTTCATGCGTTGACTTATGCTTGGGCGAAAAATGCCCTTTTTTACGCCATAATATTCCGCTTTCTATACACCCCCCGTTTTCCGATAGTCAAAAGACAAAACAAGTTGAACTTATGCGCAAAACATTTATAATATAAACCATGTACAAGAAAAAGGATTGGACATGAAACAACTTATAAAACCGCATAAATTAAATCCAGGTGATTTGGTTGCAACTGTGTCTTTATCTTCTGCGATGGCTGGCAAAATTCCGGGACGTTATAATTATGCAAAAAAACAATTTGAAGATACATTTGGTGTTAAAATTATTGAAATGCCAAACTCGTTAAAAACAGACGAATTGTATAACAATCCTCAATTAAGATTAGATGATTTAATGATGGCGATAAAAGACCCTTCAATCAAAGCGATTCTTACAAACATTGGGGGAGATGATACTGTGCGTTTATTGCGTCATATGACTGATGAACATTTTGAGATTATTCGTAATAATCCAAAAATATTTTTGGGTATGTCTGATACAACAGGTAATCATTTGATGTTTTTTCATGCGGGTGTTTCTTCTTTTTACAGCGCATCTCTTATGTTTGGTTATGGTGAAAATTGTGGTATTCCAAAAATTATGGTTGAAAATACCAAAAAGACTTTATTTGATAATTCTCCAGTTGGTGAATTGCCACAATCTGATGAATTTATTGTAGAAAAAATTTATTGGGATGATAAAAACGATGTGTTAAGAAAACGAACACACACCGATGGGTGGCATTTTATCCAAGGAAATAAACCTGTTCGTGGACGGTTGCTGGGCGGATGTATGGAATTACTGGCAATGACAAATGGAACAAAAATATGGCCAAAAATGGACGATTGGGATGGTGCTATTTTGTTTGTTGAAAATAGTGAAATAAGAGCAATTCCAGAACAATTTGGCGATTTTTTGCACAATATTGCAGCGATGGGGATACTGGAAAATTTGTCTGGTATATTATTTGGACGCCCAGGTGGTGAATTTTCAGCAGGTAAAGAATCCGAACAAGATAAGTGGCTGTCTCTTTATCCACAGTTTGAGAAATGCCTTGTTAAGATATGTGCAGAATACGGTCGCAGCGATATGCCAATTGTTACGAATATGGATTTTGGCCATACTGTACCACAAATAATATTACCATATGGTGCTTTGACAGAGATAAACCCGATAAATAAAAAAGTTTCAATATTGGAAAGTGCAGTATTGTAATATTGCGTATTTAGGTATGGGAAAGTTCATAACAGAATTCTAGCCCGCCATATGTTTTCGCCGTATGCGGGTGTTTTGTTTTTATTTGTGTTGAAATCAAAGTGTTGGTTGTTGTAATATTGTTGGCATGAGGGAAAAAATTTATCTTGCGTGTCTTTTATTTTGTGCGCCAAATGCCGCCATGGCGGACAGTTTGTTGAGTCCAACACATTTTCCAAAAACTTTTGATGATGTAAATTTTTCCGACAGATATGCCGTGTTGGCCGAAGATTACGAACAATTTACGGAACTGACCCCGTACGAGCAATTAGAAATTATCGAAACCGATGCCGGTATTAATGAACAAATTGAACAAGACGAACAAGAAATCAATGATGATACCGATGCCGATACAGATTGCACGGATAAAAAAGATTGTCCGGACGATAATAAAAATGATGAACAAAAAACAAACGATAATAAAAATAATGTGACGCCGGCGCCCACTGCCCGATATTGCGCGGTATATAATTCAACAATTCCCGCCGGGCAAACCGTCCCGGTTGGGAAACCGGTGTATGAAAATGATTACAGACCTTGTTCTAAATACGGTTGGCGCAAAATGAAGAAAAAGGATGGAACTTGGGTCTGGGATTTCCATTACGGATTTGATATTGGTTGCACAAATGCCCACAAGGGACGCCCCGTATTTGCAATTGCCGACGGGGTTGTTGAAACGGTTAAACCAAATGGCCGGGGCAGCTCGGCGGGTAATTATATCAGTATAAATCACGGAAATGGTTGGGTGACGAAATATATGCACCTGCG
This sequence comes from Alphaproteobacteria bacterium UBA3635, assembly GCA_002373935.1. Taxonomy (GTDB): domain Bacteria; phylum Pseudomonadota; class Alphaproteobacteria; order Rs-D84; family Rs-D84; genus Enterousia. Next base: position 9,941 of record DFKW01000015.1, on the reverse strand, counting down.
CAATATGTTGGTGCACAGGGGCGAACGGGTCCAGGCCGGATGTCAAATCGCAACCATTGGTAATACCGGTGGTGCCAAGGCGAACCGCGAGAGTTTCAAAAACAACCCATATCCGAAAATGTCTGAAAACGCGTATCATTTGCATTATGAAATACACTATACGGGTAAACAAACATCGGTGACGGCGGGTGACCGCACAATTCCAATCGTGCATAAATCGGGACATAAAAGTGTTGATCCGGCACCGTTTATGGGTATTAGTTCAAAATATTTTTACAAACAGTAATTTTATTCAAAATTTTTCATTTCCGGAATAATGATTGCATCATTATATTTCGCCAAATAACGCGCACCGGTATAGCACACAATATTGGACAAAGAATCCTCGTATTCACGCAGTGCGGTTAAATACCGTTCATTTATCGCGGCATCGGCACCGGCGGCACCCGACAATGCACCCAATGCACCACCCGCCCCCGCACCAATCAGGGTTGATTTTGTGCGCGCCGCATTATTGAAATCAATCACACCACCATCAGATGCGGTTTTATAAGCCGGGGTGAAATCCGATATTGTTTTATCCTTGGTTGCACCGTCCGATTTACCATACAGGTCATAAACCGTTTCGCCGGCAATTTTTATTTTTGAATTTGTTCCACGCTCGCGCCAATCCTCGCGTTTATATCCGAATATATTTTTATATTCACCGGCCAATTTTATCACCGCACCCGTGCGCGAACCGGCGGTTTTGGCCTTTTCGATTTTTACCCATGTGCCAGTGTCTTGTTTTTTTAATATCTTGTTTCTATCTTTATCTGTATCTCTTTCATCATAACCATATTTTGTTGGGTTGACACCATCTGATTTGCTTTTGATGGCTGCTGCGCATTCTTTTGCGTCAAATTTTTTATTCTTATTCTCTGATGTTTTACAAACATCATTCATCACATCCGCCAATTCTGTAATTGTCGCCTGGATTTTATGACAGTTTTTAAATTCTTTGTCTTTTTTGTTGGAATCCTTCTCGTCGGTCTGACTACAACGAAATATTTCATTGTCTTTATAATTCCAGAAATACCAATCTTTGCCGGATTCCGATGTTAACTCTGTTTCTGGACCATTAGTAACTGTGCCGAATATGCATTGGGCGCCTTTTAACCCATCAACATCGGGGCAATTGTCGATTTGTAAAACCTCGTCGCCGGATGCCATTACATTTCCCGCAACCGCGCCCGCCGCCATATTGGTCCCGGTGGATAAAATCACACTGCCGGTTTTATAATCGTTTATCTGGGTTGATGCGGTCATCAATGCCGCGCCACCAACCGCCCCCAATGCGGTCGTTTTTAATTTTTCTTTATTGGTTCCGAAACCGTCATCGCCCTTGCCCAATAAATTTCCACCCAAACCGCCGACAACCGCCGTTGCCAAAATTTTAAATCCGGCGTTGGCTTTGTTTTCCGTCGCCATAACACGTTCGACATCTTCCATTGTTGGAGGATTGTCCGCAGGATATGTGAAATCACGACCAACAACCGTTACATCAGGAAAACTGTCGATATTGCAACGAACCGCATCGCCGGATGCCAAATATCCGGTTGCCAAAACATTATATGTTGTACCACCACCATTATATGCACGCAATTCAACATAAGACGAACATGTCGCCGCGTCGCCCGCGTGCATTCCCATTGTTGGGCGTGTCCAATCAAATGTGCCACCAGGGTAAATCGCATTGCATGCGTCCATTTGCGCGTCACTGATTGTGGTGGTGTTGCCGTTTGCATCGGTCACCGTGCGCGCCGGTTGTGGTGCGTTTTGTGTATATGCCGCGGCCGCCATTTCACGCGCAGCCGCCATATTTTGAATTTTCGCCGCGGTCACAGATGAATTATTTATACGCAATGCGCCGTGCGCCACAGAATACGGAAACATCGTGGTCGCCAACGGCAATGATAAAATTAAAAATTTTAATTTGCGCATTTTATTCTCTCTCCCCGTGCACATATTTTAGAATTGTAATCGCAGACGCACACCGACATCAATAGTACTGATTGTGGCACTTTCGGTCCAATCGGTATAATGTGCAACAGTCGGATACGGTTCTTCGCCGGGCGGAACCAACGAACCGTCACTGTACCATTCTGTTTGACTCAATACAATGCTGCCCGAAGATTTAACCTTGCCCAGATTCATATAGCGAACAAACAAATCCAATTTCATACCGTCGCCTAATTCGGTTGTGACACCGCCCTCTAATGAAAATGCCAAATGTTCGTTTGTGCCACCGTTATGATACGCACTGATGTCCGACACACCGGTCAGAGTCCCAGTCAACGTACTGCCCGCCAAGGGGTCGGCCTCGGAATAAAATGTGCCATCAAAAACAACATAATCAGATGTCGTATTCAATGATATACCAACACCCGCGCCAACATACGGCCGCAGCGAACCACCCGCCAAAAATCCGGTGTACGAATCAATGTTATAATAAACATTTAACAATGTTGCGTTTGATGTCACCGCACCACCCGAGACAGACGCCGTAACCAAACCGCCAGAACCATCCGCCGTTTGCACCGTTTGTGGGTATGAAAAATTACTGTATCGATTATACGAAAAATCAACACGAAAATCACTGTTGATTGCGGCACCCAATGATAATTGTAATGGGATTACAGAATCTTTGGACAGACCGCCACCCGAAAACGCGCCGGGAACCATATAGGCGCCCGCCTCGCCGGCATAGTCGGCCTCGAACTCACCCATAACGGATGCCGTATATGCCGCAGACAAACCGATATACAGTCCCGAATCCGCCAAGCGGTCAAAGTCAGATGACTGGTAATAACGACGGCCCGCATTTATTGACGATGTCCCAACACGAGGCAACGCACCCGTCACACGTGTCGGCGCGGTCGCCGCCACAGAATTTGTCGCAACGACATTTCCATTTGTCGTCGGCAAATATACCACACGTCCGCCATTTGTGTTCGCAACCGGCGCACCGCCGTTATACCCGGAATACACCGGATATGCCGCGTTTGCCATCATTGGGATTCCGGTCAAAACTGCCAAAATCGCACCAAAAAAATTAGATTTTTTCATAACCTTTCCATATTTCTTTGGGTTTATTATACCATAAACCAAAAAAATAATAAAGTATTTATTGTGTGACAAAAAAATTTCCCGCAGGTTGTCCCACGGGAAATTTGTCCAATATAAATTTACCAATTCACGAATTAAAAGCGAACGTTCGCACGAACACCCAATTCCATTTTTACATCCGTTCCGTTTTGGGAATTTGGATGCGAAAAGTCAAATGTGTATTCGCCAACCAACGCCAATTGCAAATAATCCGTCACTTGGTTTGCCAAAACGCCAGATACAATGTATTCATGCCATCCGTCGTCCATATCTTTGGTTTGTGCTAACAACATTTTTGCAGTACCAATTTCAGCAGGCGTATTCAATTTTGTATGAACAGATTTTACACCATTATCAGAATGTTCAACAAAGCGGAATCCACCACCAAATGACCAACGGTCGTTTGTTTGATAAAACGCATTGATACCGATTGTTGTTTCATTTGTTGATTTCAAATCCACAGCAATTTTATCAACAGTTGTAAATGTCGGAATTGCCGTCACATCAATTTCGTTGTTATGATTGCCAATTGTTTGCAAATATTCAAAGAACATCGATGTTGTCAATTTCGACCATTTTTTACCAATCTTGGTTCCAAAAACCGCACCCCAACGACCGTTGGAAAAGTTTTTGTATGTGAAACCGTCAACACCATAAGAACCCTTCATTGGTGATACCCCGGACAAATATCCCTCGCCATAGATATCCCAAACAAAATTTTCCAATGTTTCAACAACGCGATAATTCAATCCCAAACGGCCACGATGCATACCGCGACGGTCAATATCGCCATTGTGTGTGTATCCCAAAGATACATAACCGGTTAAACTGTCGGAAAAACCATAACCAAAATCTTCGGTTGCACGATAAACCGGAAATTCCGGATCACCCGCCGTACCCTTTTTACGCATTGCGTTTGTATGGTCGGATTTTTTATACATCAAACCCAAACCCGTTTTGGAATAAAACTCGCCCGATTTTGGTGTATATAGTGGGTTTTCCATATTAGATGTGACAGACGCAAAAGCACCCGTTGTAATCATGGTTGCCGCAGCAATCGCCACAGTTTTCAAAGTTTTTTTCATCTATGTCTCCTTAATTTTATGATGAAATTCCTGACCCCCATTATTGGCAAGACCAGGGTTATTGCCCGTACCACCCATTATTGGCAATAGCACGCTTTGTGGCATAACACGGTTATTATTAAATATATGCGCAAGGATGTCAAAATAATCTTTTTCTTGACATATTTTTTGAATTTGCCACTTGAAATATATTTTTTGTGACCTATATATGTATCCTGTGGTGATGGTGCCATGGGAAATAGCCAAAGGAGGCAACCATGACAGATGTAAAAATTTATGTTCAACACATGTATGTCGGTTTCGTTTATGTTCATTGGTCGGAACGCGAAAATATAAAGTTGGGAACCGCAAAGCAAAAATCAATTCAACAAATAAAAAGTTTCGCAAACACGCTTGATAAATCAAACCCTGTTGCGGGCGATATTAAATCCAGTGTGCAACAAATTTCGCGTGATGCGTCACGGCAAATTATGACGGACACATCATCAGAAATGACACTGGATGCCGCCAAATTGCCACAATACCGCGCGTTTGGCGAACGCCAAGTTGCGGCGGCAAAAGCGGCACTGGGCGCACAAATGGCGCGTGGCAATGTGGCACAAAAAAGTGCAATGCCAAAAAAACCGGAAATTGCGAAAAATGCATCACAACGTCCCGGGGCGGCGGCGCGTCCGATGGGAATTGCAAAACGCCCGTCCATCGCCCAGGTTCGCGATACACAAAACGCATCACGGACCCAAGATATGTTGGCGAAACAAAATGCGCCACAATATCGCGCGCACAAAACAAATGTCCCGGCACAGGGCGCAAAGCCGGCCACAACACTGCAAAAATTAGACCAGAAAAAATTATTGCAAATGTTCGCGTATAACAAATATCAAAAAGCCGCATAGGAAACACAAAAAAACACCGGAGGTTTTCCGGTGTTTTTTATTTTTATAAACCCGATACAATTTTACGAACGGTGTCCGGAACATCTGCGACTGGAATACGGATTTGCTCCATCGTATCACGGTAACGCAATGTGACGGTGTTATCTTCCAATGTTTGGTGGTCAACCGTTATGCATACCGGCGTTCCAATTTCGTCGTGACGACGATACGATTTTCCGATATTTCCAGAATTTTCCATTTCAATTCGCCCGATTGCCAATTTACGCAATTCAGATTCAATTTTGTTTGCAACATCCTGCAATTCGGGCACATTTCGCGCCAGTGGTATAACCGCCGCCTTGACCGGGGACAACCACGGTTTCAATTTTAATACCGTGCGGGTTTTGCCGTCGCCCAAATCTTCAACCGTATATGCGTTCAGCATTACCGCGAACATCGCGCGATTGACACCCATCGCCGTTTCAATCACATACGGAATAAATGTTTTGCCGGCCTGGGGGTCGGAATACGCCAATTTTGTGACACTGTCGTGATTTTCCAAAACATTTGCGTGCAATTCAAATTCGTTTTGCCCCTTGGTATGCGACCCTAGGTCAAAATCTTGGCGGTTGTGAATACCCTCGACCTCGTCAAAGCCATCGGGAAATTCGTATTCAATGTCGCATGCGGCCTTGGCATAATGGGCCAATTTTTCGTGCGGCATAAAACGCAATTTGTTGGCGGGTATGCCCAATACATTTATCCACCATGCCATGCGTTCGTTCTTCCACATTTCAAAATATTTTTCGTCCGTTGCCGGATCAACAAAGTATTGCATTTCGGCCTGTTCAAATTCGCGCATACGAAACACGAACCCACGCGGGGAAATTTCATTACGAAACGCCTTGCCAATTTGGGCAATACCGAACGGCAATTTATGCGGTTTAGAATCCAAAACATTTTTGAAATTCGTGTATGTTGTTGTCGCGGTTTCCGGACGCAGGTACGCATTTATTTCGCCATTTGCGGTCGCACCAATCGACAGCCCCATCATCAACTGATATGCACGGGGCGCGGTTAAATCCGCAGACCCACAATTATCACATTTTTTTGGGTCGCGCATTTTGTCCGCACGCATACGGGCACCGCATTTTTTGCACTCAACCAACGGATCGGAAAAATTCGCCTCGTGCCCGGAATATTTCCACATCAGACGATTGGTTATCAACGCAGCATCCAGTCCCTCGATATCATCACGGGAATAAATCATGGTATTCCACCACGCATTACGAATATTACGCATTAATTCCACACCATACGGGCCATAATCATATGCCCCGGGCAGTCCACCATAAATTTCAGACCCGGTAAAAATAAACCCGCGTCTTTTACACAATGCAATAATATCGTTCACGTCTGACATTTTGTTTTTTTTCCTATGTTAAAAAAATTATTTATTATCCGCAACAATCGCACCCATTGGACATACGGATGCACATGTTCCGCACGATGCACATTTAGATGTATCAATCACGCATTTGCCATCACCACCTGTTGAAATCGCCATTGCCGGACACATACCCATACAAGTATGACAACCAATGCATTTTGAATTTTCAATTTTATATGCCATCTTTCTTTCCTTTTTTTATTCACGGTTAAATAAACTGAGCAGATATTGGAACATCGCAATAAACGAGATGTACAAATGCAACGCCCCCAATACAGCCAACTGATTTTTTGATGTGTCGTCACCGCCCGACATTGTGTTATATGCAATTTTCAAGTTCTGCATATCATATGCCGTGAACAATGCGAACACCAAAACGCCGATAAAGCACACAATTGTCGCAAATGTTGAACCCAACGGCCAAAACATTGATGCAATACCGACCAAAATTAAACCAATCATACCCATCATCAAGAAAATGCCTAAAAACGATAAATTCTTGACCGTTTTATAACCAAACATCGCCATACACGCGAACATCAGCGCCGACAGTATAAACGCGTATAAAATTGATGCCGGATTGACCGCCAGGGATACCGCCAATAATGGTGTCAATGTAATGCCGATAATTGCCGCATATATCATCAACATTACCGCGGCGGTCGCCGGTTTTAACGAAAATGCACGAACCTGGGCCCAGATGGAAAAAGCCAATCCACCAAACAGCAATACATAATACAGCGCCGAAAAACCGGTTCCCGCACCATTTATCAAAAACCGCAATCCCCCGCCCCATATTGTCAAATATGCCGCAACCGCGGTAACGCCAACCGCGCCGAACATCAATGCAAAAATCCGTTTCAAATATCCATCCATAGTATTTGTTTGAACGCCTGTCATTTTTGTTTTCTCCTTTTGTTTTTTTCTAACGATTATATAATACAAACACCCCATAAATTCAAGGATAAAAACATATAAATATTTGTCATGCATAATACCAAACCACAATAAAAAGCAAAAATATTCTGTTTTATGGTTGACAAATAATTTTTTTGCACTATAATCTTGTTTGTAATAAAACAAAAAAAAGCACAGGAGGTAAACCCATGACCACAGGCGCAAGATATTATCAAGGTACCGGATGCGAATACATCAACCCGGACCGTCAAACACACAGCGACAAACAACGTATTATTGACGATTGTTGGTCGCGCGTTCGTGAAATGCACGCAAAATGGAATGAAATCAAACGTAGTGGTGACGAAAAACGCGCACAACGTTACGAGGATTGCATTTATAATCAACTGGATACAATTCGTCGTGAAAAAGATGCGATGAATATTTTACTGGGCAAATACAAACAACACTAAAAAAGGAATATAAAAATGTATAAAAAAGTCGCAAATTTTAATTTCTCTAATTACAGTTCTGCATTACCGTATCCAACCGGACGTCAAACCGTGGCGGACAAAGATAAAATTATTGCAGATGCCAAAGAAACCATCGAAAAAATGAAAAAACGTTTGGAAACCGAAGAAAATCCAAAAATTCGTGCGCGTTGCGAAGAAATTATCCGCGACCAAGGCGAATTGATTGAACGCGCGCGTCGCGATAAAAAAATCGTGTCACGCAATCCGTTTGGGGAATTATGTGATTTGACATCACGCAAACGTTAATACAAAAAATTATTTTTCGGCACCGATTTTTCGGTGCTTTTTTTATTGTGTTTTTGCGCCGATTTGCATTACAATTTTGGCAAAAGGAAAAAAATATGGCAATTGTTATAAACCCAATTTCACCCGTTGCGGTATCTGTTTTCGGCATTGACATTCGTTGGTATGCATTGGCATATATCGCGGGATTTTTAATTTGCTTTTGGTTGTTTTTACGCATGACACGCAACCCGAACAGCAACATCACATTAAACAAAAAACAAAGTGATGATTTTTTAACCGCGATTATTTTGGGTGTGATATTGGGCGGACGCTTGGGTTATGTTTTGTTTTACAATTTGCCGTTTTTTATTGCGCACCCATTGGAAATATTTATGGTCTGGCACGGCGGGATGAGTTTTCACGGTGGATTAATTGGTGTGATAATTGCGAATTTTATATTTGCGCATCAAAACAAATTAAACGGTTGGAAATTATTAGATTTATGCGCGGTTTTGGCGCCGATTGGGCTGTTTTTTGGTCGCATTGCCAATTTTATAAATATCGAGGTTATGGGTCGTCCAACCGATATACCATGGGGCGTTGTGTTTAATGGACACACCACGATTCCACGCCACCCCAGCCCGCTGTACGAGGCATTTGCCGAGGGCGTAATTTTATTTATATTGATGTGGTGGTTATATAAAAAAACAAATTTGAAATCACATCCCGGCGCGTTGTCGGGCGTGTTGGCGATGTCGTATGCGGTTGCGCGAATTGTGTGCGAAATGTTTCGTGCGCCCGATGCCCAGATTGGATTTTTAACGACATGGGGTTTAACCATGGGACAATTATTATCGGGCATGATGTTTATAATTGGTGCCACGATTTTTATTACAAAGTACAAAGTTCAAAGTGCAAAGTCCAATTGATGTGTCAACATAGCCGACAACGACTTAGATATTCCCCGTCGCCAATTTTTACCGAAGCAACGCGAGGATAAAAAATTGAGCGCCGCGCCCTCTCGGATATTCCCCGTCTTTTACCGCGGCCCCGCTGTGCGGGGACGGGAAAAGAAGGGGTGGACCGCGAAAGCGGGACGGGGCAGTTCAAAAATTTTATTGCACACGCAAAAAAATTTTTTCTATAATAAAATCAGAAATCACTTGGGAGTTGATTTCGGAAGGCCTTCGAAAAGCCCGATTACTCCGGTGCAGAACTTGCATCGTTATCCCAACCGTGTACGATTCGATTCGGCGCGGGATGTGTTTAACAATCCATTTTTTGCACCGACATTTTTATCTCGGTGCCGGATAAAATCCCACCAATTAGAAATGTAAATTTTTCCCGACTAAATACCCGCCCAATGAATTTATTTTTTTATGGTTTGGCGTGGGTGCCGCATGTAGTAATGCATGTGGGGTCATTGAGTAATTGATTTTTCGAACACCCCTGCCGTTTTTTATTCCCGTTGGTTTCCAGCGGTATTTTTTTATTTGGGATATTGGCCCCGAATCCAATTCCCTGTAAAACAAAACTTGGCTTTTTGTCCCAAATAAAAATCACCGCACTAATAAAACAACGAACGGGGAGAAAAACATGAGAAAAATATTATGTGCGATGTTGGGAATATTCGGGATGTTTATCGTGCCGGCACACGCATTACCAAGCGGTTATACTGAATTGGAATACATCGAGAGCACAGGAACGCAGTATTTGGATTTGGATACCGGTA
>DFKW01000004.1:99913-149593 GCA_002373935.1 Alphaproteobacteria bacterium UBA3635 | reverse complement strand
GTGGGTGCGTGCCTTGATAAACAATAATCAAAATTAAAAAATTTATTTTCATAAATTTTTAAAATTTTTCTAATTGTTCATCTGCGTATTGGTCATGCGCGCCAACCTGTACACGAAAATTTGATTTTCGTGTGGCGCATAAATGCGCCTGGCGCTCTGACCCATCCACCCACTCCCACTTGTCAAAAAATAAAACCACCCGATTGGGTGGTTATATTTTTTGGTGGGAGTGGGTGGATTCGAACCACCTCAGTCGTAAGACAACAGATTTACAGTCTGCCCCGGCTCTCCAACTCCGGCGCACGCCCAAAACTTATGGTCTGCCACACGATATCGGCAGGTTGCCCGTCTTCGCTTTCGCTCCGCCGCGGCACTAAATTTTTGTAATCGTGCGCTATGCGCGCGACAACTAAAATTTGTGGCCTGCCACCCGAAGCATCGCAGATGCGAAGGGTGGTGCGGGCAGCGGGAATCGAACCCGCATCTCAAGCTTGGAAGGCTTGCATACTAGCCCTTGTACTATGCCCGCTAAATTCCAAGGCCCGCCCATTATACCCGAATTTTTCTACAAATCAAGTTTTTTATATCAAACATAAAAACCATATTTATCTCAAACTTCTCAAATAATTTGTCATATCTTCTATATTATATCGCAAATTTGCTTCCCCTGATTTGTTTGAACTATTTGGTGTATATCTCAACCCACTATTGACGCTTGTAATTGATATAGCGTTCATATTGTCCACATCTGCAACCAAACCAACACCGCCCTGCAACGCACGCGATTCCGATGCGTTCAAATACAGTCGATTACGCGGATCCCCCAGCACTTCATCCAACCTGCTGGCTATCATTTTTAATTCACTGGACCCATAATGGTTTTCTATATCATACAAATTTGTTTTATTAAACCATCCGGTTTCACCAATTCCCCAAAATACTTCCCATTTACCCGTCGGCACACTAATCTTGCCCGCAGAACCTGTTGAAACATAGAATGGAATATTGCGTCCACCAACATCCACAACGACAATCGCCCTGCCACCATTGCTGCCTGCATCAACTATTTTCACAGGTGTACTGCCTATTCTTGCAATCTCTCTATTCTGCACAGAATTCAATCTGCTGAAAAAATCAGAATTATCAACAAAACCACTTAAAACCCAATCTGTAACAATATTGTCATATACCGCACTTGATTTCAAATCACCAAAATCTATATTTTTAACATCTTGCATACTTTTATATATACCACGCGTATTATTACCCGCACCACCAAACAACCAATTTCCTTTACTGTTGTGCCACGGGCCGAAAATATCACTATCGGCAAACCCAATAAACTGTTTACCTGTATCATCCATATTTGAAGACACATAAAATCCATGCATTTGCAATTCATCCGTCATTTTGCGAATATCGTTCAAACTTAAATCTTGGACATATATTCTGTGATAACGCACATTACCCAACGAAGAAGACACGCGCTCAATCGGTTTTAACCCTGCCCTGCGCAATATTTGTGCCGTTTTAGGTAAACGTTTTAATTTTGTCACCGCGTTTGATGGCGAAATAAAGAAACCACCAACCATCAACGCCATTGATGCACGCGACACAAATTTATCTTTACTTGTGACCTCTGAACTTTTGAGTGCACTTTGTATTTCCACATCAGTCAAACAATTATTCACCCGTTCATTTACAGATTCAAATATTTGTAATTGATTATCATTTAATGCATCCACACCATCACCAATAATATCATCAATTGATGCAATATATTTACCAACCACATCTTGTATACACTGTTTATTCATACACATACGCGCATCATCACCACCAACCATGCCACAATTTTGCAACGCCCGAACATATTCGGTTGCCAATTTATTTGGGCGGGTTTCATAAAAACGGTTTATACCCTCGAATGCCAAATCCGTGGCCAGGCCCGCGCCAACCTCTAACAACACTATCCCGGCGGAACCACCACTCAACAAAGTCACACCAACCGCAAACGCCGCACCACCCGTAATTGTTAAAACCGTCTGTAAATTTTTCGCCGCCGCCGCATCATTCAACACACACGCACCGGCCGCATCATCCCAATGCGTTCCACCAGAAATTTGTTTCCCTAATTCTGTACATTGTGCCTGGGTTGGGCCCTTGCAATATTTTCCATCAAACGACGCAGTCCCACCGGCGTATTCGCGATTCATCAACAAACATCTCATACCACTTTTGCCGACATCACGCGCCGAACGTTTACTTTCAAATAAATCATCAAAAATAAAATCAACATCACGACCATTTAACCGACAGCGCAATATATCATCATCACCCGTTGGGACAACCGTTCCCGCAACCGTCGCCGCCCCCGTATAACCCATAGTTCCATAATCACAATCGAATGATTTTACATCTATACCCTGGGCGCGCACATAATTTTTTAACACATTTATCAGTGATGGTTCCAATACTGTTTGAATTTCTTGGAAAGCATAACTCATATAATCATATCCTGGATATTTCGCAACACTGACATCCCCAAGTCCCGACAACCGGTGTATTTTACAATACATCCCCAAATCACGATTTCCCGCAGAATATCCGTTTTCTGCAATCAATCCAAATTTACCAATTACACTATGCACATCGGTGCCGTATGCACAATCCATTTCACAACCATAATCAGAATTAGTATTTATATTTAATCCCATTGCGCCGTCGCTTGATATACCATTGAACCCTTTATCAACAAACGGTTCCATATACATCGCGCATATACCACGAACCAAGTTTTCTTCAATTGTTGAATCAGATGTATTATGCGTATCAAAAAATTTAAAAGTATAAAAATGTTTATTATCCGGCGTCGTACAATTTATAAAATTATCGACAATATTTGGCGAACATATAACATCATTACCATCACGTTTTGCATATTCCCACGCAAAACCAAACGCCATATTCTCAGACACACGAACATCTTGTGCCAATTCAGTATTTGCAATTCTAACACTGCCCGGGGTCAAATATTTATCGCCACCAATTGCGATATCTGTATGTGGATTATAACCCGAACCAGATTTTTGCACCATCATACTGTACGATTTCACAAACACATCATCAACACAATGTTGCACACCACCCGTTACACGACCAGTACACACATTTTCAAAACGAATTGCGCGCATAATTGTAATTGCCGGATTCACAATTTTTGTATAACAATCTGAAACAGACGTTATTCCACCGGCATTACAAATTTCCAACACATCTGATACAGACAACTTCTTGGTTCCATACGATCCGGTCAATTCCATATATTTATTCAACATATTTTCTTCGGACACTGACGAAAAATCACCATCGGCTAAAACACGACTAAACACACTAAATGGGACAAAAATCTCTTTTTCTTTACCATTAGCAAAATCCCAACTGTCCGCAAATGCCGGCACAAAACAAACATACATCATCAATGCACATATTATTTTTTTCATTTCAATACCCCCGTGCATTTCGATGCCACATCCGCAACTTTTTTTATCGCAGATATTTGTGTCGCATTAAATACCGTTGCCGTTGCCGATGCCGCCGTAGACGCACCCGCCAACACATTTGCCGCCGTATTTATATTTTTTTCTTTATCCCAATCTGAATCTGTTTTTTTGCCTTGTTCTGCCAATTTGTCCTTGCGAACATTTTTGCTGTTTGCCACAACCGATGTCGCCGTTCCCGCAACACCCGTCGTTGCACCAATAATACTTGATATCATCGCACCACGACCACGATTGTTTATTTTGGACACATCAACCGTGTCATATTCCGCACACGCGGTTGCAATCGCGTTCGCCTCGGTCACATCAACACCCTCGGTCCGCGCACGAATAATTGAATCTTTTAAAGAACGCACCGCCGCACGACAATTTTTAATTTGTGTATCTAAATCCGCATCAACTTTATTATTCCCAGCGATAATTGCACCCGCAACATTTGTCGCGGTATTTCCCGCCATCAACCCAGTTCGCCAATTTCCCAAATTTTTTGATTGTTGACGCAATTTCTTGTATTCCGATGCGCCACCATTTTCTAACGCCAAAAACGCACTTCCAAAATCATTATATTCCGTTTCACTATCCGCAACATGATATTTGCCCTCGGCATAATTGATTTTATCGATAATATCTTTCGCCTTTTTATCTTTATCTGCCTTGACAATACCAACGACGGTTGCGCCCGCCCCCAGTCCCGTTCCAACGGCGGTCACCGCGGTATTTATTCCCGCCATTTTTTTCAAATCAGATAAATTTTCATCAATACCAACGCACGCCGTATATGTTGCACGCAATGCATCGCCTAAATCCAATGTTTCTGCATTTGCCACAATCGGCAACAAAATAAATAAAAAAAACAACTTTTTCAACATATACGAATTATATCATAAATCGGTATATTCTTACAAAGCTTATTTCATTGGTGGGAAACATGTGACACCATCAGACAAACAACAATTAAACCCCAATTCCCCCAGGTCCGTATATACCTCGCCCGCACAGCATCCATCCGCATTTGGCGCAGAACCATCTTCGCACAATTTTTCCCCCGCATCTGCGGCATCAACCTGCATTGGTGGAAAACAATGTTCATCATTTTCAGTGCAACAATTAAAACCCAAATCACCTAAATCTTTATATGTTTCACCGGGACAACAACCATTTGCGTCCGGCACATCACATGTTGAATCAACCTTTTCCGACGCATCGGCAACCACATCCTCTTGCACATCAACCATCGGTGTCACAACGATATTAGGCCGCCCCACCGACCGCCGCCCAGATTTTTTCATACATTTCGAACGATAATCAGATTTTAACACACTCAATCGTTCCGCATCCGCATCAGACAATTCGTCCATACCGGACAATTTTTTTATTTCTGAATTTATATCGTCACAACTCATACGCATAACGACACCACGCGATTCACCCGACACCGCATCATCATCCGCACGCGCCACCGCCACATACACCGCCGGCACCAATGCCCACACAGACAAAAATAAAATTATTTTTCGCATATTATTTTACCTTACTCGTTTATAACTTTATCAACCTGCATAATAAAATCGATTGCCGGATTAGTCAGTTTTTTTGCCTTGTTGAAAATTTCTTCGGCGGCATTTTGCATTTGCAACCGTTTATAAGTTTCAACAACCTCGATTGTGTCATCCTGGTCGAATTTATCATCCGAAATTCCACGCGCAATTTCTAACTCGCGTTTTGCCGCATCAACATATTCCGCGGCATTTTCCGGACATCCACGTTCCGCCATAACCGCATAAATTTTTGCGCGTTTAATGCGCTGTTCCACATCCATTTCCGGATAATTATCACCCAATTTTTCTTCTAAATTTTTTTCAATCATAACACATGGTTTTTCTGACCAATCATTATAGCCGCCAAACACACCATCACACGCGATTTGTAATACCACCTGTTTATTCACCAACATCTGTTGATATTCAGGACGATTTTCTTCACAACCATATTTTACCAATTTCTGCAAAGTTTTCTCATCTTCACGCACCGCGCCACAATCCATATCATCGTTACGCAAATTGTTTAACAACACTTTTTCCAACGCCACGCAAGATTCTTGCACATTGATATTTTGCAAATTGATACCTGTTTTATTTTTATAATTTGTGATACCAACACCCGTCATCAACCCGCACACAAACAGGGCAACGAATACAAACCAAACTTTTACTTTTGAAAATTTCACTTTATCAGACATAATTCTCTCTCCTTTTTATAATAATATATTATAACTTATTTACGACGCCGTTTACAATGGTAATTTTCCTGTGCGCCCGCGATGCCAAGTTCATATCATGCGTCACAAACAACATTGCCATCTTGCGATTTTTTACAACATTTAACAACAAATCAAACACCGCCGATGCATGCGTTGGGTCCAAACTTCCCGTTGGTTCATCCGCCAAAATAATTTCCGGATTATTTGCCAATGCGCGCGCAACGGCCGTGCGTTGCTGTTCCCCACCCGACATTTCACCCGGCAAATGATTGGCACGATGTTCAACATTTACATCTTTTAATAACTTTAATGCACGTGCGGCGGCAACATCCACATCCACCCCATTTGCCAACATCGGCATCATAACATTTTCCAATGCCGTAAAATCAGACAACAAATTATGCCGTTGATACACAAACCCAATTTTTTTACGACGAACGATAGTGCGTTCTTCTTCATCCATTTGATGCACCGGCACACCCGAAATCAAAATACTGCCCGCGGTTGGTTTATCCAACAACCCAACACATTGTAATAAAGTCGATTTTCCCGAACCCGACGGCCCAACCATAGCCACAATTTCACCCGCCGCCAAATCAAATCCACCACCGGTCAGAATACGCAATGGCTGGCCACCTTCCATAAAAGTTTTTTTAATATCACGCACAGACATCACAATATCTTGGCCACCAACACGCGATAAAGAATTCAAAATATTTGCCATTATCTAACACCCTTTATTCATTTCTTAAAACCTCTACCGGTTCGGTATTTGCCGCCTTCCACGCCGGATACAGTGTTGCCAAAAACGCCAACAAAATCGCAATCATCGCAATACCAAACACCGTCCAAAATTCAACCCGTGACGGCAATTCAGACAAATAATACAATTCCGCCGGAAACAAATCACGCCCGGTCATCCATTGGAAAAATCGCCGTATTGGTTCAATATAAATCGCAACAATCGTTCCCAAAACAGTACCCAACCCCGCACCAATAACACCAATTGTTGTTCCCGACAAAACAAAAATTTTCATCATAGATTTTCGCGACACACCAAATGTCCGCAGAACCGCAATATCTTTGGATTTATCTTTGACTAACATAACCAACGACGACACAATATTAAATGCCGCCACAATTATAATCAGCATCAAAATCAAAAACATCACATTTGATTCAACCTGTAACGCACCAACAAATCCACGATTCAAATCGCGCCAATCACGCACCACAAAACCATCCGGCAACAAACGCCCCAACGCATCACGCACCGCATTTGTGTCATTTGCATCTTTTAAAAATAAATCAATATGCGTGACCGATTTTCCAATATTCAAATATTTTTGTGCGGTGGCAAGCGGCATAAAAACATAGCCCGAATCATATTCATACATTCCCATAAAGAACGCGGTTTTAACCGGATACGACACAATCCGCGGCATAGACCCAAACGGTGTTGGCGTTGCCGCATTTGCCGACACCAACGACACATCCGTTCCCAATGTTGCATTTAACGCACGCGACAAACTTGCCCCCATAACCAATTCACCATCTTGGATTTCGGACAATGCCTTGCCATAAAAACGCGCCCCATCCGATGTTTTTGAAATCAAATCAGACATATTTATTCCGCGAATCATCGCCCCAGAATTTTTACCGCCATGCGTCACCATAACCTGACCTTCGGCGATGGGAACGATTGAATTTGCTTTTGCTGCAACAATTTTATTTTGCCGCATTTTATCAATCAAATAATCATAATCAGAAATCACACCATCTTGATGATAAACAACCACATGCCCGTTCATGCCGATAATGCGTCCCAACAACACATCGTGGAAACCACCCATAACCGACATCACCACAATCAGTGTCGCAACCCCCAACATAATACCAATCAACGACACCCACGACACCAGCGCACCAAACCCGCGTTTTTTCGCCCACAAATAACGATATGCAACCTTTTTTTCTAATTTTGAAAACAACATTTATATAAAACCTTTTTAATTATTCAAAAATTCCCGTAACGCATCCCCCGACAATCCAACGGTTGATTTATCTTGCGTTGCACTTTCATCCACCACAGATACAATTCTGGGTGACATAAATACGACCAATTCTGCAAACGGACTGACCAAAGTTTCCGGTGTTGTCACGAACGAGTGTGTTGGAATACCGATAATCACATAGTTATCACCAACACTGGACGGAATATTAAATGATGTCAATTCGCCATATTTTGTTGTCAGGACAATTTTCGCATCAATCTTTTGATATCCACCATAATCGCCATATTTACCCGTGGCCCCGACAACCAAATCTGTTTCCAAACGGTCTTCTTTGCTGCATTGACCAATATCGAATTTAGATTGCCAACCATTTGGAATTGAAAAAGTCCCCTGGGAAATCAAAACCACATTTGATTGGGTTGATAAAAATTCTTGTAATGTTTTTGTGTTGACCTCTGGGCCAACAACCAACGCGCGCCCAACAACCCCCGGCACAGACATTTTAATATTATGTTTTCCAAATGCCGGCAACATATTCATCCAAATAATTGGATTATCCGTTTTTGGATACACACGATACACATCCATATCCCACGCCAAAATGTATTTTTTCGATGCAATATCCGCAATTATACGCGACACCTCGCGTTCAGTTTGCCAATCACCCTCGAATACAACGGTTTTATCCGACCAATTTACCAACAAATTCCGGACATCCGCACCATGCATTGCATCCAATAACGCCATAATAATCGCCTGGTCTTTGGGCATTTTAATCATCCATTTTGCACGATGTTGCAAATGAATTTCACCCGTTATTTCATCATAAGAATAATACGCGCGCCCCATTTTCGAAATCAAATCAACCGTATCGGCCAAAGTCCCCGACGCAACATCGCCCGATATTTTTTCAACCAATTGTTCATCCATAACAACCGACACATCCGTCCCATTTAACAATTTGTTCAGCGCCGCGGCAACCGTCACATCTTTGAATTGATAGCCCGACACAGCCAATTCCGGCAACGGGTCACCAACACCCAATCGCACCATTTCGATTTTTTCCGCCGCCACCACCGACACAACCGATTGATTATTCCAATCAACCGTGCACCGCATAGGCAATTCCACCGAAAACCGTTGCGCCGTATCCGTTGTCAACGCCGCCTTTTTTGGGAAAATAGGCACAGATTTTTCGTTTATCACACTGTTTTCAACAACCGTAATTGTGTCATAAGATTGCACCATGTCGTTGTTTGTGTTTTGACATGCCGCACACAAAACAATTGTCATAATGGCAAACAAAAAATTTTTCATGTTGGTTCTCCTTCCTCGCAACATATACTTTATACTAAATATTCATCAACTTTTCAAATTCTTCCAATGTCATTTCGTAAATTGGTTTTTCCGTTGGGGTCACCAAATCTTTGACAGATTCAAATCTTTCTTCGAAAATTTTCATAACCCGCAATACATCATCAGGCACCGGCCCAGCACTTTGTAATCGACGACCATATTCAACAATATATTCCAACGCATCGGCGACAAAGAATCGACCAACATAATTTTCCATATCGATACCGCCCTTTTGCACACATATCGCCGACATCACCGCCAATGTTTGGTTATAAAAATTTGCCAATTTAATAAAATTTTGAACTGTAATCGCCATATGGTTCCCTTTCCCTGTTTTTTACATTATAAAAACTATTGCCCCCCGAACGCAAATGAATTATAATATAAAACATGAAAATAAAACAAATTGCATTATTATTGGCATTGACGGCATGCGCATCTGCAAATCGGGGATCTATTGATGACGCGACCATTTTGAATTGGGAAAACGACGCCGTCACAACCGAACAATTTGTCCGCGACCACAAATCATGTTTGGGCATCCGCGCAAATGATTACACACCACGTTCGCGTATTGCACGATTATTATTACCCAACCAAAACGACCAAATGCCAAATTGGGATGGGATATGGGTCACATTTCAATCAAACGAATATCGCGATGTCGGCCAACGATCATTGATGTCCGTCCCCCGGAACAAGGCATCAAAAACCGTCGGTGCATACCGCCGTTGTATGTTGCGTCGCGGGTATTTGTTGCGTGCAATGTAAAAATATTTTTTTCACCCCTTTTTTATCCGTTAAAAATATGTTATAATGCGTGATATGAAGCGCTCTATATACTTTTGGATATGTTTTTGCGTTGCCATAATTTTGGCGATATATTTTGCATCCCGAATTATTATGGTGGCAATGGGACACGGCACGGCGGCAAAATTGCACAAAACATACATTGTATCCGACGCAGAAAACAAGGACATGACGGCATTATCTGCGGCGGCGGCATTACCAAAAAACACACATATTTATTCGGTGCGATTGGATGATATAAACGAAAATTTATTATCGGTTCCCGGCGTAAAAAATGCGGCCACCCGCCGATTACCAAACGGAAATTTAATCATACATGTATCACACCATCATTTTGTTGCCGCATGGACCGATGGGGAAAATTATTTTCCGTTATCTGACGACGGAACAATCGCAAACAATCCGTCCGACACACGCCCCGATGCCGCATTATTATTCCGTGGACCGGTGCCAAACGATATTACCGAAATTACAAATGCTGCAAACGATATGATTACCGACATCGATTACATAGAATGGATTGAAAATCGTCGTTGGGATATTCACACCACCACCGGCATCACAATAAAATTACCCGAATCCGGTTTTGCATCTGCAATTGCGGGTTTAATAACATTAAACAAGAATCATAACATTTTGGCACGCGACATCAATGTTATTGATATGCGCGATGCCCAACGCATTTTGGTTAAATAAGAAATGAATTTATCGGACTCTTGCTTTTTATGTCTTGATATTGGAACATGTTGCACACGCGGTGTTGCACATCGTATTAAATATGGAAAAATTGCAAAATCTGCAACCGCAATGTGCGATAATTTCAATCAACAATTTGCGATAAAATCGGTGATTGATAACCTGGAACGGGAACTGGGCACCCATTTCGAAGACGCATACATCACCGGAAATTTTGGAAAATCTGAATATTTGCGACCGCGTCAAAACACACTGTGGAACGGCGAACACAAAATCACCGAACACGATATACGTGTTCAAATTTCTAAAATAAAAATTCCGGACGGGTTTTCACCAATTCATATTATACCATTACAGTACGACACACCTTCGGCGCGTAAAATTGCAACCCCCATTGGATATACAGACCACCAATTACTATCGACATTTGGCGTAATATGTTATGAAACCGCACGATTAAACGAAATCGTATCGTTATTACACAAGGCACACATCCAATACAACGGACTGTTTGACCCGGGATATTTAATGGCTCAAAATTTACGCAAACCGGGCGAAACAATATTGATAATCGATCTGGGGGCTGAGTTTTCATCTGTTTCTATTTGGAATAATCGTGGTGTATGTTGGCATGAAAAATTACCAATTGGTATGTCAAATATAACAATGGAATTATCAAAATCTTTGAAACTAGATTTTGACGAGGCCGAACGTATCAAGCGTCAAATCGCAAATTTAATTCCACGCGCGATGGACCGTATGACCCCGGCCGACACAGCATATGATTTTACACGCGGCGATGTGAACGATATTGTTGTACCAAATGTTGTTGATATAATTGGGCAAATAAAATCTGCATCCATGGACGCAATATCAAAATTATTACCTACCCGCATAATTGTCAGTGGTGGCGGCACACAAATCGACGGCGTGGTTGACTTTATTGAAAACGCATTTGCACTGCCGACCGAAAATCATCATGCCGACGCAACGATAACCGCATTGTCTGATTATGTGTGGAATTCAACGGCGGCGGCGCGGGCGGCATACGCACAAAAATTGGCACGACGCACAAAATATATAAATAAAATAAAAAAACTATTTACCACGCGCGCAAAAAAGAAAAAACCAAAATTTATTCCAATTGCACCATCAACATTGTGCTTTAATATGTCGTCACCCGAAACATATCAATTGTTTGATACCGCCGGAATAACAACAATCCATGTTGATATAATGGATGGATTTTATGTATCGCGTGTTGCGGGCGGAATCCCAGAATTAAAGACAATTCGTGCAAACACACACGCACATTTGCATGTACATTTAATGACCGAAAATCCGGCCGCATGGGCGGCAAACGCAATTCGCGCCGGTGCCGATACGGTTATATTATCATTAAACACATCCGGGGTGCGTGCCGCACTGCGCGGAATACGGGCCACCGGTCGTCGTGCGGGTGTTGCAATAAATCCCGATATTCCATTATCAACATTGGTGCCATTACTGCGCGATATTGACGAGGTTATGGTGATGGCGGTTGCGCCGGGTGCCGCGGGTCAAGAATTTGACACATCTGTTCTGCAAAAAATTTTAGCCCTGGCCACAACGCGCAAAAAACACGGATTAAAATATATTATATCTGTGGACGGCGGCATAAACCCGTCAACGGCACAAAAATGTTGGGATGCGGGCGCCGATTTATTGGTCAGTGGTTCATATCTGCAACACGCCACTGATTTTGCATCCGCCGTGCAAAGTTTATTAAAAAAATAAAAAACAACACAAGATTTGTGTTGTTTTTTATCGCGACGAAGCCGCAGGCGCAGACGGATTTATTACATATAGTCCCATACGATTATTTAATTTCAACCTTTCGGCCCATATCACAATCAACGCCACACGAAGAAATATAAATATGGATTGTATTTTTTGGCAACATCGCCGATGCGACATCCGGCCACTCTATCAATGTGATATCGTTTTGAATTGCATGATCCAAACCGATTTCAATCAATTCCGACGCATCGGTAATTCTGTATAAATCAAAATGAGAAATTCCATCATAATTTTGCACAATTGTAAATGTAGGCGATGGCACAACGGTATTTTCACCGCGCAATTGCTGAATAATTGCACGCGCAATTTCTGATTTTCCCATACCCAAATCACCATGCAGCGCAACGGTCACCGGCGCATGCAAAGTTTTTGCAAAATCACGCGCCCAGCGCCGTGTTGCATTTACATCTGGTAAAATAATTTCACTCATATTTTTCGCCCTATTCTAATAATAACAAATCATCTTGCATTTTATTTATAGTGTCACGAATTGCCGCCGCCTCTTCAAACTCTAAATTTTCCGCACATTTTTTCATGCGTTTTGTCAACGCCGCAATCTCTTTCTTCAAAGACGCCGCATCCCATGCACCATCCGCATTATAAACAAACTTGCATTTCTTGTCCACCTTTTCATCTTTGTCGGCAACCTCGGCAAAAACGGCCTTGGATACTGTTTTTGGCACAATACCATGTTCGGCATTATACTTCATTTGTATCTCGCGACGACGCGCGGTCTCGTCCAATGCCTCGCGCATAGATTCTGTGATATTATCGGCATATAAAATCACGCGCCCATTTGCATTTCGCGCCGCCCGCCCAATTGTCTGAATCAGCGACCGCGTCGAACGCAAGAACCCTTCTTTATCGGCATCCATAATCGCAACCAATTCACACTCTGGCACATCTAGTCCCTCGCGCAACAAATTGATACCAACCAACACATCATATTTACCCAAACGCAAATCACGCAATAATTCAATGCGTTCCAATGTTTCAATATCACTGTGCAGATAACGCGCCCTGACCCCATTTTCGTTCAGGTAATCATTTAACTGTTCCGCCATTTTTTTAGTCAATGTCGTAACCAGCGCACGCCCCTTGGTTTTTTTCAATGTTTCCAACAAATCATCAACCTGATGCTCGATTGGGCGCACATCGCAAACCGGGTCCAATAATCCCGTGGGCCGAATAACTTGTTCGGACACAACCCCACCTGATTGTTCCAATTCCCACTGTGCCGGTGTTGCCGACACGAAAATTGTTTGTGGACGCAAATTATCCCACTCTTCAAAAGTCAACGGTCGGTTATCAATACACGCCGGCAACCGAAACCCATAATGCGACAAGTTTTCTTTGCGCGCCCGGTCCCCACGCGACATCGCACCAATTTGTGGCACGGTCACATGAGATTCATCAATAAACAAAACCGCATCCCGTGGCAAATATTCAAATAATGTCGGTGGTGGCTCGCCCGGGGCGCGTCCCGTTAAATACCGCGAATAATTTTCAATTCCACGACATGTCCCGGTTGATTCCATCATTTCAATATCGAAATTCACGCGTTCGCGCAGCCGTTGTTCTTCGACATATTTCATATTGTCATGAAAATATTTTAACCGCGCATCTAAATCACGACGGATGTTATCAATCGCACTCAACACAGACGGCATCGGCGTTGCATAGTGAGTATTTGGATACACCACCACCCGGTCTAATTTATGTAATTTTGCCCCGGTCAGCGTATCAAATTCCCATATCTCTTCAATTTCATCGCCCCAAAAAGAAATTTTCCACCCCATGTCCGCCAAATGCGACGGGAACAAATCCAACACATCGCCACGCACACGAAAATCGCCACGGCTTGGCGCGACATCATTTCGTTTATATTGTATATCAACCAAAGAACGAACGACATCCGCCACACCGATTTTATCACCAACATTTAACGGCACACGCATAGACGAATATTGTTCCGGCGACCCCATACCATAAATTGCCGACACAGACGACACAACAATAACATCGCGTTCTTCCAACATGGCGCGCGTAGCACTGTGTCGCATACGATCCAATTGTTCATTTATCGCGGCATCTTTATCAATATATGTATCGGTTGTAGGGATATATGCCTCGGGCTGGTAATAATCATAATAAGACACAAAGTATTCGACATGATTATGCGGAAAAAACGCCTTCATTTCCGTATATAATTGCGCCGCCAGAATTTTATTTGGCGCCATCAATAACGCCGGCCGCGACAATTCCGCGATAACATTTGCCATCGTAAAAGTTTTACCCGACCCGGTGACCCCCAATAAAACCTGGGACCTTTTACCACTGCGCACACCATCAACCAATTCAGCGATGGCTGTTGGCTGGTCCCCCATTGGGGCATAATCAGATTCAAGATGAAATATACTTTTTTTGTTCACAAACATAAATATAATACACTATAATCAAAATACAAGGGAAAGTAGAGATGAATATTAAATCACGGCACCGTCGCCGCACATTTTGGACAATCGTTGTATTATTGGGGGTCGGCCTTATTGGATTAGTATGTATTCCACCGTTATTAAACCTGAATAAAATGCGTCCCGTATTACAGGAAAAATTACAAACCCAAACGGGCGTACCGGTAAAAATCAACGGCAATGTAAAATTCAGTTTGCTGGGTTCGGGCGCGATTGTTGCACACAATGTTGAAATACCACAAGGCAAAATAGACACGGTTTCTTTTTCGGTTCCGTTCAAACAAATTTTTAATTTAACCGACGCGACAATAAACCCCGGCATCAACATCAGCAACGGAAACATAAAAATTTCCGAACTGTTTCCAACACCTATATCAAACAACATAAACATATATAACACCAGAATCGATTTTATGAATCACGAATATAAAATCGTTCGTGGCAATTTATCAAACAATAAATTCACCGGTCAAATTCGCACCCCACAACACAAATACGACATAAATTACGACAACGGCGAATTTGTTATTATAAACAGTAATGACAACTTGCACATACGCGGCACATTATTTGCCGACGGGGGGGCTGCGGGCGAAATGTCAATCAGCACACCCGATATAAACAAATGGTTTGAATTTAAAAATCCAAAAATCAACGAACCGGTATCTTTATCGATGGAGTTTAATTGGGACGGCGGATACGGTTTTGATTTCACCAACATCGTCGCAAACGATTACACCGGCAATATAAAATTATTACCCGATGGATATAAATACATAAACTTTGCGTCAGATAATGCAAATCTGGATTTATCATTTATCGCAACCGACAAAAGTATGTTAAACAACACAGGGTTATCATTGGATTTATCGGGAAAAATAAAGTTCCAAAACAACCTGTTTTCGAAACTAAAATTAAATGTATCCGGGGAAAACAATTCGTTGACATTAAAACATGTTATAATGGATAACATTGAATTGATCGGCGGCACATACGACAAAAACGGCCTGCACGACACAAAATTACAAATAAATAACATGAGTGAAAAATTCAACTGTATATTTTCCGGCACATCACAAAAATGGGAATGTAAAAATTTTGTCTATGGCGACATCACCGGTGAAATCACATCAGATAATGGCATATTCCACATCACCGCAACATCAACGGAGCCGATGCCAAAATTACAAACAATACGCAAATTGGTATCACGCATTGGTGACAACGGAACGATTGATTTTACTTTTTCCGACATGTCCGGCAATATGGTTGTGACCCCGAAACAGATATTACCAAAATACAACTTTGCAAACGACACAACATTACGCGAGTTAAACATCAACTTGAATTTCTTGCCGGAATTTATGTTTAACACACGCGGCACATATACACAAAAAGACAACAAAAAAACATTTATTCCACAAAACAAACAATGGACATTGGAAATCAACAAAAATAATTTTGTAATCACGGGTACAAATTTCAAACAATGGTTACCGGGGGTTGACTTGCGATTTTTGAACGATATGGCATACGCAATATCCGGGACATTTAATAATGACACAATCGGCGATTTGAATATAATGATTGGCGATAAAATACTATCCGGCACCGCGACAAAATCCGGCATAACATTGGACATCGATGTTTTGAACCTGGATAATTTTATCAGTCCGCTATACCGTGAAAAATATTCCGAAGAAAAATTTTTAACCAATCATCCATTGGCGACGTTGTTTGATTTACCAATAAATATTTCGTTATCTGCGAACACAATGATTCTAGAAAACACAAAATACAGAAATTTTGTATATTCGTTAAAACCCAACATCCAGGTATTTTCAATATCTGATGCCAGTCGCGGCAACATGTTGACCATTATTGAAAAGAAAAAATTTGATTACGATATTTCTATTCAGTTAAACAAATTCCAAGTGACGGGCGAATTGTTAAAATTCGACGCACCATTTAACATTCGCAATTCCACCATCACTGCCGAGGTTAAATTACACACATCGGGTCAAACCGCAAATGATTTAGTGTATAATTTATCTGGCGACATCGACGCAATATTGACCGGCGGCACGATATCCGGCATTGGTTTCGACGCATTTTATGCCGCGGCCGACAATTTAACAATATTAAACGCCGAATACATATTGGGCGCGGCACTAGAATCCGGTAAAACCCGATTAAAGAAATTAAAAATTTCCGGCACATACAACAGCGGCAATTTTGAAACAACCCGCCCATTTACAATCTCAACCGCACATGTCGATGGTGTTGGTGCATTGTTTATCAACAACCGTGTTATGACCGGCACATTTGAATTTGTCTTGCGCGGAACGGCGCCAAAACCGGAATCTATTGAAATGACACTGACCGAATCCGGCCGCCGTCAATATTCAATCACAAACATCATAAACAACCTGGATATCGGATACATGCGCGCATTTACACGCAGCAATGATAAATTTTAATATATAAAAAACGCGACAAAAAAAACACCCGCAGAAACAGCGGGTGTTTTTATCATAATTTAATTTTTCTTGCGGATTTGAATATGCACATCACGCAACTGTTGTTCGGAAACCTCGTTAGGCGACCCCATCAACAAATCTTGACCGCGTTGATTTGCCGGGAACGCAACAATTTCACGAACACTGTCGCCAATGCCCAAAATTTCCGACACCACGCGTTCAATACCAAACGCACAACCACCGTGCGGTGGCGCACCATATTGAAATGCGGTGTATAATCCCGAAAAGTTTTTCTCGACCGCCTCGATTGGATAACCGGCAATTTCGAAACATTTTTTCATCACTTCCGGATTATAGTTTCGCAATCCCCCACTGCAAATTTCCATACCGTTCAACACCATATCAAATTGTGCCGCCTTGATAGAAAATGGGTCACGCGTTGACAATTCGTCCACAGAATCTATCAACGGATACGAAAACGGATTGTGCGTAAATTTCGGCGCACCGCCACGGTCCTCGTCCGGTTCAAAGAACGGGAAATTATCGACCCAGCAAAAAGCGAAATCACGCGGTTTTACCAATCCCAAATCTGCGCCCAATTTATTGCGCAATTTGCCAGACGCCTTTGCCGCATTATCCACCATATCACAAATAAAGAATATGGATGAATTATCGCCCGCAATATCATGCAATTTTGCGATACGCGCCGCATCTAATTTTTTCGCAACCGGACCTTTGGCTTCATCGGCAAAAACGATATAGCCCAATCCACCCAACCCCAATTCGCGGGTTGCATATTCGCCCAATTTATCAAACCAAGAACGCGGTTTATCGGCCGTATTTGGTGCCGGCACCGCACGCACCACCGCACCAGATTCAATCGCATTTGCAAAGATTCCAAATTCAGACCCACGGAAAATTTCCGTCACATCTGAAATTAAAATTGGATTACGCAAATCGGGTTTATCGCAACCATATTTCAACATCGCATCGTCATACGAAATATGCGGAATTGTTGGATACACATTGGCATCCGGGGCAAATGTGCGAACCAATTCCGGCATAATCGCCTCGCCTACGGCCTGGATATCTGGGACATCAACAAAAGACATTTCCATATCCAACTGATAAAATTCTAACAAACGGTCGGCGCGCAAATCTTCGTCACGAAAACATGGTGCGATTTGGAAATACCGGTCAAATCCCGACACCTGTAATAATTGTTTGAACATCTGTGGTGCCTGGGGCAACGCATAAAATTTACCATGATGCAGACGCGACGGCACCAAAAAACTGCGTGCGCCCTCGGGTGAATCCGCGGTCAACAACGGCGTTTGAAATTCCGAAAATCCCAAATCCCACATTTTATCGCGCAACCATTTCATCATTTTATTGCGCATTAAAATATTATAGTGTAATTTTTCACGCCGCAAATCCAAGAACCGATATTTATACCGCAATTCTTCGGATGTTTCATCATCGCCAAACACCTGGAAAGGCAAAACATCGGCATTGGTTAAAATTTTAACGTCCCTTGCCGCGGCCTGGATTTCGATATGCCCGGTTGGAATTTTATCGTTTATCGCATCCGTTGCACGCGCAACAACCCGCCCCGTGATTTGCACCACAGATTCCGGACGAATACGTTCCAACACCTCATCGCCCCCATCAAACACACATTGTGTAATACCATAATTATCGCGCAGGTCCACAAACAACAACGACCCGTGGTCGCGTTTGCGATGCACCCACCCCGCCAAAGTCACGGTTTCACCAACATTTGAAATGTTCAATTCACCACATGTATGCGTTCTGTATTTAGATTTCAATGATAACATTTATTTACACCCTTTGTTTTGATTGGATGCCAAAAAACCAGAATTTTTGGCACCAAACGATTATTATTTTCCGGGGCGCGAATATATACCGCGCGGTGCCACCCGAATTTATCACTTTATCACATTGGGTTTTGACATCTCCATGGTTGTCAGTCACTTCATCGACGCCACGCCCATAAAATATACGCTTATGATATAATCAAAAATCCCCATTTGCAAGAAATAAAAACAATGTTTTATCGCCCCATCCGGGCCAACACGAACCGAAACCAACTGATACGCATATAAATATCGCCATTTGATTTCAAAATATTTACATATTCCGCCGCGGTGCGTTTTAACACATCGACCGCATTATCGCCCAATTCTTGTCTTTTTTTTGCATAGTAAGATTCGACAAAATCGTTGCATAAACCGGTATTTTCGATTTGATGAATATTCATAAAAGATTCAACCAATCGGGCATATTTGTCGCGTTGTTTTTGCGAACGCAAACGCGCCACAGATTTACGATTTTCCGCATCCAACAAGATTTCAAATTTTTTATTTATATCAACCAATTTATCAACCCCGATTTGAAATAATAATAGCCACCTGCCCCCAATTTGCAAGATAATTTACCAAACACTATTTTTATTTGGACACGATAAATAAAATCGCGGTAGAAAATATATTTGCCTTTGTCCATAAACGCAAAGTTATAAAAAAGGTTGGCTAAACACCAACCTGTTTTTATTATCTGTTGTGTTGTAATTTTTTCAACACACCACGATGAACCAAATATGCACGTTGCTGTTGTTTTGTGGCGTGTTCAAATTTACTGTGATGACCCAAATTGCCACCACGCGATTTAACGCGTTCTTGCGCCATTTTTTGAACACCAATACCACGGTCACCGGCGGCATTGATAACATTTAACAATTCATCGTTTTCCGCCCCAGACAATTTTTGATTGCCGTTGACCGCCAAATTCAACACATCAATATTAAAACCATATTCACGATATATGAAATAAGTATATGCGACGCGTTCAATACTGACCGTGTCATTTAACACCAAATTACCATTTTGAATTTGATTATTTAATTTTGCGATAACATCATTTTTACGCTTTTCGCCCGCAATAACATCCATTGCCGAATTGCAATAGTTATTCATCGCCGCCATATACGCCGTGTCCACCGAAACAGGCACACTTTCTTGATTTGTATTTTGCACATTTTGTGGCGCACGAATTTCTTTTTTCACCGGCGCGACCCCAGATTTTTTACCACCTGTTTTCACACCCAATATCGAAATTCCGACACCCAACAAAGCAAATCCGGCAACCGGCAATGCAACACGCACAACCTGTTTAAACCAATGCTTTTTATCAGAATTACGGGATTTATCATCAGATTTTTTATTTTCGCGTGTTTTGCGACGTTCAGATTTTTTTATATCAAAAGCTTGTTTCAAATTTTGTAATTTAACCGTCACATCACTATAAAAATTTGACACGGCACCAACAACATTTTGTTTAACCTGTTGTACGCCCTGCTTTACAGTGTTATTCTTGGGTTTTTCTTTTGGTGTTTTTTTAAACAAATTTTTCACCAAATTTAATTTTAATGCCGACGCAACATTGATGCGTTTGCCACCAATCGCATGACCGGCACCGTGAATTCTGGATTCTTTGACAAAATCAATTACATCAAAATCCGCATAATTTTGCAATTTACGAAACATTGCATCACGACGCATTGGTTCAAACACATCCGCAATCAGTGCAAAATATTTAACATCTTCGGACGTAACATTGTCCATATTTGTATCCATAATACGCAAATAATGGTCCACAGAACGCAACACATCATCTACCACACGACGCGCGTGTTTTGAATTATAATGATTGACCAACGTGCATTTGGCTTTGTTATAACTTTTCAACAAATCTAAAATTTCTTTACGTTCTTTATCGTTCAACATTATAACCCCCTTAGTAAAAAACACCAACACAAACAATACACCAAAAATAAAAGTTGTCAAACAATATTTAGAATAAAAAACCCACCAAACGGTGGTTTTTTTATAACCGAAAATTGTGCCCCACCACGACGCAAGCACCAAAGACACAAATAGTGGTGCCCCTACTTCATAAGAGTTGGGACAACTGGAATAGATTTTATACCGAAATAATTCAAAATGCAAGGATTATCAAGGAAAGCGGTATTTCTGACATATTACGCGTCGCCAATGGTAGATTTGCGCCCAATCGCAGGAAACCCAAACCTCAACGCCAAGGAAGAATAGGAATGCATATATTTATTAACATACTTTTTCACAATTGGCCGGTTCATTGGCGTTAAATTCCGGGACACGTGCTACTTCGGCAGGTTGTTCAAAATATGTCTTTATATGACGATAAACATCTTCAACAAACCCTTTGCATTGTTCTATATTTTCTGTCTGAACAGAAAATGTATTATCGTTATGCTTTCTAATTGATGCTATTGTTATATTACCACCAATTCCTGCAGAAGATACTTCAATTGCGTGGTCAACAGTCCAATAAGCCAAATTAACAGCATTGGCAACATTCGGTATAGAATTTATTTGTATAATCTTTTTTATTAAATGAATTGATGGCATTCCGTGCAAGAAACCAGAACCAATAATTGCGTACCACATACCTGTTGGCTTAATTGGTGATGGGGTAAGTCCGTCTATTCTATATAAATAAAAATTGTCATTATGGAAAAATCCTATTACTGATGCAAATTGAATCGTTTGTGGGTTCAAAAAGTCGTTTTGTAATTTTTGCAATAATAAATTCTGTGTATGAGCGGGTATGTTTGCTACCATCAACGCACTAACATATGTGTAAAAACCACTTATAATAGACGATATAATATCGTCCGCAGTTCTATTTCTGGTATCAAATCCAAAATCATTAAATTTTAAATTGAGAAAATTTATAAAAAACTGCAAATAGTTATCCGCACCAGCACAACAACATACTATCTTGTTTTGTATAATATGTGTTTTTAAATTATCAACACCGACAGGTCCCGCAGAACACATCCCATCCGAAGCAATCACTACACCATCTTTACACAAAACCCCGATACCGATAGTCATATAATTTTACTCCTGAATCAAAACGCTATTAACTTTCATTTCAGGAAATTCGTCATAAATTGCGAAACATAATTCACGAAAACTCTTTTTTAAAACGAAAGGTATCAATGTGCACTGGATATAATCTCTTTCTGCTTTTGTTAAGAAATTTGCTGTATCAGCACGTTCAACAATTTTGTAAAGAGATAAATTGTTGTGTTTTTCGATTTCCATTTTTTCGTCTTTTACCAATTCATTTATAACAGTTTTCAAATTTGAGTCATATGGTCCATATAAATATGGTTGAAAATTAAAATAAGTGCCATCTTTACCCAACCTTTTTTCAATTAAAAAAAACAACTTTTGCACCTTTATTGGTGACAAATAAGGATGGCTATCCGGCAACAAACTAAAAACGTTTAAAACAAATTCTTTTCTGTCCATAAGTTTATTCTTTACTAAAATATTTACCAAACATTATTTATTATTGCAACAACAATATAAAAAACAGTATTCCCTGCACGTTGATATTATACCACAAAATACCATAAAATAAAAGAAAAAACAACTTTCTACATTGCAAAATTGCTTTTTCTGGCATATAATCATAAACAGAGCCGTAAAACAATTCGGCTTCAGAATCCAAGAGATTTGGTTCGGGGCTCGCTAAGCCCACTTTGTCCGGTGCGAAAGCATCGTTAATTTGATGTGATGGTGTTTTCTGCACCGTTATATCCCTGACTTATGGTCGGGGGGTCGTTGGTTATAAAACAGGGGTAACCCGAAAGCCACGAAATCATTAAGATACTGATTTGAGAACTCCCCGACCGCTCTTTCTTGGGCGGTCTTTTTATACCAAGGGGTCCACAATGTCAGAAAAAGTCAGTTTATCAAATGCACATAACACAAAAACAACAGCATCCGAAAAGGGATTAACAAAGAAACAAATTGTTATTTGGAACTTGGTTGGTTTTGAGTTTATACATTTTGTTTTGGAAGTTGCGGCATCCACGGCCAGCAATTCTCATCATAATATCGGGGCAGCCGTTGTTATAAATTACTTAATATCGTATTGGATTATAAAATCACAAATTAACAAAAAATCTAAAAAAGAACTTATTGGATATACCTGGTTGATTGCCTTGGTTGTCTTTGGTGTCAGAGTTTTACTTGGTGTCTTATTCACAGAATTAATGAGGTAAAAAATGATTTACAAACTATACACAGGCGGACGTCCGATACGTGTGTTTTTGGAATTTATAGCGAGTATTTTTATTCCTGCCGCGATGCTGGGTGGAATTGTTGAACTGTTTGAACTTGATGAGACATATATTGGACAAGACAAAATATTAAGTGTTATTTTTGGATTAATTGGTTTTCTGGCGTGTGTATTCGTGTATCAATATATTGTTTCAAAAATTTTTCAGGGACAAAAAGAGAAAACAACAGCTTAAAAATATAGAAAACTACAAAAGTTATTGAAATAACGTTTGTTGTTTTCTAATCTTAGAATAAGGGGGTTAGAGGGTAATATGAAAAAATTAATTTTATTTTGTGTTTTTGCTTTGTTGTCTGGGTGTAATAGTTTTAGATGTGAATTTACCCATCCAGATGAGATGTCTTCGGCTTTGCTTGAATATTGTAAAGCAGATGCAAGTTCTTCTGATATTTATGTTGCTAGGTAAGTTTATGTGTTCTATTAAATGAAAGTGTAGCGCCAAAGACACAAATAGTGGTGCCCTAAGCAAGAATCGGACTTGCGACTCGTCCTTACCAAGGACGTGTTTTACCACTAGACTATTAGGGCGATTGCGCACATTATATCGGTTTTGATGCAAAAATCAACAATTTTATGGTTATAAAAATTCTTTGGGTAATCGCACATCCCATTTTATGTTGCGACGCACAACACGCGCCGGATTTCCGGCAATTATGCAATTTGGTTCGGTAAAGCGACCACTGACCACGGCACCGGTTCCAACCATACATCCGTCGGCAATTTCGGTGTTTTTACAAATTGTCACATTTGCACCAACCCAGACATGACTGCCGATTTTGATAAATTTACCAATGTTGCGAACGCGACCTGTTTCATCAAATATGGCGTGTGAATCAGATG
This sequence comes from Alphaproteobacteria bacterium UBA3635, assembly GCA_002373935.1. GTDB lineage: Bacteria > Pseudomonadota > Alphaproteobacteria > Rs-D84 > Rs-D84 > Enterousia. The sequence goes on along the minus strand of DFKW01000004.1, from coordinate 125,047 downwards.
GTAAAATTTTTGTGCCAACCGAAAACATTGTGTCGTCGCCAATTTCAATTTTCATACCGTCTTCTTGGATTGGGGTGACGAATTCCATACTGCCCACGTGCAAGTTTTTGCCAATTTTAATTTCGCAATTATGGGTTGCGCCGCCGGTGCCAATTTTGATATTCGCGTGTGGATTATATGTTGTTGGCGCCATTATAATTTTGTTGTTATTACCGACAATCTGTATTTTAAAAGCCGCGTTTTTCGGTATATCAACAACATTATTTTCACCGTTGATAAACTGTTCGGGTTTATAAGACATAATCTTGATACCAAACAAATAAACATACATGTGACCGTTGCCATGTGGGCGTTTTTCAAATATTTTCATGTAAAATATCCTTTTATTTCATAATAAAACTAAAACGAATTAAAAATAATTGCAATTAAAAAAAACTCTGTTATAATGCACATCGCTTGGCGGGATAGCTCAGCTGGTTAGAGCAGCGGAATCATAATCCGCGTGTCGGGGGTCCGAGTCCCTCTCCCGCTACCACACTTCGCTAAAGCTACGTGTGGCAAGCCACAAGATTTAATAAAACACTGGCGGTTGCCGGTGTTTTTTGTTCAAGAAAATTTAATAACATTATTTATGTTTTTATAAAAATCATTTGACCCTGGGGCCATCCGTGGTATATTTAACACGCACATCAGAAAAGGAGATTTTATGAAAACAATCGCGATTATTTTTACCGTTATTTTATCTGTATTGGTTTTATATTTTGCGTGGAACGCATGCCGTTGGGATAAAACCTTTCCTAAAAACGATGCGGTCACCGTATCACGCGTTCATTTCAAAAATCGTTATGGCATAACATTGGCGGGCGATTTATATATGCCAAAAAACAAATCTGAAAAAATGCCTGCAATCGCGGTATCGGGTCCATTTGGTGCGGTCAAAGAACAATCATCCGGCCTGTACGCCCAAGAAATGGCATCCCGCGGTTTTATCACATTGGCGTTTGACCCATCGTTCACCGGCGAAAGTGGTGGCAACGCGCGTTTTGTTGCATCCCCCGACATCAACACCGAAGATTTTTCTGCGGCGGTTGACTATTTATCAAACCGCAGTGATATTGACCCAAATAAAATCAGCATAATTGGAATCTGTGGTTGGGGCGGCATGGCAATCAATGCGGCGGCGATGGACACCCGCATCCGCGCAACGGTTGCATCAACCATGTATGACATGACACGCGTTATTGCAAATGGATACTTTGATGCCGACGATAACGCCGACGCGCGTCATAACACACTGGTTGCATTAAACAACCAACGCACAATTGATTATAAACGCGGAACACCTGAATTGGCGGGCGGCGTTGTTGACCCATTACCGGACGATGCACCACAATTTGTTCGTGATTATCATGCATATTACAAAACACCACGCGGATATCATCGTCGTTCATTAAACTCAAACGGCGGTTGGAATAAAACCAGTGCATTGTCATTTATCAATATGCCAATCTTGCAACGCGCGGGCGAAATACGCAACGCGGTATTATTGGTCCACGGTGCCAACGCACACAGCCGTTATTTCAGTGAAGATGCGTTCAAAAAACTGACCGGAAAAAATAAAGAATTGATGATTGTGCCAAATGCCACTCATACCGATTTATACGACAACATGGAAAAAATTCCGTTCGACAAAATCGAAAGTTTTATCCGCGAAAACATAAAATAAGAAATCAAATTCCACGGATTTCGTGGGATTTTTTATTCAATTTGTATTTATACCCAAAATATGATATGATTAAACCCATGATGAAAAAGATTCTGTTTTTATTGGCAATAATCACACCGTCAATCGCAATGGCGGACTCTTGGTTTTTACCCGACAAAAACCCGTTCATGGGCAAATATCAAAACCAAATGTTTTACGGCATCGGCCAGGGTTTTGACACCGGTATCATATTACCACCACCGGTTCGCCCCGTGCCTTTCTATATCGGGACAATAACATACTCACAACCAACAACATTTTTCCGCATACCCGCGCGTCGCAATTTGAACCTGTCCCAGACATTGGGATTACATGAAAAATATGGATGGAAATGGCAAAATTATACAATTCCAATTGTGTACGCAACCGAAGATATCGCCCTGTTCCGATATCATGATTTATACGCCGGTGTCGGCGCGGGTGTCGGATTGCAAGCCAAAGAGAACAAACGCCTGGGGGCAAAATTGGTTTTTCAATTCAAGGTTTCAATCGGATATAACATTACCGACGAATGGGCAACCGAAATATTTATTCAACATTTTTCAAACGCAAACACCGCCGAAGATAACCACTCTTACGCATTTTATGGATTGGGCCTGACACATAATTTTTAATCACCAATCAATTGGTTGAAATCCGTGTGCAACCAAATACTCATTTGCTTGGCTGAAATGTTTGCATCCAAAAAATCCACGGTACGCCGACAATGGCGACGGATGCGCAGATTTCAAAACTAAATTTTGTGACGCGTCCACCAATGCGGCCTTCTTTTGTGCATAAGACCCCCACAACATATAAACAATATTTTTGCGCCGCGCCAGTGTCGCAATCACCGCATCGGTAAATTGTTCCCAACCCCGCCCCGCGTGCGATGCCGCCAAATGCGCCCGCACCGTCAATGTAGAGTTCAACAATAATACCCCCTGCTGTGCCCAATGTGTCAAATCACCATTTGTGGAACTGGGGCGTCCTAAATCAGATTCAATTTCCCGATAAATATTTTGCAGCGACGGCGGATTTGCAACACCTGTTGGCACCGAAAAACTCAAACCCATGGCTTGCCCCGGTTCGTGATAGGGGTCCTGGCCGATAATCACAACACGCACAGAATCCACCGGACACAGGTTAAACGCATTAAAAATATTGCGCGCCGCGGGATAAATCGCACGCCCCGACAAATATTCCGCCCGCACAAAATCGGTCAGTTTTCGAAAATAATCTTTATCAAATTCCGACGCCAATTCGCGTTTCCAAGATTCTTCGATTTTCACATCCATTTTATTTTCAACCCTTATATTAAACATACATAAACGAAATTATCACAAGTAATCATCCATAATAATCAATTTGTTTTGGCAAGATTTCCAAAGCACCACATCAATATATCCAATTGGCAAATTTGTTTCGCGCGCCAAATACGCAAACATATCGTCGCAGTATTTTTTAATCTGTGGATTTAATTTCTGATTATCGATAATTGAACTTTGAACTTTGCACTTTGAACTTTGTTTTTGCTGTGCAAAAACAACCCCCAACCGTTGAATCCAAATATCATATTTAACAACATTTTCGCCCAAATTTCGCGCCAAATGATGGCTCGTGATTTTTCCAATATGTGGTAATTTTTGAATAAACGCCAATTTATCATCCAGAGTTTTTTGCGCATAATATTTATCACACAATTTGTCGCGATTTTGCCAAATTTTCACAATTGCATTGATTTTATTTTTGTTATGAAAAATTTGAAACAACGCATCGGCATCGGCGCCCGCACACAATGCATCACAAATTTGCACATGAATTTTTTTTGCGGTTTTCTGTGAAAAACCACCCGCCAAAATTACATACGCACACGCCCGTGCAAACGCATCCGGCGCCAGCCGCCGTGGCCGCGCCAGATTTTCGCGTATTTCATCAAACGATTGGTCGTCCGAATCCAACCCGCGTTCCCGCAAAGTTTTCTCCAACCCCCAAAACCAATCAGCCGAAAACATTACACATCCAAATTTGCATCCAATGCATTTTCAACGATAAAGTCACGACGCGGTTCAACCACATCACCCATCAACATCGATACAACCTCGTCTGCCTGGGATGCGTCATTGATTTTAACCTGGAACAGCGAACGATTATTTGGGTCCATTGTTGTTTCCCATAATTGTTCCGCGTTCATTTCACCCAAACCTTTATACCGTTGGATTTTCAAACCGTTGCGCGCATATTCAAACGCCGTATTCAGCAACGCCAACGCGCCCCAGATTTTTTGTGATTTAGATTTCACCGTCAACACGGTTGGATTTTTGAACATCTGAACCAATTCTTCTTTGCCATCCATACGATGCCATGCGCGTATTTCGGGTGAATTTAATCTTTCGCGCGGCAAGACATGTGTTTCACGCACCGAACGCAGTGTCCGTGTAATGGTAATACCACTCTCGTCCCCGGACACATGCCACCCGCGTTCAAACTCCAATTCTTCCGCGTCCAGCATTTTCGCAGCGGATGCAAAATTCTCGTTTGTTTCATTTTCCAACACACCATTTAATGCCAACGCCTCGATAAAGCGCAACGGCATAACATGATTTAACGGTTGCAAAATATTGCGCATATCCAAAATCAGTGTCAACAACCGTTTCAAATCCGCGCCAGAAATTTGTGTTCCATCCGCACTTTGAATCATACCGTCGGTTGCCAATTGATTCATCAAATAGTCATCCATATCATGTTCGTTTTGGATGTAAATCTGTTGTTTGCCACGGGTGACGCCGTAAAGCGGTGGTTTTGCGACATAAATATATCCGCGTTCAATCGCCTCGGGCATATGACGATAAAAGAAAGTCATCAACAATGTTTGAATATGTTGTCCGTCCACATCGGCATCGGTCATGATAATAATTTTGTGATAACGCATTTTTTCGATATCAAATTCATCTTTGCCAATACCGGTCCCCATTGTTGTAATCAACGCGCCAATTGTATCAGACGATAACATTTTATCAAACCGCACGCGTTCGACATTTAAAATTTTTCCACGCAGCGGCAAAATCGCCTGGGTCTTGCGGTCACGCCCTTGCTTTGCCGTACCACCTGCCGAGTCCCCCTCGACGATGAATAATTCGCATTTTTCGGGGTCGCGTTCCGAACAGTTTGCCAACTTCCCCGGCAATCCACCCAATTCCGGTCCGGATTTTTTACGCGACAATTCACGCGCACGACGCGCGGCCTCACGTGCGGTTGCGGCCTCGACAATTTTATCAACAATCAATTTCGCAATTGCCGGATTTTCTTCCAAATATTCATACAGCATATCGTTCACGGTATTTTCAACCAATGGACGAACCTCGCTGGACACCAATTTATCTTTGGTTTGTGACCCAAATTTCGGGTCCGGAATTTTCACACTGATAATACTGGTCAAACCTTCGCGGAAATCTTCGCCCGACAAATTGACATCTTTCTTGGTGATTTTTTCACCGATGTATTTGTTCAACGCGCGCGTCAGACCCGCACGAAAACCCGCCAAATGTGTTCCGCCGTCCCGGTTTGGAATATTGTTTGTAAAACATAATGATGTTTCCGTATATGCGGTAGTCCACTGTAAAACAATTTCAATATAAGAATCTTCGATTTGTTTAATCATTTGAATCGGTTCCGGATTCAGCAACTCTTTGGATTTATCCAAATATGTTGCAAACCCTTTTAACCCATCAACAGAATGAAATTCGCGTTCTTTTTTATCAGCCCCGCGCAAATCTTCCAAAATAATACGAACATTTGCGTTCAAATAAGATTGCTCGCGCAGCCATGTTTCCAATGTATCAAAATTAAATACGGTTCCGGTAAATGTTTCCGGCGATGGTAAAAAAGTCACCTCGGACCCATGTTCGTGATTTGTTTTATTTTCCGTAATTTGTAAATCAGTGGTTGGTACACCATCACGGAACGACATAAACGCCTGCTTTTCACCACGCCAAACACGAACCTCTAACCATGTTGACAATGCGTTCACAACCGACACACCAACACCGTGCAGACCACCCGACACTTTATATGCACCATTGCCCTCGTTATCGAATTTACCACCCGCATGCAATTCGCACATAATCAGTTCCAGCGCACTGCGTCCTGTTTCATGATTGATATCAAACGGCATACCACGACCGTTATCACGGATTGTCACACTGCCATCCGGATTTAACGACACATATACGGTATCTGCATACCCGGCCATTGCCTCGTCGATAGAGTTATTTACAACCTCGTAAATCATGTGGTGCAGGCCATCCCCGCCCTCGCCCACATCGCCGATATACATACCCGGGCGTTTTTTAACCGCCTCTAAGCCCTTTAATACTTTAATTGAATCACCGGTATATTCATTATTGACTGCCATAATATTTTCCTTTCGTTTTTTGCTATCCAAACCATAGCAATTTGTGCTATAATTTTCAAGGAAAAAGGCATAATTTTTAACCAGGAGAATACCTATGAAATTCAAACTTATTTATTTTGGTGATATTTTTGTCAACCCTAAAAAACGGGCACAACATATCGCCGATATCCGCATGCAATTTCACCCACAATTAAAGAAATTGATCGAACACAGCCCGTGGGACAATTTAACCAAATATATGTTGCCCGACGCATCTAAAAGTCCACTGATTACACGCCATGTTGGCGGTATTGATTGGAACCCGATTATCAGTCCGAACCTGAATATGATTGCAGAATTGGACATTTTGATGTTGCACCCGGAAATCGTCGGCGTCGCACACAGCGACATTGATAACCGTATTAAAACATTGATGGACGGCCTGCGTTGCCCACAAAACGAACATGAAATTGGCGCAAACACACCAAACAATATCGGGCCAATTTACACACTGCTGGACGATGACCATTTGGTGACAAAATTGACGGTCAACACATCGCACTTATTGGCCCAAAATATGTTTCCGAACGGGTTTAACCCAACCCCAGATTCAATATTTATGTTGATTGATGTAAATGTCCGGGTCACAACCGGAACATTGGACAACCTGCCATTTATGGTGTAATCGCGGCTCTGCGACAGCAGAGACGGATAAAATATGTTGATTGATGTAAATGTCCGGGTCACAACCAGAACATTGAAAAATTTACCATTTATGGTTTAATCGCGGCTCTGCGACAGCAGAGACGGATGAGAACTGTAAAAAATCCCCTTTCCGGGGATTTTTTATATTTCAATTGTCACTTGTCCACCCAAATGTCGGGCCATCTTTTCCGCGTTTCGACGACTTTTTACTTCCGCCACAACGCTGTCATGTTTCAATTTGTCCTGTTTATATTTTTCTAATACGGCCTTGACCTCGATAATTTGTTTTCCACGCGTGAACGCATTGGCTTTATCGATTTTTTCAACCCCCGTATCCAGCGCGCGCAACGCATCCGTTGCAATTTTCAAATCTTGGTCCATCAAATTTTTATCTTCCACATGACGTTTTTCGGCTCTTTCCCTGATACCTTTTTCGCGTTCATAGTTTTCTTTATATTGGTCGCGCGATTGTTCCAACCCATCCATTTGTTTTTTCAAACTTTCCATTTCTGCGGTCATTTTTTCAATTTGATTTATCAAACGAATATTTTGTTCTTCCAATGTATCTTCGTAATTTGTCACATATTGCGTATCACCCGACCCAATAACTTTATCAAAATCGTATTTGTCTTTGGCGATTTTTTCCCATTGTGCCAACTGTTTATAAAACTCTTTAATTGGCCCAGAATCTTTTGCACTAATCTGTCTGGATAATTCCGGACTTAAATCACTAACATCCAAAACAGTTCTGACAACAAATTTTGGTTTACTCAAAATATAGCCAACCGCATCAGTCCCCGGAACATCTTTATTTAATTCGGCTTCTAAATCTTCATCTGTTTTTGCAAAAACATCGTTTATTATTTTCAGTGCCGCATCCGGCGTTTCTGCAAAATAAATCATTTCGGCAATATCATCCATTGTTGCGTTATAATTATTTGCCAACATTGTTGCGATATCTTTATTGACACGCAAACGTTTTTCCGGTATTGGTACACCATATTTGTTTGTACTTGGGTGTTTGTAATCCACGGTTGCTTTCAACAACTTTAATACATCATAAACCAAATCTTTATCTTTGAATTGATTTAATCTATTCAAAAACATTTGCAAATACGAAGTATTATCATACGAATTTGAATAACTACCCATTTTGGGGCAAAACACTTGTTCGGCAACAAACTTTATTGTATTTGCAACATCCACAGATTCCTTTTTTCCACGCGCAGCATCCAAATAATTCAATACATCATTTACGGATTTTGAATTAAATTTTCTATATTCTTGAAAAAAACTTTCTAAACTACCCCCTGGATTTAATATCTTTTGAACGGCGTATCCCCAATAGTTTCTATGTTCATCAGCATACATTTTTGATTCATTGTTTAAATCAATATACGCACGAACGAAATTTTCCAAATCAAATTTAAAATCGGCCATGAAAAAACTCCATTTTTTTATGATTAAATTATACCATAAAACAACAGTTAAACAAAATGATTTTTATCCATATTACAAACAATTCATCAATTGCACTCTGCCTTGCATCACACGGCATTTGGCGACGGGGCGCACTATGAAGCGGCCACTATAATTTTGTTTTGCCGCACACAAAACAAAAATCATGACAACATCATTGTAATTTGGTCTTGCATTTGAAATGTTGCCAACACGACCCAGGCAATAATCACCGACACCAATAAAATACCGGCACTGTTTAACGCATTTGACAAAGATTCTATTTTTTGCACAGAATTTTGCAAATAATCACGTGCGACATTTGAAATATTTTGACTAAAATCGTTCATATCTGAATATATTGTTAAATCACCAATCAATTCATTGTTTGGGAAATTGCGTCCTGTATTCGCCAACGCCACACCCAAATTATCACCATTTGCAATATACCGCAACGCAGATTCTAAAATCTCGCGCAGATATGCATTTGAATTATCTGCCAATACACGCATTGCATCCGGCACCGCAACACCCGCACGCACCATCGCCGCCAAAGACATCATCCATCCAACCGACACATGAATTTTATAAACACTCCACGGCACAATATTATCAAAACGTGTTCGCCAAAACCCGGTCCAATTTGACAATGAAAACCATACCAACAAACACAATCCCACAAATACCCCGGCGATAATATGCCAATAATTTATTGAAAATTCTGAAACCAATATCAATAAATTTGCCGCACCCGTCCATTGAACATTTGGCCCGGCAACCGATGCCAACGGCGGCACCAAATACACACCAACCATAATGATAATTGCAAAAGTCAAAACCAATAAAAACAATGGATACGCAACAGCATTTCGCATTGCGCTTTTTATTTTATTTGTGCCAACAACAACCGTTTCCAGATTTTCCAACGCACGGGTCAAATCCGACACATTTGCAGATGTCAACAATAATGTTTCGATACCGGGCAACCAACCGCGTGTTGCATCCGAAAAAGACAAACCTTGCTCTAATCCTTTTTGCCATTGGCGCATTGCGATTGCGTATGGTTCATCGGGCTTTTTTCCATTATGTGATTCAATTTGTTCAATCCGCCCCAGCGCATCCATCAACGAAAAATTATTACGCAACAAAGACGCCAATTTGCGTATCAATGCCAAACGACGTTCTGTGTTCATCCGGAACACTAATTTTGCATATAATAATTCTAATTTTTCCATTTTGTTTAATATTCCCCTGGCCTATCCAGTAAACCAACCCACCTTTCTAATTCGTCGACACCAATAATTCCACGCAACATCAATTCTGCGGCAGATTCTTTTAATGTTCGCCCATCCATTTCTTCCAACCAATATTTCACCGCCAAATCGGTATTACCCGAAATCGCCAGGCGCAAAAACTCACTGTTTGTGATAATGATTTCACCGGCCTTGATACGTCCAAAAGTGCCCGATCCATTACACTCGCTGCACCCGGGGCCTTTGACAAAAACTTGCTTTAATCCGATTTCACCAAACGCATCCAAAACGCGTCGATACGCCGGATGTTCCGGATGATTTATCAATGCCTCGCGACAATGCGGACATAATTTTTTGAACAACCGCATTGAAACCAAACCACGCATCAGTGTTTCTTCTTTTAACTTGAACGCCTCGACCCCCATATCCAACAAACGCGTCAATGCCGCCATCGCAGAATTCGCATGTAATGTTGTCCACACATTATGCCCCGACAACGCACCACGCACCGTCAATTGTGCCGCGGCCAGTGTTCGAATTTCACCAACCATAATTGTGTCCGGGTCACTGCGTAATGCGGCGGCCAATGCCTCGGTATATTTTTCATCGCGTTGTTCTTCGTTCATCGCGTTCACGACCGGCATTTGATGCGCGCCGAAAATTTTTTGTTCAACCGGGTTTTCCACCGTAATCATATTGATTTCATAATTGCGCTCTTTTAACATCAGCGACATATTCCGCACCAATGTTGTTGATTTACCGGAACTGGTTGGACCCGCAACAATCACCAACCCTGTTGGAAAAGACCGCAACCGTTCCAACAATTTTCGTTCATATTCACCAAACTCTTGTTCGGTTTTTATACCCTCGGATGGATTGTCATATAACAAACGCATAACGACATAACGCGTTCCATACGCAATTGGATTAAATTGCATACGAATACTGGTGACACCATCCGGCAAATATAAATCGCGTGTTCCACGCAAAGGCGTACGACCATCTTTTTGTGCCGATTGATATTCATTTTGTGCATAGTTTGCATTTGAAATATCCGCGGACGCGAACGCGGCACGCACAAACGATTCACCCCACCCGGCATTATATTCCAACACGGGTTGCATACTGCCATCGATACGGAAATAAATTGTTGTTTGGTCAGAAACCTCGATATGCACATCCGACACTTTTTGTGCCGCCGCACGCGCGATAATATCGACAAAATCTTTCTGCATCTGGTTATCAAAATCCGCATGCGCACGCGCCACACCACCCAAATTTTCTTCGTATGTTTTGTAAATCGCCGACACCAAACCCAAATCAGAATAAAATGGTTTTTTCATCACCATATTGCGTTCACGCAGCAATTCCAAAAACGCCAACACACGCCCATCATATTTATGTGTGCGTGATATGATAATTTCACCACCCGAAAAATATGCAACCAAACTTTGGACATCGCGCGACAATTGCAAACGCGCACCCGTCGCCGTCAACAACCGATTACCATTAGAATACAAATAATCTATAATTTCTTTTGTTTCTGCATTTTCCATCGCCACCGGCACAGACGGTGTTTGTGAAAAATTTGCTTCATCAAAATTATTGTTATTTTTGCTCATGTTATTACCGACTGGATATATTCAAATTTTGTGTTTCGCCATCTTTGCTGAACACAACACCATCTTCCAAAGATATCGATTTCACGGTGAACCCATTGATTTTTTTACCAACACTGACGCGTTTTGTTTGACCTGTTTCTAAATCAGACAAAGTTGCCTGTAATTGATTTCCGGCACCCATAACATTTACCAATTTATACATAGACGCAATATCTTCATCGTATTCTTCGCGTTGCTTTTTTGGTGCCGCCGATTTCTTTTTTGGTGCCGCCGCCGCCACATCAGATTCCTCACCTGACTCTGCGGCCTCGGCTGCTGCGGCAATCGCGCGTTTTTCTTGTTCTATTTTTGCGGCCTCGGCCTCTAACCGTGCTTTTTCATTTTGCAAAATTTGTTGCTCTTGCTCGGCGCGTCCCGACAATGTATCCATTTCCATTTGCAGTTTTATTTTTTCCGCCGCCAATCTGTCTAAATCCAAATCCAATTGTGCGCGTTCTTTTTCCAATTCCATTAAAACTTTTTCTTGTTCTAAATCGGTAATTTGTTGAAACACCGACCCATCAACATTATATGCTGCAACCGCCGCCGCCGATACATCATCCGCGACATCTGATTCCACATCCTCGACGAATTCATCGGTCAAAACCTCGTCATCCAACGCGTATGCATTTGGCACCGCCAAAAACGCAAACACCGCAAACAACAAACCAAACAATTTATTTTTATTTTGCATAGATTATAACCTCATAGTTCCAATTTTTAGATACCGCGTTCCACGCACATCGCGTGATATAAACCCCACCAAAATCTTCAAACATTTTTATAAATTGCATTGGCAATAATTTCGAAGACACCTCGACCTCGACAACATTTAATTGCACAACATCAACACCGTTTGTAATTGTATCAACCACAACATCTGTTTTTACATCCATACCCATTGATTGAAACAAACTGACCACATTGCGTTCAACGGTTGCGGCATCACGCGCATCCATAGATGCGGCATGTGCAACATCCGGCAAAGACACCGATACACTCAACATATCATCGTTTATTTCCGTAATTATTGCACCCGGTAAAAAATCCGCCGCCATATCATAGAACGCATCCAACGAACCAAATTTTCTGTTAAACTCGGCGGTGGCGGTTGTTTCATCACACGACACACCCGATTGCACCCACCCGGTAATTGGCTGCATTAAAAACCCGATTGCCTGATAACATTGTTTTGCGCGTGCAACTGGGTCCGGCAAATTATCATACGGCAACACCAACGGTTGAACAGGTTGCTGTTTTTGAATATCGAATTGTTTATCCAACTCTTTATTTTTTTCATCAATCTGACGATTATATTCATCAATCACCGATTGATCTATCGCGACCGGCCTTGTTGCCATCATTTGATGTATTGGTTCATTAAAGAAAAAATAAACCCCTGCAAAAAAAGCACACAACAAAACAACAGAAAACAACCGTGCGCGCAATAAATTTATTGGTCGCAATTTATATTTAACCTTGTGCGACAACATTGTGGCCAAATTTTTTTCCACCGCACGCGGTATTGCCCATGCATTTGGTGCAATAAATGCGGACCAATCCGGGATTTTCAAAAACCGGGCATATTCTGCGCGCGCATTTTCTTCGACATTAAACAATTTATCGGCCAAAATAATTCCATTACGAACGGCCAACAAATAATATTTTTTATCAACAAAAAACACCGCCAAAAACGAAGAATATTCACTCAACGCGTCAACGATTTCCGCCGCCGCCGATGCCATACCCGACGCATACCGACGCGAACGCGGTGCCAATCCAATCATAGACCGATATTCAACATATAATTTTGCACGATTTTTTGAATTGCGCGCCAACACACCGGCATACTTTCGTGGTGTATATCCCACCGCCACCGGTTGCCACACCAACCCGGCCGCAAATCGCCGTTTATTCACGCGAAACACTTCACTGAAAGTATCATCGTGTTTTTTTGAAAAAGCGCCAAATATTCCACGCATTGAAAAATTCATCTCTCCTGTTTTATGAATTATAACAAAAAAATACAATCTTTGGCAAACAGATAATAACTATACCCGCCAAAAATTTAATTATTTTTTATTGTCACAATCATAAACCCGCGCCGTCATAATATATTTATATTCCGGACCAAACATAATCCAATCGTTTTGTTTAACATCATCGCGTTCCAACCAGAAATATTTTCCCGATTTATTTTGTGCCACAATACGATTTTTCAAATAACGAATTGCGTCATCATGGGAATATAACGACACATCTGCATCTATTTTGTATAAATACATGCAATTTTTCGGCTGGGATTCTAATTGTACCAACGCATCCGCACCATTTGACACATCAACCGTGTTTGTGCATGCCGACACCCCCAACAACAAAACAGACAAAATCAAACCTCTCATTTTTTCCCTCCATCTATAATTTCGTAATTTTGCGGGTCCGAAAACAGTTTCCGCAATACCAAATTATTCAACGCATGACTGCCCTTGAACGACACCAAATCACCAATAATATAACCACCCGATGTGAACATATCACCCAACGCATCAATCAATTTATGCCGCACAAATTCATCCCGCCAATAAATATTATTTAATACACCGTCACCCGTGGCATTTACCGCAATAACATTATGCTCGTTCGCACCAAATCCCATACCGTGCTTTTTCAATGTTTCCCACTCGGAAATTTTTCCAAAAGTGCGCGCACGCGCAACATCACGCAAGAACACATCTCTCGATTTTTTTGTCCCGTCAAATTTATAAGAAAATGTTTGCGAACCAATAATTTTTTCCGGGTATTCTAACGTTGCCATAACATTTAACCCACGGCCATCATTTGGTGACAATTTAACAAACCCATCTGTTTTTCGTCCGGCGATTTTATTTATTATCCAAAATTTCAACCGTTCAAAAAACGGGATGTTTTTCCGCGCATCTTTTGATGAAACGACAATTTCGCGTTTAACAACAATGCGTTTTGGTTTGGCACCAACCACACCCACCGATAAAAATTTTTCCAAAAATTTATATGCACTGCCGTCCAGTATCGGAACCTCGGGCCCATTGATTTCAATAATGGCACTGTCCACACCGACAATCATCAACGCCGCCATCAAATGTTCAATTGTTTGCACATGCGCGCCCGACATATCACCAATGGTTGTATTACGAAATTTTGTTTCACCAACATTAGAATAAATTGCATGTATATCAAAATTTTTATCTAAATCAACACGACGAAAAACAATCCCCGGCACATCACTTGGTTTTATCACCATCCGCACAGGGGCGCCCCGATGAATCCCCACACCACGAAATTCAATTTTTTTCTTGAAAGTCGCCATTTAATTTCTCCTTTAACCAAACAAAAAATCCTTTTTCTATTTTTGTATCTAATTCGGCAAATTTGATATCTTTTTGCGCCGCCGCCGGCAACCGCACCCAATCTTTTTCGGTCGTCACCAATTTTGCATCCATTTTTGCCGCCAAATCGCGCAACTTTTTAATATCCGCATCCGTATATTGATAATGGTCAGAATAAGAAATTTTTTTAACAACATTTTCCAATCTACGAAAGAATTTTTCCGGATACCCAATACCCGCAAACGCAACCAATTTTTGATTTGATTTATACGGCGAAATCGTTTTGTTTTCAGCATAGAACACGGGCACACCCGCCGGCAATAAAACATTTTTTTTCCGCGCATTTGATGATTTAATCACAATAATTGCATCCGCCCGACGCAGTGCAGACACCCGTTCACGCTTTGGCCCCGCCGGCAATAAAAATCCATTACCAAAACCAAATTCAGAATCCACAACAATAATCGAAATATCTTTTTTTATCGATGGATTTTGAAACCCGTCATCCATCACAATCGGTGTATCAGATTTTTGCTTATTCAATAAAATAATATTGCTTTTGCGGTCACCGGTATGCACCAACAAACCATGGCGCGATAACATCAATGCCTCGTCCCCGATATTATTTGTGGCATTTGATTTTTTATATCCACGCATAACAACGGGCGCATCTAAAAATTCTGAGATTTGACGAACAATGGGTGTTTTACCAACCCCACCCGCCAAAATATTACCAATACAAATAATCGGCCGCCGCGATACCAATGGACGATGCGCGCGCATACGAAACACCATGCGCGAAATACAAAGATAAACCCACGACACAGGCAACAAAGCACATGCGATTAAACTTTTTTTCAAAAACCATTTTGGTGTTTTCATTTTGCCAACCGTTTTAACTTTTTCGCCTCGCGCATTTGGTGTTTGAATTCGCCTGCGGTCAAACCTTCTTCCACATGCATTAAATTAAACATTTTGTCCAAATCGCGCATTTGTTTAATACAGATTTTTTCGATATTTTCGCGTTCTTTTTCAAACCCCGGCGATTTGATTTTAGATTTAACATAAATAGGTTCACCCACATCCATAACATTTTTAGAAAACGGCAAAGCAATCAAATACCGGTCCCATCGATTTTGAAACCAAGATTTTGACGACGCAAAACACACCGGGATAATTGGGACATTTGCCATACGGGCATAATACATCGCACCCTCTTGCAAACGCAGGGATGGCCCACTGGGACCATCAGGACACATAACAATACACCGATTTTGTGTTTGCAACACACGCAACCCCGCCCGCAGCACCGACACGGCACCGGACGATGTACTGCCATACACGGCACGTGCACCGAACAAATGTTGAATTTTTGCCATCAGCCGCCCGTCTTTATTACGCGACGCCACCGCACATGCGCGCATACGATAAATACACATAATCAGCGACGGAATCATCGTGCGTCCATGCCATACAACGAATACAGCGGGCTTTTTCCTGTATTCTTTTAAAATATGTTTACCGCGCACATGGGTACAACAAGTTATAAAAAACAACCACATAATTATGGACACCGGCACCGCGATACACCACTGCACGATATCCAACCCCAAAAAAGGGTCCAACACAAATTTTCTAAACTTACTTCTTGCCATAAAAAAACACCATTTACAATATGGACAAATCATAGCAACAATAAAAAAACAATGCAAGACCCAACAAATATTCAAAATAACATGCGGTTTTTAGATAATTTTTTTGGAAAAAATCATATTTTTGTTTGACATTACATAAATTTAGTGTATAATACACCCTGTTTATCGCGGGGTAGAGCAGTCCGGTAGCTCGTCAGGCTCATAACCTGAAGGTCGTTGGTTCAAATCCATCCCCCGCAACCAGTTAAATAAAAAATGCACCTACACGGGTGCATTTTTTGTTTAATTTGTTCTGGGATTTGAACCAACGAAAAAAGTTGGTTCAAAACAAGGATTAGGCGGGTGGGAACACGCCGGTTTGCCAAAGGCAAAAATCCGCAGTTTCCGCGAAAATGTAATTTTCGCGAACTCCATCCCCTTACAATACAATTCCGGTCGGCGGTTTGTGGCCACGGCAACCACCGGTTGCCCTGGTTCAAAACAAGTAGATTTGATAAGCATCGGGCCCCGCAAAATTTGAAAAATTTTGTGGGTGATTATAGCGCAATCAAATCGTCACGGTTTCCCCGCAGACACCAACAGGTGTCGAGGGAACTCCATCCCCTTACTATATAATTGCGGTGACGGGCTATTCTGTCCCTTCGCATATTCCATCCCCCGCCCTATTTTGCAATAAAATCAAAAAAGTGGTGCGATTTTTATTTAATTTGTTCTGGGATTTGAACCAACGAAAAAAGTTGGTTCAAAACAAGGATTAGGCGGGTGGAAACACGCCGGTTTGCCAAAGGCAAAAATTTTATTTTTGCCAAATCTTTCTCGACATAACTCGCATATATCTAACCCATCAATATATCACCAAAATTCTAGTATCTATAAACCTTAAACTAATACTACTATTATCTATTTTTATTTTTCATTTTCCTTTTTTGATTTGCCGCCCGATTTTTAAGAAATTTATACATTTTTGTTAAATCATCATATTCTTTACTTACCTTTTCTCCACGTAACAGTATCCCTTTTGGATAATGATCAATATGTTCAGGTAATATAGTTAATTCATCCGAAAGTAATATTGTTTTACCAAACCACAAATAAAATTCTTCACCATGACAGCTACTTTGGTTGTATTTATAACTATCATCAAAATGTAATTCAAATAAAATATTATTATCTTTTACAACCTTAAACTTTTCCACATGAATTTTCGCTGCCCCAATAGAATACCTAGTTAGACTTCTATAAACTAACACGCCTGAATCTTTTATTTGTTCTCTTGCTATTTCCAGTCTATCTTCTTTTGTCATAATTCACACTCTTTGATTATCCGCTCACGATCCTATTTTTTGCCATTTTATCATTACATTGTCAAATCAAATGAATCTTGCAATAATTTTTTAACATTTTTAATTGGCATTGTGCCGTCTAATAATACAGTTATCCAATTTTGTTTATTCATGTGATAGGCCGGCAAAACACCCGGTACCCCGCGCAAAAAATCGATATTTTCTTTATCACATTTAACATTGATAAAATCAACCATACCGTCCCCCGGCACACCCAAAAATTTCCGTGGCAATGTTGCAACCAACGCGAACCATTTATTATTATCCATGTGCCGAAACACACAAAAAGTCGGATATTTTTTCCACAAATATTCGGGTTCAATACAGTATTCTTGTTTTATAAATTTTATAATTTTATCTTTCATTTGTTTTGTAATTTAACCTCCCAATTATATGCCGTTTTAATACTGTCCATCAAAGTATGATTTGGCACCCATCCCAAAATATTTTTTGCCTTGGTATTATCCGCAACCAATGTTGCCGGGTCACCGGCGCGACGCGGTTTTACATCCAACGCAATTTTTTTACCGGTTGTTTTTTCACACGCATCGAAAATTTCACGCACGGTATTTCCATTGTTTGTCCCGATATTAAAGAAATTTGTTTCACCACCATTTTCCAAATATTTCAACGCCAATATATGTGCATTTGCCAAATCTACAACATTAACATAATCGCGCACACATGTTCCATCCCGCGTATCATAATCATCACCAAACAAATTAAAAACTTTGCCATCACCAAAACAAGATTTCAAAATATTCGGCACTAAATGAGTTTCCGGATTATGCCACTCGCCAATATTGATATCATCATCGGCACCAACAACATTAAAATATCGTAACCGCACAGAACGCAATCCATACGCACGATTATAATCATCCATAATATGTTCAATCATCAATTTTGTTTGCCCATACGGATTGATAGGTATTTGCGGATGTGATTCATCAATAGGGATATATTTTGGTTCACCATATGTTGCCGCCGTCGAAGAAAACACAATTTTCAAAACTTTATTTTCCAACATCGCGCGCAGCAAATTTAATGTTCCACCAACATTATTTATATAATATTTTTGTGGATTTTCCACGGATTCACCGACCTGGGAAAAAGCCGCAAAATGAATCACCGCATTGATATTTTTATATTTATTAAACACACCCGATATATCATCAAAATTCAATAAATCCCCATGCACAAATTCAACATTTCCAAATTGTTTTAATTTTTCAACTGTTTCAATATGTCCCGTACTCAGGTTATCAAACACAACAACATCCATACCATTTTTACATAAATCCATAACACAATGACTGCCGATATAACCGGCACCACCCGTCACCAAAATCATTTCTTTTCGCCTTTTTGTTTATAATATTTTTCAAATGCGGCATCCAATTTATCTTGTTCGCATTTTTTTAAGTTTTCATCTGGCGTGCCGTCCAAATGTTCCGCATCACGCGCAATTTGTTCTTGGAATTTATCAACCAACGATTTTATTTTTTTATTTTGAATAATTTTATTTTGAATTTCTTCAACTTTATAAGGCACATCATCAACATTTTCGACATAAATTGGTTCAATTTCATTTGCCGCATTTTTTAACGCATCCGCCACATCATCAAATACCAAATCAAATGCATGTTCTGCATCCGACATATGATGTTTTTCATGTTCCAACACCGCATTATATTCACAAGACCCCGGTTCGTATTTTTTATCAATCACAATTTCAAAATCATGAAATCCAACAATTGCATCCACATAATTCAAAAACACACAATAATATTTTCCATTAAACATATAACCAATTTCAGGTTTTAATTGATAAAACGGCACAACATTTGTAAAACCACCAACCGGCCACAAATCACGGTCAGACGCCATAATTTTAACACCATATTCCGCGCGTGATAAATTTACATCTATATTTCTTTTATATTCATCACATGGACCCGCAAATGACGAAACATTAAAACATATAAAAATCAAAAAAGGTAAAAACTTTTTAACCATTACACTTTGCTAATTCTTGATATTTATCATCGTTTTCATCAACCTTGGCATTTCTGATTTCTTCGGCCGCAGATATTTTTTGTTTCACCAAAATCAAATCCGGATGTGTTTGTAATCTGGAATTCAAATCATCGATTGCGGCACCAATATCCATTTCAGATTTAACATAAATAGGTATAATAGAATTTGCCGCCGAATACACAGAATCTTTCAAATCATCTTGGAAATCATCAATCACCGACAAATACGCATTTATATGTTCACCCTCGTGCGCCAAAACCGCCCGATACGAACAAGAATCCATTTTATGACGCATATCAACCTTGACCAAAAAATCGCTGTATCCGATTGTTGCATTTATATTTTTAATACCGACGCAATAACCGCCATTATTTGGTAATTCATCAATATTTACAATAATATCATATTCATCAACCAATGTTGCGGTCACATTACCATGATATAAATCCATAACTTTTAATGGTTGTCCAACTTTTTTAACCCAATCAGGTTTTGAAATTCTGACACCTGGACGTGTTTTATACGCAACACAAACATCGTCCGCAAATGCAGATGTCACACACAGTATTAAAAATAAAACATACTTAAACATTTTTCTTTAAATACTCTTCGACAAATGAACTCCCATATTGTTTATATAATTCCTCGGCCAGTAACACCGACGGTCGTCCCGATTCAAATAACCGCAACAAATTACCCAAACCACCCAATTCAGTATTCAAAATCACAGATTCACCTATCACCGGCCGCGACAATAACACCGCGCGTTTCAGGTTTGGATATGCCTTGCCCTGGATAAATGCCATTTCCAATGGATTCAAATTCCAATGTTCATAATCTGCGACATTTGCACCCGGGTTACGGAAAAACATAACTGTTTGCGCCTGACCACGGACAACATCACCAATACCTAATTTATCCAACACATTTGCGCGTTGAAATGCCGCCATATACGCCTGACGATTCTTACGTCCCTCTTGCAGACCTTTGATAAAATTATCGCGGAACATTTTATTTTCCAACATCGGCGCGGTTTCATCAATCATAATTAACGACGGATTTCCACCCGACACAGTTGTATTATTTATTCTGTGTAAAATATAAGAAATCACCGCCGGTGCCAATTCAGGATCTTGCAAAATATCCGTAAAATCAAAAGTGGTCAGGCGCGCCTGTAAATCCAATGTATCGCTATCTTCATTAAATATGTCGCCATATTGTAAATCATCAACCCATTTTTTCAAAGATTCACGCATTTTTCCACCCGATGAAAAACAACTCTCCCACAGGTTTTTCAACTTTCTATCTTTATCCGCCAAATAATCAAAATTGACAGACACCGCACGTGCAATTTCATCCGCCGACACCGGGTCTGATTGTCCCGAAATCATCGCCAACCACCGACGCAAAAACGCACGATTTGCAACAGTATCCGCCATTTTGAACGGATTCAAATGTGTTTCAAACGATTGATTTGTGCTATCTTGATTTTTTTCGCGTCCCTGCATAGTGATATACTTACCACCGACCGCCAATGTGAAAATCTCGGCACCTTTATTTCTGTCAAAGAAAAATGCTTTTAACTTTTGATGACGCAAAGATTGTGCAATCAAAAATGAATACAGTGTTGTTTTACCACCACCGGTTGGACCAATCGTCAATGTATGAGCCACCGCCACCGGTTTATCAGATACATGGAATTGGAATTGATACGGTGTCCCCGACGCGGTTGGAAATACAACCAATGGCCCCGGACCCCAATCAGAATTTGCAAAACCACGTGGTGATGCATCCATTGGAATTGATATTGCGGCGGTTTTTGACAATAATTTGAAACTGCGCGGGAAAACATCAAACCCCGGAATAATTGAAAACCACGAAACGCGCGCAGCAAAAGTTTCAACAACCGGCGACACACCAAATGATGCAGATATTTTTTTGAATTCTTTGATATATTCTTCTAATTCATCCGTTGTATCACCAAACAGCATAAACATCGGATAATAATTCACCATACTTTGATTCCCAGACACATTTTCATCCATAACACTTTGTGCCTCTTCCATTTGTTCCATGGTTGAATCTTCATTTTTTTCATCCGTGGTTGATTGTGTCTGACGCAACGCAGTTGCAACATCGGCAACACCCATTATATGAAACCCGTTCATACAAATCATTTCACATTGAATTGTGGAAACATTTATAAAAAATTCTTCATCCAAATAGTCAGGTGCAATTTTAAAAGAAATTGTTGCCGCATACTTTTTTACACCCCCACTTTCGTATTTAATAAAACCATTATTCATAAATTCGACATCGTCAACAGTGACCATATCTGCAATATCATTATTGCAAACACCCGGTTCAGGTTTAGTAATCGGGGACAAAATCCGGCCAAAAAACCGCGCCATATTATTCGAACTGTTATTTTTCAACAATGTTGGTTTATACGGTGCAAATATAGATTCAATATATGTTGAATATTGATTTAATTTTTCCAACGCGTCATTACCACCAACAGACAAAACAATATAATAATTATTGGTAAAAATCTTTAACCCTTGATTTTTCCATTTATCGAAAATCGCCTGTAAAGTCGGTTGATGAAATTCATAATCCATTTTTTCATCGGCGGCATCCCGGGTTGTAAAAAACCGCAGTATAACATGTTCATCACGAATTTGATTAAATAAACTGGCGCGTAAATCTAAAAATCGGGCACGTGTTTCATCATCTTGCATACTGGTTTGAACACCATCTAAATGATAAACCCGAACAAAACTGCCATCAGAAATTTGTAAAACATTTTCCGGTCTAACACCAACAAATGGTAAATATTGTGAATACCGCGCATAACCAAATTTTGGAAAAATTTTACGGGTCAATACCGGTAAATAAATCATCAATGCGATAAACACCACTAAAACCAGCATAACCAACACCGTGACCGTTATTGGAAATTCAGAACTGGCCGCGAAATAATCAAAAAATCCAGAATTCGTATTCATTTATGCCGCCAATCTCCGTGGAATTCTTCTTTTTAATAATTGAAACCGTGATAAAATAATTTGTCCAATTTGTGGGTCAATGCGTGAATAGATTGCCAAAAACATATGAACAGTAATCACCGATACTAAAAACACTAATGGTTCAATTTGGAAATCAAAAAACACCAACGCAGACACATAAATTGCAACAAAAACAATGAATTGCACAACAAAATTCAGCACCGCCAAATAATACGGCACATAAAATATGCGCGGTGGGTTCGCCAATGCTTTCAAAACTTGTTGTTTCATCTCTTCCTTATCCTGTTGATAATTATACCACTTTTCAACATTTTTTAACAAGCAGAAAAATAAAACCCGAAAAAATGTTAAAACTGTTGAAAACTGATGTTTTTTTTAACAGGTTTTCAACAATTTCATAAAATTATTAAAAAAATCAAAAAACCGCGAATTTTTGGCAAAAAATTGTTAAAAACCGGTGGAAAATTTTTAACACAACCAATTTTCAACAATTTCAACAGCCCCAACAACAACAACAAATATATATTATTTATTTGATTTTTGTTAAAAACTGTTTATAATCAGTTTGCAAAAAGGATTTGATATGAAATTTTTAAGTTCATTAAAGGCCTGGAAAAAACGCGGTGACATTAAACAAATTCGTCGTGGTAAACAGGTTATCTTGATTGACCCGAAAAACCCAAAATTAAAGGCAAAACAGGGTTTCAAGAAATAATAATGGTTGCTTTTAACCAATGATTTTTAATACCCGTTTTAACGGGTGTTTTTTTTATTTTTCGCCACTGGATATTCCATTATCTTTATCGCGTCAACGGGCCGGTTTATCAATCAATATCGTTTAAAAATGCCTCTTTTAACACTTTATCGATATCTGTGTCATTTAACCCCGATTGATGCAGGTATTCAATTTGTGGCGCGGTATAATGTGCGATATTTGCCCCATGCGCCGCCGATTCCGGTATCGACGATATTTTTTGTGCGGGCCGGAATATAATTTTGGCACTCTTTTCTGCGATTGCCGACATTTGAATATCAGACCGCGCATTTTCGCAATACTTATAAATATGTGCCGTGCCATTTATTTCAGATGTTGAATTTTTATATGCCACCAAACGGGTTTTTACAAAAATACCGGTATTTACCGCTAAATGATGCGCATCGACATTAAATTTAACATTTCCACGATTTTGAATTGTGACAAACCCACGTAATTCAGATTCCACACCACTGTTTTTTATTGTTATTAAAAATTCCGCCCCATAATCAACCGTGACCCGAACAGACAAAAACACGGTCTGGTTTTTAACATTTTCGGGTATATTTATATCCAAATTATTTTTATCTGATAATTTACCAACATATATAATATGAACCGGCAAATCGTAATTTTTTGAAATTTCCGGCGAGTCCAGTGTTGAAAGTTCGGGACAAAACACCCCATCCCGAAAAACAATAGTTTCGGCGGGCATGGTTTTTATATTGAAATCTTGCCAGATGTATGACATATTACTACCATTATAAAGGATTTTATTATGGGATTCAATTGTGGAATTGTGGGTTTGCCAAATGTGGGAAAATCAACTCTGTTTAACGCATTGACACAAAGTGCCGCCGCCGACGCGCAAAATTACCCTTTTTGCACTATCGAGCCGAACACCGGCCGTGTTGTCGTGCCGGATGAAACATTGTTAAAATTGGCGGCCGTTGATAATTCGGAAAAAATTATACCGACCCAGTTGGAAATTGTTGATATTGCGGGCCTGGTCCGTGGTGCATCCACTGGCGAGGGGTTGGGAAATAAATTCTTGGGCAATATTTTACAAACCGACGCGATAATTCATGTTGTTCGTTGCTTTGAAAATGATGATATTGTGCATGTGAACGGCAAAATTGACCCATTATCTGATATTGAAACAATCGAAACCGAATTGGCATTGGCGGATTTGGAAAGTTTGGATAAACAAATAAAAAATCTAACCAAGAAAGCACATGGCGCGGATAAAGAGGCGATAAAATTATTGGCAGATGCCGAAATAATTCGCACAAATTTGTCATCCGGCGTGCCGGCGCGCGCATTGGATGTGGATGCCAAACCATTTAATTTATTGACCGCCAAACCGGTGATTTATGTTTGTAATGTGGACGAAGCATCCGCGGCATCAGGCAACGAATTTTCAAATCGCGTTGTGGAAAAATTTGGTGCAACAAATCCCGTTTTAATAATTTCATCCAAGATTGAAATGGAAATCGCACAAATTGTAAATCCGGACGAAAGAAAAATGTTCTTGGACGATTTGGGATTAAAACAATCCGGCCTGGACCAGGTTATAAAAACCGGATATGAAATATTGGGCCTGCAAACATTTTATACGGTTGGACCACGTGAAGCGCATGCCTGGACAATAACGCGTGGCATGACCGCGCCACAGGCCGCCGGAAAAATTCATACTGATTTTGAACGCGGATTTATTCGTGCCGAAATTATAAC
>DFKW01000004.1:0-99777 GCA_002373935.1 Alphaproteobacteria bacterium UBA3635 | reverse complement strand
ATGCAACCCGGCGACATTTGCCATTTCTTGTTCAATGTATAAATTTTACCCGCACATGGTAAAATAAAATTGTTAAAAAATTCCCGGCCAAAATGATAAAAAATATCAAAAAGGCCGGGAATTTTTTGCTTTATTTGAACTTTGAATTTTGAAATTTAATTTTTTCCCGGCATTTTTAATAAAAATGTTAAAAAAAGCCGGGAAATTTTTTATTTTTAATAAAGCAGTCGGCATTGCCGACACATCAACTGAACTCTGTACTTTGAACACTGAACTCTTATTCTAAATACAACAGTTTTTCTAATTTTTCATTTATTTCGGCGATTTTTTTCTTGATATCACTCAATTCTTCATTTGTGTAATTTTCGCCGTTTATCATACCCTGCATTTTTGTCTTTAATTCTTGTTCCAATGTCGCGCGATACCGTTGCAGTTTTAATGATACAATAAATTTTTCCGCCGCTTTATCATCCCACCCTAAATCAGGTGCCGTTTCATCAAACGAAATATTTAAACTGGATAAAAAATCTGCATATTGACTGGCGATATCGGGGAAATTATTCACAATATACGCCAATGTATTTTTTGTAACCAAATCAGTATCAGGTAATTTGATTTTTGGCGCGTCTGATTTTTTCCAAGAACGCCACTGTTGAAATTCGCGTTTTTTATATTCTTGTTCGATTTCATATTGTAATTTTTTGTCGGTGATTTTCTTTAATTCGGTATCTAAAAACTTTTCCGCCTGGGCGCGTCCACCGGGTGTTGACACCAAGAAATTTTGATTTACCCAATTCCATAAAAAATCAATCAATGGCGTGGCATCATCTATAATTTTATGCATAGCGGCCACGCCACCGGTTTTTAATACCTCGTCCGGGTCTTTGCCACCCGTCACAAATGCAAACCGCACATCGGAATTATCGCGAACAAACGGCAAAACAATTGATGCCGCACGCGCCGCCGCCTTTTGTCCGGCATTGTCGCCATCAAAACAAAATGTGATATTTCGATTTGATTTACACAAAATCGCGATATGATCTTCGGTCAGTGCCGTTCCCAATGGTGCGACCGTTTCGCCAAAACCATGCATTTGCATTTGAATTGCATCGATTTGACCCTCGACAACGATGCTACGATTTTTTTTATAAATTTCGTCGCGTGCAAAATTAAACCCGAAAATAGTTTGTCTTTTGTGAAATAATTCCGTATCGGTTGTGTTGATATATTTTGGTTCTGACCCATCTAAACTGCGCCCAGAAAACGCGATAACTTTGCCGTGCGCATTAAAAATTGGAAACATCAATTTATGGCGGAAAAAATCATACATGCCATATTCGCCACGCCGAACCAGTCCCGTTGCCAATAAATTTGTTTGTTTTATATCGACAAATTTTGATGAAATTAAATTATTTTTCGGTGCATAACCAATACGATATTTTTTTATCATTTCATCGGTAAATCCGCGCCCACGCACATAATTTAACGCGTCCCGACCCGCGGGTTCAAATAATAATTTTTGATATTCTTTTGTGGCGCGTTCCATAATTTCAAAATAAGAATCTTCTAAACGCACCCTTTCCGGGGATTTTGGTTTATATTCGGGCATTTTCATCCCCGCCATATCCGCCAATTCGCGTATTGCCGCCGGGTATTCCAAATGTTCGGTATTCATCACAAACGAAATAATATCGCCATGTGCGCCACAACCGAAACAGTGATAAAAACCTTTTTCTTCGGCAACGGAAAAAGACGGTGTTTTTTCATTATGAAACGGGCAACATCCCCAATAATTTTGACCCTTTTTAACCAAAGGCACGCGCCGTCCAACAATGTCCACAATGGACAATCGCATACGCAACTCATCAACAAAATTATTATCAAATTTTGCCAATTATTATTTTCCTTTTTTTGCCGGTTTCCGTGCATTTACAGCCGGTTTTTTATTATTTATCAATTCAATTGCGGTTTTCAAATCCGGTTGTGATTTTACCGACACATTTACACGACCCGATGAAATATACGGACCATACCGACCGGTTGCATAATATAAAATCTTTTGTTTTGTTGCGGGGTTTTCACCTAATTCAACCGCAACACGCCCCGCCGATTTTTTATCCAATAAATCTTTGGCAATATCCACCGTCATTGTATCAACCGTATAACCTTTGGCCGATGCATTTTTTGCACCATCAGATACATATGGTCCAAATTTTCCCGTTGGATAAAAAGTCAAATTATCACCCAAATCAATCGGAGAATTTGGCTGATTTACTGCATTTACATCCGATTCATTTGTTTGATTGGTGGATGTATTTCCATCACCGATTTTAACCGTGTAATCGCATGTCGGGTAATTACTGCATCCAATAAACGCGCCATATTTTGATAATTTTATACCCAACACCCCACCACATTTTGGACATTTTGTATTGCCGTCTGGAAACAAGTGATGCGCCATAAAATCATTTATAACATCAATAATTTCCGATGTTTTAATAGAACGCGCGGCCTCAATTGTTTCATTTGTCGGTTTCCAAAATTCGTTCAGCGCGGTAATTTTTTTCATTTTACCATTTGATACATCGTCCAGGGTATCTTCGGTTTTCGCGGTAAAATTCACATCGACCAATTCGGTAAAATATTTTGATAAATATGCCGAAATAATCCATCCGGCGGATGTTGGATGAAAACGATGTTGTTTGTCTTGTTCAACATAACTGCGGTCAACAATAGTTGACATAATTGTTGCATATGTTGACGGGCGCCCTATTCCCAATTCTTCTAATTTTTTAACCAAAGTGGCCTCGGTAAAACGGGCGGGCGGCGTTGTGAAATGTTGTTCAGGATTAAATTTCACAATATTTAATTTATCACCAACATTTAACGGTGGTAATTTTTCATTATCATCCGTTGTGTCATCATCGCGCGATTCATTATAGATATGTAAAAATCCGTCAAATGTGCATGTTGTGCCAACACTGTGGAAAATTGCGTCCGCGGTATCCGGTTTAATATCGACAACAACAGAATCAAATTCCGCGTTCACCATTTGACAAGAAACCGTGCGTTGCCAAATCAAATCATATAATTTTTGTGCATCTGTATCTAACCCCGTTGCCGGTTTATCAAAATGCGTTGGACGAATTGCCTCGTGTGCTTCCTGGGCATTTTTAGATTTCGTCACATAAATATTTGGTGATTTCGGCAGATATTTTTCCCCATATGTTTTTTCGATATATTTGCGGATTTCACCAACGGCCTCGACTGACAAATTTGTGGCGTCTGTTCGCATATATGTGATTAAACCTTGTTCATATAAATGTTGTGCAACCGACATTGTGTGTTTTGATGAAAACCGCAGTTTACGCGATGCCTCTTGTTGCAGTGTACTGGTTGTAAATGGAGCAAACGCGCGCCGCGAAGTTTTCTTTTTTTCAACACTTACAACCACGGCACCAATCTCGGGTTTTCCTAAATCCGCCAAAATTTTATCAATGGTTTCTTTGTCTTTGATGGTTTGTTTATCAATTTTTTCATTTTTATATTTAATCAAACTGCTATTGAACTTTGCACTTTGAACTTTGCACTCTGCTTGCAAAGACCAATATTCGACCGGACGAAATGCCTCTATCTCGCGTTCGCGATCAACAACCAATTTCACCGCAACCGATTGCACGCGACCCGCAGACCGCCCCAGGTTTCGCCGCCATAATAACGGCGACACACTAAAACCAATTAAATAATCCAATGCCCGCCGCACGATATATGCATCAACCAAATTAGAATCAATTTCACGCGGTTCGCGTATTGCCGCCATAACCGCATTTTTTGTAATTTCATGAAACGCGACACGATAAACCGGTGTTTTACCCAACACGCGCCGGGATTTTAATATATCCAACAAATGCCATGCGATGGCCTCGCCCTCGCGGTCAGGGTCCGATGCCAAATATACGGCATCGGCTTTTTTAACCAAATCGATAATCAATTTTAATTGTTTTTCTTTGCCCGGCATAATTTGCCATTTCATTTTGAAATTATCGTTTGTATCAACACTGCCGTTTTCGGGAACCAAATCACGCACATGACCAACAGAGGCAACGACGCGCCATGGCGCACCCAAATACTTTTCAATTGTTTTTGCTTTTGACGGAGATTCCACAATCAATAAATTCATCGTTTAACTTCCTTTGGCAGATAATTGTTGATCTTTATTTATATGTGCGTTTTGGCATAATCCAAACCCAAACATCAGTGAAAGCAAACTGCTGCCACCAAAAGACATCAATGGCAACGGCACACCAACGGTTGGCAATAACCCCAACACCATAGAAATATTTATAAAATAATAAACGAAAAAGTTCAACATAAAACCAAAACACACTAATTGACCAAATCGGTTTCGACATGTTTTTGCACACCAAAACAAAACCAAAATAATCCATGTGTATATCATCAATAATAAAAACGCGCCAATAAAACCAAATTCTTCACCCAGCATAGTAAATATAAAATCAGTCTGTTTTTCGGGTAAAAACGATTGTTGTGATTGTGATCCGTTCATATAACCTTTGCCAATAATTCCACCCGAACCAAACGCAATTTTTGCCTGGTTTATTTGATAGCCGGCACCTTTTGCGTCGTGGTCGGGGTCTAAAAAAGTAATAATACGGTCGCGTTGATAATCATGTAATCCACCAAACCATACGACTGGCGCCGCCATAACACCCAAAATTGCAACAATGATAAACCATTTTTTTTGTGCGCCAACAATGTAAAACATACCAAACATAATCATCAACATTGATAACGCCGTGCCCAGGTCCGGTTGTGCAACAATCAAAATAAACGGAATAAAAGTCATACATGCCGGCGCAATGTAATTTTTACTTTGTGTCAATTCCACAGAATTCATCCACGCGAAATATCGTGCCAACGCCAATACCAACGCAATTTTTATAAATTCAGACGGCTGAATATTTATAAATCCTAAATTCAACCATCGTTGTGCACCCATACCAACATCACCAACAAAAGTCACCAACACAATTAAAATAAAAGCCAACGCATAAATTAAATATGCCGATTTTAACCATAGTTTAATATTTGAAAACGCAACAAAGAAAAATACGACCATCCCTAACAATATTTTTATTAATTGCGATGCGGCAAACGGTTGCCACGAACCCCCACCCGCCGAATATAACACCATAACAGAAATGGCCAAAACAATGCACATAGGCAAAAATAATCCCCACAAAAATCGCGACAATTTTTCACCGATTGTCATCATATCTGCATTTGAAACGCGTGTTTGATGTGTCATTATTTGTCACCTTGTAATAATGTTTTCATAACCGCCGCGACGGTGCGTGCGGCGGGGCCACTGCCGCCGGAATGTTCGGTAATAACGCACACCGCATATTTTGGCGCATCCAATGGTGCATATCCAACAAACAAACCGTGGTTTCGTTTGTTCCACTCTAATTGTGATGCAGATAACACCCCCGTTGCGCGTTCGGCGCGCGATATATTACGCACCTGGGATGTGCCGGTTTTTCCCGCCATTTTTGCGCCATCGACATTTATCGCACTGCCCGCGGCGGTACCACCCGGTTGCGTGACCCTTTCCAATCCCCTTTGCACAAATTTAATATTTTTATCCATCAATCCCAACGATTTGAATTTTGGTCGTTCATCATCATAAATCAATCGCGGCACAACTATTTTATTTGACATCGCGCGCGCAATCATAACCGCCAATTGTAAACAGTTTGTTAAAATAAATCCCTGACCAATGCCGGAAATAACCGTGTCACCATGCACCCAATGGGAACCGATATGTTTTTCCTTCCAATACTTATCAGGGATATTTCCCGCCATTTCTTTTGGAAAAATGTCGGTCATATATTTTTCGCCTAATCCCAAACGCAACGCCATTTTGCGTATCACATCAATACCAATTTTTAACGCCAATTTATAAAAATAAATATCGCAAGAATGTGCCAATGCATCCGCCAGATTTACCGTTCCGTGACCTTTGTGTTCCCAACAATGATACCGGCGGTCACCATAATCCCAATATCCCGGACAATAAACCGTTTCATCCGGGGTAATGGCACCTGATTCCAGTGCCGCCAACGCCACAACAATTTTAAATGTGGACCCGGGTGGAAATAATCCCTCGACCGTTTTGTTCACAAACGGTTTTGTATAATCAGACATCAGTTTTTCAACATATTCATCGGCATCATCCGATGTAAATTTGCCCGCATCAAATCCGGGTGCCGATGTCATCGCCAAAATATCCCCGGTTTCAATATCTAATGCGACACCACATCCGGCATTATGCTGAATCAGTGTATCGTATAAAACGCGTTGCGCATCCCACCGCACAGTTGTTTTTATATCAACCCCCGGCGTTGGTTGAACAAATTGGTCTTCGTCTTCACCGGTAATACGCCCCACCGCATTAGACAACATAACCGTTTGACCAGGCGTGCCGGCCATATCATCATTAAATCGTTTTTCCAACCCTAAAATTCCGGTGGTGAAAAAAGGCGCATTTGCAACCGGTTTTTTTGGTGCGCCAACATAACCAAAAATATGTGCACCCGATTCACCCATTTCATACACGCGTGAATACCCAGACGAAATATGAACACCGGGTAAATTTTTCGCACTGACCCGGGCCAGGTTTTTCCAATCAGTATGTTCAGAAATCAATACCGGTTGAAATTTTTGCTGTTTCTTGATTTGCGCCCAAATGCGTTTTAATGTTTTTTCGCGCAATTTCAAATCGGTTGTCAGTGTGTTTAATAATTCATCCAGGTTATCTGTTTCTTCGGGTACGACATAGATACGATAAATTGGCGCATCGCGTGAAATAGGAATACCCTCGCGCGATAAGATTTTTCCGCGTTCCGGCATATTGATTTGAATACGAAAAGAATTATTTTCAGATTTCTTTTTATAATCGCGATAATTAAACACCTGCATCTGCAACATGCGCAACACCAACACAGATGTCAAAACCGCGCCTGTTGTTAAAAACAGTGCGCTGCGTCGGTCAAAAGTGTGTCCAACCTCGATATCAATCATCGCCATGCACCATTTTTAATAAACCCGTAATTGGTGTATATAATATCACCATCCAAACAAATACCCATAAAACCCGTCCAATCATAATCCATGATAAATTTGCCACCATCAATATAAATAATGCCGCACCTATAAAAATCATAAAAGGCACAATCGCATTTTTATCGGCGCGTTGCAAGTCCAAAAAATACTGAAACCCGTTGATTGCATACGCAATACAATACGCACATGTCCAAAATAATTTCGTGTCCATATTATAATCAATCAAAAAACAAAATACAATCGACATCAACGGCATCCATTTTATTGGCCGCACAAAAGAATAATAAAAAATCGGTATAATTGCCAAAATTCCACCCGGATTAAAATATTGTGTCTGTAATCGCCATAATATAATCACCGCCAAAAATGGCGAAATATTACGCAACCAAGAAACTAAATTTTTTATCATTTATATTCGTTATTGTTATCAAATTCCAAAACTTTGACCCGGGACACGGCGTTTGGTTGCAACACAGACACATCGCGTTCATTTTTCATTGTGCCAACCAAAATACCATTTGGTAAAACACCACTGATATTACTGGTTATAACCGTCATACCACGCGCAGGTTTGAATTCAGGCCGACTAAACAACCCAATTTCCGGGGTTGCCGAACCGTCACCCGATAAAAAACCATAAACCTCGTCCCCGGCGATACGCACGGCAATATTACTGTCGGCGTCGTTCAATGCGCGAACGCGTGAAAATTCGCCACCAACATCCACGACCATGCCCGCCATAATACCATCAATCGATACAACCACCATACCGCGTTTAACGCCGTCAAACACACCCTTGTTTATTAAAAAATTACTGTGGTTCATGGCAACCGTATCATGAATAACATCGGCCATAATAACATTTTGTGGTGTTGCATGAACGATATCCAGTTCTGATTCCAACCGCCGGTTTTCCGCGATTGCGACCGCGCAAGAGTTTTGATTTTCGCGCAATGCGTCCAATTCCATGCGTAATTTTTCATTTTCCGCGCGTAAGTTTGCCAAATCGTAAATATTTTCAAACGATTCACCCAACGCCCGCACCGGCCAAGTAATTACATCACCGACAAAATGCGCCACCGGCAAAATAACATGTCCCGCCCAATTTATCAGGTAAAAATCCGGTTTTGCAACCAACACATAAATAAATACCAACGGCACGGCGGCGGCGGCCGCAACCGACTTTAATAATTTTCCGGTCCGCAAAGATAATGTGTTTTTGTTCATTTTCACCGTAAGTTTAATGTCTAAAAACCCAATATTCAATAAAAACTTGATTTTTCTTTTTTATATGCCAAAATATGGGCATAACCGTCCAAAATGGCATCGAGGCATTGCCATCAGGACATAAAACAAAAGGATTAAAAATGCCAAAATTAAAAACAAAGTCATATTTGAAAAAACGTGCATCTATGACTGCAACTGGGAAAATCCGTGTTGCCAGAAATGCTCACAAAAAATTACTGCGTCATAAATCCAAACGCGCGAATAACGCGGGGTCCAAGCCACAGTATTTGAACGAAAACATGATGGGCCAGGCGAAAATCTTGGCGCCATACGGTTTGAAATAATAGGGGGCAATTATGGCAAGAGTAAAACGTGGAACAACAGTTAAACAAAAACATAATAAAATTTTGGCGCGCGCCAAGGGTTATTTGGGCCGTCATCATTCAACATACCGTGCGGCACGCGAAAAAACAGAAAAGGCGGGCCAATATGCATATCGCGACCGTCGTGTCAAAAAACGCGAATTTCGTGGTTTGTGGATTGTCCGTATCAACGCCGCGGTGCGTAATAACGGTATGACATACTCTCAATTTATGAACGGCCTGCGCAAGGCGGGCGTCGCCCTGGACCGCAAGGTTTTGGCCGAAATGGCATTTGCGGGTGATGAAAACTTCACAAAATTGATTGATACTGCAAAACGATTTAACGGTGGGGATGCAAAATAATCCTTGGCGGTGGTCGTTTGTTTTGTAATAATAAATGCCGTCAAGTGTTTGGCGGCTTTTATATATAATAAAAGGTTATGTTATGCAGGAACAGATTAAAAACATCAATACTTTGGAAGAATTACAGGAATTATACACATCCGTATTCGGTAAAAACGGAACCATGACGGCAAAATTAAAAGAAATGTCGAAAATGGCGCCGGATGCGCGTGCCAAATTAAATAAAGAAAATGCGGCTTTGCGTGATGCGTTCAAAATCCGTCAATCTGAATTAGAAACCGCGGCATTGAATCAAAAATTAAAAACCGAATATGTTGATGTGACATTGGATACGGAACCCAAAAATCGTGGCACAATTCATCCATTGACCGAAACATTATTACAGGTTGGAACAATTTTGGAATCGTTGGGTTTTGAAATGTGGACCGGACCCGAGATTGAAGATGACTGGCATAACTTTACCGCATTAAATACTCCGTCATATCATCCGGCGCGTGACATGCAGGACAGTTTCTTTTTGGACAATGGCAATGTATTGCGCACACAAACATCGGCAATTCAAATTCGCGCGATGGAAACACATGGTGTGCCAATTAAAATGTTTGGTGTCGGGCGCACATATCGCAAAGAAATGGACGCAACACACAGCCCGATGTTCGGTCAGATTGAGGGGTTATATGTTGATAAAATCGACACTCATATAACAATGTCTGATTTGGTTGCGACAATTCGTGTGTTGTTGGAACGGTTTTTTGAAAGAAAATTGGAAATGCGCATCCGTCCATCATATTTCCCGTTCACCGAACCATCTATCGAGGTTGATATTAAATGGGGCGATAAATGGTTGGAAATTATGGGTGCGGGTATGGTGCATCCAAATGTATTGCGTAATTGTGGTGTGAACCCGGATGAATTTCAGGGTTTTGCATTTGGCTTTGGTTGGGACAGATTGGCGATGTTGAAATTTGGCCTGAACGACATACGGCAATTTTACGATGGCGATGTGCGCTGGTTAAAAAATAGTGGTTTTGATGCTTAAAGGAACACAGAAATGAAATGGACATATGAATGGTTGCGCGAATATCTGGATACGGATTATTCCGCCGAACAAATTTGTGAAACATTAAATCGTACCGGACTCGAGGTCGAAGATTTCGTGTCGCCCACGCCACCGATTGCGGCAAAAATTGTTGAGTGTCGCCCGCATGAAAATTCTGACCATTTGCATGTGTTGATGGTTGACGACGGGTCTGGTAAATTACGCCAGGTTGTATGTGGTGCGCCAAATGTGCGTGTGGGTATGGTGTCTGCATTGGCGCGCCCGGGTTGCATAATCGACGGGCATAAAATCGAGGTTGGAAAATTGCGCGGTGTTGTATCAAACGGCATGATGTGCAGTGAACAAGAATTGGGCATTGGGCCAGATGACGACGGTATTATGGAATTGGATTCTGACACCAATCCCGGAACACCGATTGCGGGTGTTTATGCATCGGAAATTTTTGATACCGGCATTACACCAAACCGTCCGGATTATTTGGCGGTGCGTGGGATTGCACTGGATTTGGCGGCGTGCGGTGTGGGGCGTTATATCGCAAAAGCACCAAAAATTTTGGCGGAAAAACCGGGTGCGCGCGGTGTGCAAATAATGTCTGACCGTTGCCCGACATACCGCATGGCGGAAATTCATGGTATTAAAAATGCGCCGTCATCTGACAAGATTGCATGTCGTCTGTCTGCGGCAGGCATAAACCCGAAAAACGCGTGTGTGGATGCAACAAATTATATCTGTTATGATATGTCGCAGCCCCTGCATTGTTTTGATGCAGACAAAGTTGACGGCCCAATTATCGTTCGCACGGCACAAAACGGCGAGAAGTTTACCGACCTGTTTGGTGCCATACACGAATTGACCGATAAAGATTTGGTTATCGCCGATATGTCGGGTGTTTTGGCACTGGCGGGGATTATCGGTGGTGCGCGTGCAATGACAACGGACGACACAAAAAACATTATTTTAGAATCCGCGTATTTTGAACCGGTGGGCATCCGTAAAACTGCAAAACGGTTGGGATTGTCAACGGACGCGTCATATCGATATGAACGCGGCATTGACCCAAATGTATCGGGACCTGCATTGGCGGCGGCGGCGGAAATTATAATGGATGCGTGTGGCGGTGAAATTGTATCGGTTGTAAATGCCGGGCGCACAGAATTTACACCGAACAAAATTGCATACAATCCGGCGTTTTGCCTGCAACGGACGGGTGTTGATATGCCGATTTCAACACAACGCGAAATTTTGGAATCTTTGCAATTTAGTGTCAGCGAAGGCAAAGGTGGAATTTGGACCGTCACCCCACGCAGTGCGCGTGTTGATATGACCGCACCGGAAAACATTGTGTCTGACCTAATCAGGATTTATGGTTATGACCGTGTGGGATTGTCGGGTGTTGTTGAAACCAAATCAGAAAACGCTGATAAAATAGAATCACGCGGGTGTGTTGGATTAAAACGCCGCCTGGCGAATATGGGATTGAACGAAAATATATCGTTTGGTTTTGGTAATTCTAAAATAGATGGTATGTTGACCGACAAACCAATTATTCCGGTATCAAATCCAATCACGGTTGAATTTGATTGCATGCGGAATAATTTATTGGGGAATTTATTGATTGCGTTGACGGGCAATATCAAACGCGGCTATCCAAATGTCGCAATGTTCGAATTGGGAACGGTATTTGATGGTGATATGCCGGGTGACGAACATACACAAATTTGTATCGTGCGTTCGGGCGCAACATCACCGAAACATTGGATGAAACGCAATCGCACGGTTGATGTATTTGATGTAAAATCTGATATTTTGTCATTGATTGGAAATCAAAAATATACAATAGACACAACCGATGCACCAAAATGGGCGCACCCATATAAATATGGTCGCATAACCCAGGGTCCAAAACGGATTGCAGAATTTGGCGAATTGCATCCCAATATTGCGCACGCGTTGCATATAAAATCACCAACGGTCATCGCGATTATTGATGATATAAAAAATCTGCCGGATGCGCCAAAACATGCAAAAACACCAATCACAGAATTTCAACCAATCACGCGTGATTTTGCATTTGTGACGGACGCAAAATTCCCCGCGGAAAAATTGGTTGCGACGGCGCGCGGTGCGGATAATCGCATTGGCGATGTTGTGATTTTTGACTCGTTTGATATGGGTAGCGGAAATAAATCTGTGGCATTTACAATCACGATTTATCCAACATCAAATATGGGCGACGCCGAATTGACAGAATTGCAAAATAAAGTAATTACTGCGGTGACAACAAAATGCCACGCAACCTTGCGCGCATAAAATAAATCAAAATATTAAAAAAACACCGGTGTTTACCGGTGTTTTTTTTACTTGTCGCTTTTTTCACGATTGTGTTGTCTGCATAACATTACACAATTTTCTTCTACTGTTTTTCCACCCTTTGACCAAGGAATATTATGATCAGCTTCCATTTCGCTGATTTCCCATTTTTTATTTTCATTTACGGTTCCACGACACATTGGGCAAATACCGCCATGTTTTTCATAAACAGTGCGTTTTATATTATCATCAAATTGTCGTAAATTAAGGTGTTTTTGGTTGTTATCAAATATATACTCATAAATACCACGTTTATTTTCAACTTCGCTATCTTGCATCAAAACAGAGATTTGTTTTTCCAATTCTGTGGCATCAAACGATTTTGTATGATATGTATTATATAACAATCCCCAATTAACAGATTTCATTTCTTTTCGGTAATTTGGAAATAATGTTTTTACCCAAGCAATTACAGATTGAAAATATAACCATAATTCATTATCGTTAGAATCTTTTTGGTGTTCGTTCATATACCTTTCTATTTTATCATCTGATATCCAAGATAAAACCGTTTCTAAACCTTCTTGTCTGTTCCATTTTGCAGAAATGTATTTATCGCCGATTGCCTGGGCAGGATTATTGGTTTTAGAGAAATGTTTTTTTGCCTCGGTCAACCATGGCCCACGATATGTGGCATTACGTAATTCTTGGTCAGATAATTTTTCGCCAGCAATATTTATAGTCCTGAACCATTCTAATTTTTCAGAATCTGTTCCATTTGAACAAACATAAACTTGTAATTGATAATCTAAAATTTTATCTTGTTCGTCTTGTTCCAAAGAATCAAATTGTCTGTCGTTTATTGAAAAATACCCGTTAACATACTGGCATATAGAAACTGTGCGTTGTTGACCGTCTAAAATTTCATATTGGTCATTTCCATTATCAACCCAATACATAACATTTAACGGATAATTTTTACGAACAGAATCAATAACATTATCGCGTTGTTTGTCTTTATATACAAATTCCCGTTGATATGCCGGGCGAACATCCAATCGCCCAGAATACGCGACAACACCGTCTTCCATATTATCAACATAACCTTTGGCAAGTTCACGAATAGTTACTTCTTTTAATTTAATTTCCATTTTTTGTTTCCTTTTTTCTACGAATTAAAATACGTGCATAAGTTGGTTTGCCGTTAATCGCCAATCTACCGCCAATCAAAATGTCTTTTGGCGCGGTATATCTTTCTAAACCTATAATTTCAAATTGTTCGGGGTTGTATTTGTGTAAAAAAGTTATTGGAACACCAATAATACCATAGTAATCAACAGGAATATTATTTACATTATCAACATTTATCGCATCATAATTGTCATATTTTTGATAATCATTTTCATTATAATTTTTATAATTACGCGGAATAAAATCTTCATGTCTTTTTTGACAATCCAGATTTGTAAACCATACAACGGCCTTTACGAAACAATATTTAACACCCTTTTCAAAACTATCGTTTCCATCACCGATTTTAGTTGATGCAGAGTCTTTAAAATAATTTGGTACCCTAAACCAACGGTTTGACCCGTTCATAGTGCACCCCAGCCACACTTTGTTTTCTTTTATAAGTGGAAAAAACTCTTTATATGTTATGGCGTTTTGATTGCCGATAATTAAGAATTTCTTGTTGTGTTTCATTAATTGGGCTATGTATTCGCGAAATAACGAAAATGGCGGGTTTGTGCAAACAATATCTGCTTCTTTTAAAAATTCTATACATTCAGGGCTACGAAAATCACCATTAGAAAATAACATTTCGTTTTTGACAACATCATGTCTATTTATTTTGCCGTCTTTATTAATATCGCGACCACGACTTATTGTTAAAACATAAGATTTTTTGTTTTCGTCTGGTTCATAATGTGTGCAAATTAACTTTTTTAACCCCAATGCAGTAAAATTATCAGCAAAATATTTAAAAAAATTTGATTCTGTTGGGTCATCACAATTACAAAAAACAACCTTGTCTTTAAAATGGTTGTGTTTTGATAAGTGATTGTAATTATTTAATTCTTTTTCTATGTCGCTACGCTGGGTATAAAATTCGTCCTGTCTATTTTGGTGTGCATTTCCCAATGCTTCACGTGTATTAGGCATTTTTTGTCCTTTTTATATATTATACTTGCTCTCAATTTGAGTTCAAGAAATATTTGATATCAAAATGATATCATGAATAAGAAAACGATTTTTCAAGAAAAATACCGTGGTATGATTGACCAAATGGTTGAAATTAGAAAAAAACTCGGTTGGACACAACGTGATTTGGCATCTAAATTGAAAGTCACGCATTGTTGTGTTGGTCGTGTTGAAACGTATGAACGGCGTTTAGATATTATGGAAACAATTCGTTGGTTGCGCGTGTTAAAATTAACCGATGAAGAAATTATCAAATTTATAGAACAAATATTATAAAAATACCGGTAAACACCGGTGTTTTTATATATTTTTGTCATCTGAATTACACCATTTTGCAACGGGGCAGTCCACACATTTTGGGCGCAGTGCTGTGCAAGTATATCGCCCAAACAAAACCATCACATGATTTGTAATTGCGTGATATTTTTGTGGTATTTTTTTGCGTAATTTTTCTTCGACTTTGTCGGGCGTATTGTCCGCCGCACCAACCCATCCATACCGATGCGCCAATCGAAACACGTGCGTATCAACCCCGATGTTTGGCGCACCCCACAAAACATTTGTTATAACATTTGCGGTCTTGCCACCGACCCCGGGTAATTTAATCAAGGCGTCGCGAGTGTGATAGATTGATGGAAATTTCCAATTCTCGCCCTGCCTGTCTGCCAATATTTCAGCCAATTTAATAATATTGTTTGCTTTGTTATTAAAAAAAGAAATAACCCGTATGTGTTGCTTTAACCCGTCAATCCCCAATTCCAACATTTTTGCAGGTGTCGGCGCAACGCGGAATAATTCAGGTGTGACCTCGTTCACTTTTTTATCGGTTGCCTGGGCAGACAGTATTACCGCCACCGCAAAAGTAAATTCGTTTATCGAATATAATTCCGACCGAATATCCATATTGATATTTTGCGGAACGATTTCAAAAAACTTTTGCGGCGTTATCATTTATGCTTTTTTGATATCTATTGCGAACGGATGACCCTCGATTTCGGTTGTAAATTGTGTGGCCGCACCACGCGACAATTCAACAATCAACGCATCGTTTTTAATGCGGGCGTTATGCACATCAACCGCCGCAACGATTTCATCATCACCCGAATAGACCATTTTTATTCTGTCCGACACATCCAAGTTCGCCGCTTTCCGTGAATCTTGGATAAAGCGCAACGCGTCATTGGCCAGGCCCTCTTGCACCAATTCAGGTGTAATTTCGGTATTCAACACAACAACGGTTGTATTGTCCGGCAACGCCGCACCGGTGACACCATCACGCACCGTCAGACGATTTTCAAATTCATCCGCGTTCAATGTATATTCGCCGACAACTAATTTATCACCATCGATTTTGTAATTGCCCTGTTTTACGGCCGGCACAATTTCACGCAACGCCGAACCCAGGCGCGCACCTATTTTTGGTGTGATTAAATACACAAACGAATCCGCCACAGATTTAATATCATCGATGAATTTCACATCTTTGACATTTAATTCATCACGAATAATATCGGTATATTGTTGTGTGTTTCCGCCGGCAATTGTCACAGATTTCAATGGCAACCGATTACGCAGTTTATATTGTTCGCGCAACTGTTTTCCGACAGATACAATCGATTGCACGCGACGCATATCATTGACGATGGTGCGGTCAATATCTTGCGCCACCGGCCAATTCTCTAAGTGCACCGATTCCGCACCCGTTAAATTTTTATAAATGTATTCGGAAATAAACGGTGCAAACGGTGCCAATATCTTGCAAAATTCCGTCAACACATAATACAGTGTGTTAAACGCGTCCCTTTCTTCGTCCCAGAAACGCGCGCGTCCACGACGAATGTACCAGTTGTTTAACACATCCAAGAATCGAACAAATTCTTTGACGGCAATATCAGGTTTATATTCATTTAATGCATCGGTGGTTATGCGCACAACTTCGTTCAATTCGGCAACGATGTATTTATCCAATGGATTTGTTGATGTCGCATCCGCCACCGCCGTAATATTTCCGGCGTTTGCATACAGTGTCCAAAAATGATACGCGTTCCACAGTGGTGTTAAAATTGTTTTGATTGTGTCGGCAAATACATGACCCTCTTTATCAACACCGACGGGTTCGGCCTTCATAAAATTACTGCCCAAGATAAACAAACGAATTGCATCTGCACCGTATGTTTCGATTTGCTCGGTCGGGTCAACAAAGTTTTGTAATGATTTTGAAAACTTGCGTTTGTTTTCATCAACAATCATACCGTTTGCAGATACGACGCGAAACGCTGGTTTATCAAACAATGCAACCGCCATCACCATCAAAGCATAGAACCAACCGCGTGTTTGGTCTTGGCCTTCGATAATATAATTTGCCGGGAAAGTTTTTTCGAACAAATCTTTGTTTTCAAACGGGTAATGCAGTGATGCAAATGGCATAGACCCCGATTCCACCCAGCAATCCAAAACATCGGTTATGCGATGCCAACCATCGCGTTCCAACCCGTCCAATGTCGGGCGATGCAAATCATTTATTTGGACACCGAAAAATTCTTGCAATTCGGCGATAGAACCAAAAATTTTGTATTCGCCGTCGCGTTCCCAAATCGGCAAAGGCACGCCCCAGAACCGATTGCGCGAAATACCCCACGGGCGCGCATTTTCAATCCACGACATAAACCGGTTGCCGGCACTGGTCCATGTGGTGTCGTTCTTTGTAATTTCAACCAGGCGTTCACGGATTTTCGGCACATTGATATACCATGCATCTGTTGCACGATAAATCAGTTTTTCATGACTGCGTGGTCCAAACGGATAACTGTGTTTGTGTTGGTCTTTTTTTACCAAACGACCTGTTTGACGCAACCAATCAATAATTTTTGGATTGGCAACAAAAATATTTTCACCCGCCCAATCACGAACCGTTTCGTCGAAATTACCATAATCATCAACATTTAATATGATTGGAAATTGCGGGTCAATCGCACGCGCAACGATATAGTCGTCTTCGCCGTATGCGGGCGCAATATGCACGATACCGGTACCGTCACTGTCGGACACATAATCACCAGAAATAATGGTATAAAGCCCATGTCCCGCCGCCGCCAAATCGGTGTAGTATGGGAATATTGGCGTATAATGCATACCAACCAAATCGGCACCCATAACGGTTCCCAAATTTTCAGAATTTGCAAAAATTTTATCATATGCTTTGACGCGCGATTCTGCCAAGACATAGACATGACCGTCATCGTGGCGCATGCGAACATATTTCATTTTTTTATTCACCGCCAACGCAGAATTCGCCGGCAAAGTCCATGGTGTTGTTGTCCATGCAATCGCCCGATCGCCATTTTCCAGTTCGAACCAAACCGTCACCGTATCATCGACAATATCTTGATATTCACTTGATGCCTCGGAATTAGATAAAACCGTTCCTAATTTCCAATCGTATGGATTGACTTTGAAATCTTTATACAACAGCCCGCGGTCATATAATTGTTTTAATCCCCAAATAACGGACTCCATAAAATTTTTATCCATTGTGCGATATCCCATTTCATCGCCACCATCAACCCAACGCCCCATGCGTTCAAAATAACGCAACCACTCGGTTGAATATGTCATAACATCCCGCCGGCATAAATCACAGAACACATCAATACCATCCGCCGCCACAATATCTTTGGCGGTGCGACCCTGCTTTTTTTCCACCGAACTTTCCGCCGGCAACCCGTGGCAATCCCAACCCAACGCGCGTTCAACATATTCCCCACGCATAGTGTGGAAACGCGATACCATATCTTTGACCGCAGACACACCCAAATGCCCCCAGTGTGGCAAACCATTGGCAAACGGTGGCCCGTCATAGAAAGAAAACGGATGTCCCAATTTTGTTTTGTTCAAACTTTTATGGAAAGTGTCATCGCCACGCCAAAATTCGATTACGTGGTGTTCGATTGCCGAAAAATCGGCCTTGGGTTCTGTTTTTGGATATGCCATGTTTTATACCTTTTATAGTGTTTTTATTATTAAAAAACGGGCGCATGCGCGCCCGGGCCATACGCCAAAGCGCACCGCCGACTATTTAATAATAATTATTGTTTTTTTGTTCATGGTTCAAATGTTAGTATATATTTTCGCCCATTTCCAGTTTTTTTTATAAAAAATTGACATCCGCACCAAGTGTGCTATGTTTTATTATGTATAAAGGCGAAAGATGAAGAAAAATAAAAATCTGCAACAAATAAAAATAGAAAATTTTTTATTAATATCTGGGAAAACATTGGGTGTGTCCGTATTAGCTTTTTTGTCGTCGTGGATTATTGTCCCAATGCGCAGTATTTGTGATGCGCGGAAAGTATCGCATAATTCATCGCGTTCGTTTTTTGAATGTTTTCCGGATGCATATGATTCAAATGTGTATCGTATTGCGCAAATGCCAATGGATGCATATATATCTGCCAAGGCCAACGCCGAACAAAGATTAAAAAAGTTTAATAAAAAACAAAAATAACCCCATAAAAAAATAAACCCCACACTTTGTTGTGTGGGGTAAATTTTTTCGTGGCTTGCCACCCGTAGCCCGCAGGGCGAAGGGTGGTGCCGGAAACAGGACTTGAACCTGCGACCCCCTCATTACGAATGAGATGCTCTACCAGCTGAGCTATTCCGGCGTATGCGCGTATAATAACCTACAAAAATGCAATTTTCAAGCGGTTTTATTTAGATTTATATGGTGCGATATGTTTGTTTAATATCTGATTTAGTTCTTTTATTGCATCTATGCGTTTGTTTATAGGCATTTCCAATGGAAATTTATCTTTAAACTGTTCATATAATGCAACCACAGAATTATGTTCTATAATATTTTTTGCTTCTATACTTACGGCACTATACATATCACGCACAAGTTTATTTGACGGCAAAGATTGTTCATTTGGAGAACAATATTTATCATCAATCTGTTTTTCACGATTACAGATGTCTATTTGTTCGTATGGAACAGACGGTCCGTATGTATACGTCAAAGTATAATTTGCAAATTTATAATCTGTCACTTTTACAGGAACAAATGTAAAATTATCTTCTGGTCCAATAATATCAATGTGTGTTATTGGCAAAATTTTTAATAAATCGGCATAATCATCATTTGTAAATTTTCGCATAATT
The DNA here is from genome assembly GCA_002373935.1 of Alphaproteobacteria bacterium UBA3635. GTDB lineage: Bacteria > Pseudomonadota > Alphaproteobacteria > Rs-D84 > Rs-D84 > Enterousia. The sequence goes on along the minus strand of DFKW01000004.1, from coordinate 79,947 downwards.
TTTCTCACTTTGTTGATTTAATCTTTCTTAAAACAACCATAATGCCTGCTGGTGTCATGCCCGGTATGCGCGACAATGCCGCGATGTTTTCCGGGCGCGTGCGCGACAATTTTTCAATCAATTCGTTGGTCAGTCCCGGCATGCCTGTATAATCCACCTCAACCGGTATTTTTATGTCCATATCGCGCCGCACCGCCGCCATTTCCCGCGCGTTGCGTTCGATGTATCCGGCATACATTTTATCGTTTTCACGGATTTCGTCGGCATGCACGGCATATAATTTTGCATAATCGCCCGGCGATATCAGACCCAAATCTACACCTGTTTGCCCTAACCGCGCCACCGCATTATCTGCACGCAGGTTTAATCGATATTCCGCACGCGATGTGAACATACGATATGGCTCGTCCACCCCCAGTGTTGTGATATCATCGATTAAAACCCCAATCATAGAATTTGTTCGGTCTAACACCAATTTCCCCAGATTCAATGCATATGCGGCGGCATTTGCGCCCGCGATAACGCCTTGGGCGGCGGCCTCTTCATAACCCGATGTGCCATTGATTTGACCCGCAAAAAAGAGACCCGCAACATCTTTGGATTCCAATGTAGATTTTAATGCCCGCGCATCAATCGCATCGTATTCAATCGCATAACCGTATCGTGCAACGCGCGCATTTACCAGGCCCGGAATTGTGCGAATCCATTTATCTTGTATATCCGCGCCAAACGAAGTCGAAATGCCGTTTGGATAAATTAAATCACTATTCAACCCCTCGGGTTCTAAAAACACATGATGCGAAGTGTGTTCGGGAAAACGCATAACTTTGTCTTCCAAACTGGGGCAATAGCGCGGACCGGTACCATGTATGTCACCATTATACATCGGCGCAGATGCTATATTTTCGCGAATAATTTCATGTGTTGCGCCCGTTGTGTGCGTGATATAGCATTTTTCATTATAATTGTTATTTTCGTCCCCAAACATAAACCAATCATGCGGCATGTCGCCGGGTTGTTCCTCTAACCCGGAAAAATCAATACTATCGCGATAAATGCGTGCCGGCGTGCCGGTTTTGAGGCGCATTAAATCAAAACCGCTTTTGCGTAAAACACCGGAAATAAGTGTATCGTTTTCTTGGTATTCGCCGTCATCCATTAAACGACCAGATGGAATTTTCTCGGCCCCACGCGTCACCAATCCGTGCATAAATGTTCCGGTTGTTAAAATGATTGCGCGCGCGCTGTATGCATTGTTTACGGTCTTTTTTTGCAAATCTAAATCAGAAACTTTTTCAAATTGAATTGTTAAATTTGGTGTGTTGTCTAAAATTTTCATGACCGCCGCATGATATAAATCACGGTCAATTTGTGCGCGTAACGCGCGTGTTGCCGCGCCATGCGTCGCGTTCAGGGTTCGAAAATGTATCCCGGCCGTGTCCGCCGCCCGTGGCATAACGCCACCCAATGCCGCGATTTCGGCAACCATTTGTGATTTGCCCGGTCCCCCGATTGATGGATTGCAACTCATTGCACCGATATCGGATTCGCGCATTGTCAATAACAGTGTCCGCGCCCCACGACGCGCAGATGCCGCCGCGGCCTCTACCCCGGCGTGTCCCCCACCAATAACAATCACATCATATTCGGTCACTGCGTTCCCTTTTTAATTTTCAAAGTTCAGAGTTCAAAGTTCAATTTTTGTGTGTGGCTTTGCCACACTACATTATTTGCACTTTGAACTTTGCAAATTGTACTTTGGTTAAAACCGTCCCATACCGCCGTTTATATGAATAGTTTGCCCGTTGATATAAGACGCCGCGTCACTTGCTAAAAACACACAGGCCGCCGCGATGTCATCGGGTTCGCCAAAACGTCCCGCCGGAATTTGTTCCAAATATTTCTGTTTCAATGTGTCGGGCAAAACATCGGTCATCGGCGTTTTAATAAACCCGGGCGCAATCGCGTTTGCGGTAATGCCACGGGATGCAACCTCGGCGGCGATAGATTTTGTCATCGCAATCAACGCGCCCTTGGATGCGGCATAATTTGCCTGACCGGCGCCGCCCACCACACCAACGATAGACGCCATATTTATAATGCGACCGAATTTTTGTTTCATCATCGGCATAATTGCCGCCCGGCATGTTTTGAACGCCGCACGCAGATTGGTGTTTATCACATCGTCGAATTGCGCGTCCGTCATACGCATCAATAAAGTATCCGCGGTGATTCCTGCGTTGTTTATCAAAACATCCACACGTCCGCATTTTTCAATCGTTGCCATAACCAAATCAACCGCCGCGCCGTCTGCCGATAAATCGCACGGTATTTTGATATAAGAATCATCAAATTCGGTGTTCAATTTGGCAATATTGCGACCCGATACAACAACTGTCGCACCCGCAGATTTCATGGCATGCGCAATCGCACCGCCAATGCCGCCGGTTGCGCCAGTTATCAAAACAACTTTGTCATTTAATTCAAACATATTCTTCTCCGTATTTTTTAATATTGTTTTTGCAGTATTGCGTTAAATTGTTGGGCCTTTTCCGCACTAATTGTTTCAATATCTTGCGGATAAATATTGCAAATAAATTTTCCATCCGCATCCAATAACTTTACCGCGACATATTGTCCGTTTGCCATTTGTTGTGCGCGTTGTTTTGCCGCATCCACGGTTTGTTTTTTATTCATTGTGACGGTCACGGCCTTGGCAATAATCATGGGGTCAATATGTGTCGCGTGCGGCGCATCATCCGTCACAGGCGTTATTTCGTCGTTTTTTTCCGCGACAATTTGTTCCGGTTTTGTATTCTCAACAACGGGTGTGTTTATATTTGCCGCCGCCCGCACAGGTTGTTTTTTCTTGGACAGTATCTCGGCCAAAATCGATTTAATATCATCAACGCACATAGATTCATCAAATTGTATCGGTGCGTTATCACTTTTTGAAAAAGTTGTTTTAATCACCGGATATTTTTTTAACAACGTCCATATTGTCATAAACGCATCATGTCTGGATATGTTTTTTTTCAACACTAAATCAATACAAACCCGTTTTTTGGATTTGAATTCGCGATATTTTCCCATACATTGATTTATAAAATTATAATATCGTGTCCATGATTCTTCGATACTTGGTTTTGCCGGTTTGTCCCCAGAATCTTTCAGGTTAAATTCAAATTTTTTTCGTGGCATTTGCACAATAATACCATCGCGATATTTTTTACAAATATCTGTTGCAATTTTGTTTATATAAAAAGGTTGCATACCGTGATTCAGTGTCAGCACGATTTTTTTATCCGTGCCATTTGGTATAAAAATTTGCCCAACCAAAATACCAACCAACACGACATCGTATGAAATGCCGGACGCGTCATATTTTTTATTGATATATTCAATATTGATTTTATGTTCCATGAAATTAAACCTCTAACTTTTGAACATTGATTTTATCTGTGGTGCGCGAAATCAGTCCCCCCAACACATTTCCCGGCCCGATTTCCACGGCATCGGTAATACCCAAATTCACCATTTCCAAAACACTTTCGCGCCACCGCACAGTATGCGTCATTTGATAAATCAACGCATTTTTTATTTCATCCGGGTCATCAATTACCGAACATGTTTTATTAGAAATCCATTTTGCATTTGGTTGTTTTATTTGCACATGCGCAAACGCATCACGCATTGCCGCCGCCGCCGGTTCTTGGACCCGACAATGCACCGGCGCAGAAAGCGCAAGCGGCATAACGCGCCGTGCGCCCGCCGATTTTAATTTTTCACTTGCGGCATCAACATTTTCTTTTAATCCAGAAATCACAACCTGACCAGGACAGTTATCATTTGCAATATCACAACCGGATTCATCACAAATTTTACGAACAACATCCGTATCCAATCCCAACACAACCGATGTCAAACCTGCACCCACCGGCACCGCCGTTTGCATTGCATCCCCGCGTGCGCGCAGCAATCGTGCCGCATCCGCCACATCAATCGCGCCGGCGACACATAACGCGGTATATTCACCCAAAGAATGCCCCGCAACAAATTCAGGCAAATCCAATCCAGATGCCCGGAACATCGCCACCGATGTCGCCATAATCGCCGGTTGCACATTGCGCGTCAATGTTAAATCTTCCATTGGACCATTAAAAATAATATCGGTCAATTTTTCCGACAGAGCATCATCAACCGCATCAAACACGGCACGCGCCGCGGCGTTGTTTTTATACAGTTCCGCACCCATACCAACGATTTGTGCGCCCTGACCCGGAAAAACAAATATCGATGACATAATTTTCTACCTTTGTTAAAATTTATAAAAATTATAGAAAAAATCCGCGAAAAATCAAATTTTTATTATTTGCGCATGGAAAATTCGCAACCGCAATATTTTTGCCGGTAAAAATCGGATTCATGGTTGATTTTTTGGCGCAAACTTTCGTCCCAATCGATTGGCATATAAATAATTTCGCCACACGCATCCCGCCCGGCGGCATCAACCTGGGATTGGTCTTTGAATCGCGACACACCAAACACAGACCCAACGGCATCGTATCCGTGTTGCGCGGCAAATTCGCGTGCATACGCAAACCGAAATGCAAAACATTTACTGCATCGCGCGCCGCGTTCGGGTGCATCCTCCAACCCACGCACACATTCCCGCCATGCGTCGTGATTATAATCGCCGACCGCATATTTCACACCCAATTTTTCACAGTATTTAATTTGTTCGGTCAATCGTTTTTGGTATTCGAAATCGGGATATATATTTGGATTATAAAACAAAACGATAAAATCACCAACGCCCGACACCGCGCCGTCTGCCAACTGACGAATTGCGCCCGCAGAACACGGCGCACAACAAGACATCAAAACCAAGCGGCGTTTATCGTTCATTTTGTCCCAAAAATTTTATCAGTTTTGGATTGATTTTATCACTATTATCTATCCAATGTTTTAAAATAGTTTTTGTGATTGGCAAATCGCGTTTGTTGATATAGCGTATGGTTGTATTTTGTTTAGTATTCAACGCCCCGATTGTAATTCCCGACATGTCATGTAATAAATACACCGGGTTATATAACATTTGTTCGTAAAATATAGCATCGTTTGTATCTGTATCAAAAACCTCGCGCACCAACAAAACGCAATTCAGATATTTGAAATCCAATTTTTGCAATCGTTTAATAAAATCGACCACATCGACATTTTTGGGCAAATATTTGATCGACGACCGATGTGCAATTGCGTATTTTTCAATATAAGAATAGCGCACAAATTTTTCAGATTTTTTTACCACCACCCGTGGTTTTATCAACACAGATTTATTTTTTTCCAACGGTATTTTTCCATCCATAACATCAAAAGTTATATCTGTTGTTTGACCATCGGGCCACTTTGCCACATTTGGTCCGCGTTCAAAAAATTTAATTTCTTGGAAAATAATTTTTGTAAACTCGGACAGTTTATTTTTGTTTGCCGCCGTCTCTAATCTTTTTATCGCATTTTGTTTTTGTGAAAAAGTTGCGCCGTTAAACAACGCACGTTTATCGCCATTTTGCAAAACCCCAAACAGTTTATATTTTGTTGCCATGTTAAAATTAGTCCTTTTGTCGTTTGATAAAAAATTCTTGGACAACGCGAGGCAACGCGTCGGTGTTGCGTGGCCAAATTTGTTTCCCCGACCGATTTATAATCACATCGCGTTTTGGATTTGGTTTTTCAACGGTTGCGTGATTTTCTGTCCATGATTTTTCACAGTCTGTTCCATAAACAACCCCATATTTGGTTTGTGGTATAACCCGCGTCAAAACAAACGGTAAATTTGTATTTGTGTTTGGAACGCCATATATATTTGATTTGTATTTTCGTTCCAGCATATTGCGAATATCGCGTTCTGTTCTCACCGTATCATCGACATAGATATTTAATACCGTATTTTTCCCAACAAAATTATTATGTGTTTTTGCGCGCAAATCATAAACACACTTTGTCCGCACCAGTGATATTTTTGTGACATCAATTAAATTTTGTCGTTCGATAATTTTTGCAAATTCATCCCCGGACATATTTTCCGGCAAATCTATATTTTTTGCATCGCGTGAATTTACCGAATAAATTTTACAAGAATATTTATAAACGATTTTATGTCTGGGCATGGGTGTATCCTTTTTTTTATTTTTGATGTTCGCCAAAGAAAGCCAAAATATTTTGCGGTATCGCGCCATTTCGCATTAAATTTTCATCAACCTTGGTACACAAAGAACCACTGCCCATACGGTCAATTTTTAACATTGCGCGCCGCTGACAAACGATAGGCGAACCGGATTTTTTATATAAATCGACATATTGAGTATATTTCAAAACTTTAATCCGGGTCCATTTTTTGTTTGTTATTTCATTTACATCACGCGCCAAAGATTCAACATTTCCATGCCATGGCACAATAAACAAATCACGATTGTTTTCGCCAACCACACGCACAGAATAATAATTTTCCTCACGATGTCTTACATTTTTCTTAACCATATTTTATCCTTTATATTCCGAACCAATTTTATATGTATCATCCAATTCAATAATTTTTGTGGCATCCCCCCCAACACCTAATTCTTGCGCACTGCACATCATGCCATTGGATTTTACCCCGCCGACATTACGCGCCGCCAATGGTTTTGTCATGCCCGGTAAAACGCACCCAACCGGTGCCAAAACCCCAACCATCCCCACGCGCACATTTGGCGCACCACAAACGATTTGTAATTTGTCGTTGCCACTGTCCACCGTCAAAATGTGTAAATCATCGCGCCGGGGATGTGATTTAATATCCAAAATTTTTGCGACAACCGGGGCGGCTGTTTTTGGCTTTGCCGAATATTTTTCGTTGATTTCTGCGACACGCGCATCGTCAATTCTTTCGAACAGATTTTCCGGCACGGCAAATTTTTCACCGTTTGCGATTCTGTGTTCAAAACATGTCGGCCACGACAAATCATGCGTCGCGCCAAAAATATTTTGCATCTTTGCGGCGGTAGTTGGCATAAACGGTGCCGACACGCGTGCAAATAAATCAATCATTTGAAAACAGTTATTCAACACAGAACCGGCATCGTCCATTTTACCGTCTTTGACCAATGCCCAAGGTGCCGTTTCCGTCATATATTCATTACCAATCGCATACAGCGAACGCAGCGCAAAAATCGCCGCACGAAATTCGCATTGATCCAATGCAGTGGTTAAATCGTTTAATTTTTTGTTTATTTTATCTGCTATAACTGAACTTTGAACTTTGAACTTTGAACTTTGATTTGGGACCACCAATCCAAAATTTTTCTCGGTCAGTTTGCAAACGCGTGAAACAAAGTTCCCCAACATACCGTTCAAATCTTTATTCACGATTTCTGCAAATTTTTGCACGGTGAAATCGGTATCGTCTGTTTCCGGTGCCGATGCCAGCAACGCATACCGCCAGCAATCACTTGGCGCGATTGATAACGCATTGTCTAAAAATATACCGTTGCCGCGTGATTTAGAAATTTTTTCACCATTAAAATTCATAAAATTGAACGCTTTTAACACATCGACGGTTTTCCATCCATCATCCATTGCCAATTCTTGGGCCGGGAAAAATACAGAATGGAAAGATACATTATCTTTGCCCATAAATTCCACATATTTACAATCCGGGTTTTTCCACCAATCGGCCCAATTGTCCGTTGCCGCCTGGGAAATTGAAACATAACCCCACGGCGCATCAAACCAAACATAGAAAACTTTGTCTTCGAAACCGGGTTTATTAACCGGAATTCCCCATTTCAAATCACGAGTAATTGGATTATCGCGCAGTCCTTCGTCCAACCATTTATTTGCGATTGCGATTGCGGTTTTTGGCCACCCCTGGCGTGAATTTATCCATGCGCGTAATTTATCCTGCATGGCACTTAATCTAAAATACAAATGCTTTGTTTCACGCATTTCAACCGGGGACGACGGGTCAACGGCACTGTGCGGATTTATCAATTGATCCGGGTCCAGTGACGCGCCACATTTATCGCACTCGTTCCCATACGCGCCATCATATCCGCACCGCGGGCAAGTCCCAATAACATACCGGTCCGCCAAGAATTTTTTTTCATTTATTGAATACGGCTGCATTGACGATTTTTCATAAACCATACCCATCGAGTCCAACCGTTCAAACAATTCATGAATTAATTTTTCGTGCAATTTTGTATGCGTGCGACCATATAAATCAAAAGACAAATTAAAATCCCGCACCGCGTCCAGATGTTTTGCGCGGTATTTTTCGACATAATCTTCGACCGGCATATTTTCTTTTTGGGCACCAACCTCGGACGGGGTTCCATGTTCATCAGAACCACCAATATATAACACATCGCGACCCAACGCGCGACAGAAACGCGCATAAACATCACTTGGCAATAAACATCCAATCAAATGCCCAATATGTAACACATTGTTCACATAGGGCAACGCCGATGTAATTAAATATTTCTGTGCCATTATACCAAATCCTTTTTACAGTTCAGATTTGATTATAGCCAAATATTTCTAATATGCAAGTTTCATCAATCCAAACCAAAAACTGCGGTTCTAAAATCTGCGTTAGCACGGACGCGGTACGCGCAGTCGTACGCACAGTTGCCCGCACAAGCGGCGGCCGAACCGAACGTGGGGCTGAAGACCCACGCAGAGGACGACGCATTTACAGGGTACACAGAACCGTTTGCAGCCGTTCCATCCGCACCAGGCACACCCACCGCCGTCATCTTGCACCAGCAGTTTTTAAAGTTTTCCCGCGGATAATTTGCATTGTCCGTTTGACCCACCGGTGCCGGTAATGTATAGAACGCACTCTCTTGCGCCGATGTCAATTTTGTGGCAATTGTCCCCACCACAGACGTGCATTTTGCAATACCATACACCGCGCCCGCGTTTACGCCGTCGCCCTCGGTGCCATCAAATTCAACCGCCCATGTGCCGGCGTTTTCAATGTCGCCCGCAGGCAATGTTTGATACAAGCCACCAATCGAGCGTGCGGGCGATGCCGCCGTCCATTGACGGGCATAGACCGATGTTGAACCATCAATATATGTTTCGCGGAAATCTGGGTTACCCTGCCACCGGCGGAAATCTGCGCCACCATCGACAAGTTGTCCGTTCGGGTTTGTTTTGAAAAATGCCTCTAACCAGCGGTTTATCGGGTCAAATATTTCATACCAATGGGGTTGGCCGTCGGTCCCCTCAACCAGCAGGCACTTTTTACCGGCGGGACAGGTTTCATCTGGGCGGGTTTGCTTGCCACTCTGCAAAGTTGCAATACTCCCCGCCTGGGCAATCGTCTGGGTCACGACCGTATTCACTGTCGCCACCGCCGCCGCCAACCGCGTGCCCAAATCACTAAACTGCGTTTCCACATACTTTGTGGTTGCAACTTTGATTTCTGCAACCGGGCCGGCAATGAAAGAACCCGAACCTGCATTTTCATAAAACCGCCCGCCAACCGTATCGTACATACCAATCGCATTATCGCTGTTGCGTTTAGCAGGAATCATATTGCGAACTAAATTATTATTATCATCGTATACCTTAAAACTGTATGCGTAACCTTTAAACGAATAACTAAAAGTACTACTATAATGTTCTCCGTTTCTTATTTGGAAAAGTCTTGGTGCAACACCTGTTGTTCCAGAAAAACCTGTTGTATCACTAAAATCTACAATTTCTGTTCCATTACGAAACACCTTTTTATTTATTCCATCGTAATATAATGTATATATAGTGCTGGTATCATATGCTAATGTAAAAGTTTCGCTATTGCCGCTATAGGCATAATTTCCTTTTTCTGCACTACCTTCCATAAAACCATACGAATAACCTGAAGTACCATCGTATAATGCAAACAATGGTTGATAACCTTCTGATACAGTATGCTTGTATTTAATTTCAAATGAATATCTTTGATTAGGTTTTATTATATCGTCAATATACTGTGTCCCGGTGGATTTGATATACTCTAACTCTGTATACCCCGCCGGTAATGCGTAAGCCGGTGTTATGAACATCCCGATTATTCCCAACATCGCACATAAAATTTTTTTCATTTCTTTCTCCCCGTTCGTTGTTTTATTAGTGCGGTGGATGTGTTTTGTTTTATCGGAACTTTTTATGGCCTTAGTTTTTTTACTGGGAATTGGATTCGGTTTGAAAAAATCCCGCAGTAAAACAAAACACAAAAAAAACACCGCCATCATCAGGAAGAGCGCGGCTAGGGTGTTCAAAAACCAAACATAACAATGATCCCACATACATTACTGTATGCAGCACCCCCGCCAAATACAACGATGGGGTTCACATAGTGGGAATAAAAATTTACATTTATAAATCAAAAAAATCGACAAATAAATGTCGGTGCAAAATATGTATGCAACAAACACAGCCCCGCCGAATCGAATCGGACGAGTGCGGGAGAGTCACGATGCAAACTTTGCACCGGTTATGTTCAGGCTTTTGAAGTGCCTTTCCGAAATCAACTCCCTGGTGATTTCTGATGTCATTATAGAAAATGGAATTTATTTATTGCAAGAATATTTTTGCCAAACCGACAAAATGCGCCAGCATTTTGTCATCCTGAGCGCCAGTCGAAAGCGGTCGTTAGACCGCGTGGATCTAAGGTTTGGCAAAGACAAATTTGTTGGCGCGTATACGCCCGACATCAAATATGCCTGGATCCGCGTTCGTCACCATTGGTGACTCACTTTCGACTGCGTTCGTCCGGCTTTGGCGTTCCGCCAAGTTGGACTCACTCCGCTCAGGATGACAAAAACGCATCCGCGTTTTTGTTTGATTACGCCACAACTGAACTCTGAACTCTGAAAACTGCACTCTGTAAAAAAAACCGCCCAGGCGATACCCGGGCGGAATACAAACAACCAAACGATGGTGGATGTTAAGGGACTCGAACCCCTGACCCTCTGCGTGTAAAGCAGATGCTCTAGCCAACTGAGCTAAACATCCAACAAAGGTATTTTGATTATAGAAAAAAATTTTGCGTTGTCTAGTTTTAATTTATCATTGGATGTAGTATTTGTGAAAATAATATTAACTGCCCCGTCACTCAACCGCGTTGCGGTTTCGTGCCACCCCTTCTTTTTGTCTGTCTGCGCTTGCGCTCCGTTGCGACAGAAAAGACGGGGAATATCCGAGAACGAAATAAATGTTACAACAACTGAACTCTGCCTGCGCCCCATAGCCTAACGGGCGACGGGGTGAACTCTGAACTTTGAACTTTGGAATAAAAAAACGGCTTTCGCCGTTTTTTTTATTCCAAGAAATATTCAACCGTTGCAACAACACGAACCTTTTTATTTATCTGTTGTGCCTCGGGGGCGTTGGCGTTATCGCGTGGTAAAATTGAAAACACACCTTGGTTTGCAGAATGTATTTTGCCAACGCGGCTGTCTGATGATTTTGCAAATTCCAATGCCGCCTGGCGCGCATTTTTCGTCGCCGTTTCCAACATTTGCGGTTTGATTTCATTTAAATTCGTAAATATATACGACACCGGTGAATCGTACCGATTTTCAAACACAACGCCCGCGCTTATTAAATCGCCGGTTTTTGTATATGTTTCCGCGACATTGTGCACCTGGGCCGAACGCACCGTCAATGTGCGTGTCAAAATAAAGCGCGATTTGATATCTTCATTTCCACGATATGGATTTGCCATTAAATCGTTTGTATCGGTGCCACCCATTTCAATTTCGTTATCGCTGAAATTATTATCGTGCAAGAAAGTAATGATTGCATCGGTTTGTTTTTCCAAATCGTTTTTTGCCCGCATTAAATCATTATCTGTGGCGACAAATTTAATTTCCCAAATTGCCAAATTTGCCTCGACATCTTGTTCAGCCAGGCCCTTGACCGTTACGGCATTGTAATTAAATTTAGATTTATAATAATAATACCCCGGGAAAAATCCCACAAACAATAACCCAATCGCAATTATACCAACATACCACAGTGATATTTTTTTCATCGATTTCTCTCCTTTATTTTTTTTATCGGCCTAATTGTGGTGCAAAACAAAAATTAAATCCAGATGTTTTTTATCGTTGTTTTTCATCCCAACGCAAAGCATTTTGAATATATTGTTTCGCGCGATTTACATCAAATTTATCATCGCGTTTTAATTTACCCTCGGCATCAATCCAAATATCATGCGCACCGGCAACCCGCGATATTTTTGTTAAATTTTCGGCAACATTTTCCGGTGACATACCGCCCGAATAACCCTGGAGGTGAAAATATGGATATACCGGCGCACGCCATACACCCGCGTCACGCCCCGTGCCGCCCGATTCATCAAACAGCAAACTAAATCTTGCGCCCGATTTATGCAACGCATCAACCGCGGCGACGGTTGTCGGTTTGTATTGAATAATAAATTCTTTATCGTTATAATATTCAATCACTTTGTTCAATTTTTGTGGATTAAAATTTTCAGCGGTTTTTTGTGGCATGTTTAATTGTATGCGTTGTACCAGCGGGCGAGATTTATAATATGACGACGCATTAAACAATGGTTCCAAAGCATTGGGAATTATGCCATTACAAATATCATCGCACCAATCGTTATTCACATGAATCGCCAAATTATATTCTGGTTTACGGATGTATAAACTATCAACCAATGCCCTAATCCATTTATACCGTTCGGTATCGGGTGAAACTTTGCCTGGGTGCATTTGAACCGCGATTTCAACGCGGGGGTCAATATCCCACAAATCGTATAAATTTGAGATTTTGTTATAATTGCGTGGGTCAGAACAAGTAATATACCGTATATCCATATTTAATCCTTTTTATTATTCAATCGCAGTTGCCCACACGCCGAACCAATATCTGTGCCGCGTTCGCGCCGTATGCGTGTGTGTATTCCGTTTTTAATTAAAATATCCTGGAAACGATGCACGGCGTTTCCAGACGGCGATGCAAAATCGCGTTCGTCAACCGCGTTCCACGGAATTAAATTCACCATTGCGTTTTTACCCGCCAATAATTTTGATAATTGTTCCGCGTATTCCGGTGTGCAGTTATATAAAACCGTTTCGCCATTTTCACCGCGTTTGCCCAACAAAATATATTCAATCATCAACTGGCGATTATGCAGTTTTGTAAATTCGTCCGCCGCCGCCAATACCTCTGCAATTTTATATTTATTATTTATTGGCATAATCGTTGAACGCAACGCATCGTCTGGTGCATGCAAAGATATCGCCAAATTTATTGGCCGCCCCCATTTAATCAAATCATAAATTCCCGGAACAATTCCACATGTTGACACCGTCATTCGCCGCCAAGAAATGTTCATATCGCGATTTGCGCGTTCCAAAAACCCGATAACATTTTCGGTATTCTGTAATGGTTCGCCGGTTCCCATAACAACAATATGCGATACATCATTATTATTAGGGTCGCCGTTCGCGTGGATTTTTACATCCCCATGGCGCAGTTCCCATTGTGCAACCAAGATTTGCGAATAAATTTCATCAACCGTCAAATTGCGTTTTAACCCGAGTAGTGTACTGGCACAGAATTTACAACCCATGGCGCATCCGGCCTGGCTGGATACACATACGGAATTTCCGTATGTTGTGCGCATTAAAACACACTCGATTTGTTCAGTGTCGTTTAATTCTAATAAAAATTTAGTTGTTTCCCCATCCGCCGATTGCAATTTTTTTACAATTTTTAGAGGCAATGTTTGCGCCATCGCATCCAGTTGTGTACGCAGTGATTCCGGCAAATTTTTCATCGCGCCAAAATCAGGCGCACCACAATTTAACCAATCACGAATTTGTGCGGCGCGAAATTTTGGTTGGCCTAAATCCATCACGAATTTTTGTAATTCGGCGTCGCTCAAAGAAAATAAAATAGTTTTCATAATTTATATCTGTCGTCCTTGATAACAACAACCGCCCGCCGGCGCAGTTGTTTTAATTGTTGTTCGGCCATAAACATCGCCTGTTTATATTCGGCATTTTGTTTAATGATTTTATCCAATTTTCCGTATTCTGGGGTCTTTTTTGTGTCGCAAACCAAAAATACAGAATTGTTCACCGGGCGTGACCAGGTCAGTTTTGGTAATTCTGCAATCGCGTCGCGCACATCCGCCGCCAATTCATATTGTTTCGCCGTGAACTTTTGCGGTGCACCACCAAAATTTTCCGCCATACGTATCGCGTCGTCACAATCGGCGGGACGGGTCAGTTTTGCGCGCACATCATCCGGCACATCAACCAATCGCACAATTGTCATATCAATTGGCAAACCGCGCCCGCGCACCAAATCCGCCCGTTCGGCGGCGATATCTGAATCCGTCACATCGACCATTGGTAACACGGTTCGACCAACAACAATTTGCCACGCAATATTTGCACGCACCGCATCACGCGCCATTTGTTTTTCGTTTTGTGTCAGTTCCGGCAGCCCCATGCGCTTTAATTCATTATCGACATCTGTATCACTGGGTTTAATACCAAAATTTGCCGCATAGTTTAATTTGACCGCATCATCAATTATGTTTTGTAATGCGACACGCCGATTGTCGGTTGATGTTTTCCCTTGGTATGACATCAATTTTGTTCGCGCGGTAATATCGGCATCGGTGATGGCATTACCATTGACGGTTGCGACAACCGTTGTGGCATGCGCCGGCAGTACCAATAAACATAAAATTGCAATAAAATATTTTTTCATTTTTCCCGACCTTTTCCTTTAATAATTCAAACCAAATCTAAATTGAAATGTTGTGTTTCCGGCATATTCTTGTCGAATTGCGTTATCGGTTCGATATCCCAAAGACAAGAAATAACACGGATGTTGATAAAACAACAATCCAGAATGATTTTGGAATTGATGATATGTATTGTTATAAACTGCATTAAAGTTCAATGACAAGCGTTCTGTCAATTGGATTCTGACCCCGGTGGTGGTTTCGTTTATGTCTTGACCTAAAAATGCCTCGTCTAATTGTTCGGACCAAATGTGTCCAACCGATACATAATTGCGCGAAGTTCCCAAATTTACATCTGTTTCAATGTGGCGCAGTGCAAATGTGTCGCGGTCAAAACGGAATCGAGAATTTAATCCCAACCAAGACCCATTGTTTAACCCAACGCGTCCAACCCAATCAGATGCGCCCTTGTGAAATCCACTGTTGGCATCGGTGTCCGAACGACCCGATAAATCATAACTTTGTCCGAAAAATATTTCCGCCGATTCCGCGTTCGCGCCATATGTTGCCCAACGCAGACCATAATCTGCAAATGTGCCGTTTTCCCACAAATCGTATCCGGCAAATCGGTTGTTTGAAAACAATGTCATGTCTGACAACAACGCACCCGCAGAATCATTTGTGGTGGCAAAAACCTCGTCCGATTTTGTGTGTCGCATCATTGTTATCCGTGCGCGCGGTTCTAACACATGTGTCCAATTTTCGCCCGGCCGGAACAGTGGCAGACCCCACTCGACATATCCACTGGGTAAAAATCGATTTTTAACACCGGTAAAATCGGGATTATCGACCAAATCATAATTTTGAAAATTATACACATCATAACGCGTGTCCATTGACAAAGTTATACGATTTCCACCCCATATCGTCCATGGTGACACAATTCGCGCATCACCAATCACGCGTTGCATGCCGGTATTGTTATGCCCATCAACACCCAAAATATCACTGTTTAACAAAACATATGTTTCACGATAAATTGGTGCGGTTTGATACACACCACGCACATTTGGCAAAATATTTCCATCCATGGATGATTCTGTGCGGCCGGCGGTGCGTAATTCTTGGAAAAAATGAGTGTCCGCCACGACATATCCCGATTGCCCAAACAATTCAATTTGTGCGCCCGAATCCAAATAAGGTTGATAATTATAAAATCCGTATTTTTGCAAATATGTTTTATCAGATACGCGCTCCAATGAAATTTCCGCGCGTGCATATTCGCCCAATTCGATAACATCATTGTTAAAAATACTCCAACGGTCTTTGCCGGCCTTGTTATGGGTGTATGAACCGTTTGTTCTGAATTTAGAATGTTCCATATTTAACCGATGTTCGATTTGCACCAACGGATTTTCATCTGTTAAATAAGACATCGTGACGGTTGCGTCGTGATATTCGGAAAACGAAATATAAATTGGTAAATTTATTTGTGTTCCCATATTATTAGTGGAATTAAAATCCGGCATCAATAAACCACTGCGATATTTAACACCCGGGTCCGGCATGTAATAGTACGGAAACCAAAACACCGGCAAATCATACATCCACAATATAGGATTATGAAAATATAAATTGCGTTCTTGTTTATCGTGTTTAATTGTTGTTGCAAAAATTTCCCATGCGTTGCCGTATGAATCACACCCCTCACACGCGGTGAACATTGCATCATCTGCAACCGTTATATTGCCATCGCGAGATATTGTTTCCGCCGTGATATAAATATGGTCGCCCAACCATAATTCAATGTCAGACCCGGCGATTTTTTCGCCGCGTTCTGAAAAATCAGAATTGTTTAATTTTAATGTTTGACCCGATTGATTTGTGATTGTTGTTTTTCCAACGGTTTTAATCTGGGCATTTTTTACATCGTATTCAATTTTATCGGCGGTAATGTTTTTTGGCCCGTCAACATCAACCGTGCCCGGCAACGCAAATGCGTTCGCACAACAAAACACACAAAAAATCCACCAATTTAATTTCTTCATTTTTTATATAATATTACCCCAGATATCACCAACACCACAACAATTCCCGCCGCAAACATATAAAAATCATGCCAAGATGCCAACATATTCGCCGATGTCATAAACAAAGTCATCAAAACCGCCATCAATAATACCGCCAACGCGGGTGAAAAACTGGCGCGTCGCCGCAACAGCGAAGTTTTTAATAAAACCGCGGTGCAAACAATCGCCAATATCAAATTCATAAACGGCATGCAAATCCGATTTGCCAATTCGTTGAAAATCATTTTTGTATTTTTTTCAGGCAACCCCGGCGTATCTAAAAATTCTATCAATTCACGCGTTGAATGACGACGCACGCGGAACGAAGACGAATTCTCGCGTGTTGCAACATTTAAATCCATATCAAATGTGTCAAATGTTCCGGTTATCATGGAATTATTGCGCGCCTGTAAAGACCCATTTTCCATAACAATCGACAGCCCTCGCGGTGTTGTCACCAATTTTCCGGTTTCGGCAAAAATCACCATTTCGGTATTTGGGTTGCGTGTATCAGACAACATAACCTGGGACATGTCATGGCCCGAAACCTTATCAACATACACAACCAAACCATCGGTAATATTTGTAAATGCAGATTCTTGAACCTTTAAATGCGCCAATCCATACCGCAGATTCCATTGTGTATCATAAAAATAATTCTGGCTGATAGGGACCAACCATAAATTCAAAACCAAATTTAATGCCGTCAATATTCCGGCAAACCACAATGCCGGCCGCGCCAGTTGCGCCGGCGACAGGCCAGACGCCATCATAACCGATGCCTCGTTATCAGAAATGGTTTTGTTATACACAAAAATAATTGCGATAAATGTCACAAACGGAATAATTATTGAAATAATAAACGGTATCAACAACGCAACCAGTCCGATAAAACTTGCAAAATTGATGCCATAATTTAACAAAAACTTCATCATGGACATAATTTGCATTGTCCACGCCAGCCCCGTTAAAATCAGCAACAGCATCACAAATATTGCAACCAATTGCCGGGAAAAATACCTGTCTATAATCTTCATAATAAATAAGTATAGAGTCCAAAAGTCAAACCGTCAAATTATTTATAATTTTTCTTGCAATCGTAAAATTTAATGTCATAATACAAATGTTCTTAAAAAAAGTTTTTTTAAGGGCGGGGCCAAAAGCCCCGCCCTTTTAGTAAACCGAACGGATTTAACAAAACCAACCACAGGAGTATTAAAAATGGCGTTTGTATCTATGCCGCGTCAGGATTTATTAGAAGGTATCAAATCTTTGGCCGAAGAAAAAAATATTGATCAAGAAATCGTATTCGAAGCGTTAGAGGCCGCAATCGCAAAAATCGCAAAACACAAATATGGCGAAGAATTTAATATCAGTGCATCTATTGACCGTAAAAATGGCGCAATTCACACAATGCGTTTGTTCAGTGTTATTGAATCCCCGGAATCTGTGGGTGAAGAATATGACCCGAACACAATGCTGACGGTGGCCCAGGCAAAAAAATATGCCGAAAACCCGGTTGTTGGTGATACGGTTGTTGATACATTGCCGGAACCCGAATTTGGTCGTGTTGCGTTCCAAATGGCGCGTCAAATTATGATGGGGCGTGTTCGTGATGCCGAACGCGGTCATCAATACGAAGAATTCAAAGATGATGTTGGCACAATTATCAATGGTATTATTAAACGCATTGAATTTGGTAATGTTTATGTTGACATCAATGGCAAGGCCGAAGGTTATATTAAAAGTACCGAAATGATTCCGGGCGAACGGTTGGTGGTTGGTGACCGTGTTCGTGCGTTGATTATGGATGTTGAACGGTCTAATTCCGGTCCACAAATATTTTTAACCCGCACGCACCCGATGTTTATGGAAAAATTGTTTTTCCAAGAAGTGCCTGAAATTTACGAAGGCATCATTAAAATTCGTTCTGTGTCGCGTGCACCGGGCTCTCATGCCAAGGTTGCGGTTGAAACATCCGACCCGTCGATTGATGCGGTTGGTATGACTGTTGGTATCAAGGGAACGCGTATTCAACCGGTTATCAACGAATGCCACGGTGAAAAAATCGATGTTATTTTGTATTCCGAAGACCCGGCGGTGTTTATCGTGAACGCAATGCAACCGGCCAAGGTTGCCAAAATCATCATCGACGAAGATAATCACAAGGCCGCGGTTGTTGTGAACCCTGATCAACAATCTTTGGCGATTGGTCGTCGCGGTCAAAATGTGCGTCTGGCATCTCAATTGACCGGATGGGAAATCGATGTGTTAAGCGAGGAAGAAGAACAAGAACGTCGTGCCAAAGAGGCCAAAGAAAAAACAGAATTGTTTATCAATGGTTTGGATGTTGATGAAATGATTGCACAAATTTTGATAAACGAAGGTTTCCGCACAATCGAAGAAATCGCGTTTGTTGATATATCTGAATTAGAATCAATCGACAGTTTCAATCCGGAATTGGCGGCTGAATTGCAAAAACGTGCCAAAGATTATTTGGACAAACAAGAACAAAACTATATCGATACGGGTCATGCGATGGGTATGACGGACGATTTGTTGAACTTTACATTTGTTCAACGCCCGATATTGATTAAATTGGGTGAAAACGGAATCAAGACATTGTCTGATTTGGCGGATTTGGCGTCCGATGAATTGGTGGAAATTTTGGGCGAAGACACAATGTCCACGCATTTGGCGGGCCGCATAATTATGAAGGCACGCGAATTGGCATACGGCATTAGTGATGATGAAACCCCAGACAACGAATAATAATTACCAAAGGGACAAATTTAATGGCAACATTGACACTTGGAAAATCTGTTACATTGGATGCAGTGCACAGCAAGAAAGGCGATGCGGTATTCGTTGAACGCCGTCGCCGTATTGTCGCCCCCGGCAGTCGCGAATTGCGTGACGAACCGGCAAAGCCCGCACAGCCACATAATGCGGCGGACGAAAAATTGCGTGCCGTCCTAGAGGCGGCGCGTGCCCGCGAAGAAGAACAAAAACGCCGCCAGGCCGCCGAGGCCGAGGCCGCCGCCGCACGCGAGGCCGAAATTGCGCGCGAGGCCGCCGAATATGAACAGGTTAAAAACCAATTAAACGCACGCGGTGCCGAAAACGCGGGTGGCGAAACAGATGTTGTGGATGTGCCGAGTGTACCAATGCCGGAACGCAACAATAATGCGAAAAAATCACAGCAATTTGCCAATTACACAAAACCGGCGCGTGCGGGCAATGATGACGAAGATATGTCCCGCAAACCGTCAAACAAATCGTTCAAAAAAGATTTCAAAAAATCTGGGAAAATTTCTATCAACGATATTATTATCGGCGGTGGTGACGACGATGACGACGACGAAATCGAATTGCGTGGTGCAAATCGCCGTCGGTCCGAGGCATCGTTAAAACGTTTCCGTGAAAAGGCGCGTGCGGTGTTTTCTGCCCCGCAAAAGGTTGAACGTGTTGTGAATTTGGGCGAAACCATCGTTGTCAAAGATTTGGCAAATGCCATGGCGGAAAAGGTTGGTAATGTTGTCAAAAAATTGATGGAAATGGGTATGATGGTATCAATCAACCAATCGATTGATGCCGATACCGCAGAATTGATTGCGGGTGAATTTGGTGCAACGGTAAAACGCGTTGTTGTTAAACCCTATGCCGACCAATTAGAACGCGAACCAAATCCGGAAAATTTGAAACCGCGTGCGCCAATTGTGACGGTTGTGGGACATGTTGACCACGGTAAAACATCACTGTTGGACGCGTTTCGTAATGCCAATGTTGTCGCCGGCGAGGCGGGCGGTATCACCCAACACATTTCTTCGTACGAGGTTAAATCATCGTCGGGTCAAATGATTACATTTTTGGATACACCCGGTCATGAAACATTTACCGCGATGCGTGCGCGTGGTGCGCAAATGGCGGATATCGTTGTGTTGGTTGTTGCGGCAAACGATTCAATCATGCCCCAAACTATCGAGGCGATAAACCACATCCGTGCGGCACATGTTCCGTTTATTGTTGCAATCAATAAATGCGACCTGCCCGAGGCAAATCCGGAAAAGGTTAAAATTGACTTACTTCAACAAGAGGTCCAGGTTGAATCCATGGGTGGTGATGTTCAATGTGTTGAAATTTCTGCCAAGAAAAAAATAAATCTGGATAAATTAGAAGAGGCCATTTTATTACAGGCCGCCATGATGGATTTGCGTGCCGATTATGATATGCCGGCGGTTGCCAACGTGGTCGAGGCCAAACAAGAACGTGGCCTGGGCGCGGTTGCAACCATGATTATTCGCCAAGGTACATTGAAAATCGGTGATGTATTTGTTGTTGGTGAAACATTTGGCCGCGTGCGCGGGCTGATAAATTCATTTGGTGAACGCGTAAAATCGGTCCACCCCGGTCAACCGGTTATGGTTTTGGGGCTGGATGCGGTGCCAAACGCCGGTGATGAATTGCGCGTTATGGAAACAGAATCCCAAACGCGCGAGGTTGCCGCATATCGCACTCAATTGGCGCGTGACAAGGCCAACGCGGTTAAACGTTCGTCACTGCAAGATTTATTTGCGGCGCGCGACGAAACGAAAAAATTGACTTTGCCGGTTATTTTGCGTGCCGATGTCCAAGGTTCTGTCGAGGCGATTACCGATATGTTGCGTGGCATCAATTCTGATAAAGCCGCCGTTGATATTATATCGTCCGGGGTTGGTCAAATTACCGAAGGCGACATCCGCCTGGCGACGGCATCGGGTGCGGTTATTATCGCGTTTAATGTTCGTGCCGACAGCGTGGTGCGTGATATGGCGCGTGCGTGTGGCGTTGATATTCGCTATCACAGTGTTGTTTACCGCATTACCGACGAAATCAAAGAAATTTTGTCTGGTAAATTGGCGCCGGAACATCGTGAAAACTTTATCGGATACGCCGATGTTATCGCATTGTTCACGGTTGGCAAAGGTACGCGTGTTGCCGGTTGCCGCATGACCGAGGGCACAATTAAAAAAGATGCGTTTGTGCGCCTGTTGCGCGACAATGTCGTGATTTACGATGGTAAAATCGGTGAATTGCGTCGTGAAAAGAACGAGGTCAAAGAAGTGTCCGGTGGTGTCGAATTTGGTATGAGTTTTGATAAATATAACGATATCAAAGAAGGCGACCGTGTCGAATGTTACGAGGTGACCGAGGTTCGTGCAGAACTGTAAAAATAAAAAAATAAAAATTGGGGGCATGCCCCCCTTTTTTTATTATATTTTTTGTGATATAATATGAATTATGAAAAATAAAATTATCGCGTTTTTATTGATGTTTGTATGCGTACCGGCGTTTGCTGAATACGACGAATATGGAAATGTCACGAACGATTTTGCCGATGCGGTGGCGGAAAATATTCCGCAATATGTTGATGACACGAATATCGATTGGTTTCGATTTGGTTCGGGCTATTACCAATTGGACGAAAGTGCGAAAAATCATGCAACGGGATTAAATCCGGGTGATTGGCGCGCGTTTTATGATGAAACAAATGTCCTGGGGACCAGTACATGCAACGACAAAAACACCGATGGGATGTTTATTGCGGCGGAAAAACGCGGTCCGCATTGTTGGTGTAAAATAATTGCGACTACATCCGATATACATAAAACAACACCGACAAAATGGGCATATCGTGGTGAGTTCCGCAATACCGCCGAATGTGCAAACCTGTGCACATATCGTTGTTCATATAATTTTTTGGGTGACCCGGACTTTCGCGGCGAAATTTTCAATAAATAACATGTTAAAATAAAAAACGTCCATTTGGACGATTTTTATTGCATTTTTTTCTTTCTAAATTCATCCAATGACACGACGCGTTTATCGTCCGGCACAGAATTTTTATTTTCATCCAACGGCAATTCCATATCGTTATCCGCAGATTCCGGCATAGATTTGTGTTGAAATGTTAAAATAAAATCAACCGACGGGTCTTTGAATTCAACCAATGCGGAAAATGGCACGCGAATAAAAAACGGCCGCCCATCAAATGTCAACTGCACACCAAATTCTTTGTCCGACACATGCAGGTTTGTATAAGAATACTGTAATACAATCGTCATAATGTCGGGATACCGCATGCGTAAAAAATCAGGCAACTGGACCCCCGGGTCACGGGTTTTGAAAGTAATGAAAAAATGCGCCCCGTCGCCCAGACCGTTTATTTGGGCATAAATCAACGCGTCTTTGACCACAGATTTTAACGCCCCATCCAGTAATAATTGATAATCAATTTTTGCCATGTTAAATCTCCGGATGGATTATAGAACTAATTTCGCCGTCCGCGCAAGTGACAAATACGGCGTCCGGCACATCAACAAACGCCCCGGCATCCAATCCGGTTGCCCAAACCTGGGTATGTGTATCGTTTAATTTTTTGAAAATTTTTGCGCGCGTCCCCGCGTCCAGGTGGGCGGCGGCCTCGTCCAGCAATACAATACTGTTTTGTTTTGTTTTTGTGTGTAATAAATCTGTGTGTGCCAAAACCAAATCAAATAACGCGTTTTTTTGTTGACCGGTACTGGTGGTTTTTACCGGCAAATTTAATTCGTTGTTAAACATCCCGAAATCAGATTTATGTGGCCCATCCAAAACCATTTTGTCATATATCAACTCGCGATTTTGTGCCAAATAATTACGATATTCGCGTTCTGCCGCCGCCGCAGGCGTGCCCGCAATTATCATTTTTTCGATAATGCCGTCAACCGACACACTAAATTTTTCCAAAAAGAAATTTAATTCGCCCGCATATTGCACGCGCCCCGTCGCCACCGCAACCGCAACACCCGCCAATTGGTCATCCAATGCGTCCAACCAATGTGCATCTGCGCCCGATTTTAATGCCGCCGCCCGTTCCGATAACAGTTTTGAAAATCGTGCGGTGCGCCCAATGTGTGCCGGGTCAAAGTTAGATGCCATGCGGTCAAAAAATGCGCGCCGGTCGGCGACATTATCCACAAACAAACGGTCTTCGCGTGGGGAAATCCACACAATGCGCAATATTTTTCCCAATTCCCCCAATGCGGCATTTTCGTCATTTATTTTTGCGTGCCGATTATTTTCGCCCGGGTTAAAATATACAGATATTAAATCGTCGCCCGTGGTTTCACAAAACACCGAAAAACCACCCGTGCCACCAAATCGCGCAATATCAGACATGTCCGCCCCGCGCATACCACGGTCCCCGGATAACATGGATATCGCCTCCAGTACGGCGGTTTTGCCGGCACCATTTTCGCCAATGATAACAATGTTTTTTGCGCCATGTGTATTTATGCGCGATGTTTTGTGGTTTCTAAAATCGGTCAGAGTTAAACAATCAATCATTTTGAAAAAAATTGGAGGCCAGGGTCGGAATCGAACCGGCATACAAGGATTTGCAGTCCTCTGCATAACCACTCTGCCACCTGGCCTTTGATGCGTTGTGTGCTTGCATGTTAAACAAAAAAAGCCGTGTTTGCAACATAAAATTTTGCCTGAATAAATGCGGGTTTTTGCCCGTCGTTTTTTATTGCGCAACATTATGATTTTTGATATATTTTATTAAAATAGAGAGAATGTTTTATGAGGAAATTTTTGCTGTTTTTTGCGGTGTTTCCATGTGCGGTATATGGTGCCGACGATTGTGCAAAATTGCGCACGGTCCCCGATATGGTTTTAACATTACAACAAGTTATTGATTATGGTTTATGTCGCAATCCACAAACATCCGCGGCGTATGCATCATATCGTGCATCACATTTTACAAAAAACGCGGCGTATGCATCGTATTTACCGACGGTGGATGCGGGTGTTTCTGCATCGCGTGCCAGTATTAAATCGCACAAAGATTGGGAATATGGGGCGTCTTTATCCGCCCGATATTTGATATTTGATTTTGGGCGGCGGACATCTGATGTTGCGGCGGCATTGGCGACATATCGTGCGGCGGGTTTTGATTATGATGAAACGGTGCAAAATTATATATATTCTGTGATTGGTGCGTATTATGAATTGTTAAACGCAAATGCAAATGTTGAATCTGCGAAAATGGCATTGACGGTTGCGCAAACCGCCAAAGATACCGCCGATAAAAAGTTCAAGGCCGGTGCCGTGGCCAAGGCCGATGTGTATAAAGCCGACACGACGCTTGCATCCGCCGAATTAAAATTAGAACGCGCAAAAAACAATCGTGAAATTACCAAGGGCAACTTGCTGACAAAATTATCTTTCCCGGCGGATAACGAAATTACAATCGCCGATATGCCGGCATCTTTTGGCAGTGATGCGGAAAGTGAAAATATTGATAAATTGATTGAAATTGCGCGTAAACAGCGGCCTGATTTGCTGCGTGCGACGGCGAATAAAGACGCCGCGTGGCATCGCCGTAATATCGCGTTTTTGAAAAATTTGCCATCGATTTCTGCATCGGCCAGTATTGGCACCAATGCGCAAAATGTTGGTGGGTTGTTTGATGATGTGCGTTCCCGTGCCGATGGTCGGATTGGTATATCTGTATCAATGCCGATATTTGCGGGTTTTGCCAATATGTATAACGCGCGTGCGGCGGTTGCGCAATATGATGCGGCGTCTGACAATGAACGTGCGGTGTCAAACAACGCGATGATGGATGTGTTCACGGCGTATCAAAATTATAAAACCGCAAAAACAGTATTGGAACAAACGGCGGCATTGTTAAAATCTGCAACGGAATCAGAACGCGTGACATCGGGGATGTATCGGGTTGGACGCGCAACAATGTTGGATTGGCAAACGGCGCAATCTGAATTGGTTGATGCACGCAACCAACACAATGCGGCAAAATATGATTTATATATAAAACGCGCGGCGGTTGCGCTGGCGATTGGTGATATACAATCAAAATTGGATGGGGGTTCTGATGTGGAATAAAATCAAGGGATTTTTTTCGTGGATGTGGCGCCACAAATGGTGGACGATTATAATAATCGTTGTTGTTGTTTTGGGTTTTATATTTTTGGGTGGTGCAAAAAAATCGGGTGCACGCGGCGCATTTGTGACGATTGATGTATCGCGTGGTGACATGGAACAGGTCGTCAGTGCCACCGGCGAAATCAGTCCCGTCAACACTGTCAGTGTTGGTTCCCAGGTTTCCGGCACAATCGAGGATATATTTGTTGATTTTAATTCCCGTGTAAAACAAGGTGATATTTTATTGAAAATTGAACCGTCGGTTTTGCAATCATCTGTGACCGAGGCCCAGGCCGCATTGGATTCTGCGAAATCACAAATGAATTTGGCGAAATCTGATTATGTTCGCAACAAATCTTTATACGCCGACGGTTTTATTGCGCGCGCCGAAATGGAACAATCGCAATCACAATACGAACAATCTGTCGCCGCCGTGACTCGTGCGCAATCCCAATATGACAAGGCCGTGACAAACCTTGGGTATGCAACAATTACATCCCCGGTTGATGGTACGGTTATATCGCGCAAGGTTGATAAAGGTCAAACGGTTGCGGCATCTTTCCAAACCCCTGATTTATTCGAAATTGCCGAAGATTTAACCAAAATGCAAATTGAAACCGCGGTATCCGAGGCCGATATCGGCATGATTCAGCAAGGACAATCTGTGCATTTTACGGTTGATGCATATCCGGGTAATACATTTGTTGGTGTTGTTCGTCAAATTCGCCTGTCGCCAACAACGACATCTAATGTTGTGGTATATACCGTGGTGATAGATGTTGATAATGAACAATTATTATTGATGCCGGGCATGACCGCATTTGTCACAATTGTTGTCAATCGTGCCGAAGACGCGTGGTATGCGCCAAATTCGGCGTTTTTGGTAAAATCGTTTGCAAATATCGACCCGGCGGCCGCCAATGTGTCACCGGAAAATCATCTGGCGGTGTTGCGTGATAAACAGGTTGTAATTATTCCGTTTGAAAAAGGCCTGGTGACTGCAACCGAAACCCAGATTGTGTCAGACGAAATTCAATTTGGTGATAAAATCATCGTGGGTCGTGTTGGCCAGGTATCGTCCGGTAAAAAATCAACAATGCGTGGGCGTCCAATGGGTGGCGGTCCAATGTAATGGGAAAAAATCAGATGGCAACTCAGACCGACATCATATCATTACATAAAATTTGCAAAAGTTTTCCGTTGGAAATTGGTGGCACTCAACAGGTGTTGTTTGATATTGATATCAACATTAAATCCGGGGAATTTGTATCAATTATGGGGCCATCGGGGTCCGGAAAATCAACATGTATGAATATAATTGGTGCGCTGGATTCTGCGACATCGGGAACATACGAATTATATGGCCGCGACATATCAACCATGACGGCGGATGAATTGGCTATCGTGCGTAATGAATATATAGGATTTGTTTTTCAAAACTTTAATTTATTACCCAAAAGAAACATTTTGGATAATGTAATGTTGCCATTGATGTATCGTGGATTGCCGATGTCTGAACGCGTATCAAAATCGCGCGAAATGCTGAAATTGGTGGGGTTGTCTGAATTTGAAACATATTTGCCGACGCAATTATCGGGCGGTATGAAACAACGCGTTGCGATTGCGCGCGCACTGGCGGGAACACCAAAGTTGATTTTGGCGGACGAACCGACCGGCGCGTTAGATTCCAAAATGGGAAATGAAATTTTACAGTTTTTCAAAAAATTAAATCGTGATATGGGAATAACAATCGTGATGATTACCCACGAATTTGATATTGCAAAATATTCGGACCGCCTGATTCACATTTACGACGGGCGTGTCACATACGACGGAAAAATCCCACGCTCTGAATCTGATTTAATGCCAAAACACAAAAGGGAATCAAAATGACCTTTAACGATATTATGAAAGAATCTTGGCTGTCAATCAGTGGTAATAAATTGCGTTCTTTTTTGACCGTGTTGGGTATTATTATTGGTGTTATGGCGGTGGTGATAATGGTTGCGGTTGGCGAAACCGTGCAACAATCAATCAACGACCAATTTTCGTCACTGGGGACAAACACAATTGTTATTCGTGCGGGTGCGGCGCGTGTTGCGGGCGTGCGAACCGGAAATAAACAAACATTGACCACCGATGACGCAGAATTTTTGGCAAAATTACCTGATGTTGCCGCCGTGACTCCTATGCAGATGTCCGGTGCCCAGGTTGTTTTTGGTAATAAAAATTGGTCCACATCAATGATTGGTGTGTATCCGGATTATCAAACCGTCCAAAATGTCGAAATAGAACACGGCACATTTTTTGATATGGATGCGGTAAAAAACGCGGCGACATACGCGGTGATTGGGCCGGAAACGGCGTCTGAATTGGGTATGGGGGCAAATCCGGTTGGTGAAATAATCAGAATACAAAACACGCCATTTGTTGTTATCGGCATCACAAAAGCCAAAGGTGATTCCGTAATGGGCAGTGCCGATGATTTGGTTTTAATTCCAATTACAACATTAAAAAAACGCCTGTCGGGCAGTCGTTTTCCCAACGCCGTTCAATCAATTGTTTTGAAATTATACCAAGATGCCGATAACAATATCGCAACCGAACAAATAACCGCCCTGCTCCGTTCGCGTCACCGGTTAAAAGACACCGATGAAGACGATTTTCAAATTACCGACATGAAACAGGTTATGGAAACAATGTCAACGGTGACGGGTTATATCAAATTATTACTGGTGGCGATTGCGGCGGTGTCTTTGTTGGTGGGTTCGATTGGTATTATGAATATGATGTTGGTGTCTGTCGCGGAAAGAACGCGCGAAATTGGTGTGCGCAAGGCCATTGGTGCGCGCGAAAAACATATTATTATACAATTCCTGTCGGAATCTGTTTTGATTTCGTTTATTGGTTCTATGACCGGGTTGTTATTGGGCGAGTTATTGGCCCAAGGTGTCGGTCGTTTGTGGTTGGGTTATAATGTCCCGTTAAGTATTTGGCCGGTTGTGTTGTCGGTGACGGTCGCTATCGTTGTTGGTTTGGCGTCTGGCGTTTTTCCGGCAATCAAGGCGGCGAAATTAAACCCGATTGATAGTTTGCGTTATGAATAAAAAAACGCGCGTCACGATGGCAAAATATTGCAAATATGATGGGTGAAAAAATGATATATTTGTTGTTTATTGTTGGTTTGGCATTATTGGTTGGTGGTGGCGAGGTCTTGGTCCACTCTGGTGTAAAACTGGCAAAAAAATTACACCTGTCACCATTGGTAATTGGCATTGTTTTAATGGGATGCGGAACATCTCTGCCGGAATTGTCCGCATCATTGACCGCGTTATCGGCAACGCCACCGGTGCCGGGGATTGCGTTTGGTAATATCATTGGGTCAAACATTTCAAATATTTTACTTATATTAGGTCTGTCGGCATTGTTGTCGCCTGTACGCATTGAACGCGCCGGTTTTCGTCGTGATGGGCTGTTTTTAATAATGTCGGTATTTTTGTTGGGTTTAACTATGTGGTTTGGGTATCTGGACACAATTATCGGCATATTTTTTATTCTGTTTATATTGGGGTATTTTGTTATTTGTTATGACAAAGAACCCGAACCCGAAGACCTGCATTTAACACGACGCAAAGAAATATCGGTTTTGATATATAGCACATTGTCGATTTTATCAATTGCGGCAATCGTATATGGTGCCGATTTGTTGGTGGCGTCTGCATCAAAATTGGCGCGCATTTGGGGGGTAAAAGAATCTGTTGTGGGATTGACATTGATTGCGTTTGGAACATCTCTGCCTGAATTGACGGTATCAATCATTGCGGCAATACATAAACACGCGTCAGTTGCGTACGGCAATATCATCGGCAGTAATATCGCCAACATATTTTTAATTATGGGTGCTATTGGATTGATACGCCCTACCCCAATCCCACCATTATGGGACAGTTTTTGGGTTATGGTTGCCGCAACAATTGCGATGATTTTGTGTGGCTTGGCGGGTAAAATTCCGCGTTGGATGGGCGCATTGTTTTTATGTGTATATGGGTTTTATATTGCCTATTTGTTTTGATATAAATAATAAAAAAGTTAAAAAAAAACACCGGTATTGACCGGCGTTTTTTTATATTTTCATTTTGCTCTTTATTTGGGTCAGTGCCGGTGTTTTTATACCCAATCTTTCGGCACGATTTAATATCGTGTCAAATGCAAAAATGCCTTCGACCGTGCCAACCAATTGTGTCCCGTTTGCAATTGCAACACCACCCGAAAAATTACGAGAGGTTGTGGATGTTGCCGATAAAAACAAATCACCCAACCCACACAGACCGGTAAATGTTTGTAATTTTGCCCCCATGGCAATACCGATGTTTATAATTTCATTACAGCACCGCGTAAATATCATCGCGCGTTCATTTTCGCCGGCCGTTTTGATTGATAAAAACCCGGCAATCAACGCCATAACATTTTTTCCAACACCACAAATTTGTGCGCCAATAACATCATCTGTTTCGTCCAGGTGTGCCAAATTCAAAACCGCCCTGCCCGCGTCCAACACGCGTTTCGTTCCCGCCAAAGTCGAACCGGTGGGAACGCCGCACGCCACCTCGGCGGCGAATTGTGGACCCGATAAAACGCCGAAATCCATGCATTGCGGTAATACATATGCCAAAATTTCGCCCATAAATTCATGCGTTTTGCTGTCTGCGCCCTTGGTACAGATAATAATCGGTTGGTTGTTATAAATCGGTGCAAATTTTTTCAATGTGTCTTTGAAAAACGCCGCCGGTGTCACGCACAGCCACACATCCGTATTTGCAATATCATACGATTTTTGAACCACGGTTAAATTTGCGGGTGTATCAACCCCGTCAAAATGCTTGTATTCGCCATCAAACGACCACAGGACGACTTTTTTGCCGCCCCGTGCAATATTTATCGCCAACGCCGTTCCCCACGCGCCTGCGCCGATAATACCAACCGTTTGAAATACCATTTATTGAACCTTTTTTAATTTCTTTTCCAAAACAGGTTTTACAACCAACCCGTCATCAGACAATTCAATCGCGCGACTATACGCATCACGGGCCAATTTTTCGTCGCCGTTTTCGACATACAAATCACCCAAATGTTCGAATAATGCCGAACAAGAATTAGAAATTTCGCCAACGCGTTCCATTACATCCAATGCGGCAACCACTCCTTCACGGGCGTGGATAACATATCCCAATGTATCCCACGAACACATGTCACCGGGCGCAAATTGCACCAATGCCAAACTGTACGCGTATGCGCGGTCCAAATTGGTGTTTTGTGCCGCCCAAATGCGTGCCTGGATACTGAAAATATCAGGGTCCGGTTTTTCAATCAATCTTAATGCGGCATCAATATCGTGTTGTGATGCGGGGATATCTTGGAATATAAAATTCACCTCGGCCCGCATTTTGTACATATACGCACGTGCCGCGGTTGAAATATCCGGGTTTTTCAATGTGTCGTCAATTACGCGCAATGCGGCGTTTTTGTTTCCGCGCTGAGTTTCCCATCCAACCAATAAATTTATCGCCGGTATAAACAACGGTTGCGCGCGTACGGCATGCCGCACATCAGATTCATTATGGTTTAATTCCGCCAAACGCAATTTTACAAACGGATAATACGGGCTGGCCTCGGTTATGGTAGAAAAATATTTATCATAATTACCCATATTTGCCATCATATACAAACCCGAATGATAATTTATTGCGTCGCTTTGGATTTGGTTTTTATCGGCAACATTTTCCGCAAACCGCAGCAAAATCAAAGACAAATCAGAATGTGCCAAAGATTGCGTGTGTGCAACCGTTTGAACCAGATTAAATGCCAATTGGTTTTTATACCCCGAAAACACCGACCAATCGGGAATATTATTATATCCAATCATAAACATACTGCCGGGTTTGGTTGTGAATTTTGTTCGCAAACTGTTTGCGCGCGCATCCATATTGTGATGTTTATAAAAAGACATCAAATACAAATAATCATTTATATTCAAAAATTCAGGTTTCACCCCATCAAATGCGGCGGCGGCCTTTTCCGCCCTGCCTTGTTCGGCATAAATCTGCCCGCGCAGAAACGCCTGCCACGACGGATTTGTTCCCAAAGAATCAATAAATTTGAAACTTTTTGTTATGTAATTATTTGCGACCCCACCCCAAATACGAAAAGGTGCCATCAATCGCATGGTGTCATTTTTGTGTCGTGCATAAACATCAACCCATTTGCCATTTTGTACCAGGTTTGCATCAACAATAATCCGTGATGCGATGGTTTTTTGTTTTTTCAAATTCGAAATATCGTCGGGTATTTTGCCGTTCAAAAAATCGGTTAAAACGCGCATTTCTGCGACAGATTTATAATCGCGGGATGCGGTATCGATTTGGTCTAAAAATTCCTCGGCCCGGTCAAAATTATTGGTGTATAACGCGTGTTGTGCCGCCAAGAAAGCACCATAATTTGTTGTTGGTATTTTCCCGACCGTATTCGTGGTTGGGGGCGTTGTGCGCATTAAATGAATCGCCACCAAACCGGCGGCCAATCCACCCGACACAAATAAAAATGTTTTTATTGGTTTCATGATTTTTATATGATAAAATAATTTTTATGGAAAACAAAGACAAATTTGAAACATATAAAATTTTATTGTGCGATTGGTCAACGCGTATGAATTTGGTCGCGCCCAGCACTTTGGCCGATATTGAAAATCGTCATTTTGCCGATTCGGCGCAATTGTTGGAATATTTGCCCGACGATGCGGATATAATCGATTTGGGGTCTGGGGCGGGATTTCCGGGCGTTGTTTTGGCAATATTGGGGCGGCGCGTCACATGTATTGAATCAATTGCAAAAAAAGTATCTTTCTTGACCGCGGTTAAAACCCAATTAAATTTGGATAATTTAACGATATATCATGGCCGTGTCGAAGATTATATTGCAACAATGGGGCGGGGCAAAAAAACGGTTTTTACCGCGCGTGCGTTTGCGCCACTGTTGCGAATTTTGGATTATGTTCGCGGCCGCAAAAACGAATTGTTTTTATTAAAGGGCGCGCATGTTCGGGAAGAGATCAACGCGGCTAAACAAAAATATAACTTTGATTTTGAATTATATCGTTCGAAAACCGGCGATGGTTTTATAATAAATGTTAAAAATTACCGGCCAATTTAATGTTTTTTATCAAAAATGCCGGGAATTTTTTTTACAAAAAATCAAAAAACACAATATAATCAAATGATTGTGTGTAATTTCATATGAAATTCCCGGCAAAAACGATAAAAATATTCAAAAAGACCGGCTTTACCGGTCTTTTTGATAAAAAATAACAAAAAAGCCGGGCAGAGTGATTTTTTATAAAATATGTTTGTTTCATGTGAAATTGGTTTTAATTTGTTGAATTTACGCGTAATTTATATTTAATTTTTATATTGCTTGACCGAATCGGGAAAATTGCCAATCATCAAAACCGAAAAAAGGAAGTGAAATTTTATGGCTAAAATAATCGCATTTGCAAATCAAAAGGGCGGGGTGGGTAAAACCACAACGGCAATAAATATTGGTGCGTCATTGGCGGCAATTAAAAAACGTGTGCTGTTGGTTGATTTGGATCAACAGGGTAATGCCGGGACGGGGTTGGGTTTTGTTCGGGCCCAGCATTCGCAAAGTGTTTACGGTGTTATTATGGGAACGGACAATATCGCCGATAATATTTTAACAACGGCGGTGCCAAATTTACACTTGTTGCCATCCGGTATTGAACTTGCCGGGGCCGAGGTTGATTTGTTGGATGTGGAAAATCGCGAGTATCGTTTGCGCGACGCATTGACACCGGTATTGGATTATTATGATTTTATTTTACTGGATTGTCCGCCGGCATTGGGACATTTGACATTAAATGCGTTAAATGCCGCCGACAGTGTTATAATCCCACTACAGTGCGAATTTTTTGCACTGGAGGGTATTCGTCAATTGGTCAGTACTATCAATATTGTACAACAGAAATGGAATCCAAAACTGCATATTTTAGGTGTGTTGTTGACGATGTATGATAAACGGTATTCTATGACGCGTGATGTTGAAAACGATGTGCGCAAAACTTTTGGTGATGCGGTATTCAAAACGGTGATTCCGCGTAATGTCCGTGTGGCCGAGGCACCCAGCCATGGCAAACCGGCGTTGTTTTATGATTTTAATTCGGCCGGCGCACAGAGTTATTTGCGCGTTGCGACCGAAATTGTTAATAAACTAGAGCAGGGGGAATAACAAAAATGGCATCAAAATTTGGATTGGGACGTGGTCTGGCGGATATCCAGGCGGGTATGGGTGCGATACCGGATATATCGATTTTAACCGGTGGCGAACGCGTGGTTATCAAACAAATTCCATTGGCGCAAATTGGTGCCAACCCGGACCAGCCGCGCAAAACTTTCAAAGACGCCGAATTGAACGATTTGGCGGCATCTATTCGTGAAAAGGGTGTTTTGCAACCGATTTTATTGCGTGCGGTAATGGGGCGGCCATACAATTATGAGATTGTGGCGGGCGAACGCCGTTTTCGTGCGTCTAAATTGGCGGGACTGACGGAAATTCCGGCGGTTGTAAAAAAACTAGATGATAATAACGCGATGGAAATTGCGTTGATTGAAAACGTGCAACGCGAAAATTTGGACCCGATTGAAGAGGCCGCCGCGTACAAAAATCTGATTGATAAATGCGGTTATGATATGGCGGATGTATCGCGTTTAATCGGCAAATCGGACAGTTATATTCGCAACTCTATGCGCCTGATTGATTTGCCGGATGCCGTGCGTGAAATGGTGTCGCGTGGTGAAATATCGGCATCTCACGCGCGCACAATTGCGGTGGCGGAAAACCCAACCGAATTGGCAAACGAAATTGTTGCGAAAAAAATGTCGGTGGCGGATGCTGCGGTTGCCGTAAAAAATGTTCGTCGTGCCGGCAAATCCCGTGAATATGTGTCAAAAACGATTGCGGCGGCGGATGTAAAAAAGATTGAATCAGATATTCAAAAATCATTACATGTTCCGGCAAAATTGGTGGAACGCCGTGGCGGGGCAGGGCAGATTGTGTTAAAATTTGCAACGCGTATTGAAATGCAAGAATTGGTTGATAAATTAACTAAATAAAATTGAAAAAATATATTTTTGCCGGCATTTGCCGGCTTTTTTTAATGTTTTTTATAAAAAATGCCGGCAAAAAAGAAATTAAAAAAGCCGGGAAAAAATAAATTTCCCGGCAAAAATTAAATCAAAAATGCCGGGAATATAATCGGGGTGTTCATTTGCGTGTTTTGACGGCGGTCAACGCCAATCCACGATGCAGCAACGCACACAGCAAATCCGGCGGAATTGGTAATCGCCCAATTTCATACAAGTACAAATCATGCGACGATATTTTCAAAATTTCCGCCACGGTCGATTTATTCATATGCAATGATTTGCGCGCCCGGCGCAACTGTTGTCCATAGGCACGCGCATCAATTAAAACAATAGACATCTCTCCTCCTTTGAAATAAAAAATACCGCGGAAAAAGCGCGGTTGGAGGCAAGAAAACTACAAAGATATAAAGTAGTGTCGCTTATTCAATATATTCGCAACCCTCCAACCACATGGTGGCGGAGTTATATCTTTAAGGGTTTTCTTGACCCACACTGGCAACACACCAATGCACAGCAATTTTATTAAAAAAACATCCAGAATTCAATAAAAATTTGCAAATGGGGATTTTTGTATTTATAATATTCCCAACCGCGGAGGGTAATTATTCATTTTTGCACTTTTATTCACAAAAATGCGTATTCCCAGAGTGTAAAAACGAATGATTTTTCTCCGCAAAATCTGAAAAAAAACTAAAAATGGAGAAAAATATGTTATTTGGTTTATTTGACAAAAATGACAAAGAAAATGTGGCGGCACATCCGTTAAATCACCCGGTTGCCGTTGAAATTAAATATGGTGATGAAACATTGCGCCTGGAAACCGGTCGTATGGCAAAACAGGCCAACGGTGCGGTTTTGGCGACAATGGGTGGCACAATGGTTTTGGCAACCGTATGCGCGGAAAAAAGTGCGGTCGAAGGTCAAGATTTCTTTCCATTGACCGTTGATTACCAGGAAAAATTCGCGTCGTCTGGCCGTATCCCGGGTTCCCGTGACCGTCGCGAGGGCAAACCATCAACCGCCGAGACATTGACCGCGCGTTTGATTGACCGCCCAATTCGTCCGTTATTCCCGGATACTTTCAAAAACAAAGTGCAAATTATTGCCCAGGTATTTTCATATGACCGTAAAAACCAACCTGATATTTTGGCGATGATTGCGTCATCTGCGGCGTTGGCGTTGTCGGGTGTTCCGTTTGCCGGCCCAATTGGTGCGGCACGTGTCGGATACATTGATGGGCAATATGTTTTGAATCCATCGCGTCGCGATGTTGATATGCGTTCTGAAATGGATTTGGTTGTGGCTGCGACCAAAGACGGCGTATTGATGGTTGAATCTGAAATCGGTGAATTGGACGAAGAAACAACCCTGGGCGCGGTTAAATTTGGTTTTGACGCGCAACAAACGGTTATTGATGCAATCAATGAATTGGTGAAAAAAGCCGGCAAAGAACGTTGGGAAATACCGACACATTCTGACGAATATATCGCCATGGAAAAAGATTTTGCGTCATTTGAAAAACAAATCACGGATGCGTTATTGATTAAAGAAAAACTGCATCGTTTGGAAACATTGGCGGAAATTCACAGTGCGGCAAAATCGCGCATACCGGAATTGTTTCCGGAAACCACAACCGCAACATCAACATTGGAATCATGGGCGGATGAAATTGTGGAATCTTTGACGGCGCGCATTATGCGTGGCAACATTTTGGCGGGCAAACCGCGTATTGATGGCCGCGATACAAAAACCGTGCGTCCGATTGAAATTGAATTGGGTGTATTACCGCGTGCACACGGGTCTGCATTATTCACACGTGGTGAAACCCAGGCATTGGTGTCCATGACATTGGGTGGCGGCAAAGACGCATTGCCAATTGAATCTTTGGATGGTTCCGATGAACGCGATTTCATTTTGAACTATAATTTCCCGGGTTATTCCGTGGGCGAGGCCAAGGGTCTGAAATCCCCCGGTCGTCGTGAATTGGGACATGGTAATTTGGCATGGCGTGCGTTGCACCCAATGATGCCATCGCGCGAAAAGTTTGATTATGTTGTGCGCGTATGTTCCGATATTTTGGAATCAAATGGTTCGTCATCTATGGCGACAACATGTGGTGCAACATTGGCGATGATGGATGGTGGTGTGCCTCTTACCCGCCCGGTTGCCGGTATCGCCATGGGTTTAATCAAAGAGGGTGATGATTACGCCATTTTGACCGATATTTTGGGCGACGAAGACCACTTGGGCGATATGGATTTCAAGGTCACCGGAACCAAGGACGGTATCACCGCGTTGCAAATGGATATCAAAATTACATCAATTACTTTTGATATTATGAAACATGCATTGGCCCAGGCACGCGACGGTCGTATGCACATTTTGGGTAAAATCGAAAATGCGATTGCGGCGCCACGTGAAAATGTGTCTGAATTCGCACCCCAGGTTTACACAATGCAAATCAATCCTGAAAAAATCCGCGATGTTATTGGCAAGGGCGGTGTTGTTATCCAGGCATTGGTTCGTGATACAAACACAACCATCGATTTGGATGATGACGGCACGGTCAAAATTTTGGCAACAACATCCGAAGATGCCGATGCCGCAATGGCGCGTATCAAGGAAATTGTCGCCGAACCCGAGGCCGGCAAAATATACCGCGGTGTTGTCAGTGGTGTGAAAAACTTTGGTATTTTCGTGAAATTCATGGGTAATAATGAATCGATGGTGCATATTTCCGATATTACCGGAAAGCATCTGAAAAAAATTGAAGATGCCAATTTGAAAGAGGGCGATAGCGTTTGGGTCCGGTTTGACGGTACGGACGAACGCGGCAAAACTCACCTGAGTATGAAGGGCATTGACCAAGAAACAGGTGAAGAAATCAAAAAGCCGGCAAAATAAAGAAACCTAAGCCCACCCCGGTGGGCTTTGTTTTTGGAGTTTTATATAAAAAAACATATATAAAAAAACAAAGGACAAAATAATGGATTTAGATGCAATGATGGCCCAGGCGCGCGAACTGCAATCGCGTGTTGCCGCCGCCCAGGATAATTTAGGCAAAATAAATGTCAAAGGTATCGCCGGAAATGGTGCGGTTATCATCGATATGACGGCGAAATATGATGTGGTGGATGTTATTATATCGGATGCGGCGATGAAAAATGGGGCTGAAAACCTGTCAAAAATCGTCCGTGACGCGTTTATTGATGCCAAGGCCAAGGCAGATACCATAATCGACAAAACGATGGCTGACGCAACAAATGGCGTCAATTTACCGTTCTAGGTTTTATACAAAATTCTGTTTGAATTTTGCGGGGGTCAAAAAAAACACCGATAAACACCGGTGTTTTTTTTAGACGGATAGACGAATTGATATAGATTTTTCTATATCAATCAAACGGATTTTCCGCCTTTTCATATTCAATCACAATCGGTAAGTGTTCCCAGTGCAACGCCGTCGCAATCCCGCGCCGCAAATACCGTGTATAAGATTCCGGTATATCGGACGCGCCACCAACATTTATGCGCACACGCATTGGATAACGACCAACCTGGCGCGCAAATTTGATTTTCATCGCGCGTTTTAATCGCGACATGGGTGGCTGGCGTTGTTCTACCAATTTTTCAACAATCCGGTTTAACAAACTGGTTGGGACCGGGGCGGATGCAATATCGTATTGTTCATAAATTCGTTTGAACATATTTTGAACACCCGTGCCGCGTTCCGCCGACATCGCCAAAATTAACGGTTTGATAATTTGATGAAAAGAATTTGAAAACTGATGTTTTAATTTCAGTAATTTTTCGTCCCGAATCTCTGGTTCAATTAAATCCCATTTATTCAACGCAACACATAAAATTTTTCCCGCGTCATACACACGCGCCGCGATACCCAGTGCCTGGTTCTCGATATTTTTTGTTGCGTCCACAACCAATATCACAACATCCGATTTTTCAATCGCGTCCAATGCCTTTAATGCAGACAATGTTTCAACATCGTCGGTCACGCCCGATTTTCGCCGCAAACCGGCGGTGTCCATCAACACAATGTCGCGACCATAAAAATGCGTTGGTATTTTAACCGTGTCGCGCGTAATGCCGGGCGCATCCATCACAATTTGACGCCGTTCCCCCAACACGCGATTTACAAATGTAGATTTTCCAACATTTGGTTGACCCAAAACCGCGATTTTAATGCGTGGGTCCAAATCCGTCACATCTGCATCGATATTGATATTTTTGTCCGCGGCGATTTTATCCAAAAATTCATAAATATCATCAATTCCGCGTTTATGTTCCGCCGAAATCATGTGTGGCGCGCCACACCCCAGTTTATAAAATTCGTTCACATCGCCCAATCTTTTTGCAGATTCAGATTTATTCACCAACAACAATATTGGCGATTTTGTTTTGCGATGAATCAATTTTGCCCAACTAATATCCGCGGCGGTCAAACCCACGCGTCCATCAACCATGAACAAAACCGCGTCCGCCGTCGCGATGGCATTTAACGCCATATTTGTCGAATCCAATGCAATACCATTTTTTGCATTTTCCAATCCGGCGGTATCAAATAATTCATACGGTCGGTCATGAAAGCGTCCACCAACAACATCGCGCGTGACACCCGGACGGTCATGCACAATCGCGTCGCGCGACCCTGTCAGCGCGTTAAATAATGTTGATTTGCCCGTGTTTGGACGACCCGTGATTATAACTTTCATCATGTTTTTTTCCATTGATTTTTTATAATTATAAAGCAAAAATATAAATAAGCAAATCCCAGGGGAGGTAAATATGCATTACAAAACAAAAAAATTTTTCACAAATATTCGCGATGCGGTATTAAACCCCAAAAGTTTTTTCAAAAAAATCGTTGCCGATGGTGATTTGGAAGAATCCATGTTGCGCGCGTTTATCTATGGTTTGATTGGTGGGGTGCTGGTATTGGCATTTCGATTGATTGGTGGCGCGACGGTGACAATTACATCGGTGTTTACCGCGTTGATAATTGTGCCGGTGTTGGCGGTGGCGTTGCTGTTTGTGATGGGTGGATTGTTGATGTTGATATCCGAAATCACGGGTGGTGAACGCGATTGGGAAATCGCGATTAAGGGTCTGGCATCCGTGTTTTTCATGTATCCGGCGATATTGCTGTTAAATTCTTGCGCATTTAATTGTTGGTCAATATGGGTGATTAGTATCTTTGTCGATGCGTGGGTGTTGTATATGCTGTATTGTATATCGGTTTATTGCATGCGCGGCAACCGCATAAATGTTATGATTGTAATTGGAATCTTGGCTGTATTTATTATGACTATTTATATCAGTGATTACAGACCGGGATGGTTTATGTTGAAAAACGCCGGCGCAACGCTAGCGTGCTTGCTGTAAAAAAAAATACACCGGTGTTTGCCGGTGTTTTTTGTTTGATATATCGCGGCTCTGCGGGACGCAGAGACGGATTACCATGTTGGGGCATGTGTGCCTTCTTTGACAATCGGCTGTTCGTCTTCCCATACGGCAAGGCCTGTTTTCAAATCAGTCAATGTCAGTTGCAGATAATATTCTACGCGTGTGTCAACCGATGAAAACCACCCGGATTCCAATTTCAAATTGCGTTGCAACATTTTTCCCGACAGTGACATGTTTGGTGCAACCAATGTTCCTTTTGCCGCAAATGTTGCCGCATCATATTCGTCATTGCCACGCAAATTGCGCATTTTGTTTGATGTGGTGTCTTCGCCGGTAAAGTTTGTTGCAATCTGGGCGCGACCCGATTTCAAAATTGTCGTGCGGATTTTTTTAATTAAAATATCCGTATCAAACCGTTGCATAGTATCGTTTTTAATGTTCGCCACCGCAATCACCGGTTTTTTTACCCCGGTCAACGCATTACTTTTCAACATAGAATCGGTCATATTTGCCGCGGTTTTTTCCCAATCGCGATATTCTAATTCCATAACATCTTGCATGGTTGCAACATCGCGGGCATTGTCCAAATCAACAACGCGAGTCCCACCGCACCCGGCCAATACCGCACACAGTGCAATCGGTAATAATTTTTTCATGTTTTCTCCTTTGGTTTAATTAAATTTTGAACACATGCACAACCGGGGTGCCGCCCGTCAATCGCACATATATCAAATAATTTCCAGATTTTGGTAATTCTGTATTTAACATATCACCAAAACCACCGGTAATCAAGTCGCCTGTATTCATGCGCAGAACACTGATATTTTCGGGTAATGTTGCCCACGAACGAACCTCGGCATCGGTTGTGGCGATTGAAAATATTGTTGATGTCAACCCGATTAAACCGGAATATTTGCTGTTTGAATTATAGGCGGCGGCCTGGGCAATCGTGCGGGCGGATGCCGCACCCCACGCGCGCAGTGCGTCATTTACATTGTATTCGTTAAATTCGGTCATAAACATCGCATTCACATCCGCCAACGGTTTTGCCCCACGGATAGAAATATTGCTGCGTCCAAATTCCGGAACCGCAATCGCGATTGATGACCAAATAATGCCACCACCCGTTATCACCGGCAAAGAAATTGTTTGTTCACGTAAACGTGGTGCAAACCCCGATTCAATAAATATCCATGTTGTGTCTTTGGGACGAGTATTTTTTTGCGCCAAATCTAAATCCAATGCGATAAACGAATTGTTTTGCACCATGCCCGCGGCGCGTTTCAAATAAGTTTCGGCGTCACTAAAATCACCCGCATTCAAAAACCAAATGCCCGACAAATACATCAATGCCGGATTCATAATATCGCGATACGCGCCCCATGTTGATTTCGCCCGGTCCAGTTCGGACATCAATTCAGAATTATTTTCATCCGCCCCGCGTGCAGAATTTTTTTGCACTAAATCGGCATACTCGCGTGACATTTTTTGTTGCCGCGCATATGATTGATTTATAATCACCCGCACATCATCGCGCCGGTTTTCACCGATTGCATCCCAAATCTGATAATACGACACAAACAAAGAATCCATCATATATGGTCGATACGGTGTTGACATACGACCCGCAATTATGTTTGTTGCCTCACGCACAAAACTGCCCGATGTGGTATCAATATTTCGTTTGTTAAATTCTTCAAATGTTTCATCACTGGATGCGTAATCGCCGTCTAAAAATTGAGCATATCCCGTTATCAACAATTCCAAATCTGTTTGTTCGGCGATGTTGTTCGATGATGAAAATTGTTGTGCAGATGCCGTGAAATTATTATTTGCAAATGACGCGCGCACATTGTCCAATCGCGTGGATGTGACGCCCGCACACCCCGCCAGCATAAACAAACACGCAAAAATAAATGCAAATTTTTTCATCAAATTTTATTCAGATAAAACACGGATAGTTTTTGTTGTTGGGTCCATAAATCGAATTTGCCCGGTATAACCCATCGCACGACAATGATTTGCAACCAAAAATTCCGGCATCGGCGCAGATTCGCCCATTTCAACCTTGGCCAATAATTTCTTTTCAATATCAGATTTGCCCAAAAAGTATCTTTCTTGGGTTGCTTCAATAGGTCTGTGATACCAACCTTGGTATATAACGATTTGTTTGCCTTCGCCCAATGTCATAATATCCATTTCCGAATACAACGGTTTTGGTGCCTTGGTTTCTTCGGTTTCTTCGCCGGTATCTTTATTTTTCTTTTTTTCTTTTTTGATTTCATTACCAATCATTTCGGAAAAACGTTTTGCGGTTTCTGGGTCGTTTTGACGCATAACAATTTTTGCCGCCGTTGTTGAAATAATTGTGGCGGCGGCATCCGCACCGTATTTTTCCTGAATCTGGTGTAAATCTTGACCGATAATTAAATAAGAAATTTTTTGTCCGCGTCCCAAATCAGGCCCTTGGATAACGGCATCCAATTTTTGCATTTTTGGCATTTCGTCCAATACGAACAACACCGGATATGGCCCCAACTGTTTGCCGTTCGATGTAATGCCATCGGGGGTATTTACCAATAAATAATTCGACATCAATTCGATAAATATTCCGGTGATTGGGTTTAATGCCTGGGCATCAACCATGTTGATTGATAAATATACGGTGACCGGTTTGATTTTTCCGTCCCTTGGATCACGCAGTCCGCGCAAATCTTCGAAATGGAAATCAGAATGTGATGTCCGATTGCGCACCGCCGCATTACGGAACACGCCCAATCCCGCCATAATTGTGGACAATATTGACCCGCGTTCTTTGTCCGGTGTGTTTGCCAATTGCGTCAATTCCAACACCGCACGGTGTGAATATGCGAATTCTACGGCCTCGTTCACGGCGGCCTCTAACACATCCTTCATTGGGTCGGCCAATGCAACCATTTGGTCGCCTTGTCTGCGGCGTTCTTCCATTTCGGCGGCGTTTGCCAGTTGTGCCGAATTTAACCAATCCAAAATCATGGATAACGATGCCTCGTGCCCGACCCATGCATCAGGAATATTTTTCCATGTCCCGACATGGACATAATTCATCGTATTTAATTCACCGCGTTGCAATAACCCCATCGCCGCATATGCGTTTGGATTACTGGACATATTCAGGTAATATTCCAACAACACATTGGAATCTTCCTGGTTAAATTCACCCGATTGCAGACGCGAATAAAAATAATCATCGGCCTTGGCGCGTTCAACCTTGGAAATAATATATTGAATAAATCCGGACAATCCCGCGCGCCCAGAAATCGACCAATGCGGGTCCGCCGATGTGCCTGTGGCATCCGGGACCAAAACCTTGCAAATCGTATCAACATACAAATCGCGTTGTTCGGTTTCGAACGGCACATGTTCCGGTGACAATGGATTCCATGACGGGTAAAATATACCGCGTTCCGGGTCATCTTGACCCGCCCAATTCATAATAAACACCGGCCCAATCGTCGCACGATACCCGGATGTTTTTTGCTTTAATTCAGGTTTTGGGTCATTGATAATCATTGAAACATTATCGCAATCAACGATTGTTGGAATAACAACGCCGGCGGTTTTACCGGCCCCCGGGGGCGCAACACACAATACAGACAATGTTTCATCCAACATCAATGGTTTTGTTTTTTTACCATCTTTGAAATAGCCCAACACCATCATAAATCCGTTGAACAAACCATCTTTGTTTTTGAAATTTTGTTTCATTTTGCGAATATCGTCGGCGGTTGCCTTGCGCGAAGATTTTTCATCATAAATTTTATCACCATGCGGATTAAATTCTTTGGTTAATGTATCGTCCGACACAAAATAAAACGCGATAATTGGCAACAGAGGCATAATCGCCGCAAAATCCGGCCTGACAATTGCACCAAAAAACCACCCTGGCACCGCCGCGATAACCGACATACCACCCGAATGTAATGCGTTTTGCAGAAATAATTTTGCCCATTGTGCGGTTGCCGGCGACCAAC
The DNA here is from genome assembly GCA_002373935.1 of Alphaproteobacteria bacterium UBA3635. Classification (GTDB taxonomy): domain Bacteria; phylum Pseudomonadota; class Alphaproteobacteria; order Rs-D84; family Rs-D84; genus Enterousia. The sequence goes on along the minus strand of DFKW01000004.1, from coordinate 35,492 downwards.
CATATCGAAACATGTGTTCTAAAATAAACGCCAATGCAAATGCCACGGCGCAAATAATCCACATCGCCGCGTTCCAACGAAAAACCCAAAACATTTGCGCCATCGGGCCGGCTTCGTGTTCTTTATACGCCGTCGATTTGAAAATGTTCAGTCCTTTGGACGACCCGCCCGCAGATAAAATATTGAATTTCTCAGCCATGGTGTTATTATTATACCAGAAAAAACCAACAAAATAAATCAGAAATAAAAAAATATATGAAAAACATACCGCGAATTTTTATTGGCAAAAATATTACCCCGGGCGACAAAGTTGCGATTGATAAATCTGTATCGCACTATTTGGTACACGTCATGCGGCGCGATAATTGTTTGGTGTTTGGCGACGGACATGAATACACGGCGAATTTATCGGGCGACGGGAATTTTTTGACGATTGGCAATCAAACGCCACACGCCGACCCATCAAATGATGTGTGTTTGTATTTTGCCCCAATAAAAAAGACGGACGATATGTTAAACATGGCAACCCAGATGGGGGTCATGCGGTTTGTCCCGGTTATTACCGAACGCACCGTTGCACATCACATAAATTGGGACCGTATGAAAAAAATAGTAACCGAGGCCGCCGAACAATCCAATCGTAATTCTGTGCCGGAAATTGCGACACCAATTAAATTTGCCGATTTACCGTTTGCGGATTTAGTATTTGCCGACGAGCGTGCGGCATACGGTGCGGATTTGCCACACGAATTTATTGGTGCGAAAAATATCCTGGTTGGACCCGAGGGCGGTTTTTCCGATGATGAATTTAATGCGCTGGATAAAAATGGTGCGCGTGGCATGTCATTGGGAAAAACAATTTTGCGTGCCGAATTGGCGGCGGCAATTGCAATATCGCGGGTGGTAAAATGACAAAACAACGAATTGCAAAATTTATTGCGGCATCCGGTGTTGCATCCCGACGGGATGCCGAGAAAATAATTGCGTCTGGCGCGGTTGCGATAAACGATGTTGTTGTCACAACACCGGCAACAATCGTCGATGATGCGGTGGATGTTGTGACATTAAATGGGAAAAAAATACAACCACAATCAAATTTAGCATTATATATTTTCAACAAACCGTTAAATGTTATGACAACTGCGCGTGACCCAGAGGGCCGCACAACAATTTATGATATTTTGCCAAACGAATATAAACATTTGCGATATGTTGGGCGATTGGATTATAAAACAACTGGATTATTATTGCTGACCAATGATGGTGATTTGGTGCAAAAATTATCATTACCGTCAAATAAAATTCCGCGAACTTATGTTGCGCGCGTCGGTGGTGAAAAGCATCAGTTTGATATTGCGCGTCATGGTGCGACAATTGATGGTATAAAATATCGTCCAATGGAAATTACCGAAATTGGAAAAAACAAATTGCGTATAACCGTGACCGAGGGTAAAAAGAACGAAATCCGTATTGTTCTGCGTGCATGTGGTGCGCCGGTTCAAAAATTACATCGCGAATCTTTTGGTAATTTACACATTGGAAATTTGGAATCGGGAAAAATTAAAAAAGTGCCTCAGAAAGATGTTGACCTGCTTTTGAAAACTCTTTAATATTGCTAGTGTAAGAGAACACACAAAAGGGGGGCGTCGATGCGTAAATCATCACCAAAAACAAAACCAATTACAACCAAACCGGCGGGAACCGGGTGGTCTGCGCCAATATATGTTTATTGGTTTATAATTTTATTTTTCATTGCGGCAACATTTTATATCTTGGGACGCAGTCACGGTATGATTCACAATCCGGCGACATTGAACGAAGAAATTTTGATGCAGGCAAATGATTATTTTAATTCCGGTCGTGAAAAATTGGCGTCTGGCGATATCGAGGGTGCAATTGCCGATTTAACCGCGGTTGTTGATTCTGGCGCGGTGTCGAACACGGCATACCTGGCCCGGGGCGAGGCATATATGTTAATCGGCGATTATAAAAAGGCGATGGCTGATTTCAATTCTGCGATTGAACACGATTCGACCAGTGCCCTGGCATTTTATGACAAGGCATTGTTGGAAATGCGTTTGGAAGATTACGACGCGGCCATGGTTGATATCAACAATGCGCTGGTTGTGGCGGCGACATCTGAAAATTCCCCGGTTGCGTTGCGTGATTTATACGCCAAACGTGGTCAGTTGAATTTGTGGCAAAAAAATTGGGATGGTGCGATTGCCGATTATACAAATTCTTTGTCACATCCTGATGGCACGGTGTCGGCGGATGTTTATGCCGAACGGGCCGAGGCATACACCGCCCGTGGCGATTATGCCGATGCGATAAATGATTATGCATCCGCTATGCAGGTTATCAAAGAACAATTAAACGGCGTGACCGACATAGATTTGGGTGAAAAATTATCCCACGATGTAATGTTGTACACGGAAAAAAGTGCGGCGTTATATTTGAAATTGGATAACAAAGATGCGGCACTGACCAATTTACAGGGCGCATTACAAATCGCGACGGCATTGAACGATACGGATTCTGTTGAACGTTTGGAAAAATTGGTTTCAGATTTGCAACGCAGTATCGATTCCGAACGCGGCAAAACCGTCACCATGGACCAGGTCACCATGGCAACACCGGATGCGATGCCTGCGACCGAATTGTCGGATGAAAACGCGGTATCCACATCGGACGAAACGGTTTCGCAATAACCCCGCGTCCCCAACACACAATAAAAACGCACCAAATTTTGGTGCGTTTTTTATGCGAAAAAACACCGTCCAAAATTGGACGGTGAAAAATTATTATTTACGCAAACCTAATTTTTTAATCAGTTCTTCGTAATCTTTTTCATTGCGGCGTTTGATATATGCCAACAATTTTTTACGACGATTAACCATCAATAACAAACCGCGTTTGCTGTGTTCGTCTTTGTGGTTGTTTTTCATGTGTTCTGTTAAATTGCGAATACGTTCTGTTAAAACCGCAACCTGGGATGCGGCACTGCCGCCGTTGTCGGCATCAGATGTTTTGAACGCAGAAATCAATTCTGTTTTTTTTGCTTTTGTAATGGACATTACATTTTTCCTTTATATTGTGCGTTTTGGACGCAGTTGTTTATTTTCTGCAACACCAATTCCGATAAAAGTGTCGTTGTTATACACACGCACCAAACCGTTTGATATTGCGGTTTTGATAAATCCACCGTGTTTGTATAATTCGGTGTCTTTATCACCCAGATTCAAAACCGGAATGTCCCCCAGTCCCAAATCAATCGGCATCAGAAATTTCCCGATGTCCGCCCCATTATTATACAGATTTTCCAAAAAATCAAGTGTGACGGCATTTTTTATATCAAAACCCGTTGTCCGTGTTCGGCGAATCATATCGACTGATGCAATTGCACCGCATTTTTTTGCGATGTCACACGCCAAAGAACGCACATATGTCCCACTGCTGCATCGAACCGAAAAAGTCCACGATGTGCCATTAAAACCGTTGTATTGTATGTCATAAATATGTACCGGGCGGGGTGGTAATTCAATATCCGCACCATTGCGCGCCATTTTATACGCACGCGCACCATCGATGTGAACCGCACTGTATTTCGGTGGAATTTGCATAATATCGCCAATCAATTCATGGGTTGCCGCACGGATTTTATCGTCCGTTGGCACAATATCGTTGCGCGAAATAATATTTCCGGTCACATCCAGCGTATCTGTATCAATTCCAAATTTTAATGAAAACAGGTATTCTTTTTCATCGCCATTTGCGTCCGTCACAAACGGAATCATTTTTGTAGCATTTCCCAACGCAATCGGCAAAACACCGGTCGCCATCGGGTCCAGTGTTCCAATGTGTCCGAATTTTTTTGTGTCAAATAAACGCGCGATGCGTGCGCCGGCGGTTCGGCTGAATACGCCCGACAATTTATCCAAAATAATCCATCCAGACGACATTATTTTTCACCAAACAGCGATAATTGCGGTGTATCATCATGCATATGCATATTTGTTTTACCGGTATGCGCGGGCTTTTTCACATCTGTGGGTGTTGTGGTTTTGGATTTTGCGCCGTTTTCCAATTCGGCCAACACAACCGCGGCACGCGCAACCACAGATTCCGGCATACCCGCCATTTTTGCCACATGAATACCATACGAACGATTTGCAACCCCGGGGATGATTTTATGCATAAATATAATTTCATTATTGTATTCGCGCACATCAATCGTTAAACACGACACATTTTGCAACGCGCCATTGTTATCACCGGTCAACGCGGTCAATTCATGATAATGCGTTGCAAACAAAGTCCGTGGCGCCAGTTCGTTCAAAAATTCCAGTACAGATTGTGCAATCGCCATCCCGTCATATGTCGCGGTTCCACGCCCGATTTCATCGAAAATAATAAACGAACGATTTGTTGCGCGACGCAAAATATTGGCGGTCTCACTCATTTCCACCATAAATGTTGATTGTCCCGCCGCCAGGTTATCTGACGCACCAACGCGACTGAATAATTGGTCACAAACGCCAATCGTTGCGGTTTCCGCCGGAACAAAAGCCCCCAAATGTGCCAACACAACAATTATCGCATTTTGACGCAGGTATGTTGATTTTCCCGCCATGTTTGGCCCGGTCAACAACGCAATTTTTTTTGTCGATAAATTACAATCGTTTTTAACAAAGTTATCGCCATGCGCACGCAACACATATTCAATTACCGGGTGACGCGCGCCAATAACATCAAATTCAAACCCACGGGTCAGTTTTGGTCGCACCCAGTTATATTCATCGGCAACCATTGCCAATGCCACCCATACATCTAAATCAGCCAACAAATCCGCCGTTGCCAATAAATCGTCGGCGATTTCACGAATGTTGTCGATAAAACCATTGACGATTTCTTCTTCGATTGCATTAGATTTTTCAACCGCGCTGCGAACATCATTGTCCAAATCAATCAATTGTGCGGTTGTAAAACGCATGTTCCCCGCCAATGTCTGACGATGTATAAATCCAGAATCAGGGCGCATCATGTCATCGGCGCGGGTGGATGGAACCTCGATAAAATAACCCAATATATTGTTAAATTTAATTTTTAATGTGTGAATACCTGTTTGTTCAATATATTGCGCCTGGAGTCCGGCAATAGTGTTTTTTGCACCATGCGACAATTCGCGCATGCGGTCCAATGCGACATCGTATCCATCGCGTATTACATTAAAATCGCGGAAAAATGTCGGCAGGTTATCGGCCAATGCGGATTTTAATTTTGCGCCCAATGTATCATGCGTATCAATCGCACCAATGCGTGCAGAAAAATCAGAATCAAATGCCGCCGCCATTATTTTTAGCCGTGGCAAATTCAAAATAAAATCGCGTATATGCGCCATGTCGCGCGGCGTTCCGCGTCCCGATATCAATCGTGCCAGTGACCGTCCGGCATCCGGCATAGATGATAATTCGTGAACAACGCTTAACATTGTTGCCCGATTAGATAAAAAATATGCAATATGTGTTTGGCGCAAATTTATTTCATCAATATCGCCCGACAGCGTCCGCAAATAAGCGCGCAATTTTCGCGCCCCCGCCGCGGTTTTTGTTTTATCCAACACATCAATCAAACATGTGCCACCCGGATTTATCGGCGCATCTATTTCCAAACTTTTCCATGTTGCCGAATCAATCAATAATTGTGCGCCGGATTTTAATTGCCGCGGCGCACGAAATGTTGTTGTTGCCCCGCGTCCGGTGTTAAATAAATAGCCCGCCAACAAATATGTTGCATTGTCCATGTTTTCAGATTGCACTACATCCACCGCACCACCAAACACACGCGACACAATTTGTGTTATATCGGACCGAATATATAATTTTTCATATACCGGTGTTGTTTTGAAAATTGTGCGCATGTGGAATACAGTATCGTTTTCTGCATATGATGCGGGGTAAATAACCTCGGCCGGGTTTAACCGCACCAAATCATCGATAATATCATGAGTTTTTCCAATGAAAAATTCACCGGTTGAAATATCGCAACCTGCAACATCAAAATCGCCATTTTGAATCGGCACAACCGCAATTAAAAAATTAGAGTTTTTTGGATTTAACAAATTTTCATCGGTCAATGTTCCAGGCGTCAAAACACGCACAATTTTGCGTTCTATAAATTTATGCCCGCGTTGTTTTGCCTGGGCCGGGGTTTCCATTTGTTCAACCAACGCGACATTAAAACCCGATTTTACCAGTCGCCCAAAATAATTGTCCGCCGCATGCCATGGAATACCACACATTGGAATATCGGTGCCCGCACCATCCGTCCCACGATGGGTTAAAACCAAACTCAGTGCATTGCTAATAGTTTTTGCATCGTCAAAAAATGCCTCGTAAAAATCGCCCAATCGAAACAACAACAACGCATCCGGATTTTCGGATTTCATATCCAAATATTGCTGCATTACCGGTGAAAGTTTTTCTTTTGCCGCCACGATTTGCCCCGCTTTATGCAGAAACCTTTAATGTTTCGATTTTCAATTCGGCTTCTTTTAATAATTGTTCACAGTATGCCTTTAACTTGATTCCTTGTTCGTATGCCGCAACAGAATCCGCCAACGGCAATTCCCCCGATTCCATTTTTTTAACCAATTCGGTCAACTGTTTATACGCCTCTTCAAAAGTCAATTTTTTATCCATTTCGTCTGCCATAACAAATCCTTTTAGTGACAGATGAAAAATACACGATAAAAAGCGAATTTTCAACCTAATTATTTGTCTTGTTCGCGATTTTGCCCATCATATTTGATAATGTTTTTCGTATTCCCAATTCCTTGATTTTGTTTGTTGCAATTTTGAACGCGTTTTTGTTTTCCAGGGTAATACCGTGTTTTTGCACCGCAAACAAAGGCATTTCAACAACCGTATTATCGTATTTTATGGTCACATAGTGTTTTTTTATTTTTTTGTATAATTGCGGGTTTAGTTTAATACTGCGGACACGGGTTAAATCGGCATTGCGAATATCTATATATTCCCTATCACTAAAATCCAAATCACCCGATAATTTTGCCCCGCGCAAATCTATATCTGTATTCGGATTAAATTTAATCTCGTGAACATCTGTTAAATCGGCGTCATTCAAATCTACGGCTTTCACAGTGCTGAAATCCCAATCGCCGGATAATTTTGCGACCTTTAGATTCACATATTCGTTTGATTTTAATTTTATACTGCGAACGCCGGTTAAATCCGCATGCATCAAATTCAGACGTCTAACACCAGAAAAATCCAAATCGCCACCCAATGTCGCGCCGGCCAAATCTATGGTGTGGGCATTTGGATTAAATTTAATGCGGCGAACACGGGTTAAATCGGTGTCGCGCAAATACAAATCTGCAGCATTACCAAAATCCCAATCGCCCGATAATTTTGTGCCGATTAAACCGGCATTTTTGTGAAATCGTTCTGGGTTAAATTTAATATCGCGAACATCGGTTAAATCTGCATACTCTATATTTAATGACTGAACCCCAGAAAAATCCAAATCGCCATGTAATTTGGTGTTGATCAAATTTATTTCATCTGCATTTGGGTTAAATTTTATATCATGAACATCGGTTAAATCTGCACGCTCTAAATTCAGCAGTATTACACCAGAAAAATCCAAATCACCGTGTAATTTGGTTTTGGTGCCGCGTAAATTTATATAATCTGCATTTGGATTAAATTTAATATCATGAACATCGGTTAAATCCGCATGCTCTAAATTCAGACGTCTGACCCCAGAAAAATCCAAATCACCGTGTAATTTAGTATCAGATAAATGTATATACTCTGCATTTGGGTTAAATTTAATATCATGAACATTGGTTAAATCCGCATGCGTCAAATTCAAACTTCTGACACCAGAAAAATCCAAATCACCGTGTAATTTGGTGTCGCGTAAATTTATATAATCTGCATTTGGATTAAATTTAATATCATGAACATTGGTTAAATCCGCATGCTCTAAATCCAGGGTTCTGACCCCAGAAAAATCCAAATCCCCGGCCAGTTGCGCATACCGCAAATTTAACCGTTCAAAATTTGGTGCATGTAAAAATGTTATAATCCCATCTTTGTTGACATCCATAAAATGTTCATCGTTTGCATATATTTGTTTTGTTTTATCCGGCGCAACAGTTATTTTTATTTTTTTATCACGCAAAAATTCATCAAAATATTTTACATTTTCTTTAAAATTTTTATAATTTCCGACATAAACAACACTGTTGTTGCCACGCGATATTGTCAGCAAAAATCCGCAATCGAACAAAACTTGATTATCTGGATTGATTTTGGTGATTGTGCTGCCCGAAAAATAATAATCAGAACTTAAATAGATATTTTCTATTTCGCGATCAAACCGAACCAGTTGGTCATTGACCATGCGAAAATGTCGTGGAATTGGGGCGTTGAATACATTAAATTCAACATTAAAATATTTTTTCAAAGAATTTGCCAATCCCGGAATAATTTTATCAGGATTACTGTCAAATGTATTATCTGGGTCTTTTACGGTGTGATTATATCGATTTTTAATTGAAATAAATCCACCCGATTTTGCAATTTGAATCGATATGACCGATGTTCCATATTCATCGTCGCGTTCGGGATTTTTGGCGTGTTTAATTTTTTCCACCCCGCGTTTGATTGCATGAATCATATAATATTTCCCCAGGCGCGTTGGGTCACGAAAAGTGCATAATTCTTCGTTTTTGCGAAAATATTTTTTAATTGAATTTTTTTGTTCTTCTGTTTTCACAACAAATGCGTCATAACCCGCATCAGACAATAATTCCAACGGGCCTTTATCTGTTTGAAATTCAGATTGTTTTTGTGTTTTATAAATTTCGCGAATAATTGGCACCAATTGTTGTATTTCGTCCGGGTTGTTTCCGGCAAATTCCAAAATATGCACAATATTCGGCACATCCAACAACACCGCATCGCGAATAATGCGGGCCGCGGCCTCGCCATTTTGTTTTTTTAATTGTTTGTAAACTTTATCCGTATCGATTTCTGGCATAATATTTCCTTTTCTTATACGGGCATTATAACATAAATAATCAAGACAAACGATAAATTTTATTATTCAAAAATTTAACTTTGTACTTAAAAAAAACACCCGGCAAAGGGTGCTTTTTTTTATGACAACAATCGCGGCCTTGCGCAAGCAAAGACGGATTAATACATTGTTTGCAACATATGTTGTGTTTTGTCCAATGTCGATAACATTTTACCACTGCCGCGGGCAACGCAACCCAACGGTTGGTCAACGACAAACACCGGCAGCCCGGTTGCCGCGCGTATCGCCGCGTCCAACCCCCGCAACAATGACCCGCCACCCGTCATTGCGACACCCAAATCCGCGATATCTGCGGATAATTCGGGCGGTGTTGCCTCTAATGCGGTATGCACGGTGTCAACGATTTTTGCAACCGTTTCCGATAACGCCGATGCGATTTGCGATTCGGTCACAACCGTTTCGCGTGGTGTTCCCGACAACAAATCACGACCCTTTATTTTCATAGACATCTCGTTTGCCTTGTCCTTGGGGGCGATTGCACAACCGATTTTCTTTTTAATTTCTTCGGCGGTATTTTCCCCAATCAGCAAATTTTTATTTTTCCGAACATAGTTGATAATATCCAAATCCATTTGGTCACCCGCCGTGCGCACCGCATTAGAATAAACGATTCCGCCCAGCGACATAACCGCAACCTCACTCGTTCCGCCACCAATATCCAACACCATAGAACCGACGGGTTTTTCAACCGGTAATCCGGCACCAATTGCGGCGGCGGTTGATTCTTCAACGATATAAACCTTGCGTGCGCCGGCGGCATCGGCGGCCTCTTGAATTGCGCGGCGTTCCACCTGGGTTGCGCAAGACGGCACACAAATAATAATCAATGGCGCGGCCAGCAAATTGCGATGATGAATTTTACGAATAAAATATTTAATCATTTCTTCGGCGACCTCGAAATCTGCGATAACGCCGTCACGCAACGGGCGCACCGCCGAAATAGTCCCCGGTGTGCGGCCGAACATGCGTTTCGCCTCGGCCCCGACGGCCAAAATCTCTTTGCGACCCAACAAACGGTTTTCCGCCACCGCCACAACCGACGGTTCGTTCAAAACAATCCCGCGTCCTTTGACATAAATCAGGGTATTTGCCGTTCCCAAATCAATCGCCATATCTGCAGAAAAAAATTTCATCAGCCAGTTATACATATATTTCCCCTTTGGCAAATCAAATAAATAAATTCAGGAAAACTATAATTCGTGTGGCATAAAAAATCAAGTGCGGCAAATGAAAAAATGTTTTTATTTGATTTCTGGAATAATTTGGTATGATGGAACGCATGAGAAACACAATTAAAAATCATTCTGATTTCAAAACAGACCGTGCGCACCCGTATATGTCGAACGGATTGTTTGCGATTCGAACCCGTCGTGCAAAATTTCCGGGCGACGCGCGATATGGTTTGGTTGTGACGAAACATAACTTTCGCTTTGCGGTGCATCGTAATCGGGTAAAACGCATTTTGCGCGATTGGATTGCGTATGCGGAAAAATATATGTGTGACGATATGGATTATGTTTTTTACGCATATCCGGAAATTTTGGGCGATGGCATCACGCGTGATGTGGGACGTGAAAAAATGGTGGCGGGCCTGCGTGAAATAAAATGGCGTCATGATAAAAAACAATCAAAATAAATCATTTTTATCGCGTATTGGTATCCGCATGATACGGTTTTATCAATCCGGCATATCGCCGTTTATCGGTGGACGATGCGCGTGTCGTTTCACCCCCAGTTGCAGTGAATATACATCCCAGGCGATTGAAAAATATGGATTTATTCGGGGGTGTATAATGGGAATGCGCAGAATACTGCGTTGTCGTCCTGGTGGCGGATGGGGATATGACCCTGTGCCTTGACTTTATCTGTGTTTATGATAAAATTCACCAATGAAAACACATAATTTTTAATTTTGTAAAAGGATTATAAAATGTCATTTCGTGCAACTGTTGAATCTATGTCGCAAATCATGGATGAAATGGGAATAACTGAATTGGATTTGGAACGTCAATTTTTATTTGGCGTGTATCGCAAACATATTCACCTGTCCAAGGGATGTGCGCCGTCCGTCGCGCCGTCTTTCCCGACGGATAATGGTATAAAAAATGCAACGACCAAAACCGCGGTCGCGCGTGATTATGCAAACGCGTTAAAATCACCAATGGTTGGCGTGGTGTATTTGGCAACCGAACCGGGGGCAAAACCTTTTGTCAAGGTTGGCGATACCGTTCATGCCGGCGATACGGTCGCCTTGGTCGAGGCAATGAAAACATTTAACCCGATTAAGGCCACATCTGACGGTGTCGTCAAAGAAATTTTGGTGGCGGATGCCCAGGCCGTAGAATTTGACCAACCATTGATTATTATCGAGTAAAATATATGTCCCAAATAAAAAAAGTTTTAATTGCAAATCGTGGTGAAATCGCCCTGCGTATAATTCGTGCGTGTCGCGATATGGGTATTCGCACGGTTGCGGTTTATTCAACCGCGGATAAAAATGCGATGCATACGCAACTGGCGGATGAATCCGTATGTATTGGACCGGCGCCGTCGCGTGATTCATACCTGAATGAATCTGCGATTTTGACGGCGGCACTGTTGACGAACGCGGACGCGGTTCACCCCGGATATGGTTTTTTGTCTGAAAACGCGGGCTTTGCGCGCAAGGTTGAATCCCATGGCATGATTTGGATTGGACCATCCCCGGATATGATTGTCCGCATGGGGGACAAGGTCAACGCAAAAAAAACGGCTATCGCGTGCGGTTTGCCGGTTGTACCGGGTTCGGATGGTGCGGTGAAATCTTTGGACGAAGCGAAAATTTGCGCGGAAAAAATCGGGTACCCTGTTATGTTAAAGGCCGCATCCGGTGGCGGTGGTCGTGGTATTCGCGCGGTGATGACACCCGCGGATTTGGCCGAGGCATTTGCCACAACCCGTGCCGAGGCCAAGGCCAGTTTTGGTGACGAAACATTATATATGGAAAAATTATTGTTGCATCCGCGTCATATTGAATTTCAAATTTTGGGCGATAAACATGGTAATGTTGTGGTGCTGGGTGAACGCGATTGTTCACTGCAACGCAAAAATCAAAAGGTCATCGAAGAATGCCCTGCGGCTATCCTGACACAAAAGCAACGCGACGATATGATTGAAATTTGCAAAACCGCCGCCAAAAAAATGGGGTATTTCAGTACCGGCACATTTGAGTTTATGTTCGAAGACGGTAAATTTTATTTCTTGGAAACAAATACCCGGTTGCAAGTTGAACACCCTGTGACCGAAATGGTTTATGGTATTGATTTGGTGCGCGAACAAATTCGTATTGCGGCGGGCGAACGGTTGGGCTATACCCAGGCAAATATCGTTCCGCACGGACACGCGATTGAATTTCGTATCAATGCCGAAGACCCGGATACATTTATCCCCAACCCCGGCACAATATCATTATATGCGCCGTCGGGCGGATTGGGCGTGCGTGTGGATTCGGCGGCCTATACCGGATACACAATTCCACCGACATACGATTCTATGATTGCGAAATTGATTGTGCATAACACATCGCGTGCAACCTGCATAATGCGTGCAACGCGTGCGCTGGATGAATTTGTGATAGAGGGGGTAAAAACCACAATCCCACTGCATAAAAAATTATTAAACAATCGTGATTTTCGTCAGTTGAATTTTGATAATCATTGGTTGGAACATTATCTGGCATCTGCCCCAAATCCGGATGATGAAATTGTCCCAGAACAAGAAAAAACGGAAGAATAAAAAAATATAAAAAACACCGGCATTTGCCGGTATTTTTTATTTGTTGGTTTCTTATTAAAACCCTTTTGGTGTTGCCATTTTGACAGTTGAAACCTTTTTGTTCAAAGATTTCACAACATCATCCGTGATATCCAGGTTTGCAATATTTGCACCCGTGCGGGCAAAACGACCATCAATCACCAAAGACAAATTTTTCTTGGCAATTATACCCTCGATAATTGGGTCCAGGTGTTTATCTTGCAATTCCGCCAAAGATTTCTGATACGATTCTTCGATGCTTTGTGCGCGTTCAGACAAACTGCGTTGTAAATTTGCAACGCGTTTTTGATAATCAACCACGCGGCGTTGCAATGCGTCCGGCGACAAAACATCCTGGGATTTTTCAATTTCTGCTTTTTCTTTTTCCAATGCTTTTTGTTCGGATGTCAATTCATCACGCAATTTCTTTTCATAAGATTCGCGTTGGCTGCGCAAAGATTTTAATGCATCGGCATCTGTTTGCACCGCGTCCATACGAATAACCGCGATACGCATATCGGCACCCGATGCAGCATCGGTTGAAACCTCTGCAATGGCTTTATCAACGGTTATCGGACTACGCATAGATGCCACCGCCCAAATGCCCAAGGCCGCAACGACCAAAACCGCGGCCGCGATAATACCGGTTTTTTTATAGTTTTTAACAGTGATATTTGTATTGTTTTTTACCATAATACCCTTCCTTTATTTTTTGTTTGTTTATTATGTTCATGCCTACTATAACAACAAAAAATCCAAAATAAAAGAGAATATTATTCATTAAATGAATATAAATAAAAAACCGCCCGATTGGGCGGTGTTCTTTCATTTCGATTTGACCGGTGCGACAATGATAGATTTTGTTCGTTCATCCGGTTTGGATTTTGATTCCAATGTGCCGGCATCACCGATTATTTCCAAAATATGTGCAAATAATTCAGGCACCGCATCGCGACCCTGGGCCAGGACACGTTTGCGTCCCTTGGTCATGACGGAAATTTTAACCTTGTCCCCGTTGCCCAAAAATTCAAAAACCTTTTTCATTTTGATTTGCAGGTCATTTTCTTCGATAAATGGTTTGACCCACACATCGCGCATTTCAATCGTTTTTTGATTCTTTTTCGCCTCGGACGCGCGTTTTTTCTGTTCGTATTTGTATTTGCCGTAATCCATAATTTTTACAATTGGCGTGTCGGCATTTGCGTTTATTTCAACCAAGTCCAACCCGGCGTTTTCCGCCATCGCCAAAGCATTCGCCGTTGGCATCACCCCCAGGTTTTGACCATCCGCGGTTATTACCTGGACAGATTTTGCAAAAATACGGTTATTTATGCGCGGACCGTTATCGCGCCGTGTGTCACGGTTATTCATATTCGGTTTAATTGTCGGCTCCTTTGTATTACCTGAGCAAAATTATTGAATAAAAATATCAGTTTTTCAACAAATTTTGCAATTCTTGTAACGCCGTCCAAACATCGCGTTTCGCCGATGGTTTTAACAGTAAATAATTTGGATGATAAATCGGCATTACCGGTGTCGCATTTTCGGTTTGAACCAATTTCCCGTGTCCGGTTGATAATTTCACATTTGCAATTTCTAATGCCGGGGTTGCGCCCAATGTCAATATGGCGCGTGGCGATAACATTTCAATCAAACGCGTGACAAATGGCCGTGCCAAAGATAATTCGTCCGTCGTTGGTGTCCGTCCACCCGGTGTGCGCCAAAAAACAATCGGCACAATTGATACATTGTCGCGCGACATCCCAATCGCCGCCAACATTTTATCCAATAATTCACCGGATGGTCCCGATAAAATTTTGCCTGTTGCGTCATCTTCGGCACCGGGAACATCGGTCACAATAACCAATCCGTTTGGATTTTTTGCGATATTTGGGAAAACTGTCCCTGTGGCGGCCGCACGCAACGGATGATTTAATTCCCCAATCATACGCAGCATACCATCAACATCCACCGGGCGACGCGCCATAGAATCCGCGGCATCCTGGGTCACGGTGCATGATGGTGCGATTGGTGGCACAACCGACGCGCGCGCGCCGATATGCACCCCATTTTGTGCCGTCTGCGATTGTGGTATCGATGCCGTGGACGTCGCACCCCATTTGGCACGCAGGGCGCACGGCACATCGGTAATTTCCCATTTAACACCCGCCAAAATTAAATCTTGAACACAATAATCGTTCATTTTTTTATGTTTCCCCTTGCTTTTGGACTTGTTTTAGTATAAAATAGACCACGAGTAACAAAAACTCAAGGGAGTATTTTCATGAAAGTAAAAAACTTAGTATTGTTGGCGGGTGTCGCCGGTATGTTGGCCGCATGCTGCGGTTCTGATGTCGTTGAACCAGCCGATTTGAACGATCAACGTGCGTTTTTCGCATTTAACTCTTCGGAAATTTCTGACGAGGCACGCGATAACTTGTTGGGTCAATCTTTGTATATGAAAAATCACGAAGATGTAAAAATCCAAATCGCGGGTAATTGCGACGAACGTGGTTCCACAGAATACAACTTGGCATTGGGTGCACGTCGTGCAAACGCGGCAAAATCCGTGTTGGTAAATGACGGTATCGATGCGAAACGTATTTCTACAATTTCTTATGGTAAAGAACGTCCTTTGGTCAAAGGAACGGGCGAATCTGTATGGAAATGGAATCGTAACGCAACAACAACTGTTAAATAATGGTTCGTTGATTGGAAATTCAAAAAACACCGGTGAATCCGGTGTTTTTTTGCGTTGTTTAGTGCGTGAGTAAAAAAATCGGGCACTGCCCGTTTTTTTATTTATTCATCAACCGCACTATGAACACTATATGCTGAACTCTGTTATCTGGCCGGGGCAATACGAATTTCAACCCGCCGATTGGTCAGCCGTCCAACCCCATCCTGGGCGGCAATGGGACGCGCCGCGCCGCGTCCAACGATAAACATCCGTGCCGCATTTATTTTTTGTTGGGTTAAATACACACCAACGCGTTCGGCCATATCCAACGACATGCGTTTCGCCGCCGTCGCATCTCGCATAGAATCCGTATATCCGGCAATTTCCAAATATGTTGAATTGTATTTTCGCAATACTCGCGCGATTGTTTTCAAAATAACGGCACCATTATCAGAAATGTCGCCATGGTTTTGTGCGATAAACGCATCACGCACCAAAATCACAACAACATCTGTTCCCGCGCGTTCAACCGATACGCCCGCCGTTCGCAAAGAATCATATAATTCATATTCTAATTTTGCCATATATTCGCGGCCGGCAATATTGTCATTGGTTGCCTTGTCCCCGTAATCCAACGCCGCCGATTTATCGATGTTTGCGTTTAATAATTTTCCGCCGCGTCCCAGATATACCGGGCGTTTTGCAATTTTTGATGTTTCGGTCATGTCCATAAAACTGGCGCCGTTCAAATAATAATCCCACGCGTCATGTGGCGGGGATGTGTATTGCATACATCCCGATAACACAAACAACAAAAGAAATAATTTTAATTTCATTTTATTCTATGATGATTGATACCATATTGCGATTACCCGAAATACAACTTTCCGCACCGGCGGTTGTGATTTTATTTATTGTCACAGATTTTGCCCAATCTAATTTTTTTGTTGCCAAATACGAACAATCACCCGTTGACACATTTACCAAATTTATCGCAAAAGATTCACCATCCGCCGATGCATCGATATACCAATCGGTTCCCATCGGTGTTTTTGCATTTGTGATTGCGCCGGCCTTGATTAAATATTCAACCGATACACCGGTATAATCGCCACGCGTTTCCAATAAAATTTTTGTGTTGCGTGCAACTTGTTCCATTTCAGATACGGCCAAATTGCGCAACTGGTTTGCGCGCAACGCGCCGTATGTTTTATATGCGCCGACCGTCATAACCGCGCCAATCGCCAACACCCCCAACATTTCAATCAACGAACGTCCTGATTCTTGTTGCATAAAATTCCCTCTCTTGTTTTATATTTTGTTGTTATTTAGAAACCTCGACAATTTCGGCACCCTCGAACAATCCCATCGCACTTGCCATCATGGGGTCGGCCGCTAATTCCTGGTGCTGATGTTCCACCGCCGTTGGCACATGACACGATTCCGTCGCCCGCACCAAAACCCAAGGTTTTCCGGTGTGTTTTTCCAACCATGCCGACAATTTAATCGGGAAATCTTGGTCACCCTTGCGGTCAAAATATTTTAATTTGCCATCCGAAATTTCACAAACCTCGATATTTTCGGAATAATATGTGTATAACAAAATTTCACGGTCGGCCTGCATTGCGTGACCCAATTCATCAGCGTTTGTAATTGTGTTTTTTAGTGATGTTGCCGGTGCCGGTTGTGCGGACTGTGCCGCAGGTGTGGGTTGCGCCACGGGCTTTGCCGCCGCCGTGTTTTTCAAAATTTCCGGAACAGACGGCATATCCGCAATATGCATCATACGCACAATCAACATATCAAAGCATTGTTTTTGATTCCCCGACATTTGCATTTCACTGACGGCGGCAACCATAACCTGCCATATGCGGGATAAAGTGTTTAACGATACGCGTGCATCAATTTTGCGTGTTTTTTCGCGTTGGTCGGCGGTGTATGGCGATGCCGTCATGTCGCCCGCATTTAATGCCGGGTGCATGCGTGTTGCCCAATGTGTCCATTCCATCATATCGGATAATAACATAACCAAATCCGCACCATTGGTGTAAATGTTATCCGCCATTTCCAATGCGCGCGCCGTATCCCCCGATAAAATAGTATCCATAAAATCAACGACAACATTTCTGTCGGCGCGTTTTAACATGTCCATCACCGCGGCCTCGTCCACATGGCCACCGGTTTGGGCGATTGCCTGGTCCAGTAAAGATAACCCATCGCGCACCGAACCATCCGCCGCACGTGCCAATAATTCATTTGCGGCATCCGATAATTCAATTTGTTCTTGGGATGCAATCCATGCAAAATGTTTTTTTAGTGTTTCAATCGGCACACGCACCAAATCGAACCGTTGACACCGTGATAAAATCGTGACGGGAACCTTGCGAATTTCGGTTGTTGCCAAAATGAAAATAACATGTGCCGGCGGTTCTTCTAATGTTTTCAACAGAGCATTAAACGCCGCCGTAGATAACATGTGAACTTCGTCGATGATATAAACTTTGTACCGGCCGTTGGTTGGACGATATTGTGCCGCATCCAATATATCGCGGATGTTATCAACGCCCGTATGTGATGCCGCGTCGATTTCCATAACATCAATGTGTTGCCCCGCCGCAATCGCACGACAGTTTTCACATACCCCACATGGGTTTGCCGTTGGCCCATCGGTCGATAAACAGTTTAATGCCTTGGCCAAAATACGCGCAGTACTGGTTTTTCCCGTTCCACGGATTCCAGTAAAAATATATGCATGCGCAATGCGCCCGGTATTGATTGCGGTGGTTAATGTTTTAACCAACACATCTTGACCAATTAAAGATTTGAAATCCTGACTGCGATATTTACGCGCCAATACAGTGTAATTATTGTCCATGATAAATACTTTCCTTATGGCACCCAGCATACCAAAGAAAAGTAAAATTTCAACAAATAATGTAAATCAATTTTTAATTCAAATTCGTGATAAAATCTGGAAAGCCCATTTCGTCATCATCGTTTTTGTCGTCGCCTGAATCGTTTGATTTGTCAGCGGCACGCATTTCTGCCTCGGCTGCAGCGACGGCGGCGGCTTTTTCCTTGCTGTCACGAATAGAATCGATTTTTTCTTGTTCGGCATTTGTCATCCGGACACAATGTTCCGCCGCCTGGAGCAAGCGTTCGCGTTCGATTTCGTCCGATGTAACACGTGCCTGGTCGGTTAATTGTTTGCGGCGCATACGCCATTTATGACAACGCTGAATCATCAACCCAACAGATGACTGGTTTTTTTTATTTTGCATATCGTATCTTTTATATTTTTATTTTTGGAATAATATGGTTGTGTTATTTCAAATCAACCAACTGCCTCGGTGATAAATATAAAACATCTTAAAACTGATTGCAATATCTTTTTTCTGTTGCTAATCTCTACATATAAAGACATATAAAGAGAGGATGTTTTTGTTCACCCAACGTGGAAATTTTTTATTACAGGCATTATTGGCAATATCGTTGCTGTTTGTGTTTATGCCGGTTTTAACGCGTCGTTTGATTGTGAATGATGTGGATGCAAAAATGTATTCTTCCGTCCACCAGATTGATACCGCGCAAACCGCGGCGCGCATTTTTATTCGTGAAAACGCCGATGCAATATCGTATGGAAAAACAACGATTCGCGGAAATGATTTTGGTGATATGTTGGAACCGTATGGATTACCGTTGGGATATATTCCACAAACCGCATTTGGTCAAGATATATATTTGGTAATTGATAAAGACGAAACGGGTGTTGGTGGTTATTTAATGGTTGATGGTGGAAATTTAACAACGATACAAATTGCGGAAATGGTTCGTCGAATCGGTTTTTATGCCGAACGCACAACAACCGGTTTAATGGTTGGTATTCCACTAAATACTTTATACCAAGAAATCGTTCGCCGTAATGAACCCGATATCACGAATTCTATGTTTTTGGCGGATTTAGATATGAATAATTTTTCCATTGAAAATGTGAATAAAATTATTGGGCATAACATTGTATCTGAAAATGCGACATTTGATACATTGGATGTCTTTGGCAACGAAGGCGACCGTGGTTCGAAAAATAAAATCAAAACATTGACCACGGACAAAAGTATTTTTCAATCAAAATCGGGTGGTTCGGCATTGGCATTGACGCGTGGCGCGTTGCGTGCAAAAAATGTATTCAGTAAAACAATTTCCGAATACGGTTCAACGGGTAATTTTGAATCGGATACCGCGTCGGTTTATTCGTTTGATATGACGGCGGGACGCACCGGTTTTACCGGACCCGTCACATGGGATGTTCGTGGCAATGTTGAAACAGAATATATCGCCCTGACCACCGACAGGTTAGAGGTGTCATCATATCTTAATGTGTCCAGTGGCCAAGACGCATACATCACCGGTGATACAATTACCACAAACGCATCCAGTGGTATTACCGCAACAAATGTTGTTGCGTCCCACATCACATTGCGCGACCAAACATCCAAGGCATTGGATGCCGGCGATACCGGCGCAGTCATTGTTGATATTCGCCCCGCCAGTACAACCGTTTTGCCCGATGTGCGCGTGTCGGGTGTATCTAACGATGGATATGCAATTTTGAAATACCCTAAACGCGACAGTGATGAAACATTATCGTGTCAATCGGTGGTGGCGGCGATGGGTGAAACATATAACGGTTCATCATTGGCGCAACACATATTGTGCGAATACCTGTTTTGGGCGCGTTTGGAACAACGGATAAATGCAAAACAATGTTTAATGGCGGGCAAAGTTGACTGTATATAAAACAAAAATTTTTAATAACGCGTCCCGTGGCGCATCGATAATAGAGGTGATTTTGGCAATGTCCATTATCGCCGTGGCGGCGCCGTTTATGTATAACCAAATTAAACGCACATACGGTGATATTGAAAATATATCTGTGGCACAAAAAATTGTCGATTTACAAGATAACGCATTAAACTTTGTGCGCACACATCAATCCCAATGGGGGGACACGGAACAAATACAATTATCGGATGAAGAATTGGCGGAAATATCATCGTTGCCTGTTGCGGCGTTTATTGACCGGCGACAATATCGTGGCACAACCATCACGGATGTTTACATGTTGTTTGATGTGTCAGATTCTGCGGTTCGCACGAACCAGATTGCGCGTCAAATTGGTGGTGATGCCGCGATTGTGGACGACGATGGCGTGGCGTATGGTGCGTCTTGGGCGGTGGCGGGACCGGAATTCAAACCGGGCGAGTTGGTGTATCGCGTGTCGCATAATTTTTCCAGTATTGACCGCAATAATTTTTTGCACCGTGGCGCGTCGGGTGATGTGGAGCAAAAAAAATCAGACACCACCGATGATGATGTTGATACCGTGAAAAATAAATTAAACGCGATGTTGCGCAATTTGAATATGGGCGGCAAAGATTTACTGGATGTCGGTGCGGTGGATGCAAAAACGGTTGTTGGCAAAAATGTGAATACAACATTTTTGGAATCGGATGACGCGGTTGTAGATTCAACATATTTTTCATCGGGCGCAAATATCCAAGGCACGGATGCCAACATTGATACAATCCGCGCATTGGGCGATATCAGTGGTTTTCGCACCATTACCGCAAACACATTAAATGGTTCGACTTTCAGTAATACCGGCACCGTGATTGCCGACCGTGCAACGGTAAATCGGTCGGTCAGAATCGGGAATTTATTCAAATTAAAATCATCCAGTACTCGCACCATCAGTGCGTTCACCGCGATATCTGCAAATTCGGTTTATACCCCGTATGTCACAACCACGGATTTGGTTTTTTACGGTGATTTTGGTTTAACGGTATCCGGCGAATTATTGTTATCACGCACTGCGCCATTAAAGATTGGTTCTTGGGCATTTCCATCCAATCAAATGCCGTCTTTTTCCAAATTGACACTGGGGCGCACAAAAATAAATCCGGCACCCGATAAATCAGAATTCAGTGCGATTATGTCGTCTGATTGGCAAACCAAAGAAAGTATAGATAAATGAAACAAGAACATAAAAAATCTTTATTGACGCAACAATGTGGCAGTATGCTGGTTGAATTACTGTTAAGTGTTGCATTGGCGATGTTGATAATTCCGTTTGTTTTCAAATATCAACGTGCCGCAATCGAACGGCGTGAAAATATCGCAATCACGCGTCAAATGGGCGATGTTCAAAATGCGCTGGAACGATATATAATCGAAAACCGCGAAGAATTATTAAAACCATACGGTCGTCATATTATGCGTGTTGATATTTCCGAATTGGAAAAATATGGTCTGTCTGACGGAATTATAAATAACCCGGATGCGAAATATCAGTTGCGTATAATTAAATCACGCGATTTTAACGGGCAATCAACATTACAAGGTGTGGTTGTATACGATTCTGACAAAATCACACCGTTTCGCACGCACCAGATTTTGAATATGGCGGGCGGTAATGTTGGCTTTGTCGATGGGACGCGTGCATACGGCGCAAATGGTGCGTGGCGTACATCTGTGTCGGAATTGGGAATCCCATCGTCGGATTCTGGCATTGTTGGAACAACAACAATAAATCGTGATAATGCGTTATACTTGTGGCGGGTGCCGACCAATGACCCCGATGATGCAACAATGCGGACATCCCTGAATTTGGGTGGACACGATATTGAAAATATCAAAAACATAAATTTTGTGACCGGTGCATTTAATGAGTTTTTGAAACTAGGCCGCGTTGATACACGCAATTTGATTTTTGATAATCGCACAACTATTGATGGTGTGTTTAATACAAAATCTGCGACCGTGTCCGGGTCTTTGACATCGGACGCGCGCAATATGGAAATATCGGGCCGCCTGGCGTTATCAGACACGGCAAAATTTTCATCGTTCACAACAAATGATTTGTATGTGACAAATTTAACATTACCAACATTGTCGATAACAAATTCTGAAAACAAACCTGTGATTTTAACAATCAATGGTTCGGTGAATATGCGTTATGGCAGTATTCGTGCCATCCAAACAACGGTGGGCTATGCGGGGTCAATTACACCACGATTGACGGTTGCATCAAAAATTACCGACCCGACAAACCCGAATTATTATTGGGATGCCGGTGCCGGCGTTGCAAGTTTTTCAGATTTATATCTGGGCGATTTGAATCGTATGATTGGGTATTTGGGTGCGTCTGAATTTGACCAATCGACTATTGCGGGCCGTCGATTCAAAATTGTTGCGTCAAACCCAAATGCGACCGTCACCGATTACATAAACGCATTAAACGAAATTGCCTCATCAGTTCGTGCGAAATATAGTTTGTTGAAATTGCAATAATTTATGTTATAAATGGATGTGTTATGAAAATAAAATGTGATTTTTGTAAGTCAGAATATACGATTGCTAAAATTCCGGCAACCCCGGTCCGTTGCGCGATTTGCGGTCACACATGGATGGTTAAAACCGAAAATCGCAAAAATCAGTTTT
This sequence comes from Alphaproteobacteria bacterium UBA3635, assembly GCA_002373935.1. GTDB lineage: Bacteria > Pseudomonadota > Alphaproteobacteria > Rs-D84 > Rs-D84 > Enterousia. Next base: position 12,388 of record DFKW01000004.1, on the reverse strand, counting down.
TTGTATTTTTGGCGGCATTGTGTGCATTGTTATCGGCAATAATATTTTCAATAGTTGTTGTGACGCATTACCGCAAAAATCCTGATTCTGAATCGCCATTGGTGGCAAATATTGTTAAAACAGAATTGGCACCTGACGGTAATGGTGTGACGCATTTTATTGTATCGGGCATTATTGAAAATCGCACGGATGAAATTTATGGTGCGCCAAATTTGATAATTGAAACTTTTGACGCGGATGATAAACCGATAAATACGCCGGAAACATTTAACCCGCCGGTCACATTACTGGATGCGGGTGCGCGTGCGGTGTTTGTTTATACTTTGCGTGCGCCATCGGTTGGTGTTAAAAAGATAAATGTCAAACTGGGGGATTTTCAAAAATGAGAAAGATAATTGCGATTTTGTCTGTCTTGGTGTGTGGTGCGGCATTTGGCGATGATACACCAACCCAACCATTGCCCGGCCCAAGGGTCAGTTTATTTTCCACAACCGTCGATTGGTCGGGGGTGACGGGATTACCATTGTCGCAATATACCGGTCATTTTTCCGGCGCCCCACGTAAATTGTTAAAAAACGGATTGATTTTATATTACCTGGATGCATTCCCTTGTTATGGCGAGGCGGACTCGGTCCGCGTATGGATATCGCCCACGGGGGATGTGACGGGGCATTTGCGGCTGGTATGTATTGCGGCACCGCGTGAAATTAAATTTGCATATCGCAACGCGCCCGCCGATGCAATGCAAAGTGAAACAACCGGTTTGTTGACATGTCCGGCAACCGGCGATTATGATTTTAATATCGATTTAACAAAATGCACGGTTGGCCCCGATTGGTCAAAGTATGGGAAATAAATATGCAAATGGAATTTACGGTTTTGGACACGGATGCGGGTAGTCGACTGGATAAATTTTTATGTTCAAAAATGCCTGAATTTTCACGCAGTGAAATACAACGTTTTTCCGTGTCACGGGGCGGGGCGGCGGTCAAATTTTCGGACCGTGTTCGCGCGGGCGAAATGTATGTTGTTGTGACGCCTGATGTGCCGTCGGATGTGCCGGCAATGGCAAACATATCAACCGATTTTGATTTGGATATTTTATACCAAGACGACGATATCATCGTGATAAATAAACCGCGTGGTGTGGTTATGTATCCGTCGGCGGGGAATAAAACCGGGACATTAGTTCAAAATTTATTGGCATATACGAAATTGGCAACGCTGGGCGGTGATATTCGTCCCGGTGTGGTTCATCGCTTGGACAAGGATACATCCGGGGTTATGATTTTTGCAAAAACCGATGCGGCATATCGCGAATTGGTTAAAACATTTTCTGCGCACGATTTGACCCGCAAATACGATGCGTTTGTTTGGGGCGTGCCGGGTTGGACCGGTGCAACGATTACCGGTAATATCGCGCGTTCATCCCGCAACAGACAAAAAATGACAATGGTAAAAACGGGTGGCAAACCCGCCGAAACCGTTGTCGATGTTGTTGATGTGTGGCCGCGCGCGGGCGTATCACAATTCAAATGCACACTGCTGACGGGGCGCACCCATCAAATCAGGGTTCATTTATCGGCGCACGGGTTTCCGGTTTTGTGTGACCCAACATACGGCCGCGGTGCCACGCGCCTGGGGTCGGTAAAAAATCCGGATTTATTGGAATTTTTGAAATCACACACCGGTCAAATGTTGCACGCGTCATATTTGTCATTAAAACATCCAATAACCGGTAAACAAATGACTTTCAAGGCACCATTGCCCGCCGACATGATGGAATTGCGCGACATCCTGGAAAATTCTTAAAACGCCAAACCTCGTTCCCGGATGTCCCCTTCTTTCTCAAAGAAGGGGCCTGCCACCCATAGCCCAAAGGGCGACGGGTGGTGGATTGTGAGTGAAACGAACAAGACGGGGTAATTTGTTCTTTATCCGAACTTTGCACTCTAATTTAAAAAAGCACTTTTCTTTTTCCCATAATTATGATAAAATAAATCGTAAATATAGGAGTCAGGAGATGCATTTTTTCAAAAATTCGGTCAGTTTTATCGCAGTAATGTGCGTCTGCACCGCGGCGGCCGCGGCGGTTGTCGCATCCAGCAGCAGTCGCGTCGGTGTTGTATCTGCGGCATCGCGTCGTTTGCCATCGCTGTCTAATATTGCGAAAACATCCGGGTCAACAAACATGTCCTCGGCCACGACATCGTCAACGACGGGCACTGGTTTGATTTCAGATACGGATTGTATCGACGATTATCGCGCATGTATGAAATCTGATACGGCGTGCGGCTCTGACTTTGAAGAATGCACAACAAATGTCCTGTTTCATGGGCACATGGGCGAATGTTTTTCAACATTGTATCAATGCTCGCCTGCGGCGATAAATCGCCTGTTCGGGACCAGTAATTTGGATGCGTTATCTAATGTTGCAAACTATGTCGCCGACACAAATAATGCCGAGGTTGCACGCTATACATACCCAACCGACGGTTCGGTTATGGGTGTTGATATTATCGGTGCGGCAACACGTAACAAATTAGATACCGCCGATTGTGTAAAAAAATATAAACGGTGCTTGAACAAAGATAATGTCTGTGGCGAAGATTTCGAATTATGCACATCTGATACCGAATTCAAAAAACAGGCGGCCATGTGCGATTCAACCCTGGCGCGTTGCCAAAAAGAGGGGTTCCAACAATTATTTGGTGAAAAGGTCACAACCAAACCGTCAAACAAACGCCTGTCAAATTATGCCGGCGGCGATATTGAGGAATGGGTAAATAATGGCGCAACTCTGGCGGCAACAAACGCGGTCAATACTTGTTATAAAGTGGTCGATAACTGCTTTGCAAATGCATGTGCGAAAAACCCATACAGTTGCGTCGAAGATGTTGATTGGTCTGTTGTAAACGCGGCACAATCCGTTGGTTCGGCGGATGTCAATGCGGTTGTTGGCAATTATGCGGATGCAAACGGAAATATTCAAACCGGTCGTCAAATGGCAACCGATGTCCGCAAATTCTTCCGTGCGGCATGTACCGATACAATTGGTTCAAACCAATATTGCTATATGACATTTAACGACGGCAAAAAACCCAGTAAAATCGATTTACAGGACGAAGATATTCGCGAAGATATCTTTGGCGAGGCATATGCATCCCGCAAAACAATTTTAACAACCAAAGTTAACGAATTGGTGAAAAATTTTGATACAACCGCGCGCAATAAATGTATTGAAACATTTAAATCTTGTGCGGTGCAATCATGTGGTGGCGGTTCCGGTGCGGCGTGTTATTCACGCGCGTTTCGTGGCACGTCCGGTCAAAATTCTATAAATAACGATACCGTCTATTCTGATATTGAAAACGGATGTGCGGCGATTGTGAACACCGATGCAAATTGTCGTTTCATGGCGGCAATGCAGGGTGGTGATACATATTCGTATCAAATGGGCGGCAATGCGGCGGGCGATATCGATACATTTGCGACATTGTTCCCGAAATACACATCTGGTAATGCGGATTCGACAATCGTTGCGGCATTGAACGCGGATTTATCCACGGCATATAACGATGTTGCAATCGAAAATATGAAAAAACAATGCAGCAATGTTGTATCGAACTGTGTAAAATCTATGTGTGGTACCGATTATCAAAATTGCTATCGCAATCGTAATGATATCCGTGTTGCAACATATTCAACCGAAAGTGATTCTTTCAACCGTTCCATGAACAAGGTTGGCGGCGTTTTGGATTACACCATTGTCCAAGGTTTGTGCATGTCCACGGTTAAATCTGCGGACGCATGTGCCGAAAGTTTGGCAATCGCCAAGGTTGGACTTGCCGATGGCGCGGCTGATGTGACCGGCACGTGGGGTTCGGGTGTTTCCACGGTCAGCAATGCATGGCGTAATTCCGGCCAAAACTATGGATATGGCACAACACACGAGGCATTGGTCCAAGAAGTTGATGCTAACGGTAAAAAAATATGCACATGTACAAATGGTGGCAAAGATGTTTGCGGATACGAAGATGGTGGTAATACCGATTGTCAAACCGCATCCATGATTGAACGCGATATTCAATTATCAACCGCGGCGGCAACATCATTGTTCCAAACGGTCTTGGCCGATATTGAATTAGAGGCCCAGGCGAAATATAACGCCAAATTGACGCACGAACAAAATGTATGCTTGGCGCAAAATTCGGCCGCGAATCCGGATGCATCATTTGTTTGGGCAAAATTAAAGAATAATGCAAAACGTGTTGCGTCTGATTACGCGACAAACGGTTTGGGTGATAATGGTTCGGTGCCCAGTAACGATTTGTATAATTCGTTCTGCCGTGTCAAGGTGACAATCCAATCCGAGGATAAAAATATCCAGGCGGAAATGAAAAATATTCCAAACGCATATTTTGCGGTGGGTGATCCATTCACATGCGGTGCATGGATTTCGGGCGCCAAATTGGATGAAATTTCTGAAAATGTTGCAAAGACAAAAACCGGCACAAACAAAGACGGTTCTTTGACATCGGGTCAAAAATGGGGTGTTGCGGGTATAACCGCCCTGACGGCGATTACCGGCGGTGTTGGAACCGACCTGTTGCAAAGCAAAACCGGTTTGGGTGGCTTGCTGGGCACAACCAAGATAAAGGATAACGCGAATTCTGCATCCAAATATGCAGAGCGCATAGGGTATTGTGCTGGCAAGGCGCATGATGTACAAAGCAAGGCGCAGAATGTAAGAAATAATGCTGCAACAAAGGTTGGTGGAAATGGTTCGGATAAAGATGATTCTAAATTAACACAATCGGATATTAGAGAGTTGCAACGCGTAATTAATGAATTGCGAGCCAGCTTCTCTACATTAAAAACTCAATTAGGGTCCGATTATACGTGGGGAACAGCTTTTAGTGATGTATCTAAATTAGTGAGCAAACAAGAAGATTCTGATGACATATCTGGTGCTATTTATACAGAAGCCGGTAAAGTTGCTGAAGCATGTAACGCAATGTTAACATCGACAAAATTATCAGAAATGAAAGAAGGCAAGGATAAAAACTTCTGGAACAATGGCGGCGGTCGTGGGGTTATGGATGTTGCCGGTGCGGCGGTCTTGGGCACGGCGGGTGGTATCACCACGGCGCAAATTATGAAAGCCAACAACCGTTCTGATTTCACGGCGGCACAACAAGAATGGATGGACAACATTGGTTCGAAAATCCATTGCTATGTTGGCGGTCAATTGGTCGGTGACTTTGGCGACATCGTCAGCGTCGACATCAGCGAAGAATAACAATTGGTTTGAACAAAAAAAGCAGGGGAACAATCCCCTGTTTTTTTGTCATCCTTCTCTCCGGATACTCCCCGTCCGCTACGCGTCCACCCCTCCGAACCGCGCTGACGCGCTGGAGGGGAATTAAAAACTTGCAATTCGGAAAATACAATGTATAATTTTTGGGCTTATATCAAAACAAAGGGTAAAAATTATGAAACAAGGAATTCATCCGGAATATCACAAAATCAACGTCACAATGACAAATGGTCAAACCGTTGAAATGTATTCTTCTGTGAAAAAAGATTTGGTTTTATCAACCGATAATTTGAATCATCCGGCGTGGACCGGCCAACGCAGCAACAATGACACCAAGGGTCAACGTGCCGCTGATTTCAAAAGCAAATTTGCCGGGTTCAAATTTTAATATCTTTTTGATTGGGGGGCAAAATGGACTTGCTTATCAAGGGTTCAACCGAATTAAACAAAATGTTTGCGGCGCTGGATAAAACCGCCGTTGGTTTGCGTCACGATTTTGGCGAGGTTGAAAACCTGCAACAATCGTTGCGTGGTGCACGTGATTTTGTGGCGCGTGCGGCCGCCCGTATCGAAGAAAGCATCCTGTCTGATTTGCAATTGGTGCGCCCCATGGCGGGTTTGTTGACACCAAATGTCACGCGCGTGGGGGATTCCCGTGACGAATTTGTTTTGGCAATGTCGGGTGCGGCAAACTTTGTCCGCGCAAATCCGAATTTTGCGATATCGTTGGCGTTGCGTTCGAACGGCGAAACAAAAATTGCGTTGGTTTATGCCCCAATGTTGGATAAATTATACTATGCCGAATCTGGTGGTGGTGCGTATGTATTTTCGGCGTTTCATTCGGTGAAAATCCGTGTGTCTCAAATTTCAGACCCCGCCGATTTAATGGTTGCATATAACACCGATGATAATTCGAAAAAAATTGGCGATGTGCGCGTGTCGGGTTGCCCGGCACTGGATTTATGTGGTGTTGCATCGGGCAAATTGGACGCGTTTGTATCCCGCCCATTGGATTTTGCCGAAATTGCCGCCGGCGATTTAATCTTGCGCGAGGCCGGGGGAAAAATCACGTCTGATGTTGAAATAATTGCCACCAACGGTCATGTCGAATTATAAAAAAACCGCCATCGGCGGTTTTTTCAGTGTTCAGAGTGCAGAGTTCAAAGTTCAATAAATGAATAATGATTTGAACTGCCCCGTCACTCAACCGCGTTGCGGTTTCGCGCCACCACCCTTTGTTAAAACTTCGGGTGGCAGGCCCCTTCTTTTTTGTGCTGGCGCACAGAAAAGACGGGGAATGTCCATAACAAAAATTATTATGCATCAATTGCACTTTGAACTCTGAACTTTGCACTTTGTAATTCCGCCCCATCCCGGGGGCGGAATTATAAATTGCAAATTGCAAAATCATATCGTATAATATATTTATGCGTTTCAAAAAGTTTTTTAAAATTTTCATCAATATAATATTTTGGTGCATAACTGCCGGGATTGCGGCGTTGGCGGCATTGATTTTTATTTACGGAAACGATTTGCCTGATTATAAAAAATTGGCGACATATGCGCCCCCGGTTGCAACGCGCCTGTATGCGGCGGACGGTTCGTTGTTGATAGAATACGCCGAAGAACGCCGTGTCTTTATCGATTTTGACGATATTCCGCCACAGTTGGTAAATGCGTTTATCGCCGCCGAGGATCAAAATTTCTGGACACATCCCGGTATCGATGTCCAGGGTATTTTGCGTGCATCATTAAATAATTTGATGCGGGCGATGGGTTTTGATGCTAAATTTTCCGGCGCATCAACCATCACGCAACAGGTTGCAAAAAATTTCTTTCTGACATCGGACCGAACCATTTCGCGCAAAGTCAAAGAGGCAATTTTGGCGTTGCGCTTGGAACGGTCATTTTCGAAAAAACACATCATGACATTATATTTGAATCAAATATTCTTGGGCGCGCGCGCGTATGGCGTGGGTTCGGCGTCACTGATGTATTTCAACAAACCGGTCCAGGATTTAACCCTTTCTGAATGTGCGTTTTTGGCATCCCTGCCCAAGGCACCAAACAATCGTGATGCCGCCATCGAACGTCGCAACTATGTTTTGCGCCGCATGGTGGACGAGGGTTTTATTACCCAAGATGCCGCCGATGCCGCCGCGGCCGAGGGGTTAAATATCAACAGTGGCTTTACCGCCCAAATGGAGGATACTTTTCAATATTTCGCCGAAGAGGTTCGTCGTCAATTACTGGACGCAATCGGCCGCGAAGAATTGTATAACAATGGGCTGTATATCAAAACGACAATTGTGCCGGAATTGCAACGGGCGGCGTCCAATGCGTTGAATAAAACATTGGATGCATACAATGCGGGGCGCGGTGGAACCGAAAAACTCCAGGGTGCAATTATCGTTATGAATCCATATACGGGACGTGTTTTAGCAATGTCGGGTGGACGCAGTTTCGCCGAAAGTTCTTTTAATCGCGCAACCCAGGCCATGCGCCAGATTGGCAGTACAATTAAACCGTTCGTGTATTTGGCGGCACTGGAACGCGGTATGTCGCCCGAAACGATTTTGCTGGATGCGCCAATCGTCGGGTGGAAAGATGCGTATACCGAATGGAAACCGGAAAACAACGATAAAAAATTCTTGGGCGATGTGCCGTTGCGTTTTGCGCTGGAAACATCGCGTAATGTGCCAACGGTGCGATTGGTTGAACAAATCGGTGTGCGTGACGCGATTGAGGTTGCAAAGCGGTTTGGGGTGTATCCTGATAATATGAACGATGTGAATTTATCTTTTGCCCTGGGTTCGGGTGAAACAACACTGCAAAACCTGGTTGCGGGGTATTCGGCATTTGTGAACGGCGGGCATGTAATTCGTCCGAAATATGTCGATTATATCCAGGATAGATACGGTCGCACAATTTACGGTGGCGATACAAAAATCGAACAATGGCGGGATGATATGTTGCCGCCGGCGGATGACGATATGGGGCCGGCATTATCTGACCCACAAAGTTTATATCAACTGGTCTCGATACTCCAGGGTGCGGTTGAACGCGGCACCGGACGCCAGGCGATGGTTCCCGGTCATACAATCGCGGGCAAAACCGGCACCACCAACGATGTCAAGGATGCATGGTTTATCGGATTTTCTAAAAATTTAATTGCGGGTGTGTACCTGGGGTATGATACGCCGCGCCCATTGGGCAAGGGGACCGGTTCATATACCGCGGCGCACGTATTTTCGGACTTTATGACGCCGGCTCTGGCGAATCAGAAAAATCAGCCGTTTTCGGTCCCTGATGGGCTGCATTTTGTGCGCGTGAATCGCGCGACGGGTGTTGCCGCAAACCGTGACCCCAACGGCGTGATTATAACCGAGGCATTCAAACCAAACCAAGGCCCCAATGTGTCTGTCACAACCGAACCGGTGATAATCAATGTTGACGGCGACGCGGTGACTCAATCCGTGCCGACGGTTGGCGGTGTGTTTTAATTTTTATCTAAATCAATTTGTATTGCGGTTATTTTGTGGTAAAATGTCAGTATAACAATGGAGAAAATTTTATGCTGTCAGATTACTTTTTATCAACCGGTTTTTATTCTTTTGCCAGTGGCTGGGCCCAATTTGCCGCCGCATTTGGTTGTGCGTTTTTGATAATGTTTTTATTCGGTCGTGGGTTTATTCGTGCGATGCACGCGTTACAAAAACAGGGTCAACCAATCAGTGAAAACGTCCCTGAATCTCATCGGTTGAAATCAGGCACTCCGACAATGGGTGGAATTTTGATTTTATTTGCGATAATTACATCGTCGGTATTGTTTATGCCGATGGCAAATACCGCGGGTTGGATTGCATTACTTGCGTTGGTAATGTTTGGCGCATTGGGATTTGTTGATGATTATAAAAAAGTATCATCCCAATCGCACAAGGCCGCAAACGGTCTGTCGCCGTCTTTCCGCCTGGGGGCCGAGGCGGTATTCGTTGTAATTTTGGTTTATTTAATCAATAAAACCATGCCGCCGTATGTGCCGGACTTTTCGATTACGGTTGGTTCATCAATTTTGTGGCCATTAAATTCTTGGGTTTTGGGTAATGCATTTGGCATGCCGATAACATTGGGATTTTTATATTATGTGTTTGGCTATTTTGTAATCTGTGGTTCGGCAAACGCCACCAATATCACGGACGGCCTGGACGGGATGCTGTCTAAATTATATTTGCCGGTGTTGATTGTGTTGGTCGTTGCATTATACGGCGCAACCAGAATAGGTTTCATGGACAGTGTTGTGTTTTTACCGGATGCATCCGCACTGTATGCGCCATTGGGCGCAACCGCCGGCGCAGTGTTGGGATTTTTGTGGTATAACGCGCGCCCGGCATCAATTTTCATGGGTGATGTTGGCTCGTTGGCATTGGGCGGATTTATGGGAACGGTCGCGATGTTATTAAAATCAGAAATCATTATGGGTGTTGCCGCCGGTATGATGGTGTTGATATTACTGTCGTCGTTTTTACAAACAATTTGTTTCAAAATCACGCGTAAAATATCTGGCACGGGTCGTCGTATATTTTTGCGTGCGCCATTACACCACCATTTCGAAGAATTAGGATGGGCGGAAACAAAAATCGTGGACAGATTTTTCGTATTATCGATATTGTTTGCCGGCATCGCATTGATATTGTTAAAATTTGCTTAAAAATAAATATGGGACGGATGAAATGGCGGTGATAAATGAAGTTGCGCGCAGAACCGACGACAGTCAATTAACCGATTGGTATTTTGGCATTGACCGTTGGCTGTTGTTGTATGTCGGAATAATGATTTTTGTAGGTATGATTGCAACTATTTCCACCGGCAGTGCAAATTCCATCCGTGTTCATGGCGCATTACCATGGTATCATTTTTTTGTTAAAATGTTTCCGTTTTATATTGTGGGACTTGGAACATTATTCATAACCAGTATGTTTAACAAAAAATGGGTGCTGAAATTGGCATGGTTAAATGTTATTGTGTGCCTGCCGTTGTTATTGATGACATTTATTCATCCGATGGTTGTGAACGGTTCGGCGCGATGGGTGGTGCTGGATGGATTAAAATTGATGCCGTCTGATATTATGAAGCCCGGTTTTGTTATCATTACCGCATGGTTTTTGGCGCGTATGAAGGAAAAATTTGGTGACAACATATTTTTGAATCGGGATGCCTGGAAATTCAGTTGGGCATCATGGTGGCCGTATGTTGGTGTGTTTTGCATAGTGTTGGGCATAATGTTCAAACAGCCCGATATTGGTACATCAATGTTGTATTTTTTGGTGTTGGGCATAATGTTGTATGTATCGGGCCTGCCTAAAAGGATAATGGCGATATTGGGTGGGATTTTAATTGCCGGTGGCACGGTGGCGTTTTTCTTGTGGCACCACGTGCATGAACGAGTTATGGAATTTTTCGAACCATTGGACCCCTTGTCCCAGGTTGGCTTTGCCGTGAACGCAATTCGCCAAGGTGGGCTGTTCGGCATGGGGGACGAGGCATTTGCGGCCGAAAACCTGCCGATGGCGGAAAACGATTTTGTTTTTGCGGCCCTGGTCGAAGATTTTGGTGCGATTGCGGGGTGTTTGTTATTGGTGTTGTTTATGATGGTGATAAAGCGTTTAATGACGGCGGCACAATCGGCGCGCGATAAATTTGTTTTGTATGTTATAACGGGAACAACGGCATTATTTTCGGTTCAAGTTTGCCTGAACCTGGCGACGACATTACATGTTATGCCGCCCAAGGGCATGACATTACCGTTTATATCATTCGGGGGCAGTTCGTTTTTGGGGTTCTGCCTGTTGTTCGGGTTGACATTGGCATTGATACGCGAAGATAAATGGAAATAATTTGGGGGTGACGGATATGAAAATATGGATTGCAACAGGTGGAACGGGTGGACATGTTTTTCCGGCAATGGCGACGGCGGCAGAATTGGCGCGGCGTGGTCATAAAATAACAATTTCTTGCGATGGGCGAACCGATAAAATGGTGCGTGATGCGGCACCACACGGTGCCCGTGTTGTGCATATTTGGGCATCGGGCGTTGGTGCAAAAAGTCGCTTAAAACAAATATACGCATTGTTCAAAATTGCTGTGTCGGCGGCGGCACTTGTTTTGCGGTTTGTTTTCAGCCGTCCCAATCGCGTTGTTGCGTTTGGCGGATATGCGTCTGTGCCGGCGGTATTTGCAGCGCATGTATGGGGAATACCGACGTTTTTACACGAACAAAACGCGGCAATCGGTCGTGCGAATAAATTCAGCTTGCGCTGGGTCAAAACATTGATGCTCAGTTTTCCAACCGTGTCCGGTATGCCGAAAACAAATACGCGCGTCGTATATACGGGCCTGCCGGTGCGGGATGATTTCTTGGCGGCGGCGGGCGCGCCGATACCGAATAATTCGCATTTACTGGTGACGGGCGGTTCATTGGGTGCGCAAATTTTAGACACCGTTGTCCCAACGGCGATTGCGAATATGAAAAATAAAAAGATTTTCGTCACCCATCAAACCCGACCAGAAAACGTGGAAAAATTGCAACGGTTTTACGCCGAACATAAAATCCACGCAAATGTATTGTCGTTTATTCGCGATATGGCGGGCGCAATCCGTGATGCGGACCTGGTTATCGGGCGCAGTGGTGCCAGCACCGTCATCGAATTGGAAACAATCGGTCGTCCTGCGATTTTGGTTCCATTAAATATAAACCCAGACCAGGCCGCCAACGCCGCCGCATTTGCGAAATTGGGTGGCGGATTTGCGATTGAACAATCCAAGTTTTCGGAAAAGTGGTTGGCGTCCACATTGACGGAATTATTTGATAACCCGACGCGTTTGGAAAAAATGGCGAAAAAATCATTGGTAAAAAATACCGCCGCCCGAAACATCGCCGACACCGTCACAGCATAACAAGTTCCCCTCCCTGGGGAGGGGCCCCGGCGCTCCGCCGGGATACAGGGTGGGGATTACTGCATCACATCCCAAACACCGCAGACCGAAACGACGCGTCATCACGGACGCCGG
>DFKW01000013.1:34320-78099 GCA_002373935.1 Alphaproteobacteria bacterium UBA3635 | reverse complement strand
AATCCAAATACTGTGTTCCGGTGCTTTCGATATACTCTAACTCTGTGTATCCCGTTGGCAATGCGTGCGTCGGTACTGCGAATAATAACCCGATTATTGCACATAAAATTTTTTTCATTTTCCCTGTCCTTTCTGTTCGACAGGCGTATCAATAAAAAATATTCAGGAAAATGTAATAAATACATAATATGCCAAACACCAAAAAATGATGTTCGTCTAAACACGTCCCCGAATCGACGTGGGACGTAAAAACACAAATGATAATCGCATACATTTGTGTAAAAAAATTCAGATTTTACGACGCGTGCGACCGCGTCGTTAGCATACTATGGGCCTATCACAACCCCGAACATTTGGTTTTGCCGCCTGTTCTTTATTGTTAGTGTAGAAAATTTTTCATTTATGCCGCAAGAGTTTTTTTTGTTTGTTGGATGGAAAAAATTTTATTGCATGCGCAATAAAATTTTTGAACTGCCCCACCGCTGCGCGGTCCCCCCCTTCTTTTCCCGTCCCCGCACAGCGGGGCCGCGGTAAAAGACGGGGAATATCCGAGGTGGGTGACGTCGTTTCCCCCTCTCCACGGAGGCGGAATCACCCACCCCGCCGCCGACACAAAAAATAAAATATTTGCAAATGTGAATTTTGATGTTATAATGCGTGGGCTTTGAAAGTTTTGCAGAAATGCATAGCAAACAGTTTCGGGTGGTTAGCTCAGTTGGCTAGAGCGTCACGTTGACATCGTGGAGGTCGTTGGTTCGAGCCCAATACCACCCACCATCCTTCGCCCAAAGGGCTTCGGGTGGCAGGCCACACTTCGTTAAAACCTTGGGTGTGGCAGGCCACATTTCTCCCAGTGATTTTATACAACAAATCAAACTTTTTCCCATCGGATTTCATATAACAAATCACAAATAAAAAAAACACCGCGATTTCTCGCGGCGTTTTTTTACATCATCCCCGGCATACCACCCGGCATTTTGGATTCCGATTTTTCTTCGGGAATTTCCGCCATTACCGCGCCCGTCGTCAACATGACACCTGCGGTGGATGCCGCCGCCTGGATAGCGGTTTTAACAACCTTGGCCGGGTCAATAATACCCGCCGCCATCATATCGACATATTCCGCCGTTTGTGCGTTATATCCAAAATTATATTCCGGATTTTCGGACACTTTGCCAACAACAATTTCACCGGACACACCGGCATTTTCGGCAATTTGCGCACATGGTGCCAAAACGGCGCGACGAATAATATCAATACCGACATCTTGGTCACGATTGTCGCCCGATAATTTTTCCAATGCCGCCGCCGCACGAACCAACGCCACGCCGCCACCGGCAACAATACCGTCGGCAACCGCCGCACGCGTCGCCGCCAGTGCATCATCAACACGGTCTTTCTTTTCTTTGACCTCGACCTCGGTCATGCCGCCAACTTTGATAACGGCGACACCGCCAACCAATTTTGCCAAACGTTCAGACAATTTTTCGCGTTCATAATCACTGGTCGTGGTGGACAGTGTCTGACGGATTTCATCCGCACGCGCCTTAATCGCCGCCGCATCGCCGCCGCCATGCGCCAATAATGTTTTATCTTTGGACACGACAACCTTTTTAGCCGTTCCCAACACATCCATCGATATATTATCAAATGTCATACCCATATCATCGGAAATCACCGTTGCACCGGTCACGACCGCGATATCTTTCAACATTTCTTTGCGGCGGTCGCCAAAACCGGGGGCTTTGACCGCGCAAACCTTTAACCCACCACGCAGGCGGTTCAACACCAATGTTGCCAATGCCTCGGATTCGACATCTTCGGCGATAATCAACAATGGACGGCCACTTTGCGCAATCGGTTCCAAAATCGGCAATAATGCCTGTAAACCGGTGATTTTCTTTTCAGACACCAAAATTTGCGCGTTATCCAATTCCGCCAACATTTTTTCACTGTTTGTCACAAAATATGGCGACATGAATCCCTGGTCAAATTGCATACCCTCGACCACATCAATTTCGGTATCCAGTCCCTTGGCCTCTTCCACGGTAATTACGCCCTCGCGCCCGACGCGTTGCATGGCATCCGCAATTTTAGCACCAATATCAGAATCCCCATTGGCAGAAATTGTTGCAACCTGGGCAATCTCGGCACTGTCTTTGACCGGGCGGGCATGTTTTTCAATGTCAGCCACAACCGCCGCCACCGCGATATCAATACCGCGTTTGACATCCATCGGGTTCATACCCGCGGCAATAACACGACGACCCTCGTGAATAATTTTTTGTGCCAAAACCGTTGCGGTTGTTGTGCCGTCACCGGCATCATCGCCGGCCTTTTTTGCAACCTCTTGGACCATGCGCGCACCGATGTTTTCCATCGGGTCCGGCAAAGACACCGCACGCGCAACCGTCACACCATCCTTGGTCGCGGCGGGCGCACCGTATGGTTTATCAATCACGACCGTGCGACCCTTTGGCCCCATAGTGATTTTTACGGCGTTGGCCAATTTATCGACACCCGCCGCCATTTTTTCTGTATCAAAAACAATATCTTTTGCCATTTTCATACACCTTTATTTCACAATTCCCAAAATATCAGATTCTTTGATTAAAACATAATCGTGACCGTCCAATTTAACCTCGTGCATCGTGGATGCCCATTTCGCAAACAGCACAGTATCACCCGCCGCAACCGTCATCGGTACACGATTCCCATTTTGAATTTCACCGTCACCCGTCGCAATAACGCGTCCCATAACCGGCTTTTCACGCGCCGTATCCGGGATGATAATGCCGCCGGCGGTTTTGGATTCTTCGGCCACAGGTTCCATCAAAACATAATTATTCAGTGGTTTAAACATAATATAAAACTCCTATTTATAAAATTGGGGTCAAACAAACACCAGCCCCGATACCACCAATATAGTGCACGATTTACACATTTCAAGGTTGTATTTCGGCAAAAAAAGTGTATTATTTTTAATAACATAAATAAAAAGGAATAACTATGTATGATACAAATAATGTCTTTGCAAAAATATTGCGCGGCGAATTGCCCAGTACTCGCGTTTTCGAAAATGAATATGCCATTGCATTTCAAAACATTGAGCCACGCGCAAAAACCCATGTTTTGGTAATTCCACGCGGCGAATATACGGATTTCTATGATTTCACAACCCGCGCGCCACACGATGTTCAAACCGGCTTTTGGCACGCCGTGACCGAGGTCGCCGATGCATTGGGAATAAATGGTAATTTCCGCATTGTTGCAAACACCGGCGCGGGCGCAGGACAATCTGTATTTCATTTTCATATCCATTTAATGAGTGATGCCAAATTCAAAACAGATTTTTAATATTCGGGTTATTCCACGCGCACGCGTAAATTCTATAACCGTTGACGATGACGGTACGATTCGCGTGCATACAACCACCGCCCCAACCGACGGAAAAGCAAACGATGCGGTAATTAAAATGCTGGCAAAACATTTTGATGTTGCGCGCGCCGCAATTCATATAATCCGCGGACACACATCACATAATAAAGTGATTGAGGTTGATTAAAAAAAATGCGCCAATGGCGCATTTTTTAATCACGGTTTGCGTATTCACAGAACCCCTCGGTCGTGTCGCAACGGGTGACGATACCCTCGCTGACAAAATAGCCCTGTTCGTGCAGGCACGCCGGACAAACCTTTGGCGCCTCGGTCCCGATATGCCAATTACCGCAATTTGTGCAACGCCACATCACAACCTTGTCAGATTTGAACAATGTGCCGTTTTCAATCGCATCCGCCAGCGCACGAAAACGCGATTCATGATAACGTTCCGCCAAACCAATATTTTTGAAAATTTCCGCGATTGCCGGAAAACCTTCCTGGGCGGCAATTTGTGCAAAGTGCGGATACATTTCTGTATTTTCTTCGTTTTCACCGAATGCAGACGCCTTTAAATTTTCCAATGTTGTGCCGATTTTGCCCGCCGGGAAAGACGCGGTTATTTCCAACATGCCGCCTTCCATAAATTTGAATAAACGCGACGCGTGTTCATATTCGTGTTCCGCCGTTTCTAAAAATATTTTACCAATCGCCTGAAAGCCCTCTTTTTTCGCGGCCGATGCAAACATAGTGTATCTGTTGCGCGCCTGGGATTCGCCGGCGAACGCCAACAATAAATTTTTTTCTGTTTGTGTTCCTTTTAGTGTTGTCATATTTTTCTCCTTTTACTTTTGTTTACTATTTAAAACGATTTTTGCAATGTTTGGCGCAAAATTATCCATTATCGCCCCACGCAGAAACGCACGGGCCTCGGCACGGGTTTGACCATATCGCATCATGCGCCCACGACGCGTATCACACCCCGCCACATACCAATTAAATTCTGGCGTCAACACACCAAACAAATCATATTTCACCAATCCCGCATAATAATATTTGAAATTAAAATCATCACGTTCTGTGATTTCTATTTCCGAACCCAATACAAATTTTTTATCATAAACATCCGTAATCGTATATGATTTTTTAGGTATTTCCCGCACACGCCACAGGCCCGCAATAAATTTCACAATATATTTATCGGTATCAATATCGCGCAATAAAATCGGTGCCGCATCATCATAAAAATATGCATTTACCCCGGTTGCAACATCAAGTTTATAATTCCCCGATGATTGCAACAAATCACGCCCAACCGGGGACAGTTTTGAATCCGCAACCGGCCGGCCATTCAAATCACGCAAACCATATTTGTATGTTTCCGCCATAATTATAATTCCACCATTTTTTGTTCAATCTTGGCAATTAAATCATCAATTCCAATCCGACCCGCCGCACTGATTGTGATGATTTCAGGCCTCTTTTTGCGACCAAAAGATTTTTTAAATGCCGCCATGCGTTCCGCCAATGTATCATCGTCGATTGCATCAATTTTATTTATCACGACCATCTCGGGCTTGTTCACCAAACCGCCACCATACGAATCCATTTCAAACCGAATTGCCGCATAGCGCGC
The DNA here is from genome assembly GCA_002373935.1 of Alphaproteobacteria bacterium UBA3635. GTDB lineage: Bacteria > Pseudomonadota > Alphaproteobacteria > Rs-D84 > Rs-D84 > Enterousia. Next base: position 73,085 of record DFKW01000013.1, on the reverse strand, counting down.
CGCCCAATCGTCCTCGGTCCCGTCAATTAAATGCAAAATCATTTTTGTCCGTTCGGCATGTCCCAAAAACCGGTCACCCAAACCGACGCCGGTGTGTGCCCCCTCGATAAGTCCGGGTAAATCAACCATCACAAATTCACGATTATGCGCATACATCACCCCCAATTGCGGATTTAATGTTGTAAATGCATAGTTTGCAATTTTCGGCCGCGCCGATGTCACCGCCGCCAACAATGTAGATTTCCCCGCATTTGGAAACCCGACCAAACCAATATCCGCAATCAGTTTCAACCGCAAAACAACCGTGCGTTCTTCACCCGGCAAACCGTCGTTTGCCTGTTTGGGTGCACGATTTGTCGGACTTTTGAAATGCAGGTTTCCCCACCCGCCGTTTCCACCACGCGCAGCCAGGTATTCCATACCATCCTGATTCAAATCCGCGTATTCTATTTCTTCGTTTTCGGACAAAATCACCGTTCCCGTTGGTACAGGCAAAATTAAATCTTCGCCTGAAAAACCGGTCCGCATTTTTCCCATACCATTTTGACCGCGTTCGGCGGCGAAATGAGTTTTGAACCGATAATCAATCAAAGTATTCACATTTGGCACCGCGCGAAAAATAACATCCCCACCACGGCCACCGTCACCACCATTTGGCCCGCCATATTCAATGTATTTTTCACGCCGAAAAGATGCGGCACCATTACCGCCGTCACCCGCACGCACATGAATTTTTGCCTTGTCCAGAAACTTCATTTTATGTCCTGTTTGTTTATCACGCCCGCATTATAAACTTAAAAACTTGCAATTTCCAGCACAAAGATTTATAATGCAATCGCCGCAATGCGGTGATGATTCTGAATGTTATGCGGAATAGTCGTTTTGGACTGGGGGGCGGTACCCCACAGCTCCACCATTATTATATTTTTATTTTATGGGGCTGACATAGTTTCGACAGACGCAATAAAGGCATTTAACTTGAATCCGACATGGTTGTCGTTAAACACTAACTAAAAACTGAATGGCGTGAGATACGCTGCGAACGACAATGTTCGCCTTGCAATGGCTGCTTAATATAGCGTTGGATATGATTGGCGATTGTTGATTATATCCGTTTAGTTATTGCGGGGTTCGCCGGGTACCTGGCACCAGAAACCCGGCAATTTAATTTGTTAAAATAAAAGGACTAAAAATGTTTGGAAAAATTAAAAAAGTATTTTTTACAGGTATGTTCGGTATTTTGTACATCGCATTTGTTGCCCAGGTTGCATACGCATTATTTGGCTTGGAAAATTGTGAACAGGCATTGATGGCGTTTGCCGGATTATCTGTTGAATGGTTGGTTTTGATTGCGGCGCGTTATTTGTCAAAACGTTCTGCATCCAACAGTGGGTCTTTTTCCGGCAACGGATATCGTCGTCGTTAAAAAAACCGATAAAAACATATAAATAAAAAACCCCGATAAAAATATTGGGGTTTTTATCTTGAAAAAACGCAAAAATAATCTATATTTAGATTTGCTATGAAAAATTATATTTTACCACTTCGCGATATTGTTGTTCACCCCGGGCTAACTATGCCAATTTATTTAGACATCCCGACATCGGTTGATTGTTTGAAAACGGCATCTAATTTTGGCAATCAAATTATATTGGTGCCACAACGGTCATGGGGATATCCAACCAATGTTGACGATTTATATGATATTGGTACGATTGGAAATATTGTTCAAATATTAAACTTGCCCGACGGTTCGGTTCATTCAATCGTTCGCACGACCGACGCGGTAAAATTATCAGACATCCAAATGGTTGACGGTTTATTTGTTGGAAATGCCGAAAAAATTGAAATTGCGGACGATATGGAATCGGAACAAACATTGGCGCTGCGCGACAAGATTATTGAAAACCTGCGCAATATAACCGCGCCTAAAAAAATCAAGATGGAAAAATTATACAATGTGGTTCGCAATTACCCCCTGCCCGCATTTATCGACAGTATAATTCAAACATTAAACATTGACACCGATACGGCATTAAAAATATTATCCGCACCCAGTTGGCAACAAAAATTGATTATTTTATTAGAACAGGTCAATTTATCTGCGGAAACCGCAAAAATCGAAGAAAACATCAACACACGTGTTCGCCAACAAATGGAAAACGGTCGTCGCGATGCAATTTTACAGGAAAAACTGCGTGCGATTCAACGCGAAATGGGCGAAGATGACGAAACGGCGGACACTAACAACATGCGCAAAAAAATCGAAAATGCGCACTTGCCGGCGGATGTCTTGGACAAGGCAAAATCCGAATGGAAACGCATGCGCACAATGTCGCCAATGTCCCAAGAAGGCGGACTGATAAAAAATTATTTGGATGAATTGTTGTCTATGCCGTGGGAAAATTCACCCCAACAACCGATTGATTTGAAACGCGCGCGTGAAACATTGGACTCCGAACATTCGGGCATGCAACCCGTCAAGGAACGCATTTTGGAACACATTGCCGTTATGAAAAAAACCGGCACACCGCGCGGGTCTATTTTGTGCTTTGTTGGTGCACCGGGTGTTGGAAAAACATCCCTGTGTAAATCGATTGCGACGGCATTGGGCCGCAAATATCAGCGGATTTCATTGGGCGGAATTTCCGACGAATCACACTTTCGCGGTCATCGTAAAACATACATCGGCGCACAAACCGGACGCATTATGGACGCATTAAAACGCTGCAAGACAAACAACCCGGTAATTGTTTTGGACGAAATCGACAAAATGGGCCGCGATTGGCGTGGCGACCCGGAATCGGCATTGTTGGAAATTTTGGACCCGGAACAAAACAAATCTTTCCGCGACCATTACTTGGAGGTTGACTTTGACCTGTCGAACGTTTTGTTTATCGCGACGGCAAATTCATTGAATATGTCATCGGCATTAAAAGACCGCATGGAAATCATCAATGTTCCGGGATACACCGAAGATGACAAGGTTCAAATCACCCGCGAGCATTTATTAAAACGCGTGGCGGACGAAAACGGTTGGGATGTAAATAATATTGTTATATCTGATGATGCAATTCGTCATATTGTTCGCAATTACACATCTGAACAAGGGGTCCGCGGATTGCAACGCGAATTGGCGACATTACTGCGGCGACAATTATTGGCGAACGATGGCGCGGATATTAAAACAGAATTTACAATTCCAATGATTGACGATTTACTGTCCATACGCAATTATGGTGATGTCACACATAAAATCGGTTTTGGAATGCGTGCCCAGTAAAATGAAAATATTTCGCGAAATCATAGAATACACAAAAAACTGCAAAAACATAATTCGCCAAATAAAGCAATATGGCGACAATTTAGAATTTGAAAGTTGGATTTATTCTGATACCATTAAGATAAACGACAGTTTTATGTTGCGCACACCGAATTTGTATTTTGCGGTTATGCGATATGAAACATTATTGGTTGGGGAAACGCGATTTCGATTTGAATTACATAACGAATCATGGGTCATGCATTATCCCAAACACAGAAAATTATTTAATATTCTGTTTGCACCACGGATTTTCAAAACATGCGCAACAGAATATAAAAAACAAAGGGCGAAACAAAAATGATTTTGGTTATAAACACATCCGGTGCCGGCATTGATTTGGTATTGGACGACAAATTTATGCACATGGACGTTGAAAAACAAACAACCGATTTACCCGCCGCGGTGGAAAAATTCTTGAGCGACGCGAACGCAAAATGGTCTGATTTAACCGCAATCGGTGTTGTTGTTGGCCCGGGCAGTTTTACCGGCATCCGCATCGGCATCGCCTATGCCAAGGGATTATCAATCGGCCTAGATATACCAATTATATCAATCAACGCATTTGAATTATATTTGGCGGAGAGCCCGGACGCATTTGTTGCGATTGATTCCGGACGCGGTGATTTCTTTGTGGCATCGCGCGACATTGCACCATGTGTAATGACGATTGACGATGTGGAACGTCGCCAAATGGCGTGCCCTCAAACCGTCGGACACAAACCGTTTGATTTGAAATTGGGTGTCGACATTGTCCGCCAAAAACTGGCGGCGCGCGCATCGGACCCAACACCAAAAGATCCCGATGAAATGGAACCGGTGATACCGATGTATTTACGCCCCAGTTATGCCGAAGAAAAACACGAACAAATAAAGAAATAAAAATGTATTCTGACCTTACCAAACTTTACGCCGCATGCTTTCCAGAAAAAACACGCAAATGGACGGAAAATGATTTTCGCGATTTGAAAAAATCCGGATGCGAAATCATAGCCAGCGAAAACAGTTTTATCGTTTGGCGTACCACATTGGACGAGGCCGAAATTATCACAATCGGTGTTGCACCCGCCGCGCGTCGCACCGGTGTTGCGATGGCATTGATGCAATTGATGGAACGGGATGCGAAAAAAAATGGCGCAAAAAATATCTTTCTGGAAGTGGACGAATCCAACTTTCCCGCAATTTCATTATACAGCAAATGCGGATTTCGTAACATTGGCACGCGTCCAAACTATTATGAAAACGGTCACAACGCAATCATCATGCAAAAGGAGATTTAACCGTGACACAACAAATTGCAACCTGTCAAAAAATGACAGATAACGGCAATATTATTGAAATAGAATGCAAAACCGGCAAATCTGTATTGATACTAAACATCCCAATCGGCGAACCAGATTTTGAAATTGCACGGCACTTAAAAACAGGCGATAAAATCATAATAGAATCACGCGATAAAAAATTACAATCGACACAAAAAATTCAGGTTCCAGACAACACGGTTGTTCCAATAACATACATTGTTAAAAAAATTTCAGAACGATAAAAAACATAATTTATAAAAAACCACCCGGGAAAAACCCGGGTGATTTTAATTTGCAATTATCAAATTATTTTTCCAACGCATTGATAATTTGTTTGTATGGAATCGCACCAGGGAACGCTTGTTCATTGATAATCAAGAACGGTGTTCCATTGATTTCGAATTCTTGGGCCATGCCACGAACATTTGCCAATTCGCGGGTCACAACCTCGCCATCCATATCGGCTTCTAATTGTTTAACATCCAAACCGGCGTCTTTGGCAAATTTCAAAACATTTGCTTTGACTTTTGCGCCCAATTTAGAACGGTCTTTCATATCATCTGGCGAATAATATTCTTTTGTCATCAATGTTGATGCCAATGCTGCGGCTTTGGCGTTATCTTGGATTTTTGCCGCGATAACCGCACGTGCCGGTGCATCAGACAATTCGCCATGGATAGAAAAGTTTTTCAACACAACGCGAACGTCATCACGTTCTGCCAATACTTTTTCCAATTCGCCATGCACACGACGGCAGTATGGGCATGAAAAGTCCGTCCAGATAAAGATTGTATTTTTCGCATCCACATTACCCAAAATCGGGGCATCCGCCATCATGGATTCCGCACCAGATTTCACCGCTTTGCGAATCGCTTTATTTTTTTCAGCCGCCTGTTGTTCTTGGAACCCTTCGGCCATTTCTTGCAAAATCATTGGATTGACAGAAACCAAATAATATGGTGTCACCAAACGTGCCGTGCAACCCGCAATCAAAATAATTGCCAGTAATTTAACACATTTTTGCATTAAAGATTCGCCCTTGCCCGTATTGCCCAGCATTTGACCGCCAAACAAGAACAATGCAATTGCGACAATCAAGATTAAAATTGTCCAAATCATATTTTTCTCCTTTGCTGTTGAACGATATAAACATAATAAAAATTACAGAAAACGCAAGCAAAAGATTTATTTATGTTGCAAAAAAATTCTGTAATCGGGCACCGCCACATCCAGGCCCCGACACACCGATTCCAAAAACCGCAATGTTGTCCTCAAATTTATCGGCAAATCAAACAGTTTTCCCACATACGGCGCACCACATTCCCCACACACCGCACGCCCCGTCCGTGGTGACAAATAAATTAAATTGTCTGTGCGTCCACAATTTGAACAATGCGAAAAATCCAGTGCATAACCCAATTCCCGCAACAACACCAATTCCCATTGCAAATAAGAATCCGGTGTCAGTTCCGCCAACGCATCAATCGTCGCCGCATATAAATTTTGATACGCCTCGCGCTCGGGCAATAAAGCCACCAACAAAGCAAACATCGCATTCAAATATTTTAATTTATTTGCGTCCATCATTGCGGACACGCCTAAATTTTTTTGCGCCTCGAAATGAAACACACCCAATTGAGAATCCAAACGCGCGCCCCACGCGACCACCCCAACCTGGCCCACCATGGGTTTATTTTTTGCAACCGTCGCACCACGCAGCATCCCCGACAGAACGCCAAATTTTTCGGTAAAAATATGCGCAACCACATCCCTTTCGCCAAAGGGCCGCATTGCAACAATAATCCCATCCGATTCCAATTTCATGCCCCGATTATTACATAAAAACATATTGTATTACCAGGTATTTTTTGATAAAATAATGCATGACGATGGGTGTTCTGTCGTTGGGGCCTCAAACCCGTAAATAAGGCGTCCGTGGGGACGAAAAATGCCTCCAACTCTGGTTGGAGGGTTGTTGAATAATACCATTTGGTAAAATAAGCACGCTATACCACATTATAGTTTGAGCCTCCAGCCACTTATGTTTTTTACATAGTGGTTTTTTGTTTGCCAGAGGAGAACATTATATGAAAAAATTTTTGATGTTTGTTGCAAATATTGTGTTAATATCGTCTAGCGCAATAGCCGCACAATCAACCTGCCCTGCAGGCTGTTTTTGTTTGAACAATGGCAATTTTAATCTTTCAGAAACTGATAAACGTTATTGTGGTATTCCCGCAACCCCAAAACCACACAGTGCTGCTTTTAGTGTTTGTCATAATTGGATAGCATATCGTGATTTTCCAGGTCCCACGCCAACTTATTATGCAGAAGATTTTTCAGAACTATACGAGGGTTATTTTGGCGCTTATGGCTTTATAAATGGAAATTTTATCTATATCAACCAATGTTGGACCGATGTAACCGAAAATCCAAATGGTATATTTCAATGCTCATTATCCCACCCTAGTTCTGACAGTGGCGCAAAAACTATAGTAGAGTGTTATAGAATCACCGCCAATGGACAAAAAGAATATTATACACATACAAATACACAAAACAATTATTCAGGAAACTATGATATTAACGCACTAATGCAAAATTTACAATCTGCCTTGAATCAAGCAAACACAGCGGCACAAAATTTACAAAATGCATTAAATTCACCTAATCTTGCCAACACAACGCAATCACAAACAGCAACCACTCTAAACAATACAAACACAATCACAAAAATGACAAATGCACAAACATTTGTCTCGCCCACCAGCGCACCGACTACAACAACGAAACCGCAAACAACCACCACCCAATCCACCACTGCGACACCAACCACCGTGGCGCCGGTCACCATGAAATTGTCGGATGTAAAAACAGATTCCACGACACCCAGCCCACTAAAAAAACTGGATTTTGGAAACCTGTCATCAATATTCTCTGCTGACAAGGCCGCGGTTCATAACACCGCCACCGGCCGCGCGGCATTACCAACAACCCCGCCCCGTGTTTCACACATAAAAAAATCATCTCCCATCCGCGCCACAACCAACGGGGCGACATCCACCCCACCCCAAACAAACACAGCCCCAGCACCAACCAGGGCAAACACAAAAACAAAACGCATCGCATCCGAACGATAAAAAAAACACCCGGGTTTCCCCGGGGTGTTTTTTTAATACTCGGCAAATTATTCAGCATCGGCGGATGGTTCTTGCGCAACCTCTGCTGGTTTTTCTTCTGCTTTAACTTCCTTTGCTTCTTCGGCTGGTTCTTCTTCAACTTTTTTTGTACCAAAAGTCAATTTTTTACCGGCAACCAAAGCATCGATTTCTTCTTGTGTTTGTGCAACATAGATTTTCACCGGCACAATCACATCCGCATGCAGTGCGATTTTTGTATCGAACACACCAATTGTTTTAATTGGGGAACCCAACAAAACCTGGGATGATTCAACGGACACATTTGCCACTTCTTTTAATGTGCGTGCGATATCGCGCGACGACACCGAACCATACAATTGACCGGTATCACCCGCCTGGCGAATCATATAGAATTTCGCGTTTTTAACCGCATCGACATAAGATTCTGCCTGTGCCTTTGCTTTTTCATGACGTGCAACCAATTCTGCCTTTTGCGCCTCGAACAAAGCAACGTTTTCACGTGTCCAGCGCATTGCTTTTTTATTTGGCAACAAATAGTTGCGAGCAAATCCGGTTTTCACCTCGACTGTATCGCCGATATTGCCCAATTTTGTAATTTTTTCTGTCAAAATAACTTTCATTTTATCTGTCCTTTATTTCAAGTTAGGGAACAAATCCCAAATATTATTATTCATATTTCCTAAATCAATAATAATGGTGCACATGCGCCGTTATCATCAATCTTAAAAATTTTATTATACGAGGCGATTGGAAGCGGTGGACGTTCCGCAGTGTAGTAGACCTACATAAGGAACGGCACCCGCGACAAGCGTCCGCAGAATAAAATTTATTAACCCAGGTTGTTGCGAACGAACGGCAATAACCCCAAATGACGCGCACGTTTAATGGCGGTCGCCAACGCACGTTGATCTTTTTGTGACACACCACTGATACGTGATGGCACAATTTTACCACGTTCGGTAATGTAATGAGATAATGTTTTAATATCTTTGTAATCGATAACCTTGCCCTTTAATGGGTTAGATTTTTTACGATAAATTGCTGCACGAACTGCCATTATTCTGCCTCCTCGGTATCTGTGTTCTTTTTCATCATGATTGACGGTGTTTTGGACAATTCGTCAACACGAATGTTCAAGAAACGAATAACGTCTTCGTCAATACGGGAACGACGTTCCAATTCCGCAACCGCATTACCCGGCAATTCAATGTTCAACATAACATAGTGTGCCTTGCGATTTTTACGAATGACATATGCCAAATTTTTCAAACCCCAAAATTCAGTGGATTTGACATCGCCACCCAACTCTTTGATAATATCTGTAAATTTTGCCGCTTTTTCTTTAACCTGCGACTCGGTCAGGTCCTGGCGGAACACCAGTACACTTTCATAGTAAGCCATTTTATTTCCTTTGGTCTTGTACTTGTTTATTATCGGCCGACGGCATTTACCACCGGCAGGAACACCACCATTATGAACATTTTTTTATAAATTGCAAGGAAAAAGCACGATTTATCAAATCATTATGCCGCAATTGCGCTTTGCCTGCGCCCCATAGTCCTGCGGACGACGGGGCGAACACTAAAAAAAACGCCTTTCGGCGTTTTTTTTAATCTCTGTACGGATTGTTTTCGCGTTTGGACGGGAACAATGTCAAAACCAACATCACGATACCCCACAAAATATCCAACCATCCAACAATCGAATCAACCGTCACCGACACATTTACAAAACGCGGCACCACAATCGAATATCCCCAAAACACCAAATTCACAAACAGCAACCGTGCGGTAAATCCGGCATCATGCAATCTGCGCGCCATAACCGCCCATGTCGGGACAATAATAACAACACAGAATAAAATCCACATCATCGCGACAAAACCCGCGACCAAGAAATTTACCGGCTGTAAAAACCATGCCGCCAACAACAATCCAACCACACCAATCAAAACAAATAACATCGCCCACCAATATTCTGCGCGGGTTGCGACACCATTAAATTGAAAATATTTTTTGAAAAAGTTCGACACCGCACGGCCAAATCCAACACGCCGTGGCGCATTATCCGTCCGCACAACACGCACCGTTGCCGCACGACGCGCCACCGGTTTATTTGATTTTTTCGACATTTGTTTTTTAACTGGCATATAAATTCTCCTGTTCTAAACACTCGTATATTTTACCATTTTTTTGCCCCAATCACAAGTTTTTTTATTTGATTTTCAAAACTGTTGACTTGTGTTTCAAAAATTTACTACCATTTTTATAAAACAGGGAGAATTTTTAACACACATGACAAACCAATTTCACAGAACTTTGAATTTTATGGCATTGATTGTCGCGGTATTGTTCATATTACTGGGCGTTTGGCATGTTGAATTTTTAGAATTGGCATCGACAAATTATGTCATCAACGGCATTATAATCGGCACCGGATTATTTGGTATTGGACTGTGTTTTTATGAAACGATGCGCCTGGTACCGGAATATCGGTGGCTGGCCGCGTACACCCACGGTCGTCGCAACATGAAATTACCACCACGCATTTTGCGCCAAATTGCATTGGTATTAAACCGCAGACCGTGTCGCATTTACGCGGATGCATTATCGGGTTTAATGAATATGGTTGCCGAACGTTTCGCCGCCACACGTGAATCGATTCGTTTTATAACCAGTTCTCTGATTTTCTTGGGCCTATTTGGCACATTTTGGGGATTGATTATCACATTGGGTGGTTTTGGCGATTTAATATCCGGATTAAATATGGATGACATCGATGTAATGATACAAATGCAAAACGGCCTGGCCGCGCCACTGATGGGAATGGCAACGGCATTTACATCATCGATTTTGGGCCTGGGGGCAAGTTTGATTGTTGGATTATTGGATCATTTGGTTGGAATTGCCCACAATGCAATTTATACCGAAATTGGTGATTACATGGCGGCACACACACATACCGTTGACACGGACTCACCGGCGCGCGTGTTGCCGAACATCGATTTAAACACACAAAAAATAACCGCGATGGTCCAAAACATCGAACACAATTCTGTGAACGAATAATATGGATTATACCGAGAGAGAGAAACAATGTTAAACATACGATACAAAGAAAAAACAAATGCATGGCCGGGATTTATCGATTTATTTTCGAACCTGGTTATCATTTTGATATTTTTATTGATAGTGTTCGTGTTTTTATGGACAACGACATCTGTATTTAATAAATCGACCGGCACACGCGCCGTATCAGAACTACGCAAAACCAATGCGGAACAAACGGCACTGATTCAACAAATGGAACATGACCAGGCCGAGGCAAAACGCCTGTTGCTGATGGCACGCGACGAAATCAATTCAAATGAATCCAGTGTTGCAGATTTAAGTAACGCATACGAAATGAAATTGCAAGATTTGGAACAACAAACAATCGAATTACAAACCCAGGTTCAACAATTACAAGAAACACACAACCTGAACGCACAATATTCCGAACAAATCGCGGAATTGGAACGCACCGTTGCGCGCCAAAAAACCGAACGCGAAAATTTGGTTGCACAAATCGATGATTTACAAAAAAAATTGGACGCACAGAGCGAGGTTCAAACATCGATTGCAAACGCCGAAATTGAAAAATTGCAATCTGAATTGGCCGCCGTCCGTGCCGGTTTTGCCGCAACCCAGGTTGAATATATCAGCATGTCGGACAAATTAAACCGTGCATTGGCGGACAAAGTTGCCGAATTAAACGAAATGACGAAATACCAATCTGAATTTTATCGCGCAATCAAGGATGCAATCGGCGACCGCACAATCGTGCAACCTGACGGCGACCGTTTTATAATATCCAGTGATATTTTATTCCCATCGGGGAAATATAATCTGTCCGCCGACGGGAAACGACAACTGGCGGCGATTGCAAACGCAATCCGTGATTTTGAAACAAAAATAGACCCAAATGTAAAATGGATAATTCGTGTCGATGGTCATACCGATAATAAACCGGTGGTTGCCGGCACACATGGATATCGCAACAATTTACAATTATCCATGCTGCGCGCCAGTGCGGTTGCCGATGAATTGGCGAAAAACGGTGTATCACGGCGGCGCTTGGTTCCATCGGGATTTGGCGACATGCACCCGATTGAATTGGGCAACGACGCCGCATCATTACAAAAAAATCGCCGCATAGAATTACAACTAACGAACAAATAAAAACCGCCGCCAATTTTTACCGAAGCAACGCGAGGATTAAAAATTGAGCGCCGCGCCGTAGCATTGTTCGTTTTTTAAGAAATAAACTTTATTGTTATCGGCGAAGGCGGGCGACCTATTGCGTCAGCACAAAAAGAAGGGGGGACCGGCACAGCCGGTGGGGCAGTTTGTCCAATTATTCATCAATTGAACTTTGCACTTTGAACTTTGTACTTTGCACTTTGCCTGCGCCCCATAGCCCAACGGGCGACGGGGTGAACTTTGCACACTGAATAAAAAATGCCCAAACGGGCATTTTTATTTTTGAATATGCACATCCATTTGTGGAAATGGAAAATGAATTTTTTTCTTTGGCAATTCGCGATATAACGCCTCGCGCAGGTCACCCTGGGAATCAAAATTATCGGCAAATTTTGTCCAATACCGCACCGATAACACAACCGCACTGTCGCCCAAATCCGACACAAACACAATCGGCGCCGGGTTTTTTAACACCCGCTTGTCCGCCGATAAAACACGCATAATAACCTTGCGCGCGGCATCAACATCATCACCATACGAAATTGCAATTTGAATTTCGGCACGACGATTTGGTGTATCAGACAAATTTATAATTTCCCCATTTGCCAACGGACCATTAGGGATAAAAACAACCTGATTATCAAATGTATGTAATTCAGTTGTAAAAATCATAATTTTTTTAACCGTCCCCGTCCGTCCCGATGCAGTTTGAATCACATCACCAACTTTGAACGGTTTCAAAAATAAAATTATGATGCCACCGGCGAAATTCTGGAAAGTTCCCGACAATGCCATACCAACCGCCAACGCACCCGCGCCCAACACCGCAACAATAGATGTCATTTGCACGCCGACCGTTGTCAAAACGATAATGATAACAAAAATACGCAATAAAATATTTATAAAAGACGATGTGAACGACACCAATGACGGTTCTAAATCCCGCTTTTCCATTGCATATTTAACCGATTTTGTGATTCTATTTGCAATCCACATACCGACCCATAAAATTGCAATCGCCGCAATCAGTTTCAAACAAAAATCAATCGCCCCACCCAACAAAGATTGGATTAAATCATGCCATTGTTCGGCGGTTTCGGGCGGTGTTGTCACCAATTCATGTTGAACATCCGCCATGTGTTGCAATTTATCTTGGATGCCTGCGGCAATCACTTCATCTGGTTTTTCCATTTTTAACCTGTCCTTTGTTATTTACATTTGAATATCTTCGCAACGTTCCACCGGAGCATTAGGCGTGCAATCCAGGCCACGAGAATCCCACAGTCCTAAAAATCCGCGTGAACCTTTGGTTTTGCATGCTTTGGTAATCGTTGATGTGCACACGTGACAAATACGAGTATCCCGATTAAATGTTGACCACATTTCGCGTGTTCCACCATCAAATTCAGATTTATATTTATCAGATGCCAAAATACCAACCGCCTTGACCGCAGAATCTGCAATCGTGCTTGCAACCAAACTTACCGGATTAAATGATGCCGCAATCTTGCCACCTTCGGCCAAGAATTTTCCAGCACCATTTATTGCAACCGCCACAGATGACGCAACAGATGCCGCCGATGTACCAACGCTACTCGCGACCCCACCATCCGAAGCACCTGCGGCCATACCCGACGCGGTTGACACCGATGCGCCACCCAATGTTGTTGACGAATGTGTTCCGCCCGCCGCCAACGACGCATTAGACACACCACCAAATTCCATAACAATCGCACCCGACGGCAACAACGGTGTATCTAAATCCGCCGCCGATATACCCTGGGCGTTGCCATTTGATGCCGGCAATTTATTGCACATCAAATTTGCCAAATCAACCGACGCGCCATCCATCGCTTTGGATAAATATTCATTATATTTTTTGTTATAGTTATCTTGGGCCTGGCGCAGTGCCGCAATTGCAATTTGCATTTTAACCTGGTTCAACAAATTCGGAAACCGCGCAGATGTTTTTTCTTTTTTGCCCGTGATTTGTTCCAAATTGCGACCCGTGATACAGAATTGAATTTTCGGGTCTTGTTCAATCATTTGAACAACGCGATTGATTGTGCCCTGGATATTTTCCAATTCATACAATATTGAATCCGCGACCCCAACATATTGCGCCGGAACCGCCTGGGACTCAGATAAAAATTTCACATAATCTTTGATATCAATCAAACCGGCATCATCCGTGGTCATACCAACTTTGACTTTGCCAAATGAAATCATACCGGTCAAACGATGAACACCACCATCTTTTTGATATTGCAATGAACCCGTCCCCATTGTATCGTCGGCGGCAAATTTATTGCAATCGGTGGTTGAACCACAAACCTCGGTCATTTTTTCTTCGACCAAATTTTGGCATGTTTCTAATGCAGAATTATCAATATTCAAATACAATCCCATCAACATAGAATCCAAATCGTCCATTGAAAATTTTGGATTGGCCTGTTTGCATACAACCAATTTATCGATTGGACAAATGTCATGAATATATGCGTAATCCATACCTATACAGTTCTGGAAATTTTCACCGCAACGATTTTCATCGGTAAAGCATTCTTTGACCTCGGCCGTGCATGCGTCCACTCGCATCGCCGCCAATTTATCTTTGACATATGCCCAAATCTGGGGTTCCATCCGTTCACATGGGTCGATTTCAACCTTGCAAAAACTGCGTGCCATATCGGGACGCGCCAAACACGCATCCATTGTATCGCGACCCTTGCCGGCGATATCATCACGACACGCCTTTTGAATACAATTTGAAATATCGGTTAAACAAGATTGCCGTTTTTTCGATTCCGCCCTGGATTCGGCCAATTTGATTGTCGGTGCCGCCTCGCGCAGGAAATCCGTCCAAACATACTCGCGCACTTTGACGCATTGATCCAACACGCGTTCACAAATATAACGTTTTGATTCCAAAATTTCCATTGTAGAATCGGCGATATCATACGTGACGGTTTTTTTAACCTTGGTTTTTGCGGTGCTGGTTGCCTGATTATTTTGCATATTTTCACCCGCGATTGTGAACACGCAATTTGCCCAATCGGTCCCGCACGCATCCGGACCCTGCATACATTTTTTATATTCAACCATGCATTCCCCACGGTCATATTTATTTGACGATGCCAAAGAATCTTTTAACGCACTGCGCACCGCGGCATTGGCATTATTCATTGCTGTTTTGGCCTCTGCTTCTTTTTTTGCAATACTGTTTTCAAAACCTTTACAATCCGACACGATTTGCCGTGAATACATTTGTTTCAACAAAGTATAATCTTTGGAACACATATCCATATCAATTTGTTCACGACACAAATTATCCGCCGCCGCAAACAATGCGTCACCTGTTTTATCGGCAATAGATTCCATATCATCAAACACATCGTCATCCATCCCCGCATCATCCCACATTGCCAACAAAGATTGCCGTTTTTCCGCCGCGGTCTGTTTTGTCGTTTGTGCAACATCACCGGTTTTAGAATCATATTCGCGCACACCATTAAATATAATATCGGCATTTGCGCCCGCCTGGACACGTTCGACTTCCTCGGTCTGTAATCTGTCGGCCTCGGCCAATGTATCCTTGATTTTTTCTAACCTCGCCTGGTAGCCGGCATTTTTATCACTGCACGCACAAGACCCACCGTCCTCATTATCTAAAATACAAAACTGGTCCATGCATCCATAATACGCGTCATAGCATTCATCGGAATACACCCCCGATGCCGCAACCCGGGCCCTAACCTTGGTTCCCGATTGAATTGCGGATTGTTTGGACGATGTATTTGTCGCGGCACCCGCCGGCATTGCAACCGCCACAGCCACAGCAAACATAAACACGCGCATAAAATTTTTCATATCTCTCTCCATCTATGAAAATTTATTTTAATAAATCGTTCAGCATTTCTTCCGTGATATTACCCACATTGATATCTTCACACGATTCCAATTCCTGACAATTCTCTTGTTCACCACTGGACGCCGCACCTGCAATACCACCAACCACGGCACCAATTCCCGCACCAATCGCAGCACCCCACGGTCCACCAACAACACCCACAGACCCCATTCCCGTGGCACCACCAATCACACCGGAACCAATTCCCGCCAACTTGGATATACCCCCCGTCTCACACACGCGTTGCACACGACACACATGGCAATTACGCAAATCGGGTTCGTATGAAACACTGCGGATATAACTGATTGCGCCTTCCGCATCCGGCTTATTCTCTTCTTTATATTTGGCCAGGCAATATTTATGATTACGATTGGTCTCCGCCGCCGATTTCAAATCATCCATAATCCGCGTGTATTCACGCAGGGCGCGATTTTTCGCCTCAGCATATGCAATCATTTTCGCCGTCATATTAATACTGTCGTTCATATCTGTGACACCCGCAGGTTTGGCTTGACCGCTGTAAACGGTTTGACATGCCGACAAAGTCAAATCTTTTTGGAAATCTGTAAAGAATTTATCCACCGCCGCATTCACAGATTGCGTGATTTTTGCATCAACTGAATCTGTTGCACGGGAAATTTTCGACACCGCATTACCCGCCGTCAATCTGGTCGCGGGTGCATACAAATCAACCCATTTTGTTGTATCAACCCCCGCCAACAATTCCGATGTTGGTATGCACGCCATATCGGTTCCGCAAACCGCGGTCAACTTTTCCGCAAATTGATTTATGCACCCCGTCAACAATTGATAATCCATTTTCAACATTGCCGACGACACCAAGACATCGTATTGTTTTGCACCCTTGCAAGACGGGAACATATCTTGTGGACATAAATTTGCAATCTCTGACGCCCCTTTACCAACACATTCAGGGTTAGTAAAATCAACACCACATTTTTCTTTCAAACACGCATCCAAATCATTTTCACAAAACTTTGTTTGCAGATACGCCAATTTATCATTTATCACACTTTGAATCCCCGGAATTTTTTCATTACATTCGGTAATAATTGGACACACACCCGCCGCCACTTTTACATCGGTCAAACACGCCGAATTTGTGGATGTCGAACAACCCTCTTCCAAACAATTTTGGATTTTTGCCAAACACATGGCACGACTGTTTTTATCCGCGTATTTTTCTGCCTCGACCAAAATCAATTTGGATTCCTCCTCCCAATCTTTTAACACATATTCGCGGTCATACATACATTGATCCAATACATCTTCGCATGCATTTGCACGACGCGACAACAAACCCTCATCCAAACAGTTTTCAAAATTCACACCACATCCGCCCTTGTCTGCGATACAAGAACGATATGCCAACAAACATTCACCACGGTTATATTTCCGCGTTGTATCCAACATTTCCAACCGTGCAGAACGCACCGCAGATTCCGCTGTTTTTTTATTCATTTCTGCGTCGCGTTTTTGATCCGACAAATATGTTTCAAACGATTTGCAATCCGCAACAATCATGCGTGAATACAATGTTTCTTCCATTGCGGCCCGGTCACCACAGCTTTTTAATTCTGATTTACAATATTCCGCCGCCATAGAATACAAATTTTGCCCGATATCGGCATCGTCGCCCAATTCACCATCATCCGCGTCCGCACTATCATTTAACCATGCCGAAAAATCAATTCCGGATTTATTTTTTTTCGCCGCATCAGATTCACCAAAAACCAATTTTGCACGCGCACCCAATTTTTCGCGTTCAACACCGGTTGTGTATAAATCATCCGCCTCGCTTTGAATTTTTTGAATTTCCAAAATTAATTTTTTTGACCGTGAAATATTATCCGAACACGCACATCGCCCGCCCTCGGTTTCATCCAGCATACAAAATTCATCCATGCACGCCCGATATGCATCACGGCAATTTTCCGGCGCACTTGGTGCGACCGGTTGTGGCGCCACAATTTGTGATGTTGTTGAATTTGTTGTATTACGTGGTTCAACCGTTGGGGTTGGAACATTGGCCGTTTTAATTCCCGACATATTTGCCAACGAAGACAACCGCCCCGACGCCACCGCCGTTGCCGGACGCATACTGACGCGCGCATCGGTTGCCACGCGGTCTGCGGCGAACGCCACCAACGGTATCATACACAAAATCAACGCGATATTTTTGATTTTCATATCTCTCTCCACTATAATACTATCGTGTTTATTTTATCAAAAAAAACAAAACATATCAAGCCCAACTAAAAAAATCTTGATATTTTTATGTCGCAGATATATCATAGAAAAAAACTGAAAAAACAAAGGATTCAATTCATGGCAAAAGACGACGTTATCGTTTTCACCGGCATCGTCACCGACAAATTACCCAACACAATGTTTCGGGTAAAATTGGACAACGGTCACGATATTTTGGCAACCGTATGTGGCAAAATGCGCAAGGCGCGCATCTGGGTCAATGTTGGCAAACGCGTTCGTGTCGAAATGACACCATACGATCTGGACAAGGGTCGCATCACATTTGTCGAAAAAAACAATGCGACACCCGACACGCCGGCAAATTAAGTAAAAAATCACATAAATCAAATGCACCATTTGGTGCATTTTTTTATTGCCCACAAAAAAACTTTTTTGGTAGAATTTTTATTGTATGAGGAAGAAGGGATTTCTGTTTTTATTTTTGCTTGGTTTAACCGCGTCTGGTGCATCATACGCGGCGGACCGTGTTGCATCGCGTGACGCGGGCACAACAATGCGTGGCAACATGGCGGCAAATTCCGCCGCACGTGCAACAATATCGGTGCGACAAAAAAACACACCAACACAAAACATAAAATCCCGTGCCACAACAAACACCACGCCACGCGCATCTGTGGCAACACAAAACATAAAATCGCGCGCGGCAAAACCCACCCGCACCATCACATCAACCCGGTCCGGGTTGTTCACACATCCAACAAAACAAAAATCGGTCACTTCACGCGCCGCAACATTGGATTTGAACGGCATTGACACGACATCAAATTTTGGCAATGAATACAACACATGTCGTGACGCATATTTTACATGCATGGATCAATTTTGTGCAAATATGGACGACACATATCGCCGGTGCATTTGTTCATCCAGGATTTCGGAAATAAAGCAAAAGCAATCAACATTGGCCAACACATCGGATTCATTGGCGGCATTTCATGATTTGAATTTGGACATTATCAACAAATCTGCGGCCGAAGTTGCCGCCATGACATCCGCGTCCACGGGCGAACAAACATTGTCCCGCACAAACGATAAATCGGCATCCGCACAACAATTAAGTGCGATTGGCGATGTTTTATCAAAAACAAAATCGAAATCATTGTCCACCGCCGGCACATTGGACGCGGGCGGCGATATAAAATCAATCTGGGCAACTACGGATTTGGCAAACGGCGCAAACATTGCGAACCTGACGGGGGAAAGTTTATTTAACGCGGTCAATGCACAATGTACACAAATGGTGACTGCGCAATGTTCATCATCAATATTAAATATGGTTGTATCGGCATACGGGATGTATATTGAAAACGATTGTGCAACATTGGCAACAAATTTAAGCAAACAGAAAAATTCTGCAAATTCTGCAATTCGCGAAACGGAACGCGAAATGAACATCGCGCGTCTGGAAAATTACGATGCACACAATTTGTTATCAATAAACGATTGCATTGCGAACATCCGCAACGATGTCACCGCCGACACTGCGTGCGGACCGGATTTTATCCATTGTTTGGATGTGACGGGTTTGTATTTGAACATCGACACCGGCGAACCATTATACACGAAAAATTTCTATAACCTGGCGAACCAGATTTCATTATCCGGCAACATTTTATCAAATCAAACAAACCATATGTTTGTGAACACTTTGAACAAGAAAAAAATCTATGCCGAAAAAACATTGGATAAATGTCGCGACCTGTCCGGCGATGTATGGGACGAATTTATGCGCCAGGCAATAATCGAAATCCATCAAAAACAACAAGAAAAAATCAGAACGGTCAAAAACGAATGTTTGGGCGTTGTCAATCAATGCTATGACGAACAAACAAATTCATTAAAAGATTTCAGTAACATTGATGACCAAACTTTATTGGGCCTGACCATGGAAACCGTCGAAGATTTATGCCGCGAAAAATTAGACACGTGCAGCAACCTGTACGGCGGTGGCACATCAGGTCTGGCCGAATTGGTGAACGCAATGCACGATATTGTTGACCAACGAATTGTTGCCGAATGTCAAAATTTATTGACCGATTTTGGTAAAAATTTATGTTCTGTCCAATCCAGTGACACACTGCATGGCTATCCATACGCATGCCGTGTTTATACCCCCGGCGACCAACAATATGCCGTCATACCGAAATGCAATGCGGCGACCGCAAATTCATCTGATTGTGGCAACGATTATGTCGACAGTTTATATCAACGTTTTGTTCATTATGCGATGCAGGTTTGTATCCGTCCATCCGAATATGAAAATTATGCAAAATCCGATTCAGACACCGCCGAATTGGCCGTTCCAACATCTGTATTACAAGACATAAATATTGTTATGGATAAAATTCGTATTTCCATGGGCACGGAATTATCACGTGAATGCGAACGATTGGGTGGAATATGGGTATCGACACCATACACCAACACATCGATTGCATTACTGGAACAATTTTATACAGAAACCGGTACAAACAAAAAATGGGGATATTGTCGCGCGCCAAACACAAACGCCGAAACATATATCATTACATTTGATAATGCAAACGATACCACAAACACAACATTTACCGCCGCGGTCACATTTGGTAAAAGGATGGCACCTGTTTCCAAACCAACAAAAACGAATTGCACATTTGCCGGATATTATACTGGCGAAAACGGCACCGGCACACAATACTATAACGCCGTCGGCAATGCCGTACGCACATGGGATATTGCGGGCAACACAACACTGTACGCAAAATGGAATTGCACATCAAATTAAAAAACCGTCACAAAAGACGGTTTAATTTTTTCAAAAATTTCTAGTGCGATACTTATGCGGCTTTTTTAGGTTCGGCAAAAATTTCCACATACGGCTTTTTACCCAAAACCACATCTTTATCAATCACAATTTCTTGCAAGCCATCTTTTTCCGGTGCATCAAACATTGGTTGCAACAACAGTTTTTCCAAAATACTGCGCAAACCACGTGCGCCCGTTTTACGTTGCACCGCCAAATGCGCGATTTCACGCAACGCATCCGGTGTCACGGTCAATTTCACACCATCAATCCCTAACATTGCGACATATTGTTTCACAATTGCGTTTTTAGGTTCGGTCAAAATTTTCACCAATGCGGCCTCGTCCAAATCTTGCAGTGTTGTAATAATTGGCAACCGACCAATCAATTCCGGGATAATTCCAAATTTGACCAAATCTTGGGGTTCAACATCCGCCAAATGATTTTTTTCATCACGTTCTTGCTTGGATGCCACATCCGCACCAAAACCGATACCGGCACGAATACTTTTGCGTTGTCCAATAATTTTATTCAACCCATCAAAAGCCCCACCACAGATAAATAAAATTTTTGAAGTATCCAATTGCACGGTGGCCTCGCCCGGATGTTTGCGTCCTGCGCCCCCAACCGGCACATTTGCGACGGTGCCTTCGACCAATTTCAATAATGCCTGTTGCACACCCTCGCCCGATACATCGCGCGTCAAAGACGGATTTTCAGATTTACGCGCAATTTTATCAATTTCATCAATATAAATAATTCCGCGTCCCGCTTTTTCTACATCAAAATTTGCATTTTGCAACAAACGCGCCAACACACTTTCCACATCATCACCGACATATCCGGCCTCGGTCAAAGTGGTGGCATCCGCAATTGCGAACGGCACATCCAAAATACGCGCCAATGTTTGTGCAAACAAAGTTTTTCCCGTTCCCGTTGGTCCAATCAACAACACATTAGATTTTTGGATTTCGACATCTGAGACATTGACCGCATGCCGTTTATAATGATTATATACCGCCACAGACAACGCACGTTTTGCATCCTCCTGACCAATAATATATTCATTTAAAAAATCATAAATTTGATGCGGTGTTGGCAATTTTGTGGTGCCACCTTTGACCACATCGGCACGCAAATCATCCGCCATAATATCGTTGCACAACGCGATACATTCGTCGCAAATACAAACATTACGACCACTGACCAATTTTTTAACCTCATATACGGCCTTGCCACAGAAAGAACAAAACTGGTCATTTTTTTTATTTTCGGATGTTGTTATTTTTTCATCACTCATGTCAAAACCCCATAAATCAAAAATTATTTCCGCACCAAAATCCCATCAATCAAACCAAAATCTTTGGCATCGTTCGCCGTCATCCAATTATCGCGTTCCATCGCCGCAAACAATTCTTTTTCTTTGCGCCCGGTAAATTCAGACATCTGTTTAATCAACAATTCTTTGGTTTGTTTAAACTTGCTGATTTGGATTTCCATATCGGTGACCTGACCCTGGGTTCCGGCCATTGGCTGATGAATCATAATCGATGTATTTGGCAAAACAAATCTTTTACCTTTTTCACCCGCCGCCAACAACACAGACGCCATGGACGCAACCAATCCCATACCGATTGTTGAAACCGGTGCCTTGATATAACGCATTGTATCCAAAATTGCCTCGCCCGCAGAAACATCACCGCCCGGGGAATTGATATACATGGAAATATCTGCATTTGGATTTTCCGATTCCAACAACAATAATTGGGCAACGATAACATTTGCCATATTTGTTTCAATTTCGCCCGTCACCATAATAATTCTGTCGCGCAACAGTCGCGAATAAATATCAAAAGAACGTTCACCACGTGGCGATTCTTCTATAACCATAGGTATCAAAGCCATATTACAACCCTTTAATTTTTCGTTTGTTTCTTAAAATTATAGCATAAAAAAAAGCACTTCGCAAATTTTCCGCCACTTTTTTCTATATAAACTATGCCATCAAAATTTCAAGTGCCGGCAATGTTCCCCGTTCAATAAACTCTAAAAACGCGCCGCCACCGGTCGAAACATATGTTATGTCATTACGCACACCCGCCGCATCCACGGCCGCAACCGTTTCACCGCCGCCAACGACACTGACCAATTTGCCGGCACGCGTCCGTTCTGCAATCGCATGCGCGACACGAAAACTGGTTTTTCCCCAGACATCGCCCCACTCGGCCATGCCAAATGTTCCGTTCCAAACAACCGTCGCGGCACGGTTTATTTCATCAATATTGCGGTCCGCGGTTTTTGGTCCGTCGTCAATTATCACATCTGTGTCCGTAATTTCATCCAAATTTTTATTTTCGCGCTTTGCCGTTTTTTCAAACGTCGCACCAACGCCCTTGTCAATAGGCATTAAAAATTTGCAACCATTATCATCAGCAATTTTCATAATTTCGCGCGCCACATCCACCATATCCGGTTCATACAGGGAATTTCCCGGATTTGCACCACAGGCATAGTTAAATGTAGTTCCAATCGCACCACCAACAATCACCGTATCCGCCAATTTGCACAATGTTTTTAATACACCAATTTTACCGGACACTTTCGCCCCACCAACAATCGCCAGCAACGGACGCCGCGGCGATTCCATTATACGCGAAATATTTTCAACCTCCGTGCGCAATAATTCCCCGGCAAAAGAGGGCAAAATTTTTGCAACACCAACCGTTGACGCCGCCGCCCGATGTGCCACCGCAAATGCATCATTGATGAATAAATCAAAACCACGCGCCAGCGCACCGGCAAACCCGGCATCATTTTTTTCTTCGCCCGCATAAAACCGAACATTTTCCATCAGCACAACATCGCCGTCACGCATCCCCGCCATAAAATCACGCGACAGGCAATCCGCAACAAATGGAATTTTCATATAATCTGCGATTGGACGCAGCGACAATTCCGGGGTTGCCACACCCTTTGGCCGCCCCAGGTGCGCACATATTGCGACACGCGCCCCGGCATCGCGCAATTTATTTATCGTCGGCATAGATTGTTCGATACGGAAAGTATCCAAAATTTTTCCATTTTCAATTTGGACATTAAAATCCACCCGCAACAAAACATATTTGCCTTTGGTAGAATTATAATCGATTTCTCTCAATTTCATTTATCAGCCTTTTATTTTGTCTTTGCAAAATAATTTTGGAATCTTTGGAGTCTGGAACGATTGTGATCCAAAACCGCTTGCCTTGGATAAGCTGTTTTAAACTGATTCTCCACCAATTCTTTATATTCATCATATTGATTATCGTCTGGTGAAAAAGCAGTAATATGTATTGTTGCATTTGCAAAATAATTTCCAAACTTTTCTGGTTCATTCTCCATCGGGTATGGTTCAGTTATTGTCGCCGGCTCTAACTCTTTCATTGCTAAAGTATAAAGGTATTTTCCATATTCATCAGATTTTTGTGCATACGCCAACACAATCGTTTCGGAATTTAATTTCGATGGATATCTGTTTATATCAAAATTCACGTTATACACAGGTAATTCAGCATTTTGAACCGCCACGCCAGAATCTTGTTGTAAAGATTTAATAAACAAATCCACTTTTGGTTTTATCAATTTACGCAATTGTTTATTTCCTGGAACCTTTGCCACATTATCAACATAGATACGATAATCCATCAATCTGCGCATCAGTCCATAAAATAAATTAAAACTTTCAACATCATTAAATTGATATTGTGCAACATATGTATCACGCGGACAGAAATTTTCATACAACCCAGAATTTTCAGTCATTAAAACATCTATATTTTTTTTATTTCCATCGCGTTTAAGCGCCCAAATACTTCTGTATGTTGTTTCCTCTTCTATTACCATAATAAATCCTCCTTTTAAAATTAATCACCATATTCCCTACCCATATTATGCAGATTAAATTTTGGATTACCTAAATCTCTGGCGGTATAAGGGCGACGAACATCAACAATTTTCAACAATTCTTCAAATTCTTGATACCTCAAATTCCCCAAACCCAAACTGGTTCTGGGGGCAACAAAATTATTTAATTTATCCAACATACCGCTGTTGATTGATGGACATTTTCTTTTATTATTTTCTGCCATATTCATACCCCTTTTTCCAAAATCTTTTTTACCGGGCCAAATGTCCGCCGATAATGTTCATTTATACCATATTTTTCTATCGCGCGCAAGTGTTCGGGGGTTGGATAACCGGCGTTTTTTTCCCATCCATATTCGGGATATTTTTGCGCCAATTCATGCATTAAACGGTCACGCGTGACCTTGGCAACTATCGATGCCGCCGCAATAGATAATGATTTTGCGTCCCCTTTGACCACCGCCGTCCCACGCAAATTTTTCGGCACACGATTTCCGTCAATTAAACAAAAATTTGGTTGTAATGCCAACGAATCCACCGCCCTTTCCATCGCACGCATCGATGCCCACAATATATTTAATTCATCAATTTCGGCTGGGGTGCATTGTCCAGTTGCCCAAATCGTGTGTGCCGTTATCCAATCGTATGCCGCATCGCGCTGGGGCGCACTCATTTGCTTTGAATCGCGTATAACCACCGGAATTTCAATATTTTTATCCGGAAAAATCACCGCACCCGCAACCACCGGCCCACAAAGCGGCCCCCGGCCTGCCTCGTCCACACCGGCAACAATGCCACCAATTTCATATTCATAGTCAAAATTCGGGTTTGTTTTCATCACGCATATCATACCAAAAATTCCCAAAAAACAAAGCATTTTTGACTTGACAAACGAAATTATCGTGCAAAAATATACAACAGTAAAAAAACAAAGGATAAAAAATGCCAGATACTGAAATTGTTAAAACTGTAACAACAAAACAAAACGCCGACAAAACCCAAGCCGACGCAAACGCAATGTTTGTTTGCAAAATGGTTGCTAAAATGCAACAACAAATGTTCGATGCCACACGCAGCAACCTGGGATTTTAATCGCATGGATTTAAACCGCGAAATTTTTAATATCCAAGATATTTCACAACGTACCGATAAAGATTCCGAAGACATAAAATCTTTATTGATTGCGTCATTGGCATTGATAATAACATTACACGAACAAAAACGTCGCGCAAAAATTATGGCGTATGGGTCACACGGCACCGCATTACTGAACGGCGCGTTTGGCATAAACTATGCGTACCACAATGATAATAAAATTTTACTGTTTTTGTTTTTGCCCGTGATGTTATATTTTGCAAAAAATGGTTTTGATGCAAACAAATTGACCCGCGATTATGACACAAAATTAAACGACAAAATCGCACAGCATAATGCATTAAAAAACATACTGGAATCGGCAAATAAAAAACAAATCCATGGAATTGCAAAAACATTTCGCGATGAAATTCCGGACATAACGAACGCCAACATAACCCCGGACCAAATAAGCAAAACAATTCATCACATACTGATGAAATATGAACGATAATTAAATCGACATACGATTTTCAATTTGCTGTTGCACATATTCATCTTCACTGTTATACAATGGCCATTGACCGTTTGCCAATTCCTGCATTGATGTCAATGGTTGATTTAACCGCGCACGATACAGCCACAAATTCGACAGCACGCGTTTAATATACCCGCGCGTTTCATATGCCGGGAAACTTTCGATATACAACAACGGGTCATATGTATCAAATGTCTTTTCAAATTTTGCGACATTACCAATACCCGCATTATATGCCGCCAGCATTTTAATAATACTGTTGTCAATTACGGGTTGCTGCAACAAATCGACGATATATTGTTGTCCCAAAAACATATTATGTTCCGGTTTTGACATATCCATATCAGACCATTTAACCTTGTTTTTATGTGCAACCAATTTTGCCGTTCCCGGCATCAGTTGCATCACGCCATTTGCACCAACGCCCGATTTTGCGGTTGTCCGAAATCCACTTTCTTGTTTAGTAATTGCGAACAACAACGCCCGGTCAATTGACCACCCCCCCATTGGTTCCCAATCAGGCAACGGATATTGCGCCGAATAAATAATATCGTCATCAATTTCCAAAATACCACGGTCACGCACCACCCCGGAAATTTGAATTGCGATACGCGGCAAATCATACGCCGTTGCAATTGAATTTATCGCATGCAATGTTTTATCCGACGCACGCGATGTAATCATAGATTTCAAATATTGTTCCGCACGCGATTTTTGTCCCACCTGAATCAGCCCCAGCGCAACACGCCCCAATTTCAATTCACGTAACGCATCAATATCTTCGTCCGAACAATCTTGTTCAAAAAATTCATATTCCGGTGTGCGCCCCAACATAGTCGCGGACAACGCACCATAAAAACTCATCGGGCGGGCGGCACCAATTTCCCAGTATTTTTTAGCCGTCTCCATATCGTCATTTGCATCCGCCGCGCGTCCCGCCCAAAATGCGGCCTCGCCCTTGCGGGCATCATTTATTTGTGACAAATCTAAAATTTTACTGAAATATTTTTCTGACTCTTTATATTTGGCCTCTTTGTAATAAATCAAGCCCATTGTCCACAAACCATACTCGCTGTCCGCATCCGCCGCGACAAAGCCCCATTTTTTTGCCAATTCTAATTCGCCATTTGTATAATAGATATACGACAACCGCCCCGCCAGACGTCCATAATCAACCGATGTTAATGCCTTTTTGAATTTTTTATCTTCTAAAATATTGCGCGCCCGTTTTGTTGCGCCACCGCGTATTGCACGTTTAAAATTAGCAATTTTATTTTCAACCGATTTAGAATATGTTTTCGTTGTCCATGTTTCACTTTGTGCCGTTTCCCCATTTGATTTTGCGGTAATTGATGAATATATAACCGGTTTGCGCACTTTGACCCGTTTAATTTTGGATAATTTTTCCACGCGCTCGGCCCCCGGCATATCGTAATATTTATTCATCCAATTTGAAATCTCGGCGCCTTTTGTTTTATATGTTTTAGAAAAAAAGCGTTGATATAAAACCTCGTTCATTAATAATTTATCGGTCAATTTAGATTCTAATTTTTTTGCGGCATCGATTTTTTCCTTGCCCTGCAACATGAAAATTTGTTGATAAATTTCGGCATCCCCATCCGTCAAAATATCCAACACCGGCGCCGCCGCCGCCACGCGGACACAAAACACAGCAATCAAAATCAGAACTATTTTTTTCATGTTAAAACAACGATGTTTTTGGCAATTTGCACACAATTGCGTTATCTTCATCCTCTGGTATTTGGTCAATAATTTTTTTGAAATCAGAAATTTTTGAAAACTTGCGATACACCGACACAAACCGCACAAACGCAATCGGATCCAAATTCAGCAACGAATCCGCCACCATTTGTCCAACCGCCGCAGATGTCACCGTTTCATCGGCATTTTCTGTTTCCAAACGACGATGAATAGATGTCACCAATTTTTCGATTTGTTCATCGCCCACATCGCGATTTCGACACGCCAATTTAATACTGCGTGTTAATTTTTCCCGATCGAACGGTTCCAATTTACCACTGTTTTTCCGAACCATCAAATCGCGCATTTGGACGCGTTCAACCGTCGTAAAACGCGCACCGCATTGATTACACACGCGGCGCCGACGAATTATCGCGTCTTCGATATCGGGGCGGGAATCCAACACCCGAGAATCAGTAGAATTACAGTATGGACATCTCATATCCATATAAATTTAGCAATCTAAAACTAAACTGTAAAGCATATTTTTTTTAATCAAAATTCAAAAAAATGCATTTTCTAAAAAAATCAAGACATTTTTATCAAAATTTTGGTTTTGACGCAAAAAAATTCACCCAAAAATGTGATATAATATATCCCCGTAGGACGAGAGAGATTTAATGGACAAAATTCTGAACAAAATTTTGGCTGGCGATTGCATTGAATTAATGCGCAAAATGCCGGACGCATCGGTTGACGCGATTTTTGCGGACTCTCCATATAACTTGCAATTGGGTGAAAAAACACTCTATCGCCCCGAAGATCAAACCGCCGCACGCGCGGTGCGCGACGCATGGGATTCTTTTACCAGTCCCGCGGAATATTATCAGTTTTGTCATGATTGGTTATCTGAGTGCAAACGCATATTAAAACCAAATGGTGCAATGTGGGCAATTGGTTCATACCACAACATTTTTCAAATCGGCGCAATTATGCAAGATTTGGGCTTTTGGATTTTGAACGACATCGTATGGGTAAAAACAAACCCAATGCCGAACTTTCGCGGCACGCGTTTTACCAACGCACACGAAACACTGATTTGGGCAACGCCGACCAAGACCGGAAAATATACATTTAATTACGAAACGATGAAGAAATTAAACGGCGGCAAACAAATGCGTTCCGATTGGAATCTGGACATTTGCCTGGGCCACGAACGTATCAAGGGCGCCGATGGAAAAAGTTTACACAACACGCAAAAACCACTGGATTTATTGCGCCGTGTAATTTTGGCATCGACCAAACCGGGCGACATAATTTTGGACCCATTTGTCGGTTCCGGCACAACCGCCGCCGCCGCCAAAGAATTGGGCCGGCAATTTATCGGCATTGACCGCGACGAAACATATGTTGCCGCCGCACGCGAACGCGTGGCATCCACCCAACCGATTGATTTGACCGATATTGAGGTCACCAAACCCAAACGTGACGAGGTCCGTGTTGCGTTCCGCGAACTTATTGATGCAGGATTGTTGTATGTCGGACAAACATTGGTCAGCCCGCGTGGCGAACGCGTCATGATAACCCACGACGCGCAATTGGTACACACCCTGTATGGCAAGGCATCTATTCATGTCATGGCGGCGCGCATCCAACACAGTGTCAGTTTCAACGGATGGGATTATTGGTCGGCACAAAAACGCGATGGCACATTGGTTCCAATCGACGATTTGCGCAAATATATCCGCGATGTTAAATCCGGCATGAAAAAAGCCGCATAAAACCCATGGAATATTGCAGTTTTATATGATATAATAAAAACATTATGATAAACAAAAAATATTGGGACATATTTCGTTGGATTTTAATTTTGCCCACATGGTTGGTGATTTGTTTTGCCGTACCAATATTATTCTATATCATATTTGGTGTGCGGGAAAATTACTTTATGCTTGCGATTTTACCATACACAACTACCGCCATTGTTGAATTTTTCGCGATGTATGCATTGGCACCATATAACAAAAAAAATATTGCGATATTTGCTGGTGTACTCACATTTTTATGGGCCGCATTTTTAATGTACGGACTGTCACACCTGGCATATTAAAAATCCCGCCAGACGCGGGATAAATTATTTTGTTTTTTTAGCACCACGTAAATACGCCATACGTACCGCCATCGGCATACCATAAATATCCGCCCAAACCATCGGCACATCCGGCAACACATACGGATTTTTAATTTTTTTCATAATAAAACCTCTGTTTTTTTATACAGGCAAATTTTACCCCAAATCACCCCTTTGTCAACAAAAAAATATTACTTGCGCCGCATCACGCGCGCCCCCACCCCCGCAATTCGCGAGCCGACATAATTCAAATTGGACAAGAGATTGATGGGATGAAAAAGCAAAAGATATGGTTATTTAATAAATAATTTTTTATTTATTATTGTATTCTGATTTCAGTTTAGAAAAAATCAAATGGTCTGTCCACTTGCCATCGGATAGTTTAGCATATTCCCGTAAACGTCCATCCAAATGATAGCCACTGCTTAAAATAGATTTTTGTGATCTTTCATTGTTTGCCATACATTGACGACTCATACGATGTATTTTTAAATCTTCAAATGTAATTTTTTCTAAAAGATTATGAATTTCATGATTAAAACCATGTCCCCACGCCGATCTGACAAACCAAACATTACCTGGGTTAACCGTGTCGTTTTCCTTGTTATACGAAACCCCATGAAAACCAATCAATTCACCATCGTGAAACACATACCATAATACTCCATTGAATTTAAAGGCTTCTGCATAATTTTTCATTGTTTCGAATGTTTCATCCAATGATTCTGGCAATGGTTTGTCGTATTTCGGAGAATAATGTATAAAAGCAAAATCATTTGGATTTTCGTTTTTAATTGCTTCCCAAACCAATTTTGCATTTTCAATTGTTGGTTCAAGAATACGTAATTCCAAACGTTGGGTTTTAAGATTTTTCTTGAATAATTCAAAAAACTTTTCCATATCATAACCTTTATTTTTTTCAACAAAATTATACCATACATGGTTCTAAAACTCAACTTTCGAACTCGATAAAAACATTAGAACCCAAACAAAACACGCTCTGAAACGAACAGTTGTCTATCTTGGTTATGCAATTTGTGCAATCTGCGAGCCGAATTAGTTGAGATTGGGCAAGAGATTGAAAAGCTGAAATATCAACTACTTTTGTCTTGATTGCGCAAAGCTATTGGCACAAAATTGATTTGCATATTCTGACAAAGCGGTTTCCAAAGCATCTTGACCATTTTTACATTTTACATCTGGTTTATAACCATGTAATTCGAAATTATCATATTCCAATATACGATAATTTGAACCAACGGCCACAGATATATCACTATATGGCAATTTACAAAAAACCATGTTTCCATAAACCTCCATACCACGTGAATTATCACCAATCACACGAACCATCGGATGATGAACCATACGCAACAAAAACATTTCTGCGCCCGACCCAGTGTTTTCATCTGTTAAAATAAATATCGGTTTCATATATGCTTGCGTTTCATCAATTTCAAAAATTTTTCCAGTTGAAAATAATTGTAATTCTTCAGATTGTGGCACATTTGACCAAGACGCTTCTGGATTTGACCCTTGTAATACTTTCTTGGCTTCCGGTGTCGTGCGAACATATGTCTCTTTCATACTGCTTATCTTTGTCCCACAAAGGAAATAAGCAAATTGATCAGAATAAAAACTGTTTCCGCCGCCATTGCCACGCAAATCAATAATTAAAGCTTTTGATTTTGGCAAAACATTATTTTGAAACTCAAGAATAACATCACGAAATTCGTCTGTCTTGCACATACCGGTAAATCCAATCGCGGCAATATTGTTGTAAAACATCATCGCTTTAATAGGTTGTAGACCGGCTATATTTTTACCAACATCTTTATGTAACCTTGTTTTTATTGTCATCCATGCCCGGCTATTATTAAACCTGATGGACAGATGATTATCAGGAATTGGTTTAATGGCATTTTTAAGCACATCAAATAATTCAATTGTGGTTATACGATGCGCTGATTTATATATTTTTGTTAAATAATTTAAAACTTTTCTTTTTATAATATCATCGTGTACGGGCCAGCCAACATAAACACGAATTAAATACCGCGCAAATACAGAAATATCATGTTGGACATCTTCCTTGGTTAATTTTTTATCGGGTACACCAACATTTTTTCCTGGTACCGTACCACACATATCATCCAAGGTGGAATCCTGTAATAAAAAATCTTCTAATTCCTGAATTGACTTTATTTTAATCATAATAAGTGCACCTCAGTATTATTATACCACAAAAAGTTTGAAAGTTAGAATTTTTTGACATTTTCCAAAACCTAACTTTCGAACTCGGTGAAATTGTTAGAAAACAAAATAAAACCCGCCTTTGTTGGCGGGTTTGTTTATCTTGGGCGGGGGCAGCTGGATTCCCTCACGCGGCACACATCGTGTGCCGGTTGTGGGGAAACCGTGACGATTGTGGTGCGTTAACACTTCCACAATCTACTTGTTTTCGAACCGGCCGCTTGTGCGACGTGGCACCGCCCCATCGCCACAGAACCAAAAATTAAACCCGTCTTGTGACGGGTTGAATTTTTGGTTGGGGCAGCTGGATTCGAACCAACACTAGCGGAGTCAGAGTCCGATGTTCTACCATTAAACTATGCCCCAATGACGCCCTGCATTATAATCGATTATATCTGTTTTGCAAATTATTTTTTGTGTCCCGCCGTGTCAACAAAACCTTTGTATAAACGGCACATTTGTGATATCATATACATATCTAAAAATCAAAGGATTGACCCATGGAAGTTTTTTCAATTATTTTAAATTCTTCAACCGTAATGTATGTATTGGCGTTCGTGTGCGCGGTGGTTGGTATCAGATGCATGATACACGGGATTATGGGCGGTACATCAACCCTGCTCCGCATTTTGTGCACAATTTTATTTGCGGCATTGGCATATTATTGTTATCACCACGCCGGCACATTACACGGCCACAACATGATTGACAGTTTTATATCCGACACATGGATTGAATTAAAACAATTCATCCGCTTTATCAAAACAAAGTTTTAATTCCAAACTCTGCCATTTTTACACCGCCCAATGGGCGGTATTTTTATGGAAATCTAACCTATGTCGGAAAAATCCGATTTTTGACACAATATATAACAACCAACGGAGTCCACATATGAAAAAATTTATCTATATTTTTTGTGTATTTATAATTTCCGCACCAGCCATCGCCTGCACCGGTGTCACTCTGCACTCAACCGACGGCGCAACCATTTCCGCCCGCACAATCGATTGGGCGCGCGCCGCAACAGATAACATTTACATCGTTGTTCCACGCGGACATGTATCGCGTTCACTGTTGCCAGACGGCACACAAAACGGAATGACGTTTGTCGCAAAATATGGATTTGTGGGGCTGGGGGCCCAGCGTCCCGAATTTGTAATTGACGGCACGAACGAAACCGGATTAAATGCCGCCCTGTTTTATTTCCCGGATTACGGCGAATACCAAAAATATGACGAAGCCATGCGCGACATAACATTAAGTGATGTCCAGGTTGTATCGTGGATTTTGGCAAACTTTGCATCCATTGATGAATTACGCGCAAACATAAATAACATCCGCATCGTCAGCACAGAACCCGACGCATCAACCGTGCATTGGCGTATCACCGAACCCGGCGGACGCGTTGTTGTTATGGAAATAATCAACGGCGAACCGGTATTTCACGAAGACGAAATCGGTGTAATCACCAATTCGCCTGGATTTGATTGGCACAACACAAACCTGAACAATTATGTAAATTTACGCACCGGCACCGCCGACCCATTAAAATTAGGCGCCATTACATTAAAATCTTTCAGTGGCGGCACAGGATTATTGGGTCTGCCGGGCGACTTTTCATCCCCGTCGCGTTTTGTCCGTGCCGCATTTTTCAGCAATATGACAATCCAACAACCGGATGGCCCAAACACAATAACCCAAGCATTTCATATATTAAATAATTTTGATGTTCCATTTGGCACGGCATTTGCCCCGGGCCGTGAACCAGTTAAAATGCCGTCTGCAACCCAATGGACGATTGCCACCGATTTACAAAACAAAGTAATTTATTATCACACAATGTATAACCGCACCATCCGCAAAATAGATATGAACGCAATCAATTTTGAAACCGTTCCTTTCCAATTTGCCCCACTGGACGATGTCAAACGCGAAACGATAATACCGGTTCAAATAAATAACGAATAAAATTTGCCTTTTGTAAAATCGGTGACTATAATCAAATCACCGATTTTTATCAACAAGGAGTAATCACATGAAAATTAAACCATTTGCGGGCGTCCGTCCACCACGGGAATTTGCAACCGAAGTAGCATCCCGTCCATACGATGTTTTGAACTCTGTCGAGGCCAAGGCCGAGGCCGGCGAAAAATCATTATTGCACATTATTAAACCTGAAATTGATTTTGACCCAATTGCCGGTGAACACGAACAAAGAACTTACGACAAAGCCGTTGAAAATTTCAAAAAATGGCAATCAAATGGCTGGCTGGTCCAAGACGACAAAGAAATGTATTACATATATGCACAAACAATGGACGGTCGCACACAATATGGTTTGGTTGCGGCGGCAAATGTTGACGATTATATGACCGGCAAAATTAAAAAGCACGAATTGACACGCAAAGAAAAAGAAGACGACCGTATGATTCACGTTCGTATCCAGGATGCAAATTTGGAACCTGTGTTTTTTGCGTATCCAGATGTAGATGAAATGAACAAATTGGTTGCAGATTGGGTGAAAAATCACGCGCCTGAATATGACTTTGTCGCACCCGACGGTTTTGGTCATACATTTTGGAAAATTGATGACGACGCAACAAACGCACGCATTACCGAAATATTCAAAAATATTCCGGCGATGTATGTTGCCGACGGTCACCACAGAACAGCTGCGGCGGCACGCGTTGGCGCCGAAAAACGCGAACAAAATCCAAATCACACCGGCGCGGAAGAATACAATTATTTCTTGGCGGTAATTTTCCCGGCATCACAATTACATGTAATTGATTATAACCGCGTCGTCAAAGATTTGAACGGTTTAACACCGGAACAATTTATTTCTGAATTGGAAAAATCTTTCGAGGTTCGCGACATGGGCACATCGATTTACAAACCAAACGCATTACATAACTTTGGTATGTATTTGGGTGGACATTGGTATTCATTAACCGCAAAACCTGGCACATACAATGACAACGATCCAATTGGCGTTTTGGACGTGACCGTTTTGTCGAATTTAGTATTTGATAAAATATTGAACTTAGGGGACCTGCGCACATCAAACAGAATTGATTTCGTTGGCGGAATCCGTGGCCTGGGTGAATTGCAAAAACGCGTTGATAGCGGCGAAATGGTTGCGGCATTTGCATTGTATCCGGTGACAATGAAACAAATCATTGACATCGCCGACACAGGCAACATCATGCCACCAAAAACAACTTGGTTTGAACCAAAACTGCGCAGCGGTTTGGTCATCCACAAATTGTCAAAATAATAACAGACAAAAAACTCCGTCCAAATGACGGAGTTTTTTATTTCCCTAAAAACAATCCGGCGGCCTGATTCAGGACACCTGAATCTGAATCAACACTGTCGCCATTTATTTTTATATTTTTATACGCACCAAGGACGGCACCACCACCGGCCACCGTGCCACCAATCCCAACACGACGAGTGGACGCATTGGATTGGGTGTCTAACTTTTGTTTGTCGGCCTCGCTGCCCATTTTCGCACGATACAGTGATGCGTATGTTCCGTTTTGAACGCCGTTTCCTTTGTCGTCATATAACCCCACCACCGATTTATCCAACACAACCTCTGCCTCGATTCCAGGCCGCAACCCCAAATCCGCCTTGCGTTGTTTTAAACTTGCCGCCAAATCAACATAAGATTGATACAGATTTATTAATTGGTTCGCGCCGGGCGTCGTGATATTTTTTGTTTGTCCTAAAATATTTTTATCATTTCCAACCTCGCACCGGAAAGTTTCCATATATGCCGCCATGTCCGCCTCGGCTTTTTCATCGGCTTTTTTCTCGGCCAATCCCCGCGCCAGTTCCATACTCCCCAATCCCGTCGCCGCCATAGCCCCCGCAGACCACAAACGATTTTCCAAGGATGTTTCACGTGTCAATGCATCATCATAGGCACTTTCTGCATCTTGCATTTGTTTTTCTAATTCCGCCGCATCAACGCATTTACCACCAACCAATTTGAAATTTGCTAAACAATCTTTTGGAATACAAACCTCATTTTCAATAAAACCGCTGGCGGCATTCAAATCATGCAATTGAGCATCTGTACATTCTTGTTTGACACATGTATTATCCTTAATTTCATAATCTATTTTACAAACAATCGGTTCACATTTTCCGTTGCTATTCTTGGTCCCCATAACCGCATTTATACTATTTAATTCTTCTTCAGAACAAGACACATTTCTCGGTTGCGCCATCGATGCACCCAATTGCGGCGGTTCTTCGCAATAGGCATCCCATTGACCATTGTTAAACAATTTCCAATCCGGATTCTGACATTTTGTTTCATACACACATTCGTCACCAACTTTTTTATCACGACAAATAACACCATAATTTCCTGCGCACGGTCTGCACGCTGTCACTTTCGTGGGATTAATATTTTGTTGTATTACCCCATCATGCACTGACGCTATCCTGCCCTGAACTGCGGCCGCAGCAATTGGCGCATCACCTTTATTGTCGGCACCAGAACCCGCCGAGCTTTCTTCTGCATCACTTGAAATTTCCTCTTTTTCTGAAACCTGCTCTACTTTGACTTCTGAATCTTTCTCTGTTGTATTGCCTTTTTCTGATTGTGGTGTAATTGTTGTACTAACCGCAACCGCATCACCAACCGCTACTGCGCCAGCATCCGTTTTATTCGAATCGTCGTTATCTATCGACGCAACCGACGCCTGTGCGTTCACAGGTTCCGCCGCATTTGTTTTGACCGTTTGTTCTGTATTTGCTGTATTTGCTGTTTCCGTTGACTGTGTTTGTGGCACTGATGTCCGCGTCGGGCTTGGCGCAGGCGCAACATTATTTTTTGTATTTGTTTTGTTTTCTTGTAACTGCTTTTTGCCAGATGCGGAATCTGCAATCGTTTCCCCATTTAACTCCGCATATGTTTTTGCACCCGCTTTGACCAATGCGTCTTCTATTTTTACACAAAAATTACGCCCGTGCTGTTGGCAATTTTGGCTTTGTTGTATAAATCTGACATAATCTAACAATGTTCCATGAATTTTTCTCTCACTACCACGAATATTAGCCACTTGATCAACCACCCTATCAATATTAGCATGGTGTTCAATCAATAATTCAGCCATTTTGTCATGATTTTTTTTTAGGTTTTTGTTATGACAACCTCTGTACTCATTGAGTCCATCTGAAATACAACACCCGCTTATTACCCCTTCTAACACGGACAGTGTCTGTTTTCCGTACAAATACTCAGAATTAGCCAATTCTGGTTGTTGATCTAACATGGCCTTCGCAATTTTTTCATTTCCTGGACACTCTCCAATACCGATAACAGCACCAACAATCATAGGAACAGACTCGCCATTCTTCGACACACAATCATAGTTTAGAAACTTGCTAACATCCCCTGATTTGTAGTCCGTCACATTTTTCCACGCCGTATAACACCCTGCGCCCCACGATGCGCCGCAAAACATCAGCGCGCAAAACACACCACAAAAAATCGAACGAAAAATGGCCATAAAAAATTCTCTCTTTACGGCCATTATTATATCACAAAACCAACCATGATTCTAATAAAAAAACCGCCGACAAAAATCGGCGATAATTTTTTCAAAACCAAACGCAATTAAAAACCAAACACCATACGTTGTTTCGACTGACGCTTTTTTTCATTACGCACGGCCTCTTCTGCTTTGCGTTTGCGTTTTGTTGTCGGTTTTTCGTAACGTTGACGTTCCTTCATTTCACGATACAGACCTTCTTTTTGTGATTTGCGTTTTGCAACACGTAATGCCTGTTCAACGTTATTATCACGAACCAAAACTTTTACCATTATATATTCACCCCCTTTTGGCGAATTTTTGTGTTAACATTTTAATTCTATGCCCGTCTCCATCGCTATTGCGATTCCGCCGCGGCACTAAATTTTCGTAATCGTGCGCGTTGCGCGCGATAACTAAAATTCGTGGTGGAGCCAATCAGACTCGAACTGACGAGACGGTGATGGTTGCCCAAGCAGGCGTCTCTCGGTGTCTGACCAACTTCATTTACATCCTGCCCGGCCGTTGCAAGCAACAGCCGCGACACTCAATTTTCAGCCCTCGCTACGCTCGGTGAAAATTCGTGGTGGAGCCAATCAGA
>DFKW01000013.1:0-34265 GCA_002373935.1 Alphaproteobacteria bacterium UBA3635 | reverse complement strand
CTGAGCTATGACCCCAGAACTTTGCCTTTCCGGTTCAGAAAGCCCACACATTTTATACATTTATTTCAAACAAGTCAAATAAAAAATACCGTGAACATTGACAAAATTATTTTTTGATATACAATCAACCACGAACTTGTGGAAATAAAAAACAATGACAATCCAAGAACCGTACAATATTAAAATCAATCCCTATCAATCAATTACCATATCACATGGTGATGCGCAAATTGATATATACAAACAAACACAAACACCAAAACACACACTGGCTTTATTTTCCGGCTTTGCTGAAACAATCGAAACGCACAAATTACTGACAGACATTTTTGCATGGGGATTAAATCACAAATGCCGCGTTGCCGTTGTTAAAACATTTATAAACAATCTGGAATTGTTGGAAGAAAAAAATACCCAAAATTATGAATACAGCGAACTGCAAGAATTATATGATACCTGTATGAAGGAATTATTATACGCGACCCAGGACAACAAAACCCACATCATCGCGCACAGCACACCAACAACACCACTGACACTGCATTTTAACGATTGTATAAAATCCGGGCATCAACCACCCATCGGTTCGGCGATATTATTGGCACCATACCCAACAAACCCGGACATCATAAACACATTGATAAAACTCGCACTCAGAAACAATGACCGCAACATGGCGACCAGATTGCAAAACATCATACCATTTACGCAAAAATTATTTAATGCGATGCATTTAATCGAACCAAAATTGATGTCAAAATATAAATTTCCATTATACCTTATCAGTGGAAAAACCGATAAAACCGCACCTGCAAACAATACATTTACAAAATTTGTTGTTCCGGCTGCAAACGAATACATATCATCCATTATTGTCCCGGGCGGTCACAATTTTAACAAAGACCTGTCCGATTTACCGGTTAAAATATTAAAACAACAATACGAAAAATAAAAATCGGGGTTTGACCCCGATTTTTATTTTACCGTTAATTCATCACCATGGACATCGACATAAACGGTCGCGCCATCGGTTATCGCGCCAGACAAAATCAAATCTGCGATTTTGTCTTCGACCGCCGTCATTATCAGCCGTTTCAACGGACGCGCACCAAACGCCGCATCATATCCGTGCGTTGCCAACCATTTAATCGCCGGCGCCGTCACATCCATTGTAATATTGCGTTCGGCCAATCTACGCGACAAATTACGCAACTGGATTTTAACAATGCCATCCATCACATCAGGTGCCAATTCATTAAAGAACAAAATGTCATCAATACGATTGATAAATTCAGGTCTAAAATGTTTTTTAACTGCATCCATTGACGGCAAATTACTGGTCATAATAATAATAGTGTTTGTGAAATTTACAACATGGCCCTGGCCATCGGTCAAACGACCATCGTCCAAAATCTGTAAAAACACATTGAACACATCCGGGTGCGCTTTTTCGATTTCATCAAACAGCAACACCTGGTACGGGCGACGGCGCACACTTTCGGTCAACACACCACCCGCATCATAACCAACATATCCCGGAGGCGCACCAATCAAACGCGCAACCGAATGCGGTTCCATATATTCACTCATATCGATTCGCGTCATCGCCGTATCATCATTGAACAGATATTCCGCCAACGCTTTTGCAACCTCGGTTTTACCAACACCGGTTGGCCCCAAGAACATAAAACTGGCAATCGGGCGACGCGGGTCCGACAAACCCGCACGGGAACGACGGATTGCGCGTGCAATAACATTTAACGCGGCATCTTGACCCACGACACGTTTGCGCAATTCGTCTTCGATATTTAATAATTTAGATTGCTCTTCGGTGGTAAGTTTATCCGCCGGCACACCGGTCCATTTACTGACCACCATGGCGATATGTTCTGGCAACACCGTTTTATATTCGCGCGCATCCGTGTTCATCTGTTTTATTTTTTCGGTGATTTCCGGAATTTTCCCATATTGCAACGCAGACGCCTTTTCATAATCGCCACTGCGCACGGCGTTTGCAACCTCGGCCTTTGCCGCATCCAACGCCGCCATTGCATCCGACAGCCCGCGCATTTTTTGTTGTTCTGCGTGCCACTCGTCGGTCAGTTTTTTTGATTCATCTTCGGTTTTTTTAATCAAAGATTCCAATTCAACCAAACGCCGTTTCGATTCTTCGTCTTTTTCTTTTTTCAACGCCTGTTGTTCGATTTTTAATTGCTGCAAACGTCTGTCCACTTCATCCAGCGCATCTGGCTTACTTGATACCTCGATACGAACGCGGGCGGCGGCCTCGTCAATTAAATCGATGGCTTTATCCGGCAAAAACCGATCGGTGATATAACGATTTGATAATTTCACCGCAGACACCAACGCCGAATCGGAAATACGCACACCATGATGCCCCTCGTACTTTTCTTTCAGTCCACGCAAAATTGAAATCGTATCATCGACCGTTGGTTCTTCGACATAGACCGGTTGAAAACGACGCGCCAACGCCGGGTCTTTTTCAATGTATTGCCGATATTCATCCAATGTCGTCGCCCCCAAACAATGCAGTTCCCCACGCGCCAACATCGGTTTTAATAAATTACCCGCATCCATTGACCCCTCGCCTTTGCCGGCACCAACAAGAGTGTGTAATTCATCAATAAACAAAATGATTTGACCGTTTGAATCTTTGACTGCCTTTAATATCGCCTTTAACCGGGCCTCGAATTGACCGCGATACATTGCGCCCGCCATCAACGCCCCCATATCCAGCGATAATAATTTTTTATTCTGCAAATTTTCTGGTATATCACGCGACACAATGCGTTCCGCCAAACCTTCGACAATTGCGGTTTTACCAACACCCGGATTTCCAATCAAAACCGGATTGTTTTTTGTGCGACGGGATAACACCTGGATAGTCCGACGAATTTCTTCATCGCGTCCAATCACCGGGTCCAATTTCCCATCCGCCGCCAATTTTGTAAAATCAGTTGTATATTTTTCAATCGCCTGCGCTGGTGTCTCGTTCATTTCTTCTGGATTCATATATTGACTCCTTTTATTCGTTGCAGAATATATAGTGCGCAATAATAAAAATTCAATATGTGCGCGAATATAAACCCAATATTTTTTTTATTATTTTTTTACAAAAATGGTCTTGAAATTTTATCCCCTTTGTGCGATAAATAACCCCGCACAAAAAAACGAAAAAGAATTATAGGAGATAAACAAGATGTTCAAAATTACCGATATTCATGCACGTCAAATTATGGATTCACGCGGAAATCCAACGGTGGAATGTGATGTAAAATTGTCCGGTGGGGCAATGGGTCGCGCGGCGACACCATCCGGCGCATCAACCGGCACTGCCGAGGCACTGGAACTGCGTGATGGTGGAACATCATACATGGGCAAAGGTGTGTTAACCGCGGTCAAAAATGTAAATGAAATTATTCGCCCGGCGTTAATCGGTATGACCGCAACATCGCAAAACGAAATCGATGAAAAAATGTTGGCTTTGGACGGCACACCCAACAAAGAAAAATTGGGTGCAAACGCAATATTGTCTGTGTCTTTGGCGGTGGCAAATGCGGCGGCGAAACAAAAGCAAATGCCATTATATAAATATATCGCCGAAATTTATGGCAACGCAAACCCATGTGTTTTACCACGCCCAATGATGAACATTATCAACGGTGGTGCACATGCCGATAACGGACTGGATGCCCAAGAATTTATGATTATTCCAAACGGTGCAAAATCTGAATTCGATGCCATAAAAATGGGCAGCGAGGTTTTCCACAACCTGAAAAAAATATTGAAATCCGGTGGCAATTCAACCAATGTCGGTGACGAGGGTGGATTTGCACCAAACTTTAATTCCTGTGACGAGGCGCTGTCCACAATTATGGATGCAATTCGTGCGGCGGGATACAAACCCGGCGATGATATTTCCATCGGGTTGGATGTTGCCGCATCTGAATTTTATGCGGATGGCGTATATAATTTCGAAGGCAAAAAATTGTCCAGCGATGAAATGATTGAATTTTTCGATAAATTATCAACCAAATACCCAATCATTTCTATCGAAGACGCACTGAACGAAGAAGATTGGACGGGATGGGAACGCATGACACAAAAATTGGGCAACCGTATTCAATTGGTCGGCGACGATTTATTTGTGACAAACCCAAAACGCCTGAAACGCGGTATTGAAATGGGGGCTGCGAACGCGATTTTGATTAAATTAAATCAAATTGGCTCGCTTTCCGAAACATTAAACGCAATCCGTATGGCGCAAAACGCCGGTTTCGGTGTTATTGTATCACACCGCAGTGGCGAAACCGAAGACACATTTATCGCGGACCTGGCGGTGGCAACAAATGCCGGACAAATCAAAACCGGTTCGATGTCCCGCACAGACCGCATGGCAAAATATAACCAATTGGTCCGCATCGAAGAAGAACTGGACAAATCGGCAAAATACGGTTTATAATAAAAACAAATGTTGGGGGGCGAAATAAAACGCCCCCTTTATAGAATAAAAAATGAATTGGATTGGTTTTATTTTTTTATACCTGAAATATGCATTGGCAATCGTCGTTTGCGTTGCGATTATATTGGCGCCGGCATGGCTGGCCCGCCAAACCAAGAAAAATAAAACCACAACCGTTTGGGTCCGGATATACAGTTGGTTGCTTGGCTGGACGGGAATTGGATGGCTGGCGGCACTGTATTTGGCAGTCAAAAAATAAGCGGTAATCGCGACAAGAATCCATAAAATTTAATTTATTTCTTGACTTTGGTGGATTTTTGTTCTAAATTATGCCCTGCAATTAAAGGATATATGATATGCCACGTGTATGTGATGTTACTGGTAAAAAAACAACTG
The DNA here is from genome assembly GCA_002373935.1 of Alphaproteobacteria bacterium UBA3635. Taxonomy (GTDB): domain Bacteria; phylum Pseudomonadota; class Alphaproteobacteria; order Rs-D84; family Rs-D84; genus Enterousia. Next base: position 29,386 of record DFKW01000013.1, on the reverse strand, counting down.
TTGGTCACAATGTGTCCCACTCGGAACGCAAGACCAAACGCACATTTTTACCAAATTTACAAAAATTAAAATTCCACAGTGATATTTTGAATCGCGATTTTGCATTGCGTATTTCGACCGCGGGTCTGCGTACATTGACCAAACACGGCGGTTTGGACGGGTATGTAATGGCAAAACATGTATCTCGTCTGACTGACGATATGGCGGCAATCAAACGCGCGATTGAAAAAAAGATGGGTCCGGCTGCGAAACCTGCGAAAAAACCTGTGCGCAAGGCAAATCGTTCGGCCCGTTTGGTAAAAAAAGTTTCCGCGAAAACCGCAAAATAATTGCGGCGGCGGCAGATGGCTCTGTGGCGGAACTGGTAGACGCGCTTGACTCAAAATCAAGTTCTGCAAGGAGTATCGGTTCGATTCCGATCAGAGCCACCAAAAATTAAAACCCACTTTGTGGGTTTTTATTTTTGCCTGGAAATGACGGAATCGAACACAGGTTCGGAACGAAGCGTCAGCGTAGTGAAAGGGGCCCGCCAAAATCACCAAGAACAAAGTGATTGGATTGATTTTGGCAGGGAATTATACATTCCGATAAGCCGCCACCACCAATTTTGGTTAGCAAAAAATCACCCAAACGGGTGATTTTTTCTTAACAAAATTGAGTGCCTCGGCGTAGCAACTGCAATCAACGATAGTCATCTGTATCACAACAAATTTTTTTATTCGAAATTACTCACTAGCGAAGGCGGACAAAAAAATCTATGCCGAAATCGAACACAGGTTCGCATTTATGCCGATTTGTAAAACACGCTTTTTTATGGTATAATTCCTATAACCCAAAGGATTAATACAAAATGAAAAAGCTATTTGTATTTTTATTATTGTTTGTTTCCATAAATCCTGTTTTTGCCGATGAATACACTGAATTGATTGCATATCGGGATTCATTAAAACAACAAATTGCAACCATAGATTCAGAAATTGCGCGATGTGAAAAATCTCTAAAGGGGTGGAAAGCCGCAACCATTATTGGTGGTATCGGCACCGTGGCCAGTGGCATAGGCATTATCGCCCAAAACAAACAAGTCAAAGAAAATAAAAAAGAATTAAACAACATATCATCCAAAGCAAAAGAAGCAGATGAAGTCCTGAATTTTATACAAAAGGTGAAACAATGAAAAAATTTTTAATATACCTTATCATTATTTCATTTTCATCGCCCTGCAATGCCGACATCCAAATAAATTCGACGGACAGTTTTCCAAACGATGGTTTGAATTATTTACGCAATGAAATACGAAAACTGGAAACAGAACTAAATACAAAAACTGATAAATTAAATAAATGTGCCGCAAAAAATAAAAATTTCAAAATTGCTGGTGTCACAACTGTTGGTTTAACTGGGGTCGGTGTTGCAACAAACGTTTCTTTACATTCAAAAATAAAAGACCAAAAAAATTTAGTAGCAAATCTGAATAACAAAATCAAAAGCGCCGATACCGAAGCGAATAAACTGATTCAAGAAATACAAGAACTGGGTGTAAATGCCGATGTTGAAAAATGCCAAAAAGAAATTGCGGAAAAATTGACATCAGCAGAGATTTCTCGTTTTGAATATTTTGCTAATGCCGACGAAAACGAACCAGAATTGTCTGAATCAGATAAAATTTTGCTTGAAAAATTCATCAGTATTTTACGTCAATGCCAAAAATAAAGGATACAAAATGAAAAAACAGAACCGTTTTCTAGCATTATGCACTTGTGTATTAATGGCCGTTTGTTTTGGTTTAATAAACAGCTTTTTTGATTTCATAAAAACTATGGCTGAAAACGGCATATTAAACAAATATATGATTGCTTTGACCGCATTGATAATGTTGTTTATCGGATGGATTGGCGTATATATTGGAATAAAATCATCAAAACACAACAAAACAAAAACTAAAAATAACATTATACCGGCATTTGTATATTTTGTTTTTGTTGAATCCGTATATATAACATTTGATGTTATGAGATATTCGCTAGAACACAACTTATTAAATATATATTACTTTTTTGGTATAGGTCTGACTTTCATGTTCATCGGTTGGGTCAGCAATAAAATAAACAACATACAATCATCCACAAAAAAATAAAAAGGACCCCAAATGAAAAAAATTTTATTATTGCTATTACCAATCGTAATACTCGCTGCATGCGACAATAAAAAAATTATTGGGAAATGTTTACCAAACGAACGAACCACGACAACAACCGAACAAAATGGCAAAAACACAAAAACATCAATCACAGAATTATTCTTGTGTGGATGCTTTCAAAATCCGGACACAGAATCACCAGATTTCATAATTTCCAAAGACGAATTTTCATTTGAAATTACAAACACAGAAACCACAAATGATATCACAGATTCCACAGAATATATCGAACGCACAACAACTGAATCTATACAAAACACAACACTCAAAAAAGCAAATAAAAATTGTGATAAAAAATGCACAAAATTATGCAACAAAAAATAAAAAATCACCCAAACGGGTGATTTTTTTATATTCCCAACCGATGTGATAATTTCATCATAAATATTGATTCATTTCCAAACGCATCCGTATTGTTTGGATTGACGCGATATATGAATCCCAGCGCACCATCCGTCCATTCACCAAACTTATGACGATACGACGCGTTCAAACGATATTCACGCACATCAGGCGTTAAATCAATACTGTGTTCACTAAAATTATTTGCAATCAACGCGCCATTATTATCCAACGCAACATCTGCAACAGAATAACGCATCGCGCCCGAAACCAATGCCAACGGCATACTCACCGTCAAATCAAAATTACCCAAATTCACACCCGCCGCAAACGCGTTTGATTTTAATTCGGACAATCCGTTTATCACACCACCCGTCACATCACCCGTACGCGTCCACGCATATGTTCCACGCAAAGTCAATTTTGCCCAATCATTAACAGAATACTTTATAACCGAATCGATATAGTTTGTATCCGCGCCACCAAAATCAAAAAATCCATATCCACGCGCGCCCAACACAGTATTCGTCTCGTGCATTGTGCCGAAATTTGTGGCAATCGACAATTTTTCACCACGGACAGACACTCCTGATTCTGCGCCCATCACATCACCCAATTTTGCCGCCGCAAAATTATTCGATATCGCCGGGTCATTTTCCAACAAACCATCCGTTGTTATATTACCAACAAACGCGCGCCCCAAAACACCGAATCGACCAGATTTTAATTCCACCGCATTGGATACCGCATTCGAAGTCAACGCCAACACCGGGTTAGGCATGCCCGAAAACCGCCCCGCCCCATCGGTCAAATAATGTTGATATCCCGACGAAAAACCGAATCGGTCGTTATCCCACGCAATCGATAAATTATCAACCCCCGACATATTGTCGTCATAAAATTTTTCACTGCGAGCAAAACCAAATTTGAAATTACCAACAGTCACCGTATTATCCACATCTCGTGTTTTTAATTCCGCCAAAGTATCACCCAAATATAATCCATGTGACGCATCGCCACTTAGCGCAACATCCGTGTTCCATTGACGCATAACCGACACCGCGCCGTCCACAGACCGCACCACATCATACGCCGCCACCGGTATTGCCGCACCACGCGCACCAAAAACATTACTGCCCCGCAAACTGGACATACGCAAATCATCCCAAAAAACTTTATTTGATGACACAATATTACCGTTCGAAAAATAATAAATTTTTTGTCCCGGTGTCGTTGCGCGCTCTAAATTTATCAAGCCATAGCCAAATGTTTTTTTGAACTCATTCAAATACAAATCACCCGTCAACGCATCTGATTGGTTTGATATGGCAAAACGCGCCTTTAAATATGCAACCAAATCATCCTTGCTAAACCAATCACCATTTGAATTTTTTGCTAAAAACGGACCATCCGCGGTCAACGCCAACAAATTAAAAATCTGCTGATTTGACATATAGGCGAACGCCTTTTTCAACGAAGCCACCGCGCCCGCCATTGATGCAACCGCATACTCCGCCGTATCACCCGGTGCCGCGAAACACCATGGGTCAACAGATGTGGTTCCTGTTCCCGCAATTCCACACATACGCGAACGATAAGAAACCGTTGGTGCATCTGTATATGCCCACTGTGACAACTGTATTCTACCAAATGCAGAACCCGTTCCATCGCCATAATTTGATACACTTGTCGCACTGGATGTTCCGTTTTCATGTTGAACCGCAACCACCGACATAAAGTTTTTATCAATCAAACCGTTATACAACACAGGCACATAATTTTCAAATGTCGCCGCAACATTTGTCCCCGCCGCATAATTTGAAACCTTGTATCCACCCGCAGAATTCACAATTATTGGCGATGTTGATGTATATCCAGAAAACAATCCGTCTGCAACCGCGCCCTGACCCACGCCATACCAATTTGTCACTAAACTTTTAAAACTGTTCACATCATTTACACCGGTAATAATATCATATGTAGAATCAGACAACGATGACGGAATCAAACTGGCATTTGCGATAACATCTGTCTTGCTCAACACACCAGAAAACAATTCATAATTTTTACTCACCGCATTCTGCATCGCCTGATAGTTATAATATGGAATAGTTGCACCCAAATTATCTTTTCCACCACCGGTTCTGAATACGGCCAAAGAACTAAACGGTGCAAAACCATATAAATCACCCATTGCACCCCACCCGGCAACAATTTTTGCAATATTATTATCGACCACACCTGCGACAGAACTTGCCAACGCCGTATCATTTCCCGACAAATCAAAATCCGTATTTTCCGTTGTTCCGGAACACGTGCTACCATTACATCCAGGATTGATATAATTTTGATACTTATCAGAATATAAAACCGTTGAAGAATCTGTCACTGTCGGTCCCGCAACATATGCGATACCACCATTACGCGACAAAGAGCCACCCGTGGTTATATTTATACCATTTGTAGTAATCAAACTAACAATCGCCGGCGCGCCACCACCAACAGCATCACTAACACCGGTCACAGATAACGGAACCGGCGCACGCGTAGACGCATCACGGAATATTGTTTGCCCATAATATTGATTTGCAAATAAATTATAACCATGCGAAATCAACAAATAATTTTGCATATCAGAACTTTGAATAAAATTAAAATTATTTTCACCCTCACTCGACACCCAATCATTTGCACTGACGACCACATCAGGATTTACCGTACCCGATGTTGTCAAATACGCCGGACTGTATGGAACCGTGAACATCGGCGTCACATCGGACGAACTATCCTCGCCACTGCCGCTGTTGCTGCCATGACCGCCGGTGGCAACCCCAGAATCACCGCCACCATCGCCGCCAAACGCATCGGTTGCCCACAAAACGCCCGCAATACCACCGGCAACACCAACCGCACCCAACACCAATTTATGTGTCGGCGACAGACCAGAAAACACGCCCGTATCCGATGTAGGATTATTCCGCGCACGATAATTTTTTATTTGCCGGTCGCACCCCGACGCATCGGCACCATACATTTGTAAAACCTGGACCGCACGAACATCGTTATTCATAACCGCGGTACACACAACCGACAGTCCCGTCGAATCGACATAGTTAACATCGGCACCACTGTTGATTAAATTTTGCATCAATCGGGTATTACCATTACGCGCCGCAGACAACAACTGTGCCGCCATATTAAAATCAGTTCCCGCCGCAATTGATGCCGCCGGCGTGAACACCAACAACAAAAATAAAATACGATTAAATCCGGTCAACTTCTCTCTCGATATATCTTATAAAAAGGTTAGCACATAACCAAAAAACAAGTCCACAAAAAAATCGCCATAGAACCTATGACGATTATTTTTGCATACATATTTTTTTTAACGAACCGGCACATAGCAACGCAAAACCGCTTTTTGCGCATCAACAACGTTCGGTTTATCCGCCCAGACCGTATCACGTTTCACAATAACAACCGTATCGCGCGGACATGGTTTCGGTTTTGCTGCCGGCACCGTATCGCGTGGTGTGGGACGTGGCACCGAGCGTGGCGCCGGACGACGCGGACGCACAACCGGTTTTTGATTACAATCACAGCAACTGTCCACATGCGCCAAAATAGTATCTGCGGTTTCTTGCAAAGCATCAACTTTTTCCTCGGTCCGTTTTACAATTTCGTTGTTTTTGACCGCAACATCATATGTCGCGACCGAATATGCTTTGACCGTATCCACATCCATCTGCACAGAATCAATTTTTTCCGCCACAGATTTAACCACACCATTTGTTTCACGTGATTTATTTCCGTCCGAACATGTTTTAACATTCAACAACAATATCGCCCCCAGCATAGTGAACATCGCCGGAACTTTTGCACGCGATAAAAAATTTTTAACATCAAACGCCATTTTTTACTCCTGTATATTTTTTACATATTGACAAAATAACACAAATTATTGCTTTTGTCAATAAAAATATTCTTTTCTAAAAATCACTTTTACCCGGGGGCTTTTTTTGATATAATAAACGAACGAGAGAGTATGATAAAAAAATCGGTATTTTTTGCATTTGCCATAATAATTGCACCGCACATCACAACGGCGGCGACATGTTCGCGCATAAATTTGACGCGATGCCTGGATTCCGTATGTGCAATAAATATGTCCGCCAATCCATCGGCACGGTGTCAGTATTGCGGCACGGCGGACGCGGGATTGCCACCGGCAAATCTGCGTGCGGTCGGCACCGCCACATCAAAAAACACAATTTCGGCACGCGATTTGAAATCCGCCCCAACCGACCCGGGCGAACGATATGTATGGGCGACCGAGAAATGTTTATCGATTGTGGCAAATTGCACAACCGACGATGTGGACGAAACATACGACGAATTGATTGAAAAATCATGTACCGCCGCCGGATTGGCAATGGATACGGCATCATTACAGAAACGTGCCGCAACGAATAACAAAACACAATCCGCATGCACAAATGAAATCACCGTTTGCATAACCGCCGACAATAAATGTGGTGCAAATTATTCTAAATGCACAGACGACGCCGCATTTGACGGATTTTTTGCAACATGCGCGGTAAATGCCACGGGTTGCACAAATTTCACACGCGCCGCACTGGATACGATTGACGCCGCGCGCAAGAACACTTTGTCCGCCACATCTGCAAACATCGACGCAATCGCAGGTGCACATAAAACCGCCCGCGAAAACAAATTATCATCCATAAATTCCGGATGCAAAAATGATTCTGATTTTAATAAATGCGTCAACACGGTTTGCAAAAATAATACATCTGATAACTGTGCAACCGACAAAACAATCGCAACCGCATTATGCGAGTTTTACAAAACGGCATGCACAAAAATAAAGTAAAACAAAATGGCAACAAAACTGAATTCGAAACTTTTAATTTTATACAGTTTAATTTGCGGAATAATTTTCGCAAACAACGCGTTTTGTGCCGACCAAATTGTCAATAAATCATCCCGATTTTCCGCCATGATATCATCAAATACGGGCGATAACCAATCGACCACATCATCGGCCATCGCCGAACAAATTCGTGCACAACGCGCCGCAATTGACGCACGCGACAATTCTGCAATTGCAAGTCAACAAACACGCGGTGGCGCAACATCAAACAAATGCGACAACGATTTACGCAAATGCATTGAATCAACATGTGGCGCCGATTACAACAAATGCGCGACCGATTCTGATACAACTTTTTCGGACAAATTAAACGCATGCCGCAAAAACACAACATGCACCGCGCGCGAGTTTTCTGTATTCGTCAATGAAATCAAAGAAGACAAAAAACAAGAAATAAAATTTTCATCATACAATCAAACCGTAAATTGCGGAAATCGATATAACGATTGCATAATCACCGAATGCGGTCCGACATTTAATAAATGTTTATCAAAAACCGCCGGCGACCGCGCAATCGCAAAATGCAAAACCATCGCCGATCAATGTCGTGCGGCGGATTCTGGGATTACCGGACGTGCGGGACGCGTATTTGGTATTGTGCGCACATCGGCCGAAAAACAAATCGCGGCGGACGAAAAAAGATTACGCGATATGCGTGTCCAAATGCGCAAATCTTGCGAAAGCTTGGGCGCGATGTTTGATGAACGTTCATTGGATTGCGTATTTACCGTAAACTTTTTTGCAGACAACAAACAAATGGCATCGAAAAAACTGTATGCGGGGTCAGTATTTGATTGCACACCCGATTGGTTTGGAATTGACATCACGACTTTCAAAGAAAACGCGTACAGATTGACCCGCGCACAAACCGCCGCATCGTCTGCGATGTTGGGTTCTGGCATTGGCACCGCAGTTGGCGCGTTCACATCGGGCGCAATTGACCGTGCCATCGACACGCACAAAGCCAAAAACGCATTAGAAAGTGCCTGTGCACAAGAAGGGAAAATCCTGGGCGACGATGGCAAATGTCGCGACTTGACCAAGGAAGAAAAATGCGAAAATTCGGACGGCGATTGGAAAAACAACCAATGCATTTGCGATGCCGATAAAAAATCCAACAACGGCGTCTGTATCGACAAAACCGCCGACGAATTATGCAGTGCGTCTGGTGGCAAACCAAACGGCGACAAATGCACTTGCACCGGCAACAAAAAAGAACAAAACGGCGTTTGCGTCGATTTAAAACGTAAAGAACAATGCGATAAACAAGGCGGAACATTAACCATATTGGGCAAATGCGAATGTTCAAAATTGCAAAGTGTAAAACAAGGGAAATGCACAAAGGACGAAATGAAAATTACCGAGTTTCAAGATAAATGTGTTGGGTCCGATGGAACTTGGAACGACGATAACACCTGTACCTGTCCAGACGGCAAAAAGGCAAACAAAAATTATACATGCGTCAATACTTTTGGAACAAACATAAAAAATGCCGCTAAAAAAGTCGCATCCATTGGAAATTCAGTAAATAAATCAACAAGCGGCGCACAACGGGCACTGGTATCAGCCGCCGCACAAAGCGAAGGCATCCCTAAACCCGTGGCCGACGCCGCCGCCAATTTGGGGATAAATGCACGCGACGAATTATTTAACCAAGGTCAACAATTATTGTTGGGCAGCGAAAATATGTAAAAACATTTTACCACAACTGCACTTTGAACTCTGCACTCTAAAAAAACTTATCGTGTTTTCAAAAACATTGTCATGGCGGATTTATCATAAATCAAATCTGCCCAACCGGAAATATTATCGCCAACCGATTTGTATTTTTTATGACGCGCCACGGCCAACGATTGCAACAAAGAATCAACCACAATTACACCATCCGTATTCAAATGCGCACGCATATTATTTAACACCGCCACAATATCGGATGCCGCGTTAACATACTGCAACACATTGGACAGATAAATAATATCATATTTTTTATCTGTAATCCGCCCCGATAAATCAAACAAATCAGACCATATAAAATTATACCGCCCACGCACATTTTGTTTCATCGTGGCAAATTCTGTGCTATCTGGGAAACATGCAATTTCACCGTTTGATGTATGCATAAAAATTCTGCACCCACGCATCCCGCACAAATAATCCAATGTGTCATGCGTCACGGCATGCATAACAACGTCACCCGACACACAATTTAATACATCAGGCGCGGTTTGAATATCACGCAAGACATGCACATAATCATAAAAACAAAAATTATTTTTCAACATATATGTTTTTATATCCATAACCACACGCGCATTATACGATATATCAAATGTATCAACATGCTGCGCGCCGTATGCGGTAAAAAACAATGGTGCATCCCCACTGCCCGTGATGGCCAATACATTTTTACCCGTCGGTTTTAAAATTTGCATTATTGATTGTAATTGTTCATTTGACGACATATATGCCGGCGAATAAGACGAAAACGCCGCCCCACGCGGATTTAATTTGCGCGATTTTTCGACAAATAATACCCGACTGAAATTACCATCTGGCTTATAACCAATCCGTGCATCATCCAAATTTATATCATACCGCATATCTCGTCCCTTTTTTAATATTATAGACAAAATATATTTTATGTCAATTTGTTTTTCACCACTGTTGGTAAAAAAAAATAGCAAATGCCGATAAATATATCGGCATTTGCATATACTCAAAATCCCCAAGATTTCGAATTGACTAATGCTGTATCACGACCGGCACATCCGTTCCCGGCCCAACTGGCACAACCGGACCAATCGGCGTAATCGGTCTGAAATCACGTTCACATGCACCGTATGACACCGCGACCGAACGATTTTCTATACACACACTGCCCGACATGCGACACGCACTGCGCACCAATGTTGTGGTATTGCGTCCCGGTCTTTGATAATTTATTTCAACCGCATTGCAATCTTCGGCCGTTGTGTACATACCACACGTTGCAATCCAATCCTCGCAAGATGTGACACGCGCCGTCGGTGATATAGAATCCGCCACACGCAAATTCCATTTCACATAGAAATCTTTCAAAGAATCGATTGTGTACGATTTACCAAACCCAACCGTATCCAATCCGTCACCCACGTGGCACGAGATATTATTGCGTTCAACAAATGCGGTTATTGCCGTCGCAACACCACCAGCGCCCAAACCAACTCCCGCACCAATGGCCGTTGTTTTCAAACGATTGCTTTTTTCGCCAAACAACACGGTCAGTTTATTGAACACGCCCTCCAATTCATCAATATCTGCTTTCATTCTGCCGGCACTCACACATTCATCAGCCGTTCCATTACAAATGGCACTTTCGACATCACTGATATCCACCGATCCCAACGAACGGAAGGAACATTGTGGCTTTTGTGCACCCTGCACCTGACATCCTTTGACGCATACTTTTAAATTTTCTAACGCATCAGCATCAGCAACAGTAACATTAACAGAACCGTTACCATCCGAATATGTCACTTTATTTTGTCCATCAATAACCACATTATTCAACTTGCTACAAGTATCCAACTGCACAACTACATTATCTTTTTTTATTACCTGACAATTTGGCATTACACACATTTCATATGCACGTTTAGATGTCATATATCTGTCATACAAATCTTGTATTTTCTCACACTGCTCTATTGACAATGCAGTTGTTGAAATAGGATCGGATAAATATTTATTTATTCTGGCTGCATAACGCCCTTGTTCTATCTGGTCCGCCAATTCTTTACGCGCAGAATCATTAGAACAATCAAATGCACGCGCACCATGCCCTGCTAGTGCACCGATACCGCCACCAACAATCGCACCACCCGGCAAAGCCGTCGCAGCAACAGTTTTTGTCGTATTCATCAATGAAAAATCAAACAAATCTTTGTTGCACACGAACGATGAACCCGCATCTTGCCAAACCTCGGCCGCACGGTCATCCCCGACTGCACCAAACAACCATTTGTTTGTAATCATCTTATCTTTGTTATACGCGGCAACACGCACCTTGCACACGCCGTTTGTCGCATCCCAACGCGCATAATGCCCACGTTCGCCATCAACACCTGTCAAATTACCATTGTTCGTGCTATTCACCATTGGACCTTGGGGTTGATTTTTCGATAAAGTCCCATTATTTTGTTCGTTGTATGCGCCAACCTTATCATTATATTCGGATGTCACATTACCAGATGCCGACACCGCCGCAAAAGATTTGCCATATGTGTTTTTATCCAGCAATTCACAAACATTTTCCGCCTGGTTCGGGGTCAGACCAGTTTTCCGCAACACGAAATTATAATATTCCGGTTGAACAATGCGTGAATTGAAATCCAACCACACATCCACAGACGAATCATAAACATTATGACAATCAACGCGCACATTACGGATACAGTAATCAACCTGGGACGCACAAATGCCCATACCATTGATAATAGAATTACGCAGATCTTCATTAAACAAATCGTTCAAACCATTTGGCAAAACACCACTTTGCACACAATTCAACATCGATTGCATACAATCATCAACCGTAAATTCAGAATTGGCAACACCTCCATCCTCGCAATCTGTTGGCGTCGGTGTTGGATTTGGATCCGGATTTGGGTTCGGATTCGGATTTGGGTTTGGATTGACGTTACCGCCACCCGTGACAACACCACCGTTGCCACCCGTCGGTGTTCCCACACCCGATATCGCATGCGTCCCAATTGTATTGATAGACATCGTCGGCATCGTCGGCATACGCGCCGTGGTTGTTCCACCCGCCGTCATTGAACGTGACGCGGCATTTGCGCCCGACACAACCACCAATGCCGCGCAACCCGCGACACAAGACCATAATAATTGAGACCTTTTCTGCATAAAACATTCTCCCTTTTTGAAAGTATTATATCATAAAAAAACCGATAAAAAAACCTTTTTTATACATTTATTATAAAAAAATAGAGATAAATTATTATATTATTGACAAAAACAATATCTTGTCTATAATACAAATATGTCAAGAATTTCAGATTGTTATCATAAATTAAAAATCCCATTTTTGTGGACATGCTTTTACATATTCGCAACATGGGCGCTGATGCACATATTATTTAATTTTGAAATATTCAATTCCGCCCATTGGCACCGTGTTGCCCACGCACATTTACACGGACTGGGTGGGTTTGCATTTTGTTTAATCATATTTGCATGCATACCATTATATATTGCAACAACCACCATAGTACTCAGGACGGGCAAACCGTTATTGGCACTGCCGATGCCAAAATTTATTGCAAAAATAATTGAAAAATTATTTCCAAAACAAACCACTCAATCAGATGATTCTCCCGAACAAAAAACCGAAACCGAATCGGTTGTTGACACACACGACGCATCCCTGGATAATATACCCGCCGAAATGCACGCCGTATTTTTGCGTGCACGCACACACCCCAATCGCACCGCCACCCCGATTTGCAGTGTATGCAGTGTAACCCCAAATGTTTATCCCACCGCGCCAAACGCGTCAAACACAACGCACAGCGACATGCCCCTGCCCCCGGATTTTGATTTTGACGACGCGCCCCTCGCCCCCACCGCACCAACATCAGTACCAATGTTCCAAGATATCGATTTAGGTTTTGATAACACGCCCGATACAGACAACGACACAAATCCGGTCATAGATTATTTGTCACAAAACGGGCGCAAATTTGATATCACCGACGATGATATTATCATAACCGATACCGCGGCAATCGCCGTGCATAACGATAACGATTTTTGGATTATGGATGAACCTATTTGGTTTGCCGCCGGCAAAACGCGTCCGTCCCCAATTGAACACTTACGCGCCACCGCCGCCGAACATAATGTCCGTGCAATTTTATACTTGGGCACAACAAACATAATGAATTGCGACGAAAAAATTGCCCAGTGGGAACAATCCGGCATCCACGTTGTCAAAAAACTGACCGATTTATAAAAATCCCCCAAACGGGGGATTTTTTTACATCTTGATTTCTTGGGTTGTTATAATCGGCTGGGCCATTTTGGTACAAACCGTGCCCGCAAATGTGGACGACGGGGTTGTGCTGGTGCCACCGCCACCCAACAAACTGAAACCACCACATCCGTCAAATGTAAAGAATCCACCACTGCCACACGATTCAACCTCGGACGTGTTATAAACATCTTTGACATTTTCACACATGGTCGTTGTCGTGGTCAATGTGCAAGTATTTGTATCCGCAGAATACACCGCACTCATCGCGATTTTACCCAACATATTACCCTTTGCATCGGTTTGAACAAACTCGCCACGACCACGCGATTGCAAACTCAACAAATTATTCATCGTCATCCCATCCAGAACAATTCGCACATCATAAACCCCACTGGCGGGACCATCGTTCAAATCCGCAATCGTTAAATTATTTGCACGCGACAAATTTGCCGCCGCCGCAGATTTTATTTTTTCAAACAAACCAAAAAATCCTTTGGACTTTGTTTTTGTGCCCGAATTATTCACCGTCACACTACCCGTCGACGCCATCGCCGCACACATTGCAGATTTATTTTCATCACTTTGTTGTTCAATCGCCTTGGCAAACAATTCGTCATATTTTTTCGAATAATTTTCATTTGCCTTGTCCAATCCCGCGTTGACAATCGTCATAATTTGCGAATCCAACAAATGCGGGAAACGAGCGGTATCTTGGTCTGAACGATTATTTTGACGCGTTCCGCGAACCTGACGCATGTCACGACCATTCACACACATACTGATTTTTGCATCAGATGTCAACAACGCAATCTTTTGATTTATTTTGTTTTGCACCGATTGCAAACTGGACAACACACGATCTTTGACCGCAGACGACCCATCCACCCCGCGCATTTTTTCAGAATAATCCGAAACATCCAATCCGTATGTCACACCGTCCGACGCCGTTTTGCTTTCTGTGATTTTCACATTACCAAAACTCAACAACCCTTCGATAACAAAATTACCATTATTGGCTTTATAACTGGTCAAACTGTCAGCACCAATTGTATTATCATTATCAAAAGCCAGACACTCATTTTCGCCACCACAAATTTCCACCATTTTTGCATTGACCGCATTTGTGCATGTCGTCAACAAAGAATTATCAACATCCAAATAAATTCCTTGGACAATATCATCGATTGTTTTCCACGCAGCCGCCTGGCCATTTTGTTGACAACCAACCAATTTATCCAACGGACACATATCTTTGATAGATTGTAAATCTAAACCGATGCATTTTGAATAATCAGAACCGCAACGATTTTCATCGGTCAAACAATCTTTAACCTCGGTCGTGCACGCATCAACACGCATAGACGCCAATCGCGCATACACATAATCCAAAATTTGTGGTTCGGCCGCAATACATGGGTCGATTTGCACCTTGCAAAGTGAACGCATTGTATCCGGACGCGACAAACACATATCATACGAACCATCCGGATCATTTGGGTCAATATTATCTTTACACGCCGTTTGGAAACATAACGAAATATTTGCGATACAATTCATACGAACATTTGATTCCGCAACCAATTCCGCGGATTTTAATGTTGGCGCAACCTCGCGCAGGAAAGTATCCCAAACTTGGTCTCGAACCGACGTGCATTGATTTGTCACCGTATCACACATTGGCTTTTTCGATGTCAAAATATCATATGTCGATGCCGCAATAGAAATCGATGTCATACCTGTTTTAATCGTATATGTTTTCGATTTAGATTTTGCACCAACACGCGTTTGGGCATTTTCTGACCCAACAACCGACGCACAGTTTGCAAAATCTTCACCACATCCGGCGGTCGATTGCATACATTGTTTGAAACGTATCGTGCATTGACCCAAATCATATTTGTTTGCATTTTGATGTTGTTCCAACGCGGCCTCGCGCAGGGCGGTTTGTGCCGTCTGTAATTTTTTTGCCGCCGCATTCCTTTGTTGTTTCAAACTGTTTTCATACGCCGTACAATCAGATTTAATTTGTTGCCCATACATCAATTTCAACATTGACATTTCGCGCGAACATTCTGGCATCTGTTTTACACACATATCCGATACAGACGCGTGCAACGCATCACCTGTTTGATTTGCAATATCGGTTGACGCATTACCAAACACATCCATATCATCTGTTTCGTAAATATTATTCCACGCATCCAAATTCAATGTCCGCGCACGAGTATTTTTTGTATTTGGATTTTGTATATCACCCGTGATTTTATCAACCATACTTTGCACCGCATCGGCATCCGCACCCATGTTTATACGCTCAACACCGGTTGTTGCCATGGCATAACTCTGTTCATCTAACTTTTGAATTTCATCCAAAACTTTGTCCAATTCCGTATGACGATTACTGCATAAACAACGACCGCCATTTGCATTATCCAACATACAGAAAGAATCCATACACCCGAAATATTTTGTTTTGCATTCCTCGCTGACAACCGTGTTTGTTGTTGCGCCAACAATTTTTGTACCACTATTTACCGCCTTTTGCGTGGTTGCCGCACGGGCATTTACGCGTTGTGGCTGTGCTGCGGGCTGTGATTGCGTCACCGCCGCACGCGCCGCGCGTCGCACCGTCGTAGTTGCCGCGGCACCATTTGTCGATTGCGTCGTGACAGTTTGCCCCGCGCCCCCACCACGCGTCCGCGCCACGCCCGAACCGCGCGTTGCCACCGCCGACAAAGCGTCTGTCACCACCAATACAGAACAAAATAACACAAACGCAAAAGTTTTTTTCATAAAATATCTCCTACAAATATCTTTTATATTTTATCATAAAACACCGCATTTACAAAACGATTTATAAAAAAATCCCTGCAATTTTTTTGCAGGGATTTTAAATCGCGGCTCGCCTTTGGCGAGACGGATGAACACTGAAAACTATTTTCCAGTAGCACGGCGTTTCACCGCAACGGTCTTTTTCGCAGCCGTCGCTTTTGCCTTTGGTTCCGCGGCCGCCTTGGTTGTTTTTTTCGCCGCCGGTTTTTTAGTGGCTTTTTCCGCTTTTGGTGCCGCCTCTGCAACGTTTTCCACCGCCTTGGCCTCTGTTGCAGCATCCGGTTTCACAACCGTTTTTTTCGCGTTCACGTCCCTATCAACCAATTCGATAATCGCCATTGGTGCCGCATCACCATAACGGAAACCGGCCTTTAACACGCGGGTATAACCGCCCGGACGTTTTGCATAACGTGGCCCCAACACAGAAAACAATTTGTTAACGGTTTTCGATGTGCCATTACCCAATTGAGATGCAACCAAACGACGGTTGGCAACACTATCAACCTTGGCACGTGTAATCAATTTTTCAACAACACCGCGCAAATCTTTTGCTTTGGGCAATGTAGTTTTAATTTGTTCACGTTCAATTAAGTTTTTCGCCAAACCAATCATTAATGCTTTGCGCGCGTTTGTATCGCGATTAAAAGTGCGACCTGATTTCATATGTCTCATTGATTACTCCTATTTTTGTTTCTGCCCCGGGCCTCCCGGGGATTGTTGATATAACGTGCCCTAAAAAAATTTTTTTTCAGCAACACGAGTTTTTCTTTGTTTATGTTTGTCAAAACATGTCAAAAAACACATTTCGACATAAAATAATTTATATGTGGCGATTGGAAACGATTGTTGGTTCGCAGCCAACCTCACACAAAATTATTTCTGAACCACGTTCAGTCAAAATAAATTGCCAGAATGTCCAAAAACACCCAGCCCCTTGCAATCCAAGAAAATAATTTATACGAGATTATTGGAAGCGATTGTTGGTTCGCAGTGTAGTTGACCTACATAAGAACCGACAATCGCGACAAGAATCCATAGAAATTATTTTATTTGTACGGGTCCTCGTATTTTTTAGAAAGCTCCGCAATATTTTCCGGTGGCCACCCCGGGACTTCCATCCCCAGGCCCAGCCCCATGGCCTCTAATTGGATTTTGATTTCGTTCAAAGATTTACGGCCAAAGTTTGGTGTTTTTAACATATCGGCCTCGGTCTTTTGAACCAATTCACCCAACCAGTTGATTTTGTCGTTTTTCAGGCAATTATTTGCACGAACCGACAATTCCAATTCGTCAACGTGTTTTAACAATTTCGGATCAAATGGCAACGCATCTTTGGCCTTGTCTTCATCCATTGGCGCATTGATTTGTGCCGGATCTTCGAAATTGATAAACACAACCAATTGATCTGTCAAAATGCGTGCCGCAAATGCGATGGCATCTTCGGGCGATACAGACCCATTTGTTTTCACCGTCAATTCCAATTTATCATAATCGGTTGATTGACCAACACGGGTTTGAGAAACCGCCGAAGAAACGTTCAAAATTGGCGAGAAAATAGAATCCACCGGTATTACACCCAACGGCAAATCGGTATCATGTGCGTTCGCCGCAACATAACCACGACCCGAATCCAAAGTGATTTCCATTTCAAATGTTGCATCTTTATCCAAAGTGCACAATTCAACATCTTTGTTCATAACCTCGACCCCGGCGGAGGTTTCAATCATACCCGCCGTCACCACAGCCGGACCTTTGGCCTTGATTGTTGCCTTGTGTTGACCTTCGGAATTGGCCTTGAAATACACACCCTTTAAATTCAATATAATGTCGGAAATATCTTCACGAACACCGGGCAAAGAACTGAATTCATGTTGCACACCATCGATTTTAATATAAACCGGCGCACACCCCTGTAATGACGACAACAGAACACGACGCAATGCCGTTCCCAATGTCAAACCAAAACCTTTTTCCAACGGTTCCGCAACCAATGTCGCGATATTAGGATTTTTTTCATCGACCTTGATGTTTAACTTTTTTGGTTTAATCAAAGTCATCCAATTTTTTTCAATCATTTTTTATTTACTCCATTCGGCTTAGTTTATTATTTTCGCCAATCGGCACGCATTAAAAAACCATTTTGCTTTTAACGCATGCGCCAATTTTATACCGCAAAATCCCAAAAGTCAACAAAAACCCGCGTTTTATACAACAAAAAAACGGCCAATTTGGCCGCCTATCCAGATTAACAAAAAAACTTTACTGTGTCACGATAACAACCCACTGTTTGGTGCCATCTGCGCCATTTGCAGAAATATAACCACAAACCTGGTTTGCCGGGCATGTATTCCCCGTTCCCGTCGGTGCAGCAATACGTTTCGATGTCAAATTCGTAATCTTGGTGGCATTGGCCGTCACACTTGTATTATCGGTTGTTGCCGCAGATGCCAACGTATTGATTGGACTCTCTAATGCCTCGGCCTGGGTATTTACATATTTCGTGGTTGCGACATTAATTTTATTACTTTTGATTGTCCCGGCCGGCACCGTCCCAGATGTCCCAGCCGCAGTCGTCGCCGCGGTCTGCGACTCATACTGATATGCCGGAAATGTAGGACTGGCCGGAAAAGCATCCGCTATTCCCACAAACACAAAGACCATCAAAATCGCAGAAAACAGCACTTTTTTCATTTCTTCCTCTGATAAATTTCTTCCTTTATGTAAAGTTTAGCAAAAAACAAAAATTTAACACAAGTGAAAAATACACATATTACAAAAAAAATTAAAAAGCGCAGATTCCTGCGCTATACAAAATATTTTTCGATTCGTTTTTTTTAATTTTTTTATAAAAAACCCGGATTTTTAACAAATTTCAAACAAACCTGTCAACACCACTATGGATAATTTTTTGCTTGACAAATGGGTTTAATCAACTTTTTGTCGATTCCATGTAATATTGCGTTTAATTATTTTGGCGGGTGCGCCCGCAATAACCACATTTGACGCGTCAAATTTACGATTCACCAAACTGCGCGCGCCAACCACACAATCATCCATAATATATGTTCCCTTTAAAATAGTGACATGATAGCCAACCCAAACGCGATTTCCAATATAGACATCTGCATTTTTATTTATCACCGCACCATCGGATAAAATTTGATGTCCATCACCGGTCCGGATATACGAACCCGTGGCAATCATGGTATCATCACCAATTGTGATATTTGTGTTATCGGCAAAAATCATTTCACACACACCATCCATAAAGAAATTTTTACCAACCAACAGTGTACAATTTTGCATACCACGAATTTTGAAATTTCTGTGTTCATAAGAACTGGATTTGATAATAATTTTGGAATTATTTTGCATTTTTACATCCATGCGCATTTGATTCAAATCACCCCAAACCTCGATATAATTATCATTTCCACGAAAAGAAATCTTGCACCCCGGCAACCGGCGCACATTATGCCGCCGCCCATTATTATCAATATGAACAATACGATTATTTTTACCGCGATTTTGTGTTGTGCCAAATCCAACCGTCATAGCGTTCCTGAAATTACGACGACGATTTTTATTCAAAATAAATCCCGAAATAATACGAATTAAAATCTTTTTCATAAATTCCACCCCAAAAAAATAAATGCCTTGTCCGTTTTGAACAAGGCATATCAAAACATTACACGCGACGCACTTTCTTTGGACGGCACCCATTGTGCGGGATACGTGTTGTATCGGTAATTGATTGAACAATCAAACCGGCATTTGCCAAACCACGCACGGCCGATTCACGACCCTGGCCAATACCACGCATCAAAACATCGACGGTTTTCATGCCCATTTCCGCAACTTTTTTGCCAACCGCATCTGCGACAACGGTTGCGGCATACGGTGTCGATTTTTTTGCACCCTTGAAATTATTTGCACCCGCGGTTGCCCATGTCAACACGGCACCCGTTGGGTCTGTAATTGTGATACGTGTATTGTTATTTGTCGCGACGACATGTGCGATGCCATGCGATACTTTTTTTACAACTTTCTTTTTTGATTTAGTAATTGCCATTTTTTAACCTTTATTTAGATGTCTTCAATTAACTCTCGTGTTAATCTCTACCTGAAAAATTATTTACCCTTGGTCGCAGATCCGGCCACCACAACGCGTTTACCTTTACGGGTTCTGGCGTTTGTTTGTGTGCGTTGACCGCGAACCGGCAAACGATTACGATGACGAATGCCGCGATATGTTTTCAAATCTTGCAAACGTTTGATGTTCATTGCAACTTCACGACGGACATCACCTTCGACCTTGAAATTTTGTTCAATATAATTAGAAATTTTGATAACATCTTCGTCAGTCAAATCTTTCGCGCGCAAACCATCTTTTAATTTCAACGCGGCGCAAACCTGGGCGGCTTTTGCCGGGCCAATACCATGGATGTATTGCAACGCAACCTCGATGCGTTTTTCTGATGGGATGTTAACACCTGCTATACGTGCCATCTTTTACTATCCTTTTTTATTTGTGGACGATATCGTCCGATTAAAATCCAAAATTTTGGGGTGCCCAAAACTTTGAAACTTTTCGATTTTTGCCCAAATTATATTATACTAAATCCGGCAAAAGTCAAATCTTTGTTTTATATGCATTTCGTTATATTTAACGGAAACGCCCCTGCTTTGATGTCTTTTTAACAACACCACTGTATTGTTTTGCCACCAAATAAGATTGCACCTGGGTCATTGTATCCAACACGACACCCGCCACAATCAAAACACTGGTTCCACCGATTACCAACGGCATACCGGCATGAGTATTCAAAATAATTGGAATCACACAAACAACAATCAAATAGCAAACGCCAATTGCGGTTGTGCGCGAAACGACAGAATCTAAATACGTCATGGTTTGTTCGCCCGGACGCACACCCGGAATATAGCCGCCGGCATTTCTTAAATTATTGCTAGTTTCTTCACTGTTAAACACAACCGCCGTTTGGAAATACGCAAAAAACACAATCAACACCGTATACAACGCAATATAAGACCATGCGCCATATGTAAAGAACCCAATAATAGATTGCACAACCAAACTGTCGCTTTGTGCGAATCGTTGAATAAATGCCGGCAACATCATAATAGACGCCGCAAACACCGGTCCCATAACGCCCGACATATTGACCTTAATCGGTAAATAAGACGCGTTTGTATTCATAACACCGTTTGCCATAACCTGGCGCGGATACAAAATTTGAATACGACGTTGCGCCTGTTCAAAAAACGCAATCAGTGCGACAATACCGACCACGAACGCGATTATCAACATAATCATCGTCGGGGAAATTTGTCCCACACTGCCCAGCGAGAATAACTTACCAATACCCGACGGAACCTCGGCAATAATACCGGCGAAAATCAACAGTGATGCGCCCTGACCGACACCACGCGCGGTAATTTGCTCGGCCAACCACATAACAAACACCGTTCCACCAACCAGCGCAATCAACGCGGTCAACTCAAAACCCCACCCCGGATTCACAACCGCCGGCACACCGTTCACCGGTGCCATCAATTCCAAACCGCGAACAACCGCCCATCCTTGGACAACGGCCAAAACCACCGCCAAATAACGGGTGTATTGATTGATTTTGATACGTCCCGATTCGCCTTCTTTGCGCAAATCAGTCAACGATTTACTGGTTGCGGTCAATAATTGCAAAACGATAGATGCAGAAATATACGGGAAAATGTTCAATGCCAAAACCGACATACGGGACAGTGAGCCACCCGCAAACATATCAAACATACCCAACATCCCGCTGCCTTCGCCGGTGAATAAATGCAACACCGCCGACGCGTTCACGCCCGGCAACGGAATAAACGAACCAATACGATAGACCACCAAAGCGGCCGCCGTAAATAAAATCCGTTTTTGTAAATCAGTTAAATTTTTGAAAAAGTTTTTTATTGCTCTCATCGCTTTACTTTCCAAATATTATTCATGCCCCATGGAAAAATTCCCGGGGCATAAATTAAATTATTATTTGTTGGAAATTTTTCCCCCGGCTTTTACAATTGCGGCTTCGGCGGTTTTGGACCATTTGTCCGCAACAATAGTCACCGCTGTTTTGATTTCGCCTTTGGCCAAAATTTTCAAACCATCCAATCTGCGGTTGATAATTTTTGCCGCCAACAAAGAATCCATTGTGATTGGTTGTTTTGCATCAATTTTGCCAGATTTGATGAATTTTTCAATATCACCCAAATTAACCGTGACAAAATGTTTTGCAAAAGGATTTGTAAAACCAAATTTTGGGAAACGACGCAAGATTGGCATTTGACCACCTTGGAACGTTGCCTGTTTGCGAGAACCCGCGCGGGCTTTTTGACCCTTGGTTCCACGACCGGCGGTTTTACCATAACCCGATGCCAAACCACGACCAACGCGTTTAACGTCTTTACGTGCACCAAAATTATCCATCAAAGCATTTAATTTCATTTTTCTGTCCTTTTTCCTATGACTATTGATATAGTCCACATCGCACATAATACAAGTATTACGTACTCGGTTTAATTTAATTATTTTTCGACGATTTCCACCAAATGAGAAACGCGTTCGACCATACCACGAATGCTTTCGCTATCGTTTAATTCTTTTGTTTTACCAATGCGTCCCAATCCCAATGCCAACACAATTTTGCGTTGATATTCCGGACGACCGATAATGCTTTTTACTTGTCTTACAGTTATCTTGGCCATATCTATCTCCATCTGTTACGCATTATTTTGCTTCTTCTGCGACGGCTTCTAATTTTTTGCCGTCACGACCTGCGATAATTTCCGCAACGGTTTTTCCACGACGCGCCGCCACCGTTTTCGGAGAATTCATTTTTGCAAATGCCAAAAACGCCGCACGAATCATGTTGTTCGGATTGTTAGAACCCTGGGATTTTACGACAACATCTTGCACACCCAAACATTCAAACACCGCACGCAACGCACCACCTGCGATAATACCGGTACCGGGAACCGCACTGCGCACAACCAATTTAGACGCACCGTATTTTGCCTCGACATCGTGGTGCAATGTGCGACCTTCTTTCAATGGGACGCGCACCATTTTTGCTTTTGCCGCCTTGGTTGCTTTTTGAACTGCCGATTGCACTTCCAACGCTTTACCTTTACCAAACCCAACACGACCCGCTTTATCTCCAACGACAACCAGTGCCGAAAAAGACATATTGCGACCGCCTTTTACTGTTTTGGAAACACGATTGATAGAAACTAATTTATCTACCAAGTTATCCGTTTGCAATTTTTTATCATCAAAACGTGCCATTGTAATCTCCGTTTAATTAAATTCTTACACCACCTGCGCGAATTGCTTCACACAGTGCTTTTACGCGACCATGATAACGAAAACCGCCACGATCGAAATAACAATTGTCTGCGATACCGGCCTTTAATGCACGTTCTGCAAATACCTTGCCGACAATTTCGGCGCCTGCAATGTTCCAACCTTTACCTTTGAAACCTTTTTCTTTGCTGGATGCGGCACACAATGTATGACCACGTGTATCATCAATCGCCTGGATTTCAATATGACGTCCCGAACGAAAAACCGACAGACGGATTTTACCAGGATTTTTTCTTTTCAACGCACTGCGATTTGCCAATGTGCGTCTTTCTTCTGAATTCAAATGTTTTAACATTTTGTTTCCTTTTTTTTCAATTCCCGTAACAGCGGAAATTACCTAACATTATTTCTTTTTACCTTCTTTGCGGCGGATATTTTCACCTTTGTAAAAGATGCCTTTGCCCTTGTAAGGATCTGCTTTGCGGATTTTATGGATTTTGTCCGCGAACAAACCCAACGCGCATTTATCAATCCCGCTGATAATAAATTCTGTTGGTTTTTCACCCATTTTTACAGAGAGTCCCGCCGGGATTTCCATAACGACATCATGCGAAAAACCGACAACCAATGTCAATTTATTACCCGCAACCGATGCTTTATAACCAACACCGTTCATATACATTTCTTTGGAAAAGCCGTTTGTCACGCCCATCACCGCAGATTTGATATTACGTGTCATTGTTCCCCACATTGCACGAGATGTTTTATCTTCTGCATCTTTTGGTGTCACAACAACGGCGCCATCTTTAACCTCGACATCAACCAAATGGGCGTTTTTTGTGTCCAAAACAACCTTCAATTCACCCTTTGGTCCTTTGACAATCACGGCACCATCTTTGATTTCCGCAGATACACCGTCTTGCAATTTCACTGGATATTTTCCTGCCCTAGACATTTTTTCATCCTTATATTTATAATATTATATAACCTTGCACAAAACTTCGCCACCAACGTTCATCAAGCGTGCCTTGTGATCTGTCATAACGCCATGCGGGGTCGAAACAATTGCGACACCCAACCCGTTCAAAACCTTGGGCATTTTTGCACAACTTGAATACACACGACGACCCGGTCTGGACACAACAGAAATTTCCTGGATTGCGCCAACGCCACCATTGTATTTCAATTCGACAACCAAATTTGAACGATGTTCGTCGATTTTTTCTTCGCGAAAATCAGTGATGAAACCTTCGTCCTTTAATACAGTCAAAACCGCAACACGCAATTTGCTGTTTGGGACACTTATAAATTCTTTACCGGCCGCTTGACCATTACGAATACGGGTCAGCATATCTCCGATTGGGTGTGATAATGACATCTTTTACTCCTTGTTTGTGGAAAATTCCACATATCCCCAGTTGCATTGTCCACAACTGGTGTTAAAAATTTTACCAACTGGATTTACGAACACCTGGCAATTTACCTTCGGATGCCAATGTCCGTAATTGTTGGCGACACAGACCGAACATACGCGAATAACCGCGTGCACGGCCAGTAACCGAACAACGATTGTGCAAACGTGTTGGATTTGCATTGCGTGGCAATTTTGCCAATTTTTTCATTGCATCCATACGTTCGTCTGGTGTTGCATTTACAGACATTTTTTCTTTGATTGCCGCACGTTTTTTGGCATATTTTGCAACCAATTTTTCACGTCTGTGTTGTTTATTTATTAATGCTAATTTCGCCATCTTTTGTCCTTACTGCTTTATTTCAAAACCAACGGCAGGCCGATTTTCGTCAGCAATGCGCGCGCTTCGTCATCTGTTTTTGCGGTTGTTGCAATAACAATATCCATCCCGCGAATAGAATCAATTTTATCCACAGAAATTTCCGGGAAAATCAAATGTTCTTTGATACCGAACGCATAATTTCCACGACCGTCAAATTTGGATTTTGATAAACCACGAAAATCTTTGACGCGCGGCAACGCAACCGTAATCAATTTATCCAAGAAATCATACATACGTTTACCACGTAATGTCACCTTGGTTCCAATGGGTTGACCTTCGCGCAGACGGTATGTTGCGATGGATTTTTTTGCAACCGTCACCACGGGTTTTTGTGCCGCAATCGCCGTCAAATCGACAACCGCCGCATCCAATTTTTTCTTGTCGCTGACCGCTTCGCCGACACCCATATTCAAAACGATTTTCGTCAATTTTGGTACCGCCAAAGCATTTGTGTACCCGAATTCTTTAACCAATTCTGGCACAACCTGTTTTTCATAAATATCACGCAATCTGCTTTGCATTTTTTTATCCCTTGTCTTGGTTTCCGTAACAGCGGAAACAATTATTTTTATAATTCTGTTCCAGATTTTTTGGAAACACGAACTTTTTTATCACCCTTTACAACGTATCCAACGCGGGTTGCTTTTTTAGTTTTTGGGTCAACCAACGCAACATTGGAAACATGAATTGGTGCCTCGCGGTCGATGATATGACCTGCTTGGTCCTGTGTTGGTTTGATGTGCCATTTATGACGATTGACACCCTCGACAACAACACGCGATTCTGATGGACGCGCCTCTAACACTTTGCCTTTGACGCCTTTGTATTTTCCTGAAATAACTACGACTTCGTCGCCTTTTTTAATTTTCATTTTTTACCGTCCTTTGAATCTATTAAATAACTTCCGGTGCCAAAGACACGATTTTTTGCACATCATATTTACGACGAACTTCACGTGCGATTGGTCCAAAGATACGTGTTCCAATTGGTTCAAAGTTGTTTTTATTGATTAAAACAACCGCATTATCATCAAAACGGATGATAGAACCATCGGGACGTTTAACCGGGAATTTTGTACGCACGATAATTGCGCGTTGAACCGTTCCCTTTTGAACTTTTCCACGTGGAATTGCCTCTTTGATGGCGACAACGATTTTATCGCCAACTGTTGCATAACGACGATGTGAACCGCCCAAAACCTTGATGCACATAGCTTTACGCGCACCAGAGTTATCTGCAACCGTCATAACTGTTTCATTTTGTATCATTTTTTACCCTTTTCCTGCACATGGGGCAATCCCCCACGGCTTTGTTAACGGGTCCCGACTGTCGCGCACGACCTCAAAGAACCCAACCCTTTTTATGACAAACCAATATTGAATTAGTCCGCCACATCCACAGAATCATCTTTGGACACACCGACGCGCCCTTTTACAATCCAAGATTTTGTCTTGGAAATTGGACGATGTTCTTCGATTGCAACAACATCACCAACCTTGTATTCATTGGCCTCGTCATGTGCCTTGTATTTTTTGTTCTGCTTCACAAATTTACCATACAACGGGTGACGGAAACGGCGTTCAACTTCGACCACAACCGTTTTATCGTTCGCTGTACTTTTAACTGTTCCTTGCAGTATACGTTTTGGCATAACCGTTATTCCTCTATTTTTCTTTTGTCAATCTTGGTTATAATATACTAAATTTTAGAAAAAACAACCAAAATCAACAATTATTTTATTTTTTTGATGCATTCAGTTTTGTTTTAACACGTGCGATTTTCCGACGTGTTTTACGCAAAACATGTGTTTTTGGCAATTGACCCGCGGCCAATTGGAACCGTTGATTCATTTGTTCTTTTTTCAAATCAACCAATTCGCTTTCCAAGGCCTCAATCGTCAAAGATTCCTTTTTTGTGCTTTTTTCTGCCATTTTTCTCACCTTTTAATTAGTTGATTTTACGTTCAACGATTTTTGTTCTGACCGGCAATTTTGCCGCCGCCAACGCAAATGCCTCGAATGCGATTTCTGGTTTTACACCATCTAATTCGAACATGATGCGACCCGGTTTAACACGGCAAACCCAGTATTCCACGGCACCTTTACCCTTACCCATACGAACCTGGGCCGGTTTTGTTGTGACCGGAACATCCGGGAAAATACGAATCCACAATTTACCCTGACGTTTCATATGACGGGTAATTGCGCGACGCGCGGCCTCAATCTGACGTGCAGTCACACGTTCAGGGCTCATTGCTTTCAGACCAAACGAACCAAAAGCCAATTCACTACCGCCCTTGGCGACACCGTGAATACGACCTTTTTGCAGTTTGCGAAATTTTGTTTTATTTGGCATTAACATGATTAAAATCCTTATTTTCTACGATTTTATTTGCTTTTTCTTTCGCTTGTGCCGGCATATTCTGTTGGGCGTGCCATTTCAGAAGCCAACTTTTCTTTATTCACGACGTCCCCGGTATAAATCCAAACCTTGACCCCGATAACACCGTATGTTGTTTTCGCCTGGATAGATGCATAATCAACATCCGCACGCAGGGTATGCAATGGAATACGACCTTCGCGGATTTGTTCGCTGCGTGCAATTTCGGCACCGTTCAAACGACCCGAGCACATAACTTTGATACCCAACGCACCAACTTTCTGTGCATTTTGGACCGCTTTCTTCATTGCGCGTTTAAAAGACACACGGCCTTCGATTTGTTGTGCAATGTTTTGTGCAACCAATTGCGCGTTCAAATCCGGACGACGCACTTCATAGATGTTGACAACGACTTGGTCATTTTTAACCAATTTTTTAATATCGTTGCGCAACGCTTCGATATCGGCACCATTTTTACCGATAATCATCCCAGGACGTGATGTGTGAACCGTCACAACCACTTTTTTAGCAAAACGTTCAATAACAACTTTTGCCAATCCTGCTTTTTTCAATTTCTTTTCAATAAATTTGCGAATTTTGATATCTTCGGCCAACAGATTTGCATAATCTTTTTTGCCGGCAATCCAACGCGAGTCAGTGACTTTGTTGATAAATTCGCGTAATGAAATTGGTGATACTTTCTGTCCCATTTTTTATTTTCCTTACGTTTTTTTCGGTGTTCTTGAAACCGTTTCCGGTTTTATTCAAGGGTTGCCCCCATACCACCGTTTTTTTTCCTTATTTGGACTTTTTAGCCCTTGGTTCTTTTTTTACCGGCGCATTACCCGATTCCAAAACGATTGTCAAATTGGAAAAAGGTTTCAAAATCGGCCGTGCACTACCACGTGGGCCCGGCATAATGCGCTTCATCGTCAGTGCTTTGCCACACCAAATTTCTTTGACGAACAAAGTATCCACTGGCAAATTTTTATTGTGTTCTGCGTTTGCGATTGCAGACAACAAAGTTTTCAAAACTTCATCAGAAACACGTTTTTTCGAAAATTTCAAAACGTCCACCGCACGGTCCACCGGCAAACCACGAACCATGTCGCAAACCAAATTCAGTTTCTGATGGCTGACGCGAATCATTTTATTAAATGCACGCACCTGATTATCTTTGATTCCATATCTTGTCATAACTTTTACCCTTTATCAGAATTATTTGGCTGCTGCTTTTTTATTTGCCGCATGACCTTTGAAAGTACGCGTTGGTGCAAATTCACCCAATTTGTGCCCAATCATATCTTCGACCACAGACACAGGGATAAATTTATTACCATTGTGAACTTCAAATGTTAAACCAACCATTGGTGGCACGATTGTGCTACCACGGGACCATGTTTTAATCGGTTTATGGTCGTTTTTTTCATTTGCCGCCGCAACTTTTTTCAACAACGACGGATGAATATAAGGACCTTTCCATACTGAACGA
>DFKW01000008.1 GCA_002373935.1 Alphaproteobacteria bacterium UBA3635 | reverse complement strand
AACAGAATATCCGCGTGGCAACCACAAAGTATGTGGAATCGCAGTTTAGTGATTTGAACTCACGGTTGGCGGCGGCGGTCGCGACGGTGAATACTGTGGTATCAAACACGATAACCCAGGCCGCCAGCATTGCGACCTTGCAATCGGGCAAACAAACCCGCCCTGCGGATGAAACCTGCCCCGCGTATAAACAGTGTTTATTGGTCGAGGACGAATCCGGCAAGCCGCACTGGTACCAAATCACCGACCCGTTCCGTGATTTCGTCGCACCAATCATCGCAAACAATGTCAATGGCGCCAGTCGAGGATTTTACCGTGGTTATACACAATTGGAATACATCGAGAGCACAGGCACACAATATATTGATACGGGGGTGTATTTATCCAGTAATCATGCGGTGGAATTTGTCGCAAAAGGCGTGGGTGATTTTTTTTGGACGCGTTCACCAACATCAAGTGCGTCCTTTGGTGTGACGGGACGCAATGTACTGGATATGTATGCCAGTGGATCAGAAATTTATGCCGGTGGTCGTTTGTCTGTGGAAAACATGGATACAAATACAAACTATATATACCATATAGAAAGTGGCAATAAGTGGGTAAAAAATGCCGATAATGGAACGGTGTTAGGGCGCAGCACTTATGTTCCAAATGCGTTTACTATACCGGAATACACCGCACCTATATTTTCTATTGCGTGGGGTATGTCGGCGGCTGACTGGACAAACAAATCAACAGGTAAATTGTATTCTTTCAAAATATGGGAAAACGGCACATTGGTTCGTAACTTTGTTCCGGTGGCGAATAATACAACTGGGGTAATTGGAATGTATGACACGGTTGGTGGGCAGTTCTATGGCAATGCCGGGACTGGCACTTTCACACCCGGTCCGATTGTTGAAAACGATGCTGGTGTGCCTGGTGATTCTTGGACCGTGACATGGACCGCAAATGCAACGACGGGCGTCAGTGCTGGCACGGTCCGCGGCACAACCAGATGTACCGCCGCAAGTGCGACCCCAGGGACAGGTACGGCATGGAATACATTAGAAACAGGTACCGGCGTGTCATGTTGGTGTATAGTGTCGGGCGTAAATGTTGATGGAACGGATACCGTTGCATCAGAATTGATGGCGAAATTTTATGGAAGTTATGGCAAATTGATAGATTGTTCTTTTAATTGTTCGGGCTTTTGTGCCGATGCAGTCAAAGACCAGAACACATTTCGCAAAGGATTATTTGGTATGTGATGCAGTAATCCCCACCCTGAATCCCGGCGTGGCGCCGGGGCCCCTCCCCAGGGAGGGGAATGCCGTCGGCTGCGCCGACACATTTATTGAACTTTGAACTTTGCACTCTGCACTCTGAAAAAAACATCCGGCAACGGATGTTTTTTATGTTTGCTTTTGTTGTGTGATATTGCTATATTTTCTGCGTTGATATAAAGGCGAAAATATGAAGGTTGCAATTAAATATTTATCCATAATTTTTGGTGTCATATTATTGGACCAAATTGTTAAATCTTTATTGTTGTATTTAATAACCGGAACCGTGCCATTGGCGGGCAATGCATGGGGTATTGTCGGTTATCCGTATTTAATGGCGCATGTTTTTGATTGGTTTAATATTGTATTCACTTGGAATCCGGGAACATCGTTTTCTTTGTTTCGTGCGTTGGGTAATAATGCGCCGTGGGTTATTGTTGGTGTGACCGGTGTAATTTGTGCGATGTTGATTTATTATACTTTTTGGCGCGCCGGAAAAAACGAACGTTTGCCGTTGTGTTTCGTCATTGGTGGGGCGATTGGGAATTTAATTGACCGTGTGCGTTTTGGCGCGGTGATTGACTTTATCGATTGGCATATTGGTGATATTCATTGGCCGGCATTTAATGTCGCCGATATGTTTATTGTAATTGGTGTCGCGTTGTATATAATCAATATGACTTTTCGTAAAAAATAAAGGAAAAAATAATGGTTGAATATTTGAATAATAATTCTGGGTTTGCGGCATGGAATGCGGCACAAAATCGCGGTGCGCCACGTTCGCGTTTTTCTAATTTTTTGTGGTGGACATTTTTGTTTTTGGTTGCGTGGTGGATTGTGGGGTTGTTTATGTCGCCCGCACAAAATGAAAATAAAGCCGCGCCGGTGGCGGATGCGTCGGTTTTGGCGGATGTGTCCAATGTTCCGGTGTATGAAATTTCATCTGATGCGATTGCGGCGGATGTGCGTGGCCTGCGCATATCGAACATAGATTTGAAAAATTTTGCACAAACACCGTCTGATGCAACGCCGGTGCGCATGTTGGCGGATGATGGGTTTGTGGAAATTGGTCTGACACCAAATGGCACAACCGCGCCGATTGCCACAACTAAATGGCAAAAATCTGGGGATAAAATGGTTTGGCGCAATGGCGACGGTGTGGAATTTTCACGCGAAATCACGGTTGATGGATATTTAATTCGCGTATCGGATACGATTAAAAATAATACGAAACATGATTTTTCTGTATCGCCATATGCGCGCGTGTTGCGTCGTGCCGATGCGTCTTCGTCGGCCGGTGTTTATACCGGTGCGGTGGCGTATGTGAACAATGATATTGAAAATAACAGTTGGCGCGATTTGGATAAAAAATCTTATGCGTATACAACAACAAATGGTTTTGTTGGTTTTGCCGACCAGTATTGGGAAACAATAGTGCAAACCGATGCGCCTGATCAAACTATGCGCATGAAACGCCAGGGTGAATTATACGAAAACGGGGCTGTGGCGGCACCGATAAATGTTGCGGCGGGAAAAACCGAAACGATTACAACAAATGTTTTTGCCGGACCACGTGATGCAAATGTTTTGCGCACGATTGATGCAACCATAAATGGTATTGGTGAAACAATAGATTATGGTTGGTTTTGGTTCTTGGCGCGGCCGATGTTGTGGACAATAAATATGATTCATAAATTTGTGATGAATTATGGTTTGGCAATTATAATATTCACAATTATAATTCGTGTTTTGATGTGGCCACTGACACGCAAATCATATACTTCGATGATTGCGATGCAGAAAATGCAACCTGAATTACAACGCATACAAAAATTATATGCGAACGACCGTGCCCGTATACAAATGGAAATGATGCGTGTGTATCAAACGCATAAAACATCACCTATGTCTGGGTGTTTGCCGATGTTGATTCAAATTCCAATTTTCTTTGCTTTGTATAAAGCGTTATTGATTTCGGTGCAAATGCGTAATGCGAACTTTTTATGGATACACGATTTGGCGACGATGGACCCTTATTTCATTTTGCCGATTTTGATGGGTGCAACAATGTGGTTGCAACAATACCTGCAACAAAATAAAGGTGACACGAAAAATCAAAACGAGTTCGCTGCTCAAACCGCCCAGGTTATGAAGTGGATGCCGATATTGTTCACGATAATGTTTGCGTGGATGCCGTCCGGCCTGGTTCTGTATTGGACGGTGTCGAATATATTTGGTATTGGACAAATGATGTGGTTGAAACATAACGCAAAATAAAAAGGAATCAAAAATGTTAAATGTAATAAAAAAGTTGTTTGGACCGCGTGGAATAAAAATAACTGCGGGTGAATTGGCGGCAAAATTTGGATTGGAATTGCGTGGTGATAAAAATGCCGTTGTGCGTGGTGTCGCACCAATCGCCGATGCGCGTGCGGGTGAATTGGCTTTTTATTCCACCGAACAAAACAGTGCCGCATTCAAAATTTTGCCTATTGATGTTTTGCGTAAAACGCGTGCGACGGTTATATTGCTGCAACCGGCACAAATCAATGACGCGCCGGCGGGTGCGACTTTGTTGGTGACGGATTCTCCGCGTGGAAATATTGTAAAAATCTTGGGCGAGATTTATCGTGAAAAACCACGTTTCGGGGTCAGTGCCGATGCCCGTGTTGAACGCGGTGTGTTCTTTCGTTCACGCAAAACAAATTATGTTGGGCAATTTGCAACAATCGAACGTGGCGCAGTAATCGAACCAGATGTGAAAATTTATCCCGGTGCATATATTGGTCGTAATGTCACATTGGGACGTGGCACAGTTGTACATAGTGGCGCGCACATTGAAAATGCCACAATCGGTGCAGATTGCGTAATAAACGCGAATGCGGTTATTGGTAAAGACGGTTTCGGTTATACCCGCCAATCGGGGCATAACATATTCATCCCGCATGTTGGTCGTGTGGTGTTGGGTGACCGCGTGTCGGTTGGCGCAAATTCTTGCATTGACCGTGGTGCGATGACGGACACAATCGTGGGTGAGGGAACCAAGATAGATAACCTGTGCCAAATTGCACATGGTGTCGTTGTGGGGCGCGAATGCTTTTTGGCATCGGGCGTGGGCCTGGCGGGGGGCACGGTTATTGGTGACCGCGTATTGCTTGGTGGCCAGGTCGGCGTTGCCAACGGAATCCACATCGGCGACGATGTCGAGGTTGGCGCAAAATCCGGTGTGTTCAAAAATGTGCCGGCCGGTGCGCGCGTTATGGGATACCCGGCGGGTGTTGGATTGGAATTTTTCCGCAACTATGCATGGGTGCGGAAAAACGCAACCAAGAATTAAAAAAAAACGGCGAAATATTCGCCGCTTTTTTGTCTACAAGAACCAAGTCCACGGTAATAATAATTTGGCCTCGGCCTGGTC
Source organism: Alphaproteobacteria bacterium UBA3635 (assembly GCA_002373935.1). Lineage (GTDB taxonomy): Bacteria > Pseudomonadota > Alphaproteobacteria > Rs-D84 > Rs-D84 > Enterousia. The sequence goes on along the minus strand of DFKW01000008.1, from coordinate 24,553 downwards.
ATCATATACCGGGTCGCCGGTGGCGTCCACTTCCGGGATTTTGTTTGCGGTGATGTCGGTAATGCGTGAACATCCCGACATCAAACACAAACAGCAAAAACAAAATATAAATCTCATCAATACCGCCTTTGATTACATTATACCATTTTTGCGTATAAATTTCAATGCGTGTAAATTCTTGTTTGCATCGCATAAAATTTGGGTGTATATTTCCAGAACGGTTTTTGATAACGGGGTGCATATAATGATTTCAAATGATATTACAAAAAATCCAAATCCAGATACGATAAAAAAATATTTCAATTTTTATATCCAAAATGTTTTGCCACATGTTGAAAAATATGCAACCCAAAATCCCAACGGGTGTCATGCGTTAGATAAACATACAACCAGTGTTGTGTTTCGCGGCATAGATTACGCATTGTCGTTAAATAAAAATCCGTTGCCAGTTGTGTTTGCCGGTGCATTTCACGATATGGCGCGGACAAATGATGGATTTGATACCGAACACGGAAAACGTGCGGTGCCATACGCAGAAAAAATTATGTTGCAATTTACAAATATTTTGGATGCACACGCGCAATCAAATATAATTTATGCGATTGAAAATCATACAACGGGAACGATTGCGCCGGATTATGTGTCGGCGTGCCTGTGGGATGCGGACCGGACGCGTATGTCGTGGGCATACGGATTTAATTCAAAATTTTTCAATACTGCGCGTGCCAAATATGTTGCATCGCATCCGGCGACAGATTACGTAAATTTTCAACGGAAATGTTTTCCAAATTTATTCTGGTCCCGCGAGTATTAAACAGGTGTGATATTAAAAAAAACGGGCGGCGCCCGTTTGATTAAAAATGCACGCGTAATGCGGTGGCCAAAAACGGTGTTTCATCCGTCAGCCCCAGCGACATCCATAATTCCATATTCTCGCTGTATTTATATCGGAACGACGCAATTCCCGTGTGGTCATAAAAATGTGGCAAATCACGATGCCAAATGCCGGTATGTGAATACATATACGATAACGACACAGAATAATTCAAAATATCATAACTGACGCCGGCGCCCGCCGAGATACCGTCCGATGGTGTGCCGACGGGGCTTTTGTCATAGATTGCAACGGCGGATGTGCCGAAAATCCAACTGTTATATTGCACATTAAAACCGATAGAACCCTGTGCCCGCCAATCGGCCGACACATCCGGTAAATACGATGCAGGACTGTATCCGTCGGGTTTTTCCATAAATGATGCGCCCAATGACAGTGCAGATTTTAATTTCCCATTTGGAAATCTGAATTTAACACCACCGTCAACCGCATAATCGTAATCGTCGCCAAACGCCGCAACAGATACGCCATATTGTCCGATGTTTGTTGGTGTTGTCACCAAATTTATACGCGGTGTGCCGTCACCTGATGAAACCGACATGTTTGGTATAACAATTCCATGTGGCGATATGCGTTTGTAAAACAACGGTTTACTGTTCACGCGCAATCCACCAACATCCGGAATGCCAACACTCAATTTGCGTGCCGCAGAATCGGTCAGTCCAACCTCGATACGACCAAAATCTTGATTTTCATATAACGCGAACGCATCATGAGATATGTCGTGTCCGGCCAATGCTTCTTCATCCCAACTGTATACCAAACCAAGTGTTTGACCGCGTGCCACGGCATAATTATATTGCGCGCGTAAATCAAAGTCGCCTAAAAATAAAGTATCACGGAATTTGGGTTCGATAACACCGGCCGTCCCTGATGCGTTAAATTTCAACGCGCTGCGTCCATAGTTATATTGCAATGCATGGCCCGATTCCACAAATGCACATACAAACATCAATCCGCACAACAAATATTTTTTCATGCAATTCCCCCATCGTTATCTTGCAAAATTGCATCACGTAATTTTTGATACGCGCGTTCTTCGATTTGGCGCACGCGTTCACGCGATATGCCGTATTTTTGTGACAAAGATTCCAATGTCTGGGCCGGTTCACTCAACCGACGTGCACGTAAAATTTCGCGGTCGCGTTCCGGCAGCGCCGCCAGATGTTTGCGCAATAATTCATATCCGCGTTTTTTGAATTCTAATTGTTCGATACTATCCTCGATACCGATTTTATCATCAGACAAATTTGATAAAATATCGTGTGCGTCCGGGTCGTTGTGTGCCGGCGAATTTAATGATACATCGCGCGCACCAACACGTGTCGCCATACGTGATACATCCGTTTCAGACACATTCAAAAAATCCGCAATTTGTTTTGTTTGGTCCGAATTCAAATTGTTGTCCATAATGCCCAACGCGCGTTTTGCCCGTGATAAATTAAAGAACACGCGTTTTTGATTTGCCGATGTTCCGATTTTCACAATAGACCAGTTATTCAAAATAGTTTCATAAATTTCCGCCTTGATCCAAAACATTGCATATGTCGAAAACCGAAAACCGCGTTCCGGGTCAAATTTTTGTAACGCCTGCATCAAACCCATATTGCCCGACGCAATTAAATCCGCCACCGGCACGCCATAGTTTTTGAAATCATACGCCACCGACACAACCAGGCGCAAGTGCGACGCCACCAATTTTTCCGCCGCCGCCGCATCGTGATTTTGTGTCCAACGCGACGCGTATTCATATTCTTGTTCGGCGGACAAAATAGGATATTTTTGAATGTTTTGAATATATTGGGCCAAACCCGATTCATCACTGACCCCACGGGCGGCGACGATACCGGTATTATTTACGGTCGGCAAAGTATTCTTGATTTGCTTTTTCATAACTTTTATAGTATATCATAAATTATAAATTATCAAGACATACATAGGGGAATAAAAATGTCAAATATTTTATCACGCAAACAAAATTTGAAACCGGCCGCGCCGAAAAAAACACGCGAAGATTATGCCCAGGATGCCCTGTATCGCGAGGTGTGGGAGGATGTTAATAACGATAAAACAATCGCATTTTTCAAAAAATATGCGCGTCAAATGATTGGCGGTGCGATTGCGTTGCTGATTATTGTGGCGGGGTATCAAATTGGTGTGCGTGCATATCATGCAAAACGTATGGCAACGGCGGTGGCGTATGAAAACGCATTGGATGCGACCGATGTCAATGCATTGGAAAAATTGGGCAAAGATGCCGGTGGCGCAAATGCGGATTTGGCATTATTCCAATCATACGCGTTGGATAAAAACCATGACATTACAAAATTGGAATATTTGGCAGAACATGGGTCAACGCGTGATTTCCGTGATTTGGCGCGTTTGCATGTTGTGGCGGCGCGAGGGGATAAAATGTCGGCGCGTGATGTTGAAAAATATCTGTCGGATTTAGATACAAAATCTTCGCCATTTTATTATACCGCTATGTTGACGATTGCACAGAAATATTTGGCATCGGGTGATGCGGAATCTGCGAATAAATGGTTGGATAAATTGTCATCTGACCCGGATTGCCCGGCGGAAATTTCCGGTGTTGTGCAAACATTACGATAAACATTTTTGGGGGGATTTATGCGTAAATATGCATTTATAATTTTGTGTTTGGTACTTGTATCGGCATGCGATAAACATGACCCGATTTTGCCCGGGGTTCGTACCGAAATATTTAATACATCATCCATTACGGTATTAAATACATCGGTTGAAAATTTGCCGGATGCGATACCTGTACGTGCGACGGTTGATTGCGAATATACAATCGATTCGACCAATACAATTCGCGATGATGCGGGGCGTAAAATTTTTGTTGGTTTTCCGTCCCCAAATTCGGTTGATATTGAAACAAAGCCGTTGTGCAACGGTGGTTATGTATATGCCGGATTAAATACCGGTAATGTTGTTAAAATTGCACCAAAAAAACGTGATTTGGTTTGGATGACGGATGTGTTTGCCCAAAACAATATGATGGGTGGTGCGACAACGGTTGATATCGTTGCGCCATTGGTAATTGATGGCGGGTATGTTTACGCCGGCGGTATGGGTGACGCATTTTGTAAAATAAACGCGACCGGTGGCACCAAAAAATGGTGCACATCAATTGGAACGCGTTTTCCATTTATTGTATTGCAAAATGTTGCGTATGTGATGGGCATGGACGATATGTTATACGCGGTGCGCACATCTGATGGTGCGATATATTGGCGCACGAACACAATCAAGAAACCGTTCGCCCCAACATATGAAAACAAAATAATCCATGTTGGCAAAAAACGGTTTAATGCCGCAACAGGCGACGAAATCAAATAAAAAAATCTGACGATATGTCAGATTTTTTTATGTATCGAAATAAAGCGTCCGGTGTTTGAATCCAAAATTTTTTTATGCCTAACGCATATTTTACATAATTCACACATGTCCACGCGTTTGGGGTAAAACACATATTCGACGGCGATTTCAAAAAAACAAAACACCATCTGTGTTGCCCCAGTTGTGAAATTCCGCGCTTTGTTATTGTAATATGTGCAACATTACCGCGCCGCACAAATTGATGTAATATAAATTTATTTTTATGTGGCACAATAACAGCACAGTGTTTGAATCCCACACAGAATATTCGTGCCAAAATCATGTGCGTTTTACATGAAAAACCAATAATAATCATTATGTCCCCCTGTTTAATCAATCCATCCATTTTTGCGCGCATTGTTTTCAATTATCTCCATCGCACCATGCCACACATACGCATCGTGATTTTCCGCCCAGATATATTGATGTGGTGCGCGCCGCCGATCCCCGTATTTTTTCATCACCGCCAATTGTTCATCGGTCAATCGCCCCGCCAAATACAGTTTTGTAATCATTGTTTCCACATCTAACAATTCGCACACGCGCCGTGTGCCGGGTCGGTGGTTTTGTGTGATATTTGATTGCACCGATTTTGAATACAAAAACCAAAACCACATCTGTTCTGCATTGTGAAATTTTTCGGCGTTATCGTTGACATTTTTAACAGTATTCATTTTTTTCTCCTTTTGTGTTGTTATATTTTATAAATCAAAATTGGAACATTTGCCAAATATTACAACCCGCGGTTGAAATTCGAATCGAGAATTATATTGTTTAGCAATATTTTCCTATTTTTATTCGAATCGACAGATGTTCTTGTTTTTGATTTATGATTTATTTAATAAAAAAACACACATCATTTGATGTGTGTTTTTTATCGCACATTTCACCACGCGGGGTAAATCAATTAACCTCGAACGGTGGGAAACAATCGCCACTGCCGGCCGGACAGCACGCAAACGGGTATTCCGAATCAGGCCCCATTTCCGTATATGTTTCACCCGTACAGCATCCATTTGCGTCCGGCGCGGTTCCATCTTCGCACAACAGTGTGCCAACCGTATCCGCCGCCGGTGCCGATTTTGGCTGATTAAATGGATTTATGATATTGTTATTATCATCATATTTTAATCCCAAAACCTGTTCGTTGTATTCTTTGGTTCCCTGGGTCAAAGTGATTGCCTTGCCGTCACTGTCAACACCCTGGATACCATTGTTGACTTTATTGTCATAATACGCCTCGTATTTTGCCTGGTTTATTGCCTGGTAATTTTGCGCCTGACAATACGCCAAAACGGTTCTGTAATCATACCCAGCATTTGAAATTTCCAACGCTTTGTTTGAATCGACGGTCCACACTCCTTTTGTATCTTGAATGCAATATTGATCCAAATTAAACGCACGAACCTGGCCAACCCACGAAGGGTCATTTTTATCGACCGTCATCCTGTTTTTGACCTCTCTCCATTCGCGACGCTTTTCTTCACTATATTTTGCAAAGGCGCATTTCTTACCCGCGTTCGGACCGTTATCATCGCCACATGTCGCAATCAAATCAACCGGTGAATAAACGGTAATGCGAGTGCCGGCGGCAATTGAAAATGGTGGAACGGTATTATCCAATGCATCAACCATCAATTTTTGTGCAACTTTGTTCCATGCGGAAATAACCTCGTTCTTGGCCAATTCGGACGACCGCACCGTTCCCGATTGCACAACCGTGTTATTATCCAAATCAATTTGATTTACAAATGTATCGGCGATTGGTGCAATCATATTCACCGCCGCCGGAATCACCGCCGTCAACAAAGGCATAACCATTTGTTCAATATAATCGGTACTGCCATACCCCGGGACACCGACACGACCCTGGGAATCCGCAGAATAAGGGTCTTGATCCTCGTTTTTGAAATTGAACTCTACGCCATCTGGACGAATAAATTGATACCATTTAATCTCCATGCGCCCAATGGATTTATATGGCCCCGGTAAATTTCCGCGCAAATATCCCAACAATAATGTTCCGGTTGGAATAATGACCGTGCGACCATTATCGGAATAAACATTTCTGTCCACGGTTGCACGAACGGGAATACCACTGCCGCCCTCGCATTTTCCGTCATTTTTACAATCATATACGGATGGGTCAGCACGAACCTCGGATACTATTGTTGCCGGGATTGGCTTGAATTGACGCAATATAAATGTCCGGTCGTACGGCATACTAGAATACACAGATTCTGCTTCCTTGGCAGAACCCTTTAACGCATCTGCATTTACCGTGTTCGCTACAAAATTCATACCACCACCGTCTTCGGGTTTCATTGTTTTTTTCAAGTTATTCATCCCTTTTGGTACATATCCATCAGACGCCGCCGGACGCGCCGCAACACCCGTCGATTTCGAACGCAAACTTGGCACCACATTTGCCGATGTTGTGCGATGATCTGCATCCGTCCCAATTTTACGTCCACGACCATCAATACTGGTTATGATACCGGTGTCCGGATTATAAATACCGGTTGGGTTATTGCATTCGGTGTCCGAAAACGGGTGAAATTCATACCGACCCGATTTTGGTTTAATCCAACCAATTTGCACCCCCGATGTATCATATCCAGGCATCGCAAAATCAGAACATTTTTCCGGTGCGCGTCGCCGTGGGGCCGGCGTTGGTGCGGGCACATTATCCGCAAAAATATTTTTTTCACCACCAATAATTGGTTCGGGATTATCAAAATCATCATAATCCGAAAAATCGTCATCAGTGTTATCCGCAACAATATCATCGTCAACCGGCACGGGTTCCGGTTCCGGCACAGGTTCCGGTTTGACCTCTGTTTTTTTTGCAGCGCCAACCGCACTGACCGGGATAACGATTTTAGATGTTTGTAAATTTGTATCGCGGGTATCGTTTTTATCATGCCATTCTATCAATAATGTGACATTGCCCGTCGCGTCCGCCATGCCCGGGGTATATGTCACATCCACAGAACATGGTATGTCTTTGTTTACCGGTTGATTTGTGCATCCGGCGGTATTTGCCGAAAAACCCGGTACAGAATTTTCCACACTGACCGCGTCAACAATCGCATCATGTGTTGCATTTATACGAAAAACCTGGGTGCGTTTCGTGCCAACCGGCGTATTTGAAAAATCCGCATTGTTTGGCGTCACGGTCAATGTAATGTCGTATCCTGTATCCACAACCGGTGCGGCATTTTTGTTTGGACGACCAATCAACAACACCAACAACATCAGCACCACAACAAACGCCGCAATCATCAGCAACCAACGCACCGCCTGGGGCGTTGTATCCAACGTTTCCTTGATTTTATCTTTTATTGTGTTTGCCATAACTATCTGTCCATTTTTGTTGCGATAAAATTATTGGATTCTGACCACGCGACATCCCGACACTTGGAATTTCATCAGTTTGTCACATAACGTTTGTGCCTCGTCAATGTCCGCCAATGGTCCAATGCGCAAACGATACATTGCCGCCGATGATACACCCGAACCCAAATCACCGACACCTTCGGTATCAATCGCAAAAAACACTTTATTTTGGTATGGTGTCAAAATTCCGGCACCGCCATCGCCACTGAATTTCACCAACAAATCGTTCCAGTATTCTTCCAGCGCTTTCGGTGATTTATCGGACGCAAATTCCACCGCAACCCCCGATTGATTAGATTTAATCAACGGAATATTCGATTGTGGCAAATACGACCCGGCGGTCTCGCGCGCGGATGGAATCATTGTTGCACCACCCGATGTCGACACCGTCGCCGGCATAACCGGTTGCGTATCACCATATCCCGCCGGCATATAAACACCCGTTGCCATCGGATTTTGCACATTTGACATATACATCGGTGTTCCTGTGTAATCCGCGGTGCCACCATATATTGCCGCCATATCTGCATTATATGCAATATTGTTTAAAGATTGTCCGGACATCATACTCTGTGCCACATTTGCCTCGGCCAATGCCATAACAGACGCCGTATCCGCAATCAAGAACGGTTTTTCGCGTTTTTTGATACAAACAATGCGTTGTCCACTACGTAAAACCATGTCGCCTACGGCCTCGACAATCAATAATCTGCCGTCTTGACCATCGGTGCGGAAACCAACCGGGGATTCGCCACCCTCAATCAATAAAGAAACAACCGGGCGTTGAGTCATGGCAATAACTTTGTCGCCAAAATCAATGTATGTGAATATTTTGTCACGCCACACGCGTTCCGGCGCAATTACATAATCATCCGGGTTCGGCACGAAAATATCCAAATCAAAACGGAATTCAGACGGATCAATTTTCATCGATTTTATCCACGCGTAATCTTCGCCATCAACACCAACGGTACTCGATGCCGGCGCCGCTTTTTTGAATATAGAATTCATCCCACCTGATTGACGTGCGGTATTCGCGGTGCCGTTTGCAACAGATGCCCCATTGTCCAACACAACATCAACCTGGGAATAAGAAATTTCATTTGCGTCAACGGTCCCCGGACTGGATAAATAAAATATGTATTTATTTCCCGATTGTCCCGTCACAATCATATTTGTATCCGATTCTGATGGCTCGACCGGAGTGATGTAAAAAGTGCGATCACCCTGGGTTGCCTCGATTTGATATAACGATTGGTCACCAACCACGGCATCGGCAATTTGTTCACCGTTTGGCAATGTCACCATTGTCACCATACCGTTGCGCAACTTTAACGGCAACACCGTCCCCGTTGACCACGCCAATTGTGCATAACCGGGCTTTGTACTGCCGGCGGCCATATTTGCCGTTGGGTTTTCCCACGCGCGTTGCACCGCGGCATCTGCGACGCCCACAGACATCAAAACCAAACAAGAAATAATTCCGTTGATTTTCAAAAACTTTAACATGTTTTCCTTCCTTTTTATTTTATTTATAACTCGTCTGCTTGGCGTGTCCAATTCAGCGGGTCGTTTTGTTCCAAATCCATAATATTTCCGTGCGTGTCAATCACATTGTAATCCGCAACCCGGAACCCCAGTGGATTTTCCATGCGTTCCGCCCATCGAATCGCGTTTTTCGCATTAGATTCCAATTTTACGCGCAATTTATACGGTTTGCGATATTCCATATCACCCAACGGTCCGTAATTACACACGTATGTAAATGTCACAATGTATGTATCTGTGTCATTTGAATTTACATCGTCCACCACCGACAACCGCCCCGCCGGGTATTCTACCGCACAACTGATGTCAAATGCCTCGTCTAAATCTTGGCGGATAATGTTCACCATGTCCGTCATAACGAATTTGCCAAAAACCGCATCTGTGGACCGGGTTTTTACAACACCATCGTCACTGTATGCCCATTTTTTGCGCATTTGTGACACATCAGGGACGATTTCATTGCGTTCACGAACATATTCGCGAATAAATTGTTTTTTATACTCGTCCAGGTTTTTCGTCGGCATTTCGGTCAGTGTCAATTCTTTGTCGCGAACATTTTGCGATGTCAAGAAAAACACCTGGGGTCGATTTAATGGGAACATTTCATCCAATGTCCAAACCAAAACCCCCAGCACGACCAACGCCGTTGCCATAACCAACGTCATAAGTTTAGATATCAAAACTGGCGGTTCTATGCGTTCTGGCACAGGTTTTTCTCCCCCTTTTATTAAATGATTGTAGAAAAAATATTTATATATAGGCAAGAAAAAAATATACAATCATTATCTGAAAACTGCACTCTGAAAACTGGGCGCTGTATTAAAGATTTTGCTTGCGTTAAAATAATTAAATCTTTATAATATTTTCGCTTGATTTTTGCCAATGTTGTGCTAACTTTGGCAAGAATATCGATTATATCGTGCGCAACAGGTTGTATCCAGGGGCTTAGTTCAACGGTAGAATATCGGTCTCCAAAACCGCGGATGAGGGTTCGATTCCTTCAGCCCCTGCCATTAAATCGGCTCGTGGAAACCTGGTGATATAATTGGTATGTGTCTGGACAAAAAAACAAGTGGCAACTGATGAAAAAAATATTTGATTATATAAAATCTGTTCGCGCAGAATGGTTCAAAATTGTATGGCCGTCGCGTGATACTGTTATTCGTTCAACCATAATGATTTTGGTTTTTTCTGGGTTGGCGGCGTTGTTTTTCTTTGTCGTTGACAGTATTTTAAATGCACTGGTAAATTGGATTTTCTAAATTTAAAACACCAAAGGGGTACGCAAAATGGAAGAAAAAATGCAGTGGTTTGTTGTAAATGTTCATACCGGCGCCGAAGACAAGGTTGCCCGTCAATTGCGTGAACAAATTGATAAACGTCGCCTGAATGCGTATTTTGGTGAAATTTTGGTCCCCACGCGTGAGGTTGCGGAAATCAAGGGTGGAAAACGTGTTATTTCTGAACGGAAATTTTTCCCGGGATATATTGTCGTTCAAATGGTCTTGAACAACGAGACGTTTTCTTTGATTAAATTGATGCCGTTGGTTGTTATGTTTTTGGGTGCAAAAAATAAACCGATTCCGGTCACCGAAGAAGAAGCCCGTCGTTTATTAAAACAGGTCGAAGAGGGTTCTGTTGTTCCCGAAGATATTATTTACGAAAAAGGCCAAGAGGTTCATGTTATCGATGGTCCATTTGCGGGTTTCAACGGTATTATATCCGAGGCCGATAACCTGAAACAAAAAATGCAAGTGACCGTTTTGGTGTTTGGGCGCGAAACCAGTATGGAATTAGATTTCGCCCAGGTCGAAAGAGTTTAGTTTGGGTATTCCAAACTGAAAAAAACGCGGGAAACCGCGTCAACCCCGTGGCAGATGGCCATATCGGACCACGGAAATTACTTTTAAAACAAAAAGGGTAAAACAAAATGGCAAAAAAAGAAGTAAAAAGTCTTGTAAAGTTGGTCGTTCCGGCCAAGCAAGCAAATCCGGCTCCTCCGATTGGACCGGCATTGGGTGCGGCGGGTGTGAATATCGCCGAATTCTGCAAACAGTTTAATGACAAAACGGCTGATAAAAAACCTGGGATGCCAATTCCATGTATAATTACCGTTTATACAGACCGCAGTTTCGAATTTATCATGAAATTGCCACCTGTGTCATATTACATCAAAGAAGCATTAAAATTGAAATCTGGTTCTCATAAACCGGGCCGTGAATTTGTTGGAACATTGAACAAATCACAAATCAAAGAAATTGCTGAAAACAAAATGCCTGATTTGAATTGCTCTACCATTGAATCTGCGATGAATATCGTTGCGGGTCAATGCCGTTCTATGGGCGTCAAGGTGGAGGATTAATCATGAAACAGACAAAAAAACAAAAAACTTTATCTGCATTGGATAAAGACAAAGTTTATACAATTTCTGATGCGATTGATGCATTGCGTCCATATTGTTCATCTAAATTTGATGAAACATTGGAAATTGCCGTGCGTTTGGGTATTGATGTGACTAAAAACGATCAAAATATCCGTGGCATGCTGTCTTTGCCAAATGGAACCGGTAAAACCGTTCGTGTTGCCGTGTTCACCGAAAATTCCCAGGACGAGGCCAAAAAGGCGGGTGCCGATGTAATTGGTGGCGAAGATTTAATTGCCCGTGTGTTGGATGGTAATGTTGATTTTGACCGCGTTATCGCAACACCGGATATGATGCCGAAAATGTCACGCGTTGCACGTGTTTTGGGACCAAAAGGTTTGATGCCGAACCCGAAATTGGGAACGGTCACAACCAATGTTGCCGATGCGGTTAAAACCGCCAAGGCGGGTCAAATCGAATACCGTGCGGACAAAAATGGTATTATCCACGCGGGCATTGGCAAAATGTCTTTTGCAACAGATAAATTGGTTGAAAATGCAAATGCATTGATTGACCAATTGAAAAAGGTTAAACCTGCATCGTCCAAGGGTCAATACATCCTGGGGTGCAGTGTCGCAACAACCCAAGGCCCGGGCCTGAAGGTTGAAGCAAAATAATATTTCAAGGTTTATATGTGCAAAGTTTGAACTTTGAACTTTGCACTTTGAACTTTGAACCACAGATTTCTGTCCGTGACTGATGGTGTGCGAACGCACTTAATTCCCATCATAGACAAAGAAAATTCTTTGGGGCAGAAAATAGAGCCCCACCCATGGCAACATGGATGGATATGTTAAACAAAATGAAGAAGTAAGGGTATATAGATGAGACGCGAAGAAAAATCAGATCTGATTTCAGCGTTGCAGTCGTCCTTGAAATCTGCAAACGGTGTTTTTGTTATTGAAAACCATGGTTTGACAGTGCGCGAAATGGAAGTATTGCGTAACGAATTACGCCCATTGGTGTCATTGTTCAAGGTTGTTAAAAACCGTTTAATGAAATTGGCGTTGGCCGATACAGATTTCGCACCCGTATCCGATATGATGAAACGTCCAACCGCGGTTGCAATTGCAACGGACGCGCTGGCGGTCACCAAGGTTTTGGCCAAATTCGCCGATGAACATCCGAATTTGACAATCGTTGGTGGTAAAATGGATGCAGATGTTTTAGGTGTGGATGACATTGTGCAATTATCCAAGCTTCCTTCCCTGTTGGAAATTCGCGGCACAATTGCGCGTATTTTGGTCGAACCTGCATCGCGCTTGGCTCGTGTTTCCGCAGAGTATGGAAAAAAAGAAAATTAAACTAAAACTCAAGTAAGGAGTAAAAAAATGGCAGACATTCAAAAATTAGTTGAAGAATTGTCAAAATTGACTGTTTTGGAAGCTGTTGAATTATCCAAAGCATTAGAAGAAACATGGGGCGTCAGTGCGGCTGCTGCGGTGGCTGTTGCTGCGGGTCCGGCTGCGGCTGCGGCGGAAGAAAAAACAGAATTTGATGTCGTATTGGCAGAAGCTGGTGCGAACAAATTGGCTGTTATCAAGGCCGTCAAAGACATCACAGGTTTGGGATTGGGTGAAGCCAAAGCATTGGTTGAATCCGCACCAAAGGCCGTGAAAGAAGGCGTTGCAAAAGAAGAAGCCGAAAAAATGAAGGCAACTTTGGAAGCCGCCGGCGCAAAAGTAGAAATGAAATAATTTCAAAACCGCTAATCGCACGGATTTGCGATTGGGCCCCGCCCGCCGGGAAAAATTCCCGGCGGGTGTTGGGCAAAAAACATATTACAAACAGTTTCGTTTGCAAAACGCACAATAAAATAAAGGATTTAAACCCATGGCAGTCATCCAGAAATTTAGAAAATCTTTTGGCAAAAGTTTTTTGCAAACTCCACTTCCCGATTTGGTCGAAATTCAATATAATTCATACAAGGACTTTTTACAGGCCGATGTTGACCCACAAAAACGTGAAAACAAGGGTCTGCAAAGTGTGTTCTTGTCAATGTTTCCAATCAAAGATTATTCTGGTATCGCGGATTTGGAATTTGTCGAATATACACTGGAAAAACCTGTATACAATGTAAAAGAGTGCATGTTGCGCAACATGACATATTCACGCAGATTAAAGGTTAAATTGCGCCTGATTCTGTGGGATATCGCCGAAGACGGTAAAAAAACATTGCGTGACATCAAAGACCAAGAAATCTTTATGGGCGAAGTCCCATTGATGACTGAACGGGGCAGTTTTATCGCCGCCGGTGTGGAACGTGTTATCGTTTCCCAAATGCACCGCGCCCAAGGTGTCGTTTTTGCAACCACCAAAGAAGCCAAAATTGCCGGTAATCCGACAACATACACCGCGCGTATTATTCCCGAACATGGGTCTTGGATTGATTTCGAAGAATCCAAGGGCGTGATTTATGTTCGTATTGACCGTCGTCGCAAGGTTCCGGCGACCGTATTGTTGCGTTGCCTGCCCTGTGCCGAAGATGAAAAGAAATGGGCGGCGGACCCGCGCAAACCGGGCATCCGTGGTATGTCTGATGTGGAAATTTTGTCGGCATTTTATAAATCAATTCCATTGTCATTTGATGGCAAGGTTTGGGTTGGTGACACATCTGTATTCGAAGGGTTGGATAAATATCGCCTGAATTATGATTTGTTGTCTGTCAAGGGTGACAAAGAATTGGCATCCAAAGGCGACCGCCTGAGTGCGAAACGTTTGTCCAAATTGATGTCGTCTGCAAAACAATTTGGTATTAAATCGGAATCATTGGTTGGCGAATATTTGTTTGAACCAATCACCTCTGCGGGCGAGGTTGTATATCCATCTGGTACCGAAATTACCGACGAAATTTTGTCTGATTTGGATAAAATGGGTGTCAAAAACATTTCTATCATCGCGATTGATAATACAACCGTGACGGCGCACATGCGTAATACTTTGGCGGCGGACAAAATCACAAACCGCGACGATGCATTGATTGAAATTTACAATGTTATTCGTCCGGGTGAACGTCCAACGGTCGAAGCCGCATTGAATTTATTCCTGCGCCAGGGATTTGATGCCGCATATTATGATTTGTCGGCGGTTGGTCGTTTCAAAATGAACAAACGTTTGAAAATTGATTCTGGGAAACGCCCCGAAGACGAACGTTTATTGACCAAGGCCGATTTCTTGGCGGTGTTGAAAACATTGACCAACATTATCGACCACAAAGATACAATTGATGATATTGATAATTTGTCAAACCGTCGTGTTCGTGCGGTTGGTGAATTGTTGGAACAAACTTTCCGTACGGGTATGTTGCGTATTGAACGCCTGGTTCGTGAAAGTTTATCGTCCCCAAATATCGCAAATATGCAACCCCAAGATGTTATCAATGTAAAACCGTTGATGTCATTGGTTTCTGAATTTTTGGGAACATCACAATTATCACAATTTATGGATGCGTATAATCCATTGGCTGAATTGGAACATAAACGTCGTATTTCGGCATTGGGGCCGGGCGGATTAAACCGCGAACGTGCCGGGATTGATGTCCGCGACGTGCATCCGACACACTATGGTCGTTTGTGCCCAATTCATACACCCGAAGGTGCCAACATTGGTTTGATTAACCATTTGGCATCTTATGCGCGTGTCAATGAATATGGATTTATCACAACCCCATATTACCAGGTCAAAGATGGCAAGGTCACAGATAAAATCGTGTATTTGACCGCTGACGAAGAAGTGGGACACAAAATTGCCCAGGGTAATACCCCGACAAACGCGCGTGGCGAATTGACAACGGACGTTGTGACGGCGCGTGTTGATGGCGAATTTACGATGGTTCCGAAATCTGAAATCGATTTAATCGACGTTGAACCACGCCAGGTGGTGTCTATCGCAACCGGTTTGATACCGTTCGTTGAAAACGACGACGCGAACCGTGCTTTGATGGGTTCAAACATGCAACGCCAGGGCGTTCCATTATTGCGTGTCCAGGCCCCATTGGTCGGCACCGGTATCGAACGCGAGGTTGCGCGTGATTCCCGCACCGGCAAGGTTGCAAAACACAGTGGCGTTGTGGAATCTGTGGATGCGAACCGTATTGTGGTTAAATGTATGAATTCCCGCAATGTTGTGACGGGTGTGGATATTTATAACTTGGAAAAATTCGAACGTTCTAACAGTGAAACAATCGTGCACCAAAAACCATTGGTCAAAGTTGGCGACCGTATATCCGCGGGTGACATTATCGCCGATGGTTCTTCGATGAATTATGGTGAATTGGCGTTGGGTCGAAATGTATTGGTTGCATTTGTGCCATGGCGCGGATACAACTATGAAGACGCGATTGTTATTTCCGAACGTATTTCCCGCGAAGATGCATTTACATCGGTTAAAATCGTGGAAAAAGAATTCAAGGTTCGTGATACTCAATTGGGCCCAGAAAGTTTCACTCGCGACATTCCAAATGTCAGCGAGGAATCGGTCAAAAACTTGGACGAATCCGGTATTATTTACGTTGGTGCCCGCGTGAAACAGGGTGATATTTTGGTTGGTCGTGTATCGCCAAAATCTGAAACATTATTGACCCCCGAAGAGGCATTATTGCGTAATATCTTTGGTGAAAAGGCATTAAATGTCAAAGATACATCTTTGCGCGTTGGACCAAACGAAGAAGGAACTGTTATCGGTGTGAACGTTTTGACCCGTCATGGTGTTAAAAAAGACGAACGCACCCAGATGATTGAATTGGAAAAAATCGCGAAAATCAACCAAGATCGCAGCGAAGAAATCGCAATCATTGAAAAAGGTTTTGCCGACCAAATTTTCCAAATGGCGGAAAACGAAACAATCGAAAATGGTACCGGTTCTTTGAAACCATTTATCGGTAAAAAATTGACAGCCGAGGTTTTCGAAGGCATCCGTGCATCGGACGTTAAAAAATTGGTTGTCAAAAACAAAGAAACTCAGGCAAAAATCGCCGAATTGGTTGAACAACACAATATCAAATTGGCGGCATTGAACGAAAAAGCCGATGCCGAGGTTGCCAAAGTGACCGAAAGCAATTCTTTGAGTGCCGGTGTCTTGAAAGAGGTCAAGGTTTATATCGCGCACAAAATGAAATTGCAACCGGGTGATAAAATGGCGGGCCGTCACGGAAACAAGGGTATTGTGTCCAAGGTTGTTCCAATCGAAGATATGCCATACATGGAAGACGGAACCCCGGTTGATATCGTTTTGAATCCATTGGGTGTGCCATCGCGTATGAACATTGGCCAGATTTTGGAAACCCACCTGGGTATGGCGGCACGTGCGTTGGGTCAACAAATTGGTGCTGTTTTGGACGAGGTTAAACAAAAACGCGCCGTGACCGACGATTTGCGCAACATCATGGGCAAAATTTATGGCAAAGAAGTATCTGAAAAATTAGAAAAAATGACGGATACCGATGTTCGCGCCGAAGCCGCGCTGTTGCGTGACGGTGTTCCAATGGCAACACCAACATTTGACGGTGCAAACCCGGACGATATTCGTGCGATGTTGAAATTGGCGAAATTACCTGAATCCGGTCAGTTCACATTGTATGACGGTATGACGGGTGAAAAATTTGCGCGCCCGGTGACCGTTGGTGTTATGTACATGATGAAATTGCACCACTTTGTGGATGAAAAGATTCACGCGCGTTCCGTGGGCAGTTATTCACTTGTCACACAACAACCATTGTCCGGTAAGGCCCACATGGGTGGTCAGCGTTTGGGTGAAATGGAGGTTTGGGCATTAGAGGCCCATGGTGCCGCACACTTGTTGCGCGAAATGTTGACGGTTAAATCCGACGACATCACCGGTCGTAACAAAATGTACGAGGCCATTATTTCCGGCAGTAACGACATCCAAACCGGCACACCCGAGGCATTTAACGTGTTCGTTCGCGAATTACGTGGGTTGGGCCTGGCGATGACACCGAAAAAAGTGGATTAAATAAATTGGGAATTGGTGCGGTGGTAATCGCTTTCCATCGCCCATTTTCCAACAGCATCTTTAAAGCGACTTAAAGGAGCAAAATAAATGACAAATATGTTGCAAAAGATATTTGGACAAATCGAAACCAAAGAACAATTCGACGCATTGCGTATCACCATCGCAAGCCCGGAGGAAATTTTGTCTTGGTCTCATGGCGAGGTTAAAAAACCTGAAACCATTAACTATCACTCTTTGAAACCAGAACCCGAAGGATTGTTTTGCCAAGAAATCTTTGGTCCGGTCAAAGATTACGAATGCGCGTGCGGTAAATATAAACGCATTAAAAATCGTGGTATTATTTGTGAAAAATGCCATGTCGAGGTTGGACCGTCGTCCGTTCGTCGTGAACGCATGGGGCACATCAAATTGGCGATGCCTGTGGCGCATACATGGTTCCTGCGCGAGGGCAAAATTGCCGTCTTGTTAAATAATTTGCCACAAAAGAAATTAGAGCAGGTCATTTCATACGACGCATACATTGTTATCGAACCGGGTTTAACCAATTTGAAAATGTATGATGTCATCAGTGAAGACGAATACCAGGCCAAAGTCGAAGAATTCGGCCCGGATGCGTTCCGCGTTGGTATCGGCGCCGAAGGCGTGCGCAGCATTATTGCAAACCTGGACATGGGTGACGAACGCACCCGTTTGCGCGCAGAATTGGCGGATACAAAATCCGAACAAAAACGCAAATTATTAATTAAACAGTTAAAATTGGTTGAATCTTTCTTGGATTCTAAAACCGAACCTGCATGGATGTTGCCGGACATTTTGCCGGTTATTCCACCAGATATGCGTCCACTGGTCACATTGGATGCGGGACATGTTGCGGCATCTGACCTGAACGATTTGTATCGTCGTGTGATTATCCGTAACAATCGTTTGAAACGGTTTATGGAAATGCACGCGCCTGATATCATTATTCGTAACGAAAAACGCATGTTGCAAGAGGCCGTAGATTCATTATTCGATAACGGACATAAAGCACGCCCGATGGTTTCGCAAAATCGTCGTCCGTTGAAATCTTTGTCTGATTCATTGCGTGGTAAATCTGGTCGTTTCCGTATGAATATGTTGGGTAAACGTGTGGATTATTCCGGTCGTTCGGTTATTACCCCGGGGCCAACATTACGCATGCACCAGGTTGGTTTACCAAAAACAATGGCATTGGAATTGTTCAAACCATTTGTATTTGCGCGTTTGTTGGCGGGCGGTTATGCAAACACATTGAAAACCGCACGTAAAATGGTTGAAAACGGCGAAGATATCGTTTGGGAAATTTTGGAAAAGGTTATCTATCAACACCCCGTGTTGTTAAACCGTGCGCCATCTTTGCACAGATTGTCGCTGATTGCGTTTGAACCGGTTTTAATCGAGGGCAAGGCAATCCGTTTGCACCCATTGGTCTGCAAGGGATTCAATGCTGACTTTGACGGTGACCAGATGTCCGTTCACGTTCCAATTTCACTCGAGGCACAATTAGAGGCCCGCACATTGATGTTATCAACAAACAATGTGTTGTCACCTGCGAACGGCGAACCAATGACGGTTCCGTCCCAAGACATGGTGTTGGGTATTTACTATATCTCGTTGATAAACGGTGAACATGACCCGAAAAAATCTCCGCGTTTCTCTGGCATGGACGAGGTTCAGTTGGCATTGGAAAACCATGTTATTACATTACATACGCCAATTTATGCGCGTATCAATGGTAAAACATACGCCACAACTGCGGGCCGCATGATTTTGGGTGAATTGTTGCCGAAATCTGACAAAATGCCGTTTGATTTGGTCAACCGTGTTATGCCCAAGGGTGCAATTGAAAAATTATTGGCGACCGCGTATGAAAACTGTGGCGACAAGGCGATGATTTTATTGGCGGACGCGTTGAAAGACACCGGTTTCGAACAGGCTGCACGCAGTGGTATTTCCATCGGTTTCAACGACATTGTTATTCCCGAAGAAAAGAAAACAATGATTGCCGATGCAAAACATGCCGCCGAAGAAATCGAAGAACAATATCAAAACGGTCTGTTATCTGGCGGTGAACGTCATAACAAACTGATTGACCTGTGGCAGAAAACAACCGACAAATTGGGTAATTTGGCATTTGCTGCGCTGGGTAAATCCGACGGTGACAATTGGAATTCGATTTATATGATGGCTGATTCCAAGGCCCGTGGTTCCAAGGGTCAGATTCAACAGTTGGCGGGTATGCGTGGTATGATGCAGAAACCTGACGGTTCTATTATCGAGGTTCCAATTATCTCGAACTTCAAAGAAGGTCTGACCATGTCCGAATACTTTACATCCACCCACGGTGCGCGCAAGGGTATGTCGGATACGGCGTTGAAAACGGCATCGGCCGGATATTTGACACGTCGTTTGGTTGAATTGGCGCAAAACACGGTTATCACCGAACACGATTGTGGCACATCGGAATTTATCACCGCAAAACCCGTGTACCAGGGTTCAACATTGGTTGTGCCATTGGGCGATGTGGTTTTGGGTCGTACGGCGGCACACGATATCGTCAATCCTATGACCAAAGAAGTTATCGTACCGGCGGGCGAATTGATTACGAAATCTGCGTCGAAAATCATCAACGACAGTGGTCTGCCGTCTGTTGATGTGCGTTCTGTTTTGACATGCCAAAGTGACGGTCTGTGCGCGAAATGTTATGGTATGGATTTGTCGCGCAACGCGTTGGTGCATGTTGGCGAACCGGTTGGTGTGATTGCGGGTCAATCCATTGGTGAACCGGGAACCCAGTTGACATTGCGTACCTTCCACATTGGTGGTATTGCCGAAGGTGGTGCCGAAAGCCACTTTATCGAAATGCCGGTTGCGGGTCGCATCAAATTGATTGGTGTGAACACAATTACAAACGCGGCGGGCCGTGTGGTTGTGTTGTCACGTAATGGCGAAATCGCGGTTGTTGATGACAAAGACAACAAATTGTTCAGTTGTGCATTACCATACGCGTCGAAATTGATTGTGGCAGAGGGCGATATGGTTGACAAAGGTGCCAAGGTTGCCGAATGGGATCCGTATTCTAACGATATTATCGCGGAAAAAGACGGAACCGTGTGCTTTAACGATTTGGTCGAAAATGTTTCGTTCCAAGAAGAAGTTGACGGCACAACCGGTATCACATCGCGCAAGGTTATAAATTGGAAAAACACAACGAAAAAGGCATTAAACCCATCAATCACATTGGTTGATGACCATGGCGAGGTTATATCACTTGGCGGTAAAAAGGTTGCCCAGTATATGTTGCCGGTGTATTCGGTGTTAAATGTTGCGAACGGTGACCATGTTGCCGCGGGTGACATTTTGGCGCGTATCCCGGTCCAGGCGAAAAAGACGGGCGATATTACCGGTGGTTTGCCGCGCGTCGAAGAATTATTAGAGGTGCGTCGTCCATCCAACCCGGCATTATTGGCCGAGGTTGACGGCACAATCGAATTAGAAGATGCGAAATCTAAAATCATCATCCGCATTGAACCGACCGATGGCACCGCGCCGGTGGAATACGCCGTACCAAAGGGAACAAACCTGTTGGTGCGCAGTGGCGATGTCGTGAAAAAGGCGGAAAAATTGGTTGATGGCGAACCGGTCCCCCAAGATATCTTGCGTATTTTGGGACAAAAGGCATTGGCGACATTTATGGTTGACCAAGTGCAACAGGTTTATCGCCTGCAGGGTGTGACTATCAACGACAAACATATTGAAATTTTGATTCGCGAAATGACACGTCGTGTTGAAATTGCAAACCCGGGTGACACTGGATTCTTGATGGGTTCGGTTGTTGACCGTGTTGATTTCGAAGAAGAAAACGCCCGTGTTGTGCGCGACGGCGGCCGCCCGGCCGAGGCCTCTCAGGTCTTGGTTGGATTGACCCGTGCGTCATTGACATCGCGTTCGTTCATTTCAAATGCGTCGTTCCAACAAACGACCAAGGTTTTGGTGGATGCCGCTATCAACGGTTCGACCGATAAATTGGTTGGTATCAACGAAAACTTGATTGTTGGCCGCCTGATTCCAATTGGCACCGGCGCATATGTCCGCCGTGTCCGTGAAATCGCCCGCGAAGAAGAACGCGCGGAAAAAATTGCACGCGAGGGTGGCGAACACCAACAATTGTTGGATATATAATAAATTGCCCGGTCTCGGACATTCCCCGTCTTTTATCGCGTCAGCGAAAAAGAAGGGGGGGACCACCCGCAGGGTGGTGGGGCAGTTCTCCCCATCTTTTCAACCGTGGCTCCGCTGTGCGGGGACGGGGACAGAATGGGGGGGATTGCGCCCCGGGTCGCAAGACGGGGCAATTAAAAATCCCTTGCAAAAATGGAATTATGAATTAAAATATACCGAACAAAAAAATAAAAAGGATTATAAAATGGCAACGCCCAGAAGTAAAACCAGTAAAGCACGCAGTGCGCAACGTCAATCACATGATGCATTAACCGTGATGCCATGTGGTGTTTGCAAATCTTGTGGTGAAAAAAAACGTCCACATCATATTTGTCCTGCATGCGGTGCGAAATAATAAATAAAAAAATAAATATGGCAGATTTGGCGCTCCTGTGTCATAATGGGGGTGTCAAATCTGTTTTTTTATAAAAGGCATAAATCATGACCAAGGTTATTTCCATTGATGCATTCGGCGGCGACAAAGGGCCAAAAGTTGTTTTGGGCGGAATAAACCAATTTTTATACCAAAATGGCGAGGGCTCGGTCCATTTCCGTATATTTGGCAAGCAGGCGGTTTTGAACAAATTGCTGGCGAAATTTCCGCGTGTTATGCGTAATTGCACGGTGATTGATGCCCCGGATGTTATTCGTGGTACGGATAAAATTCGCGATGTTATCCGTCACGCCGACGGAACATCAATGTTCATGGCAATCCGTGACGTGCGCGCCGGAAACGCATCCGCAGTGGTCAGTGCGGGCAACACCGGGGTTTTGATGTCGCTGTCTAAATTGGCATTAAAAACGATAGACGGCATATCGCGCCCGGCGATAACGACAATGTTGCCATCCGGTGGTGGTGATTCCCGCGTGGTGGTGCTGGATTTGGGTGCAAATGTGCAATGTGATGCGCAAAATTTATTTGACTTTGCGATATTGGGTTCCGTATATGCGGAAACGATTGGACACATGTCGCGTCCGCGCGTTGGCATTTTGAACATCGGCACCGAAGAAACCAAGGGCAACGAAACCTTGCAAGAATTAAACCGCGTATTGACCGAACACCGTGACGAATTACCATACGAATACATTGGCTTTGTTGAACCAACCGACATCAGTGCCGGCCGGGTCCAGGTTGTCGTCACCGACGGCTTTACGGGCAATATTGTTCTAAAAACGGTCGAGGGCACCGCGAAATTGATAAAACGCGTTATCATGGAAAATTTCAAGAAATCCGTGCTGGCGATAATTGGTGGATTTTTCTTGGTTCATGTGTTCAAACGGTTAAAGCATAAGATTGACCCGCGTTCATATGCCGGTGCGACATTTCTGGGATTAAATGGGTTTTCGGTCAAAACCCACGGGAACAGTGACGCATTGGCATTTTCTAACGCGATAAAATATGCGGTGGATTTATCTAATGCGGACTTTAATGGCGCAATCCGTGAACGAGTTGCGGCGGTCGCCAAAATTCGTGATGAATTGGTATAAAAAAACCGGCATCCGCCGGTTTTTTTATTTAAGTATGTTATTGCGAAAACCTGAATTATCTTGCATATTTAACCTACAGCCACCTGGACAATATTGTTTACATTCGCTAACAGAATCATACCGTATTCTGGACACCCACGTACCATCTATCCTATTCACCCCATTACCATCATCAAACTCTGTCGCACGACACCAGCAATCTCCTCCCTCGACATTCCAATTTTCAGAACTGATTTGTTCATTCGTTGCAGGAACAGTGAAAGTCCCACTTACATTATTACACAGATATTCACCACTAACTGTGCCTGCGCTGACACCGGTGGTTGCATTTGCGTTCCAGGTTACCCACCATATTTTCGTATTATTGTAAATGGTGTCAGGGGCGACATTGTTCGCGATGATGGGGGCGACAAAATCACGGAACGGGTCGGTGATTTGGTACCAGTGCGGCGTGCCGTTCTCGTCCTCGACCAACAAACATTGTTTATACGCCGGGCAAGTGTCGTTCGCTGGGCGGGTTTGTTTGCCCGATTGCAATGTCGCAATGCTCGCCGCCTGGGCAATCGTGTTTGATACGACCGTGTTCACCGTCGCCACCGCCGCCGCCAACCGCGAGTTCAAATCACTAAACTGCGTTTCAACATATTTCGTCGTCGCAACCTGAATCTCTGAACAATACGCCGGTCTGAAACTGAACGTGTCGCCCCATGCAGAGGAGTAAGTTGTGCGTGCAAACGCCGCATTTGCCGGCGCAGTCACGCGCAATACATCGTCATTAAACAAAGTTCCAGAAATATATTGTTTATTCGCATCATACCAAGCCATACCATAAACAGATGTCTGAATCAGTGCAGGTGATATAATGTAAGTTTCGTTTGCCCGGACCGGTATATAATCAGATACGTAAAACCCATCTGCATTATTGTTTAATCTTCCGTCATTTGCGTAGAGCAGTGCACTTTCTGTTGCGGTTGATAAATTAAACATATTCGCACATGGGCCTGTTGTTTCGGGGCCGGCAATGAAAGTGCCAGTACCTTGGTTGGTAAAGAACCGACCCGACACGGTGTCATACATACCAATCGCACCGTCGCTGTTGCGTTTCGCCGAGACCATATCGCGAATAGTGTCTCCATCTTTTTTTAATTGTAAATATTTAATTCTTCCATGATTAATTGTATAACTTG
>DFKW01000006.1 GCA_002373935.1 Alphaproteobacteria bacterium UBA3635 | reverse complement strand
GAACAATACGCCGGTTTGATTTGGATATTAGAAATTGTTGCAGTTGTATTTACCCCCGAAGCATAGAATAAAACACTAGAGTTTAGCATGTCTGCTGTAATCGTTTTTTTCGTGTCAAAGGACCAACTATTGCGTGCTTCCCATAAATAAATTGATTTTTCGCTTCCTGTTGTTTGTGCAGATAATGTTACAACATCGCCAACTTTTAAATTTGGGGCAAACGACTTTAATGCGGCAGGTTCGGCAGCATGAACAGCATTAGAATCTTGTGTGGTATTTACGGTTAATGTTCCATCACCATTATTTATTACCGTTGAATTGGAAACGACTTTTGAAATATCAAACAAATTCGCACACGGGCCTGTTTCGGGTCCGGCAATAAATGTTCCGGTGCCTTGGTTAGTAAAGAACTCACCCGACACCATGTCGTACATCCCAACCGCACCGTCACTGTTCCGTTTTGCCGGCACCAAGTTACGAACCAATGTGCCATTGTTAGTTATCTCTACATTATAAACTTTTATTACTGACATGGTTTTTGTATCTAAAGCAGAGTTCATACGTCGTGCAAAAATTAATATACTAAGTGTTTCTGTACTACTTTGAGAAGAATTTGTTCCAGTTAAATTCCCATCCTGATAAAATTTTCCAGCACCATCAATTTTTACAGTATGTCTTGCAGTATCCGGATTGCCGATCCAGTTTGTACTACCTTGCGATGTATTTCGGGAACCAAAATACCAAGCGTTACTATAAAATGTGACATGATACGAAGGATACTGAGCACCAAGTAATGCGCTATCATTTCTTAAATCTACGAACTGAAAATCTATTTCTGTTGCAGTATTTTGTACGGGCACTACCCCTGTATCAATATACTGTGTTCCTGTGCTCTCGATGTATTCCAGCTGCGTATAACCATCGGGTAATGCGGCATGCGCCGGTATCGTGAATAATAACCCGATTATCGCACATAATATTTTTCTCATTTTTCCCGTCCTTTTCTTTTCGTTGTCTTTGCGGTTTTGTTTGCTTGGGGGAAAGGCCTTGTGTGTTTTTGCACAGGGAGTTGGATTCGGGGCCAATGCGTCCCAAAACAAACAAAAAACCGCTGGAAACCAACGGGAATAAAAAACGGCAGGGGTGTTAGAAAAATCAGTTGTTCAATGACCCCACATGCATTACTGCATGCGGCACCCACGCCAAACCATAAAAAAAATAAATTTATTGGGCGGGTATTTAGTCGGGAAAAATTTACATTTATAAATCTGAGCAAAAAGCAATCGACAAATAAATGTCGGTGCAAAAAATGAATTGTCACGCAAAGATCCCCGATACAAATCGAATCGGGTATGGTGGAACCTTTGGGATAACGATGCAGGTTTTGCACCGGAACAACCGGACTTTTCTAAGGTCCTTCCGAAATCAACTCCCAAGTGATTTCTGATTTTAGTATAGAAAAAATTTTATCGCGTGTGCAATAAAATTTTTGAACTGCCCCGTCACTCAACCACTATCGTGGTTTCGTGCCACCCCTTCTTTTTGTCCGTCTGCGCTATCGCTCCGTCGCGACAGAAAAGACGGGGAATGTCCGAGAGAGCGCGACGCTCAATTTTTTATCCTCGCGTTGCTTCGGTAAAAATTGGCGACGGGGAATGTCCAGAACCGGAGGTGCAATAAAAATTTCTGGACTTGAAAAATTTTATTCTATAAAATGCAATCGTAAAACATATAAAAGGAAGGGAAAAATGCCAAATAAATCAATCAAAAAAAATCCTGTGAAAAAAACTGCTGTGAAAAAAACGGCAACAAAATCAACATTGAAAAAAACAAATACTCGTCGTGCGCAACCTGTTGCGACACCTGTGCCGGCACAACACGAATGTCCGTGTGGGGATGCGTGCCATTGTGGATATGGTTGCGGATGCGGTCATCGTTTTATAAAATTCTGCATTAAATTGATTATTTTGTGCATGGTGTTTTTCTTGGGCGTTATTGCGTCACCATGGTTTGTTAAAAACCCGGGTCATCATATGATGCGTGATATTGCATTTGATGATAATGGTTGCGTCGTGTTGGAAACGGTCAAATGTCCAAAATTATTGGAAACATTGGCAACCGCCGACGATGATGCAAATGGTTGCATTTCCCGTGCGGAATTGAAATCTGCGATGCGTGAAATGCGCCGTGAAAAATCTATTGATGTGGATGACGACGACGATTAAAAAAATTCAGAAAAAAAACGGCGGGATAAAATTTATCCCGCTTTTTTTATTTGCCTTTTAATATTCGTGATTTGGATTTATCCCACTCGCGCTGTTTAATTGTTTCGCGTTTATCGGCGCGTGATTTTCCATAACCGATACCCAATAAAACCTTTAATTTTCCGCGATTTGTAAAATATAATTTTAACGGCACGATTGTTGCGCCCCGTTCGGTCAGTTTGCCAATCATGCGGTTGATTTGTGAACGGTGTAATAATAATTGTCGCGCCCGGCGTTCGTCAAAATTCACAATGCGCGCCGCCGTAGGCAATTTTTGAATTTCAACCCCCGCCAAGTATAAATCGCGCCCACGCCGTTGCACAAACCCATCGACGATGGACACCAATCCATATCGCACAGATTTTATCTCCGCCCCCGTCAGCGCAATTCCCGCCTCTATCGTGTCATCAATAGAATATGCGAATCGCGCCTTGCGATTTTCGGAAACCTGGCCAAATTTAATTATATTACGCGTCATTTTTTATCCGCAGGTTTGTTTAACAATTTTTCAATTGCCCATTGTTCTTTTAATATGCCGGCTTCTTCCCGGGCGCGTTCATCGCGTGCCGCGCGCAACCGTTTGCGTTGATTCCCGTTCAAGCATTTTACAACCTCGACAATGTGCATTTTTGGGAATAACTTCAATGTGTTTTCGTACAAAATTGGTTCAATTTCTTCAAATGATATTCCACGAATTTCCGCCAACATTTTTGCAGTTTTTTTAACCATAAAACTTTCGCATGTTTGTCCGCGGAACGGTACCGGTGCACAAAACGGCGCGTCTGTTTCGACAACAATGCGGTCCATCGGTAATTTTGCGAAAACATGACGCATTTCGTCGGCGCGTTTGAATGTTAAAATACCACTGGCCGAAAAGTAAAACCCGCGATCCAATAAAACCTTGGCTAAATCCCAACTGCCGGTATAGCAATGCAAAACGCCGTGATTTTTATCGGTTAAAAATTCTTTGGTATCTTCTTCGGCATCGCGTGCATGCACAACAACCGGCAAATCATATTGTCGTGCGATTTCCAATTGTTCTGTGAATAATTTTATTTGTGCATCGCGATTGTCTTTTTTTTCGTGATAATCCAATCCGATTTCGCCAACACCGATAACTTTGTCATCGTTCAAAATTTCAGGCGTTAAATATTCCGCCGGATTTATTCCCGCACAATCAGGATGAAATCCAACCGTGGCAAATATATTTTTATGTCCGCGTGCGATTGATAAAACATCATCTAAATCGCCGGGTTCGGCGGTTGATGTCACAATTGCACCAACATTTTTTCTGCGTGCGCGTCCAACCACAGAATTGATTCCACCACGATATTCGTTATTCAAATGACAATGAGTATCTATAAACATTTTTTTACATCCATTAGTATTTTAAAAATTCCTGTTTCTGGTTCCAAATGCACCAGTGTTATATCCGCAATAGATTTGGTTGCCGCCGGATATAAATCCGCCAAACCAAAATATGCAATCGCATCCAGTATAATACTATACAATTCTGGGCTGGGTGCAATCTTTTTTGCAATATTCATCAAATCAGCCGAAGTTGCACCGTCATCTTGCAGTGTTGCAATTAAATCGTCATAAATCGCGTCACCGCCAATGCGTTTCATATCCGCGATTTTGCCGAAACTGCCGTTGCAAATGCGTAAAATTTCGGAACTGATTTCCGCGTCAGGCATGAAACGGGCACACAAATCGCGCAATTCTGATATAGTCAGCGGATGCATTTTTTCAACCCGCGCCCGCGACCGTACCGTCGGCAATACATTTGCCAATTGGTGCACAACCAAAAAAAACAGTGTTTTTTCAGGTGGTTCTTCCAATAATTTCAAAATCGCGTTTGATGCGGCCTTGTTTAATTCATCCAAAGAATCAATCAACACCACGCGCCATGCGCCCGACATAGACGACAATTGCATTTTATCAATCATCGCCCGCACGGTATATACAGAAATTTCTTTGCCGTCCGGCTTGGGCTTGCCATCTTTGTCAATATTACGCGATTGGTCAATTATGAAAAAATCACCCACATTTCCATAAACCCGCCGCGCCAGTTTATATGCCAATGTGGCCTTGCCAATGCCGCGTGGCCCGGTCAGCATCCAAACAGGGTGTATCGGGTGCCGTTCGCGATTGTTCCACGCATCCATGAAATTTTTAACCGTTCCCATATGACCAACCAGTGTGTCATTGTCCATTGGATGCGGGAAATCATAAACAGGTGCCGTTTTTTTTGCCATACTTTATAATCCTATATTTTACCAATCAACACCATAATATTGCGCCATACGCGACGGAATAACTGAACACGACGGACGGTGTCGCGTGCCACCAAATCTGCGGTCGCGATAGTTTTTCCATCTTTGGTTGCAACCAATTTCCCGATTTTATCCCCGGCATAAATTGGTGCGGGCACCGGACTGTCATACACCGCGACAATGCGAACGCCGGAAATCCCATCGGATTTAGGAACCGTAATCGCAAACGGTTTTGTGACCGTCGCCATAACAAATTCATCCCGCCCATACCAAGTCGGCATTTTTGCAACCGTGTCCCCAGGACGATAGAAAACCTTGTTCATGGTGGTTGTGAACCCATGAGTCATCATTTTTTTCATTTCACCCGCCAACGCGTCATGACCACGACCATGAAATCCATTTATAACACCAACCAACCGACGACCGCCTTGTGATGCACTGGCCACGACACCATATCCGCCATCGTCAGTATGTCCGGTTTTTAATCCGTCTGCGCCCGGCATAATAAACAATAATTTGTTGTAATTTAATGTGTGGGTTTTTCCCCAATCGCGACACCATTCAGATTGATATTCATTAAATTCGAACCGTTTTGTCGCAAACATTGGGTATAAATCCGGATAATCTGAAATAATGTGCGTTGCCAATATTGCCAATTCCCGCGAAGTCATTAGATTGCCAGGGTGGGGCAGTCCGCTTGCATTTCCAAATGTGGATTTTTCCATCCCCAAAGACGCCGCCTTGGCCTGCATCATGCCGGTAAAATTATTTTCGTTCCCGGCTAATTTTTCGGCGACAACAACCGATGCGTCGCCACCCGACACAACAATCAGACCTAAAATTAAATCGCGCACCGAAATCGTTTGACCCGATTCCAGGCAAATCTTGGATGCCGGGTACCATAACGGATTTTTATAGTCGGCGTTTTCAGATACCGGAAACCGGTCGTCTAATTTTACGCGTCCCGCCTTGATTTCGTCGAACAAAACCGCCAAAGTCATCAGTTTTATCATAGACGACGGCGGCATCAACACATCGGCATTTTTTGACACGATTTCCGCCCCAGAATCATAATCAATCAAAAACGCAGATTTCGCACCCGTGGTAAATTCCGCGCGCGCGCCACATGCAATAAACGATAAAATAATTGAAAACAAAAACTTTTTCATAGCACGCAAATCTTAAACGATTTTATTGCGATTTTCCAATATTTTTTTATAAAACTTTTTCGCCGATAAAAATGCCGTTTTCAACGCCGGTTAGTTTTACATCGCAAATTGTGCGGGGCAAAATCGGTGCGCCCAAAATTACAACATCTATGTCATCAGGTGTGCGACCAATATTATTATTCTCGACCAGGCACGATACGACTTTACCGGTCTGTGTTGCCGTATATGCAGATGTGTTTTTATTTGCCAATTTGGTGATTTGATGGACGCGTGCCTTGGAAATATTGCGTGGAATTTGGTTTGGCATAACGGCGGCCGTGGTCCCAGGGCGGGGCGAATATGGAAATGCGTGAATTTTAATCGGTTTTAATTCGCGCGCCAAATCCAGCGTTTCACGGAACAGTTCATCCGTTTCGCCCGGAAAACCACAAATTATATCCCAACCAAATGTAATGCCATCCGCCGCCGCAACGATTTTTCGCACCATATCGGCATTATGCCGCCGTGCCATTGCCGACAAAATCGTATCCGAGCCCGATTGCATAGACAGATGCAAATGCGGCATCATGCGTGGATTGCGATGAATTAAATCGATAATTTTGAAAATTTGAGGGCTTGCCGGGTCCAATGATGAAATACGCAGCCGGCGAATTTCCGGTACATCCCGCAACAGCATTTCGCAAACATCCGATATAAATAAAACCCTGTCGCCATCACGATAGGCGTATGACGCACTGTCAACGCCGGTAATAACAATTTCGAAAAATCCGCGTTCGACCGCCGCACGTGCATCCGCCAAAATATTTTCGTATGGAAACGACACCGCCGGCCCACGCAGCATTCGCGTCACGCAATATGTGCATTTATGATTGCATCCATTTTGGATTTGAATAAATTGCTTGGACATCTCTGGCGTTTCGTGCGTAAATTCTGTGATTTTGCCATTGGTGTTTATATGACGCAGTCCGTCAATATACGGTGCCGGATTCATTTTGTCTGCATTTGGAATAACGACGGTATTCGGGATTTTTTGGAATAATGTCGGATTGCGTGTTGCGCCACATCCGGTCACGAAAATCGGTACATTTGGGTTTTCGCGCGCGATGCGTCGCACACTTTGCGCCGATTGACGTTCGGCCTCGGCTGTGACAGAACAAGTATTCACAATAACCGCCGTGTCCACGATGGGCGATATAGTGTTTTTGATTTTTTCACACTCTAACGCGTTCAAACGACAACCAAACGACAAAGATTTTATATTTTTTTCTTGCATTTTCAATATCCTGGTGGCATTATAACCTGGCTAAAAAAAATTTCAACAAAGGATTTAAAATGGCACGCACAACAATTTCTGACACATTACCATATGTTGACAGTCGTTATGAATTGGGCATGTTGGCATCTCAACGTGTTCGTGATTTGAACGGTGGGGCAACACCGGTGGTGGAAAATCCGGATGGTCGCGATAAACTCACGGTTGTGGCACTGCGTGAAATTGCCAGTGGTAAATTGGATGTTGCGAACGTTCGCCATGAATTTGTCCAATCATACAAAGATGCACCGTTGGCGGATGCGGCGGAACAATCACTAGAGGTTGAATCGACGGATCCTGAATTGCGTGAAATTGATGCGGAATTGGAAAACACGTTGTTGGATGATTCCGAGGTTGTTGCCGGCACAGACGACGACAGCACACCGGATGCCGACGACGAAGAATAATTTTAATATACGGAGTCGTCGCATAGTTGGTCTAGTGCGCCACATTGGAAATGTGGTATACCGGCAACGGTATCAAGGGTTCGAATCCCTTCGACTCCGCCAGGGAATTAAAATCTTAAACCGCCCAAAAATTGGGCGGTTTTGATTTTAACCTGGCGGAGTCGAAGGGATGGGTCAGAGTGCAAACGGCACAAAATGTGTCGTTTGAAAACGAAGTTTTTGTGTGCGACAGCACACAATGCACGCATGACCAATACGAGAATACACAATTAGAAAAATCTAAAAAAATCAACAGCGGGCAGATTTTTTTGATTTTTATTATTGCGTATCGAGGTACCCCTTCGACTCCGCCACAAAAATCAAACGCCCATTCGGGCGTTTTATTTTTGTGTTGCGGGTCTCGGGATTCGAACCCGTGGTTAAGGGTTCGAACCGCCGCCGAGAGACAGACGTTAGTATGTCGGTTCGCGAAGCGAGCGAGGCAAGGTGGTGAAGCGAAGCGTAACAATCCCTTCGACTCCGCCAGGGATAAAAAACACCGCCGTATTGGCGGTGTTTTTTATCCCTGCCGTCGTCGAAACGGTTCAGAATGCCCTTTGGCAAACGCCAGTTTGCCGGTTGGGTTCGAAAACAAGTAGATTTGGCAAACAAAGTGCAGCCAAATCGTTACGGTTTCCCCGCAGACACGAAGTGTCGAGGGAATCCCTTCGACTCCATAATTCTTTTTTATAGATTTTTATTATTGTTCATCAAGGACAGGAATTCGACTCCGCCACGAACATCAATTTTTTATTCCTTTACATTTCATCGCGATTGGTTGTATTCTGTCATCCGGACAGGGGACACGAACAAAATGATTTTTCATATCTATGACAAAACAAAATTGACGGTCGTTCCGGCGGCCGATGCCGAAAACCAATGGTTTGATTTTAATGATTTTTATAAATTTGATGATGTGACAAACGATGATATTATTGTCAAAGAACTAATCAATTCTGACGATTTTTTGCGTTTGATATTGCAAAAATTCAACTCGGGAAAACGTTTTTTATCGCATTGTTTTTATTTTGAAAAACCGGATGCGGCACCAAAACATTTGTCAAACTTTATTGTGACAGATGCGGCATTAAATCAATTTCCTGATTTGCAAACGCGCGTTAAAATTACGAAAAATGCGCTGAATTTCTGTCAAAATACAAAAATTATTGACACCCCGCGCCCAATTATAACTTTCTTGAATCACTCGGGTCATTTTAATATAAAAAATCCGACCGCATGCGCATCGCACTTGTTGGTGACCGAATGTTCGCGCCTGTTTGGCAACGCCGCAGATTTTTCGGATTTTCAACTGGATTGTTGTTTGTCGCAAGATGCGCGTGACATAAAAAAAATCGCGCAATCTCGCAATTCTGACATAATTGTTGTGAACGATATAAACGAGGGCAATTCGATTGTAAAATCATTTTTGCTAAACGGTTGGACGGGATATGGATTTCTGTGCGGTTTGGACATGCGAATTGTTATGAATTCCCGGGCAAATTTGCACGCGAACAGTGGGGCGATTGAAAAAATTAAAAACATCAAATAACCCGAAAAATTTCATTAAAAAAAGTTAAAAAAGCACTTGAAAATTGGCTTTTTTTGCGCTATATTCCAAACCGTTACACAAAAGGATTTTTCATGAATTACCCGTATATGCCAAAATCTACCGCACTGTGGTTGATTGAAAACACATCATTGACATTTGAACAAATTGCTGAATTCTGCGGCATGCATGAGTTAGAGGTTAAAAACATTGCCGATGCTGAAAACCATAAAATGCAAGGATTAAACCCGATTTTGAACGGTCAGTTGACACGCGAAAACATTGCCGCGGCCGAAGCCGACCCATCTGTTCGCCTGGTTTTGACCCAGGAAATTGTCAATGCCCAGGAAAAAAACAAACGTGGCGGCGGTTATACACCGAAATTACATCGTCAAAATCGTATGGGCGGTATTTTATGGATTTTGAAAAATTATCCAGAATTATCCGATGGCGCGGTTGCGCGTCTGATGCGCAGTACTAATCCGACGGTTGCATCTGTTCGTAATAAAACATATAAAAATTTTTCTGACATCCGTGTTTGCAATCCAATTACATTGGGCTTGGTATCCGAGGCCGTATTAAAAGACGAGGTCACCAAGGCACAAAAAAAATCGCAAAAAACGAAATAATTAAAAAATCTGGAATCCAGGGGTTCGTCGATGACAAAAAAATTGGACACAGCAACGAAAATGTTGATTGATTCGTTGCCTGAAAATTTGCAAAAACTGGCAACGGTATCTATTGAAAACGGATACTTCTCGCAAAGTGATTTTGTCGAGGCCACCACCCTGGACGAGGTTCCCGACGAAGAACAGGCCGAGGTTATGGATTTCTTTCAACAAGACCTGGGGCTAGAGGTTGTTGAATCCGAAAGTTATTCCAAAGATATGGACCGTTATTACCAGGCCGAAGAAGAAGACGATGGCCCGACCGACAAAACCCGCGATTTATTAAACAATGCCGCCGAACAGGTTGATGTCAACGACGACGATTACGACCATTACGCAAAACAATTGGAACGCAGTCAAACGGGCAATTTGGTTTTGGGCGTCCAAGATTCTGTTCAATCATATTTGAAACAAATCGGCACGGTGCAATTATTGACCGCCGCGGGCGAGGTTGCAATCGCCCAACGGATTGAGGCCGCATCTCGTTTAATGGTATATGGCCTGTGCGAAAGTCCAATGACAATCCAGGCGATGTTGGATTGGTATCAACAATTATTAAACGAAGATATCCGCCTGCGTTATATTATAAATTTGGAAGTAATGTATTCATCTGAATCCGAACAAAAATCCTTGGCGGCGATATCTGAAACATTAAAATCCAAGGGCGTTGAACATGTTGACGAATTAAACGACGACGATTTGGACGATTTGGAAGAATCCACCGCGTTGGCTGATGATGACGATGACGACGAAGACGAAGATGACGAAGAAGACGGCATCAAAAAAGAAGAAACACCGCGCGGTTCATCCGGTGTGCCAATTCCCGTTATGGAAGATTCCCTGATGCCGATGATTTTGGATTTGTTTGCGAAAATCAAACGCATTTTCAACAGTATGCAAAAATTGCAGGCGAACCGTTTGGCAAATTTATTGACATCAAACAAACCGGACGAAGAATTAGAAAAGAAATATAATAAAATGCGTCTGGAATTATTCGAAAACGTCAGTAAAATCCGTTTGAACGACGACCGTATTGCGGAAATTTTGGAACAATTAACCAAACGCGACCAACTGTTAATGGGACTCGAGGGGAAATTACTGCGTTTGGCGATGGCGAACAAGATCAAACGCGAAGATTTCTTGGCGGAATATACCGGCAACGAAATCAATAAAAACTGGGTTAAAAAATTGCAAAAACATAAAAATCCGGTTTGGGCGAACTTTGCCAAAAAGTGCGAGTCGGAAATTTTGAAAATCCAAGAAGACATTACAAACATCGCCAACGAAACGGGCCAGCCAACATCGGAATATAAAAAGGTTGTGGAATTGGTTCGCCGTGGTCAGAGCGAGGCCGCCCGTGCCAAACGCGAAATGATCGAGGCAAACTTGCGTCTGGTGATTAAATTTGCCAAAAAATCCAGTAATCGCGGACTGGGGCTGGACTTTTCCGATTTGGTCCAAGATGGCAACATCGGTTTGATGAAGGCGGTGGATAAATTCGATTATCGTTTGGGCAATAAATTTTCAACATACGCCACAAACTGGATACAACAGGGCATTTCGCGCAGTATCGCGGACCAGGCCCGCACAATTCGTATCCCGGTACACATGATTGATAACATCCACAAAATCCAACGCGCCACGCGCCAATTTATGCACAAATACGGTCGCGCGCCAACCGCCGAAGAATTATCGAAAATCATCTATTTACCGGTTGATAAAATACACAAGGCGATGAAGGTGAACTTAAAACCCATCTCGCTCGAGGCACCGGTCGGCACCGAAGACGACAGTTCGCGTCTGGAAATCATTGCGGACGAAACGGCGAAAAATCCGTTTGTATCTGCGGCGCAAAAGAATTTGCGTAAAATTGTCACGCAAATTTTGTCGGAATTGGACCCCAAGGAAGAAACGGTTTTGCGTCAACGTTTCGGGATGAGTACGAATAAAACCTGCACCTTGGAAGAGGTTGGTGAATATATCGGTGTGACGCGTGAACGCATCCGCCAGATTGAGCAAAAGGCATTGAATAAATTAAAACATCCAACCCGCGCCCGCAAATTACGCAGTTTCTTGGAAGAGGACTAGTTCCAATTTGCAGTTTTCAGAGTTCGGTTGATAAATTATTTTTATCTCTGGATATTCCCCGTCGCCAATTTTTACCGAGGTAAAACCGAGGATAAAAAATTGAGCGCCGCGCCGTAGCATTGTTCGTTTTTTAAGAAACAAACTTTACTGTTATCGGCGAAGGCGGGCAAACCATCGCGTCAGCGAAAAAGAAGGGGGGGACCACCCGCAGGGTGGTGGGGCAGTTCCAAACAAAAACGCATCCGCGTTTTTGTCATCGGTCCAGCCGATACTTTGTAATAATGCCACACATAACAAGGAAATTTCATGTCTAAAAATATTTTATTGTTTTGCAATGGATTGTCGGGAACGGGTAAAACGACATTTATAAACACATACGCCATACCAAGTGGTTTTCATAATTTAATATCGGCGACAACCCGCGCCCGCCGCGCCGAAGAAATCGACGGCGTGTCATATTATTTTCGTGACGAGGCATATTTTGAAACCGAAAAATTTGCGACACACCTGTTTGTGAATCGTGATTTTTGGAAGCCGGGCGAGCCAAAATGGTTATACGGTATTCCTGAATTTGAAATAAAAAATAATATTGGTAAAAATTTAATTTACGATGTGATTCAGCCACGATATACCCGCGAATTGATGGATTGGTTCACAATGCACAATTTGCACAACCAATACGATTTTCGTGTTGCGTATTTTACGACGGGCATGGACAATTTTGAAATAGCACAACAACGCGCGGTTATGAAAAATGATATGGCGGTGCGTCGTGCAAACACATGCACGTGGGATGATTTTGCGGCATCGCGCGTCAGGGTTGATTATGTCACAATGCCGCGTGATGATAAACCAAATCTGGATTTAATAAAATTGGTTCAAACCCACACCCGATAAAAAATCCCGCAACCGCGGGATTTTTTGATTCCGCCCCAGTGCATCACGCAGTGATGCGCGGTTCGGGGAGGATGGTCGGCACAGCCGACGGAGGGGGTAAACCAGAGTTCAGTTTTCAGAGTTCAGAGTTCAGTTGTGGCAGAATAATTATTATTCCGGACATTCCCCGTCGCCAATTTTTACCGAAGCAACGCGAGGATAAAAAATTGAGCGCCGCGCCGTAGCATTGTTCGTTTTTTAAGAAACAAACTTTACTGTTATCGGCGAAGGCGGGCAAACCATCGCGCCAGCACAAAAAGAAGGGGGGGACCGGCGTCAGCCGGTGGGGCAGTTCGTCATACCGCGGTCGCGCGGTATCCAGTTTTGCGGAACGCAAAACTTGCGTAATGATGTCAAATGACACAGGTTTGCGCCGTTGGCGTAAACTGGATCCCGGCCTGCGCCGGGATGACGGCGCAGCCGACGGCATTCCCCTCCCTGGGGAGGGGCCCCGGCGCTACGCCGGGATTCAGGGTGGGGATTATTGCATCACATCCCGAACACCGCAGACATAAACGACGCGTTACCACGGACGTTGGCCACGCAGTAGTACGCACAGTTGCTCGCACAATTGCCGCTCGAACTGAACGTGTCGTGGAAGACCCACGAGCCATTTGCTGCACTTACCCCGTCACCATCGTCAACACCGGTTACCCGGCACCAACAACCCGCGCCGCTATTGGACCAATTGGCGGATGATGTTTGTGCGCTTGTTGCGGCAACACCGTAAGTTCCCCCCACCGCATTACACAACCCCTCGCCGTATATTGTGCCGGCGGTGACGCCATTGGACGCGTTTGCGGTCCAAGTTGCACTCCACGTCCCGTTCGCCGGGACATCGGTATTCGCAACGACGGGTCCCGCGGTAAATGTGCCGGTGCCACTGTTCGTAAAGAACATCCGCGACACCGTATCATACACACCAATCGCACCGTCACTGTTGCGTTGAGCGGGGATAAAGTTACGAACCAGTGTGTTGTTTATTGTTAGTTTAGCAGAATACATGCGTAAACCTTTTGAAATAAATGAAGAATCGAGCATAAACAAAACGAACTGCCCCATTGTGTCACCTTGATACTCAGTAAATGATTTTGTATAGTTCGTTCCATCAATATTAATTCCCAATTGTACATTATTAGAACCATTGATTTGCATAGTAACATCATACGGTGTTTCAGCGGTTAGTGTCGGACTGTAATAACCCGTAGATCCATTAAAGCCAAATTTATTATCTTTAAATTCACAGTAATGTCCGTGCGCATAATCTTTATACCCTGCAATAAAATTTCTTTGGTTTGATGCAGATAATACATATGCAACATTTGCTTCAAATTTTGTTACGGTTGAATTACTTGCAGGTGTTGTTATTCCCGTATCAATCCATTGTGTCCCCGTGTTCTCGATATACTGCAACTGTGTGAAGCCGGAACTGTTCGTGGTGCTGGCGGGGGCGACATTATTCGCAATAATTGGGGCGACAAAGTCACGGAACGGGTCGGTGATTTGGTACCAGTGCGGCGTGCCACTCTCGTCCTCGACC
Source organism: Alphaproteobacteria bacterium UBA3635 (assembly GCA_002373935.1). GTDB lineage: Bacteria > Pseudomonadota > Alphaproteobacteria > Rs-D84 > Rs-D84 > Enterousia. The sequence continues at coordinate 87,250 of DFKW01000006.1, read as the reverse complement.
AACAGGCATTGTTTATACGCCGGACAGGTGTCGTTCGCAGGGCGGGTTTGTTTGCCCGATTGCAAAGTCGCGATACTCGCCGCCTGGGCAATCGTGTTCGTGACAACGGTGTTCACCGTCGCGACCGCCGCCGCCAACCGCGTCCCTAAATCACTAAACTGCGTTTCCACATATTTTGTCGTCGCAACCTGAATCTCGGAACAATACGCCGGTCTGAAACTGAACGGGTCGCCCCACCCAGAGGCGTAGCTTGTGCGTGCAAACGCCGCATTTGCCGGCGCAGTCACACGCAACACATCGACATTAAACAAAGTTCCAGAAATATATTGTTTATTCGCATCATACCAAGCCATACCATAAACAGATGACTGAAGCTGTGCAGGTGATATAATGTAAGTTTCGTTTGCCTGGACCGGTATATAATCAGATGCGTAAAAGCCACTATTATTTCCAACTACTGTTCCGTTATTTGCGTCGACCAGTCCACCTTCCGTTGCGGTTGATAAATTAAACATATTTCGTTCGAATATTATATTGGAAAAACTCGAACCCTCATCTGTAAAGAGGTATGCATAATGCGCATTTTCGACAGAGGTAAAAGTATAGGTGTTTTGTGTTGCCATATTAAAATATCCAAGTGATCGAACTCCATTAGTAGGCAAGGATTCTGTCATAACGATATTAATATAAATTCCATCGGGATTAGACAGAGTGTATGTTGTGTTAGGTTCAATCGCGATATAAACACCGTCGCGATGTTCGTTTGTCCCAAGTATACCTGTAGTTCCAGCAAGATGTAAGAGTTCTTGGTTTTTATTAAACAAATTACAATTTGCAAAACTTGGTATTGTGAATAATAACCCTAACAACGCACATAATATTTTTCTCATGTTTCCCGTCCTTTTCTTTTTTTTGTTTGTGCGGTGTTTGTTTGCGGGGATGCCAGAAAGGCCTTAGCAGTTTTTAATGGGAATTGAATTCGGTCTGAAAAACATCCCACGCAAAACCAAACACCGGCGGTAATTTTTTCAAAACTGCCCCACCACCTAGTTCCACCCACGAAATTCTTTTGGAATTTCGCGGGGCCCGGGGTGGTCCCCCCCTTCTTTTTGTGCTGGCGCACAGAAAAGACGGGGAATGTCCGGGGCTGGGGTTCACAGTCAAAATCAATAATTCATCAACTGAACTCTGAACTTTGCACTCTGAACTCTGTTATTTTTCGCGTCCGCGAAAAATAAAAAAACACCGCTGGAAACCAACGGGGAATAAAACGGCTAAGGGTGTTCAAAAATCAAATAAGTCAATGACCCCATATGTATTGCTACATACAGCACCCCCGCCAAACCAAACATGGGCATTGGGGCGTTATCATATACGGGATAAAATTTACATTTTTATTTGGTGAGAGATTTTTAATCCGGCACCGAGATAAAAATGTCGGTGCAAAAAATGAAAAGCAACAAACACAACCCCTCCGAATCGAATCGGGTATCAGGGTCGGGAGAGTTACGATGCAGGTCTTGCACCGGACTTATTCAGGCTTTTGAAGTGCCTTTCCGAAATCAACTCCCTGGTGATTTCTGATTTCATTATAGAAAATGGAAATTATTTATTGCAAGAATATTTTTGCCAAACCGACAAAACACGAAAGTGTTTTGTCATCCTGAGCGGAGCAAAACAGCGATGTCGCGCATTCGCAGTTTTGCGCAGTCGAAAGGATCCAGGTCGATTAAAGCACCAGCCGCAGGCTGGACTTTTTTATTGACTGGATTGCCACGTCTCACTCGTTCGGCTTTGCGCTAACATCACCCACAAAATTTTGCAATTTCGTGGGGCCCGATGCACGCAAATTGAACTCGTTCGCTCGCAATGACAAACTGCCCCGTCACTCAACCACTATCGTGGTTTCGTGCCACCCCTTCTTTTCCCGTCCCCGCACAGCGGGGCCGCGGTAAAAGACGGGGAATGTCCGGAGCGGGAGGTGCAAGAATATTTTTACCCCCTCCACCGTCTTCGACGGTCCCCCTCCCCAATGGGGCGGAATAAAAAAACCGGGCGATGCCCGATTTTTTTTAGAACTGAGTTTCAAACGATAACAAGAAACGGCGTTCTTTATCGTTTTTATCAATCTTTAATGGCCAACCCCAACTGAAATTCATTGGGCCCATCGGCGTGTTCCAATATACACCAAAACCAACCGATGTCCGCCATCCCGAACCAATGTTTTTCAAATAGGGCGCATTTTCTTGCCCGTGTGGTACATCCGGGTCGCCCAAAATACCGTAATCGGTAAATACGAAACCTTTGACTTGGTATTCATCGGGGATAAATACCGGGAAATTTAATTGGGTTGAACCATTGACTTTCCATAATCCACCCAAAGAATACGAATTTTGCCCAATGCGTCCCACGCCCGCAACATCAAATCCGCGCAAAGATTCGCCGCCCAAGAAATACCGATACACACGCGGTATATAATCATCGCCAATCGGTTGAATATATCCGCCATCAATCGATGTCTTTAATTGCCACCGGTCATCCAAAAAATTCACCATCGCGGTCAGGTCGCCATAATACCGCATATATGTTGTTGTTCCGCCAAAACCGGTATATGTTGTGCCAATATTACCGACAATACCGGTGTGTGTATTTTGTTCAAAATTCGTTTCCAGATTATAATATTTGAACGCCGTGCCCAACGAATACAACCGCGCGTGAATCATCCCGCCACCTTGTTGTGGGTCACTGTTTTGGTCGAACGCCGCCGACAACCGTGTTGTTTGCGACCAATGGTCGGTTAATTTCCAACCCAACCGTCCCGATATCGTCAAAGAATCGCGGTCATAATCCAAACCGGTCAATCCGTTATAATCGTACATCGTGTATGCAACATCAACACCACCCGACAATGCGCGACCAAATAAATATGGTTCGGTAAAACTGAATAATGCCTGTTTTTGATATTGTGCAATAGAACCCTTAATCTGAACAATTTGACCGCGTCCCATAAAGTTATTTTCGGTAATACCCGCATCAATCATAAAACCATTGATGTTTGACCAACCAACACCACCCGATAATTCGCCGGTTGGTTGTTCTTCTAATTTAACATCCAAATTCATCATGTTTGCGTCGGCAATTCTGGACGGCACCATTTGCACATTTTTGAAATAACGCGTGTGCATTAAATTTTGGCGACCTTCCTCGATTGTTTGTAATGAAAACGGATCGCCCGCACGCATAGGCAACGATTGTTCAATCACACTGTCAAATGTGCGAACATTTCCCAAAATATTTATAGAATTCAAATAAATTCGATTGGTCTTTTCAATTTTAAATGTCATTGATATTGTGCGCGCGGCATCATCTTTGACCGGTATGGGTTCAACATTTATAAACGCATAACCGTAATCGGCAACCGCGCCACGCAGGGCCGATACCGTTTCTTCGACCAAATCAATATTGTATGCGTCACCCGCATCCATTTTGATAACATCATACAATTTTTCATCCGGCACATCCGGGAACGGATTATCAATGTTTAGTTTTCCGAATTTATATTTTTCGCCCTCGTCAATATTAAACACAACCGAATAGTATTCGCGGGTTGGGGTGAACCGACCGTTGATACTGGTAATGTTTGCATCGGCATAGCCGTTACGCAAATAAAACTGGCGCAGCATTTGTGCATCATATTGGATTCTGTCTTCGTCGAAAACATCAAATTGACTCATAATCCGCCACCACGCATGTTCGCGCGATAAAATTTCCCCGCGCAGTGTGCGATTGCTGAATTTTTTATTTCCGGAAAAATCAATCTCAGAAATATATGTTGGATGTCCCTCGGTAATTTCATATACGACATTAACGCGATTATTGTCCAACTCAATTTTTTTTGGATTTATTTTTGTGCCGAAAAAACCCTTGCGTTGATATACCGTCAATAACCGCTGAACATCAGACCCAATAATTGTTTCATCATAAGACGCGCGTTCTTTTAACCGAATTTCTTTTTTCAAATCATCGGTAGAAATTTCGTCATTACCCTCGACCGTGACGGTTGATACGACCGGTGCCTCGTCCACATTGATTTTCAAAACATTTCCAACCATCGACACATTAATGTCAGAAAAATACCCGCTGTCTTGTAATTTTTTTGTTATTTCATTTGTACGCGCCGCACCAACATTTTCGCCAACACGAACACCCGCCAAAATGCGCACAGATTCAGCATCCATGCGTTTTATGCCGTTCACATCTATACGCGAAATTGTCACCGCCGTCGCCGGCAATGCAACACATGTCGCACCAAACACAGATAAAATCAAACTATTTTTTTTCATATCAATTCAACCCAAATACTCTTGCGATGTCGTTCCACATTGTTAATAACATCAATGCACCAATTAAAATCCATCCACAGGCAAACACAACCTCCATCGCTTTGCCTTGCAATTTTTTACGCGTGATAAATTCGATGATTAAAATCAACAAAAATCCACCATCTAATACCGGCAAAGGCAACAAATTTATCACCCCCAGGTTCACCGATAATAATGCGATGATTGACATAAATGCCCAAAATCCGATTGATAATGCCTGGCCAGAAACCTGGGCAATGGTGATGAACGAACCCAACTGTTTCGATGACCGTTCGCCGGTTATAATTTGTTCCAACACAACCAATAAAGTTTTAGATTGGTTGTATGTTTCACGCGCGCCCCAATATAATCCGTCAAAGAAACCCTGGTTGCGAAATTCGGTCTTGCTGCCGTCGGCAATCAATCCCCACCGTTCCGCCGGTGCCAACGCAACATTTATATTTTTATTACCGCGAATCAATTCAACATTTGCATCATGATTTGCCGCCAATTCTTTGGCTAAAATAATTTCGCCCCAGTTTGAAATTTTTTTGCCATCAATTTTGACAATCACATCACCAGGTTTAACACCCGCATTGAACGCGACACTTTGTTGTATAACCTGGCCGATGATGGGCAACTGAACCTGGCGTGGGTGAAACATAAACGCCGCCGAATAAATAACCCATGCCAAAACAAAGTTCATAAATACGCCCGCACCAATGATTATAAATTGTTTCCACCGCGGCGCAGACAAATAATGTCCAACCTTTCTATCGGCATCTAAATCATCATATTTTTTGCGGTCAAACATATCTTCTTGGCCGTAAATAGATACATACCCGCCCAGGGGCAAACATGCCAACTGCCACTGGGTGCCGTGTTTATCATGCCATTTACAAATCGCCGGACCAAACCCAATTGAAAATTTATCGACCCTGACACCGGCCCAACGCGCCGCCAAAAAATGCCCCAGTTCATGGATGAAAACCACAACACCTAAAACAACAATTAACGCAATAATGGTCATTAAAATATGCATATCTATAAAACTCCCATCCATAAAATTACATCATCATCCAAACAATAGGCAGCACATAAATCCACCCATCAAATCGATCCAGCAACCCACCATGTCCCGGTAAAATTGTTCCGAAATCTTTGATGCCCAGTTTTCGTTTAACCCAACTGGCGGTCAAATCGCCATATTGTGACAACAATGCAACCGCAATACCAACCCATAGTAATTCCGGCAAATAATTTCCAACAACCAACGGTCCAAACGCCAACGCCACAACCGCGCCGCAAATAACCCCGGCAATTTGTCCAACCCATGTTTTGTGCGCCGACACGCGTTCCCACATTTTATCGCCACCAAACATTTTGCCGAAAAACCATGCGCCAACATCGGCCGCACAAATAATCGCCAATAATAACAGCATGTTTTTCACCGACGCACCAACAAAATACGCCGCCGCAACCAACATCACCAACCATGCCAAGAACAAGAAAAACAACCAACCGTGTTTTGCGATATCTATGCGACGTGCATTAAACAAACGATTTACCATTTCATACACCATGCCAACGGCAACAAATACCGACAACCAACGAACCGCCGGAATGCCGAAATGTTCCATCACGCCGACGATACAAACAATTCCAATCATACCAACGGCGACCAAAATGCGTTTTGTTGTCTCAGACATAATTATTTACCTTTGTTTTTTCCAGAATAATCTTTTTTCTTGCCACCGCCAAATCTGCGATTGCGTTTTGCAAATTCATCCAAAACATATTGCCATAATTTTTCAGATTTAACCAAATCCGGCCAATGTTCCGGGATAAATAACAATTCCGCATACGCCAATTTCCATAACAAGAAATTAGAAATTCTGCACTCGTTACTGGTGCGAACCATCAAATCAACCGGCAATAAATCCCCGGTATCCATAAAAGTTTCGAAACTCTCGCGTGTGACAGGTTCCCCGTTGTCTATTGCCGCATTTACCGCGCGCACAATTTCATCTTGACCGCCGTAATTTAATGCAAACACAACCGTGCCACCGGTGTTTTCAGATGATTTTTCCTCTAACTCATCGCACAGTTTTGCTAATTTTTTCGGCAATCTGTCGCGTGACCCAACAACGCGATAACGCAAATTGTGGGATAGGGCATGTTTCAAATTTTTATTCAGTTCCGTATAAAACAAATCCATCAAGAAATTGACTTCTTCGTCACTGCGATTCCAATTTTCTGTGGAAAAAATGAAAAAAGTAATCGTCGAAACACCGCGTTTCATAAACCAATCAACCATGTTTTCAAAATTTGCGATGCCGGCCTGGTGTCCCATCAATGGGGGCAATCCACGTTTTTCCGCCCACCGACGATTGCCGTCGCAAATAAATGCAATGTGCTGAGGAATCTTTGTTGATGCCTGTGGTTTATTTTTTTTGAATAATTTGAACATGCGCGCCTCCGTTTTTTTATTGCGAAAATTATTTAATATTACACAGACATAATATCGGCTTCTTTTTGTTTTGCCATTGCATCAACCTCCGCGCCGCGTTTGTCAAAGACCTTTTGAATATCGTCCTCGTATTTGCGTTGATCGTCTTCGGAAATTTCTTTGTCCGTGACCGCGCGTTTAATTTTCGACATGGCATCTTGGCGAATATTACGCATAGAAATTTTGGCTTCTTCGGCATATTTACCGGCAACCTTGGTTAATTCACGGCGTCTTTCTTCGGTCAGTGGTGGCATATTCAAACGAATAACCGCACCCGCAGACATTGGGTTTAATCCCAATCCAGAATCACGAATTGCCTTTTCAACCGCGCCAACATTGTTCATGTCCCATACGGTCACATTTAATGTTTGATTGTCCGGGGTTGACACGGTTGCGACCTGGTTCAAAGGCATATCCGAACCATAAACCGCAACACGCACACCATCCAACAGGTGTGTTGATGCGCGCCCCGTGCGCAATCCGGCAAAAGAATTTTGTAAAACTTCCAGTGTTTGTGCGGTTTTTTGTTCAACGTCCTGTTTTAAAATTTGATAATCCATATAATTCTCCTTGTGTCACCAAGAGATTAGCAAAAATATTTGACATTTGGCAAGAAGAAATATAGAATATGTTTACTCTTGTGGGGTTGTAGCTCAGTTGGTAGAGCACTTGCATGGCATGCAAGGGGTCGTCAGTTCGAGTCTGATCAGCTCCACCACAAAATTTCGTTATTGTGTGCCATGCACACAATTAAGAAATTTTAGTGTCTCGCCGTAGCTAAGTGTGTCTCGGATAAAGGTCATAGAATTATGATAGATTATTCGATAGAAATTAAGCACTGGCGAAGGCGGACCGGGCAAAACAACAAGTGCCAAACCAAACAGGTCAGGGCACAAAACAGTTATGGCGGGCGTAGCTCAGTTGGTTAGAGCGTCGGTTTGTGGTACCGAATGTCGCCAGTTCGAATCTGGTCGCCCGCCCCATCCGTCTTTGCCGTCGGCAAAGCCGCGATTAGCGGCGTTGACGCGTTGCAAAACGGAATGTCGCGGCTTTTTGGTCGCAGTTTTTTTACAAAAAAACAAGACAAAAAGACGGACCAGTATGTTTTATGTATATATTTTACAATCTGTAAATTTTCCGGAAAATTTTTATATAGGTTTTACAAACGATTTGAAACAAAGATTTCACGACCATAATTCTGGCTATTCCACACATACCAAAAAATTTGCACCATGGGTTTTAAAAAATTATATTGCTTTTGATGACGAGCAAAAAGCAAAAGATTTTGAAACATATCTAAAAACTCATTCGGGTCGTAAATTTTGCAAAAATCATTTTTAAATGTACAATCTGGTCGCCCGCCCCATCCGTCTTTGCCGTCGGCAAAGCCGCGATTAGCGGATAAAAAATCCAAAAACAAACCCGGCGATTGCCGGGTGTTTGTTTAACCAACCAATTTTTTCCAGATTGATTTTTTCTGGGGTTGTTTCTTTTTTGCACGTCTGCGTGGCGCGGTCGTTGTTGTGCGTTTGGCCTCGACATGTTGTGCATTTTTCTTTTTCGCATCTGTTGATGGTGTGTGTGCCGACAAAACATCGTCTGTTTTGACCTGTTCGGGCGCAACGCGTTGTATAGAATATTGATCGATATTCATCAAACTGTCATCACCAACAATCACGATTTCGGTTTCGAATTCGGCCTCCATCGCCGCCAATTCTGCGCGTTTTTGATTAAGTAAGTAAATCGCGACATCGGTCGGCACGGTCATAATGATTTTCTGGGCCGATTTTGCCAGCAATTTTTCCTGTAAATGACGGAACAGAATAATCGATGCGGTTTGAATACTGGGCACTACGCCGGCACCCATACAGTGCGGGCATGCCACATACGATGATTCAATGAAACTGCTGCGCATGCGTTGACGCGACAACATCATAACACCGAACGCATTTATTTTTGCGACCTGGGTTCTGGCGCGATCGCGTTTCATAATTTCGCGCATTTTCATTTCCAATTTACGATTGTTCTTTTCTTCTTCCATATCGATAAAGTCAATCGCCACAATTCCCGCCAAATCGCGCAGGCGCAACTGCAATGCGATTTCTTCGGCGGCCTCTAAATTGGTGTTTAACGCCGTTTGCTCGATATCTTTTTCTTTAATTGCGCGTGACGAGTTCACATCAATTGTCACCATTGCCTCGGTCTGGTTGATAACGATTGAACCACCCGACGGCAACACGACATACGGCCCGTGCAAACCCTCCAGTTGTTTTTCGACACCGGCCTTGACCATCAATGGCATTGCGACATCTTTATACAGTGTGATTTGTTTGCGAGGTGCCCGACCATACATTTGTTGAAAATAATTCTTGGCGGCATCATACGCCTCTTCGCCCTGGATAACCATGGTGTCCGTTTTGTCAGAAATGAAATCACGCACCACACGACGCAACAGTGAATCTTCGGCATGGATAATCACCGGCGCGACAGATTCCAATGTTGTTTTGCGAATATCGTTCCACAAATTCACCAAATAATCATAATCTTTGGCGATGTCGTCCGCCGTGGCACCCGCCGCCGCCGTGCGCAACACAACGGTCATACCGCGTGGAATTTTCAAATTATGTAATATTTCACGCAAACGGGCGCGTTCGGCACGTTCAGATATTTTTTTAGAAATACCATAACTGTTGCGCTTGCGTGAGTTTGGCATCAACACGGCAAACCGTCCCGCCAGTGACAAATATGTTGTCATCGACGCGCCTTTTTGACCGCGTTCTTCTTTGACACCTTGAATCAATAAAATTTGTTTAGGTTTAATAACATCCTGGATTTTAAATTCGCGGGTATGTTTCAAAAATTCTTTGTTATCTTCACCGGCGCTGTTATCGTCATAATCGGCGACCTCATCCGCCTCGTCATCGGGGTCGGTATCGTCATCAACGATGTTGGCATGTGCCAGTTCCAATAATTTCTTTTTTTGTTCCGCACTGATTTGATAATAATCAGGATGAATTTCCGAAAACGGCAAAAACCCGTTTTTCCCGGTTCCATAATCGACAAAGGCGGCCTGGAGTGATGGTTCAACCCGAATAACCTTGGCCAGATAAATATTTCCCTTTATCTGGGGTTTTGTGGTTGTTTCAACATCAAAATCAGAAACGCGCCCCGTATCAGAATCCACGACGACAACGCGTGTTTCTTCCGGGTGGACTGCGTCCACATATATCTTTTTTGACATCTGATAATCCTTTTATGTTAAAAACGCAAACATTGGATGCAACCCGTCCCCATGGGGCAACCACGCCCATGCCAAGGGACAGTGCCACGAACCCACTCAGCACTATGCGAATTGCAGAAATCAGTGATAATATAAACATTAAAACTAACCCCATTGTTATACGATATATTCACATTACCAAACCCCAATTTCAAAAGCAAGTCAAAAGGAATAAATCCTAAAATTATCTTGCAAATCCGTTCTGATATGGTACTTTCGAACCTGAAAAGGATTTGTTATGGACTATGCTGAATTGATAAAATCTATTGCGATGGAATCCCCAGATGCCAAATACGCATTTACAAAACGTCATTTCTGGGATTGGTCAGACCATTTTGTTGAACAATATAACATTTTTGATAAACCACACGGCGAAAAATTATTTAAACTTACAAACAGTTATGGCGATTTTGCAATTGATGGCAAATCTCTGGATGTAACGGATTCTTTATACGGCAAATGCGCAATGGCGGCCCGTGCTATGGATTTCCAAATCCAAACCCAAGAACGTGCGCTGGACGATTTAATGTATAACCACTGTCACGAATTTAACATTACAGGCAACAAATTTCCATCCAGCGGTTTTACAATCGACGGAATATATCGCGTATGGCTGAACGGGAAATTACAATTTATTGTCAAAGAAGACCAAGACAACAAGGTGTACCTGAACCGTCCGGGTACAATCGCGTGTCGTCCATTTGATATGATTATATCGAACCAGACATTGATAAACCTTGTCAATCGCCAAAAATAAAACACCGCCCACATGGGCGGTAATTTTTTTCCGCCTAAGCCAGCCCCAAGTTTTATCCTGCCACAACTGAACTCTGAACACTGAAAACTACAATCGCGGCTGTTTCGCCAGCAACGGACGGATGAACACTATTTCTCTAAAATGTCTCCGGCTTTAATATATTCCGGTGAATCTTTTGCTAATTTCTGTTGGGCGCGTTTGGCAAACCTGGTCGCCTTTTTCGCATCTCCGTTCATATTATAGAATTCCGCCAATGCCCAATATTCACGCCCATCATTATACAGTTTTGCCAACACCCAATATGTCAATGGCGCAGGCATCGCCAATAACGATGTTTTGCATAATTCAATCGCCTGTGCGTTGTCGCCGGGCTTGCCCCGTTCGGCCAGCACCAATGCCAATGCGGTTTGAATCTGGGGCGCGTTTTTATCCAGTTTCAATGCGCGTTCGTATGCCACCACCGCATCATCATAATGGCCCATTTGATATTCAATATCACCCAGCAATTCGTAATAATATGGATTTTTCTTGTTGCGCTGGATTAAATCTTGGGTTGCGTCCCGTGCCGCCGTCAATGCACCCCCACGCATATTTCCAATCGCACGTGCATAAATTGCCGCATCATCTGTTGCACGATACGGGTATTTATCTAATATCTGCCTTTCGGTATATAAATATCCAATCAGTTTTGCCCGCACCAATTCATATTCTTTATCATCATATGTTTTGTATTTCCCATTGTGTTTTATTTGTGATATTTTCATACCCGCGTTTTTTATTCTCTCTGCTGTCAATGGGTGGTTAGTGCGGTTTTTGTTTATTTTTGCCTCGGCGGCACCGGTTATATTTTGCATTTGTTCAAAAACATCAATCAGTCCCGCCGGATTTACATTTGCGCGCACCAATAAATCAACGGCAAAATCATCCGCCACGCGTTCTTCGTCCCGCGAGAAAGATAACAATGATTGTTGCGCAATGCCCCCCGCGCCCGCCAAAACACCGGCACCCAAAGACGAATTTCCGCCCGCAACCATTAAACCGATACCTAATGCCTGGATTATCATCGTGCGTTTCATTTCGGCATCCATGCGCGCGGACATCTGTTGCATATGCCCGCCAATCATGTGCCCCAATTCGTGCGCTACGACCGCCTGGAGTGCATTTGTGTTTTTTATGCGCGTCAATAACCCGGTATAGATAAACACATCTTCGCCGCCCGACACAAACGCGTTAAAATCATCATCGTTCACAATATGGATTTTTAATCTGTTTTCCGGGATGTCTGCCGCCAATGCCACCGGCGTAATAATTTTGTGCAGAACTTTTTCCGCCTCTGTATCATTTATCACGGACAATGCCCCCGCCGGCGCACATAAAAATACAGCAATTAAAAACACAAATATTTTACGCACTGATGTGTTCTCCGCAATTGAATATTCCCATTAAATCACGCGCCCATGCATCCACATCGTTATCACATGCCGCCCGCGCAGCCAATTTGAATAAATCCCGATGTTCACGCCAATCTGCAAAATGATATTGAATCCAACCGCTTTGCCGGGTTCCCAATAATTCCCCAACGCCACGCATCATCAAATCTTGTTCGGCAATAACAAAACCGTCGTCTGTTTCGCACAAAACATCCAACCGTTTTAATCCGTCCGCACTGACATTAAACCCATATAATAAAATACAAAACGATTGAATTTTTCCACGCCCCACGCGTCCGCGCAATTGGTGCAGGGCGGCCAACCCAAATTGTTCCGCGTTTTCAATCACAATAATAGACGCCCGCGGCACATCAATTCCAACCTCGATAACGGTGGTTGCAACCAATAAATTCATATTCGAATTATCATCTGCAAATTCGGCCATAATTTTATCGCGCGCGTCTTTGGGCATTTGACCGTGAACCAAACCGGCGGTTGGGAAAATTTGTTTTAACATATCATACCGCGCAACCGCCGCACCAACACCCACGCCATTTTCATCCGCCACCAATGGGCAAATCCAAAACACCTTGGCACCGGTTGCAATTTGCATTTTTATGCGTTCTATCAATTCGTTAGTCCTGGAAATTGGTAATTTGGTTGTATGTATCGGCAACCGTCCGGCGGGTTTTTCATTTATAATAGAAATATCCATATCGCCATACATTGTCATAGACAAAGTTCGCGGTATTGGTGTCGCCGACAAAGCCAATAAATCGACATTTGCACCCTTGGCACGCAATGCCTCGCGTTGATTCACACCAAACCGATGTTGTTCATCAACAATAACCAAACCCAAATCTTTGTATTCGACATCATCTGAAAATAATGCGTGCGTTCCAATGATAATTTTTGTGCGTCCCGACCGAATTGATATCAATTTTTCGCGCCGCGCCGCGCCTTTGTCACGGCCGGTTAACACATCCACAACAATACCCAAATTTTCGCACATTTGGCGGATTTTTGCAAAATGTTGCTGTGCCAATGTGTCTGTCGGCGCCAGCAGGGCGGTTTGTCCCCCACTTTCCGCCATACGTAATGCAGAAATCAACGCAACAATGGTTTTCCCCGAACCCACATCCCCCTGGACCAGGCGCATCATCGGGGTATCAGATGCCATGTCACTAAATATTTCATCCACCACGCGTTGTTGTGCATTGGTTAAATTATACGGCAATGTGTCCCAGAATTTTGTTAAATAATCGCGGGTTTTAATCCTTTTTTGTTTTTTATTGCGTTGCGTTGTGCGATTGCGCCGACTGATTGCGATTGCCGTTTGATGTGCCAATAATTCACAGTACGCCAATTTTGCAACATATGTCGAATTTGGCAATAAATCATCAGACGATTTTGCAAAATGCACATGATGCAGCGCATCAAAAAATTCCACCAATCGCGCATCGTCATACTCGTCCGATATAATAGTTGCCAATTTTGCAAAAATCTGGTCGCGCATCGACATAAATTGTTTTTGCGTCAATCCCATGCCTGCGGGGTAAATTGCCTGGGCATCGGGGATTTTATCGGCTACATCCATTTCTTCGATAAATTCAGGATGATTCATCACCGGAATTTTTCCGGCCTCGATTTTACCGCTGACCATGCGCCATTGACCGATGGGCAATTTATTTAACCAATATTCTGTATATTTTGAATTAAAGAATTGAATTGCAACCTGGTACCCTAATTTATCAACGCATAAAACGCGGGTTGCGCGTGCGCGCCGCACCCATGGCGGTGTTTTTCCGGGGCTTTTATGCGATTTTACCATCAATGGTATTGTAATTGTTGCGCCGGCATCGACATTGGCGATAGATTCTGTTATTTCCCGATTGCGAACATACGCCGGTTTGTGTAATAAAAAATCCAATACGCGCCGCCCACCCAGCACTTCGCAAAAGCGTTCGGCCAACACCGGCCCAACACCCCGGATATATTGCAAATCAGTATTCAAAAATTCGGCAATTTCTCGTCTCATACCAATAAAATTAAAAAAAATCCCAATTTTACGCAAGTAATAATTCATTTATTGCACTTTGAACTTTGCAAATTGAACTTTGGAATAAAAGTTTGCATTTTGATTTATAACTTGATACTATGGCACTTTGCCAAAGGGGAAATTATGTCTGCACGTGCAAAAAGAATTTTTAAAAGAATCATCAGTTATGCCGGAATTTTCTTTTTTATCCTGGCGGCGGGGATGCTGTGGTGGCAACTGCGTAATTACAGTTTTTCTGATATCTTGGACGCGATATTTTCGATTCCAAAACGCAATTTAATTGCGGCGTGCCTTGCGTGTTTTGCGGGATATTTGGCATTGTCTTTATATGATTTTTTGGCATTAAATTATGTTGGTGGCCGCGTCACATGGTGGAAATGGATGTTGGCGGGCATGTTGGGTTTCGCAATCAGTAATAATGCCGGTCACGCGGTTGTGTCGGGTGGCGCAATTCGGTATCGTTTATATACGCGTTGGCGTATTCGCGGTGGCGACATTGTGAAAATGTTGACTTTTTCCGGATTTACATATTTTTTGGGTTGCGCCGCAATCGTGATTATTGGATTCTTTTTAATTCCGGACGATGTTTTATCAAACACATCCGGGGCAAATGTAGGATTGGGCGCGTTGTTTATATTCTGTTTGGGGGTATTGCTGGCGTATTTTGGAATGACGGCATTGTTTCACGACAAAAGGGTTAAAATAGGCGGCCTGACATTTCGCGTGCCTGAAACAAAAACCGCATTTTTACAAACCATATTGGGCATCACCGACAGTGTTCTGGCCGGGATGGTGTTGTATTTTTGTTTAACGCCATTTTGGCATATATCGTTTGGAACATATATCGGTCTGTTTGTGGTTGCACAAACCACCGGCGTATTCAGCCAGGTTCCCGGCGGTATTGGTGTTTTCGAAACTATATTCTTGCTGGCATTACCTGATGATGTTGATAAAGCCAGTGTTTTTGGCGCATTGTTGGCGTATCGTATAATATATTATGTGTTGCCATTGATTGGGGCGGGGGGATTGTTTATCGTATATGAACGTTGGTTGCGTGCGCGTATTAAAAAATGGCGCGCCATGGCGCATGATACGGGTGCGGTCGTTGTAGAAAAAATCAAAACGGTCACGCATAATGTGGCGGAAAATGTTGCAAACAAAATTCCACATAAACACCACCACCATCATCGCCGTCACCACAGAAAAAATAATTTACACTAACTCTTGATTTTGTCAATTTTTGTGCTATATTAGTATAGAAAACAAAAAACAGGAGATGAGTAAATGACATGGTTTGAGCCGGTTTTATTAGCTTTTTTGGCCACCCCCAGTAATGTTCCATATTTTTGGAACACGATTGCGTTGGCAACGGGCGATTTGAACAATTATCATGGTCCTAAATCGCGTGATGAATTGTATGGTTGGATTAAACATCGCAAACATTATAATGATATCAGTCAAAAGGAAGATGCGTTTTTGTTGTATTTTTATTTGCATTTGAAATCACCAGAGATACAAAAATACATAGCATGGGTTAAAATATTGGCGCCGTTGGTGGCGCGTTCCGACCAATTACCGGGAATTTTAAAGAAAACACGCGTCCCAGAACTGGATTGTTATAACACAATCATTCTGAACTATAAAAATTTCCAAAACCCAGAATTGCAATATGATTTGTTGACCCGTGTTATTGATAAAATCAAACCCATTGTGGAAACAAACAGGATAGATGCCGAACCATACAAAAATTTGTATAATGTTGCGCGTCATTTTCGTTCGACATGCGATTGGGCAAAACAATCAAATGAAAACAGTGTTCGCGAAACATTGATATCTGATAAATTGTATACATTGCGCAATCATCAGACCGCGTCTGGCAAATTAAAAATGACCCAAGACATAATGCAATTAATGATAGATAAATTGGAACACATAATTAAAATAACACCCCCTGACCGGCAACAATCGGCAATCCGTAGTGTTTGTCAAGATGCGTATCAATACGTCGCGTATGCGGGTGCCGAAAACCAAGGTTTTGTGAACAAAATGTGGAATGTGTTTAATTGGCGCGACATTGTCAATATTCCTGTCGAGGTTGCCAAACAAATCAAACGATAATATTACTATGCCAAACCGACAAACCGCGGCTGTGCGGATGCACAGACGGGTTGTCATCCTGGGCGCCAGGCGAAAGCGGATGCCCTCTGCATGGAAAACTCTCCCATGGAAAGATTCTCTTCCTTGTGAAATAATACATACCGGATAAATCAGGATGCTTTTGGGGCGTATTCCCCGGGACTCCTGGAAAAACTGGGATTATCCATCGGGCTTTTGCTGATGCCTACCGGATTCAACTCCCATTGTTTCCCGGTTTCTTTATTCCACCAGACAAAACGGGCTGAAAATTTTTATTCAGCCCGTTTTTATTTTTATGCCACATTTTGATATTTATTGCGATACATTTCTATATACTGCGCCTGTTTCTGTTGTGCCTTGGATGTTCCATCTTTGTATCCTTCCAAGAATTTTTTGCGCATCCGACTTGCGGACAATGTGAATTGATGGGTTTTCCAATGTGTTTCCAACATATCCCAAATGGCCATCTGATCCAAAAATTTATCAGAATTATCACTCATAACCAATGTTCTGCTGTTTTCTAACAACGATTTTTGTGTTTGCATAGAATCCAGATTCCGTTGTTCTTGATTCCATTTTGCATCAGATGCATCAAAATTTTGTTCTGCCTCGTTCAGTTGTTTTAACGGCAATCCCAAATCATTTAATTGCTGTTGATACATTTGCCAATTATTTTTTAATTGTTCATACTGGATAAAATCATCGGGTTGATTAGTGCGCAAATAATCGTCAAACTCTGGTGTTCCAAACTGATATTCTTCTGGAACATCCATCAGGTTCAACCAAGTACTCAAATCACGCTGTGCTGTCCACAGTTTGCCTCTTACATCGTCAACCTCGGCGGCAAAAGCGGCCGCGCCACCATGTGCGTTCACAAAATTGTTATAATTATTATTGGCGGCATCCAAATCAAATTGCTTTTGTTGTCTATCTTGAAAAGCATTTTTGATTTTGATATTTTGTTTTGCCATTTCGGCATTATAACGTTGAATTTGTGCATCAATGTCATCGGTATTATGATTCTTTTTCCAATGTTCTTGTGCTTTCTTAAAGAATTTGGTGTTGCCGCGGAATTTGGTACGCAGGTTGAATACGCCATTACGTATTGCCGTACCGGTATATATGGCACCCAATATTGCGAATTTTACGGTTTTATCTATCGCGCCCGTTACAAATTTGACACCGTCATATTTGTTCCAAGATAAATTTTTGTCAGATGCAACAGACAAATCTTCGTTGCGCATGGCTTCGGCAAATCTGCTGTGGAAAACACCATATTTCATATTTGATAAAATTTCCATTGATGTGTTTACCGCCGCGATTTCGTCGTCTTTACCAGATTGAATTGCATCTGTATTTAATTGTGCAACAATTTCCAACAATTGGTCTGCGTTGCGCAACGCGCCTTTGAATGCGGCCGGTTTATTTTTGGAATACAGTTCCATTTTTGACACGAACCATTCAAAGTGCTTTTTTGCATTTGGTGAAGAATTACCAATTTTTGCCAAAATTGCTTCTTTGTTATCAATAAAGCCCTGCAGCCCATCCGTTGGTCTTAAAGAGTGTGTTTTTCCGTCTTTTTCTTTGACTTTAACTTTTGACAATGCCGTGATAACTGTTTCGGCGTATGGCGAAAAGAATTTACGTGTTCCGCGCAGGGTTAAAATCCGTCCCCACGAATCCAGGTTGTCTTCTTCAAATTTCTTTATTCCATCGACAACCCGTTGACCAAAACGTTTTTTATCTTGATACACAGGCGATATATAATCGGCACTTTTTGGATCGTCATAAGCGGTTTTTTCTAATCCTTTTTCGACTTTGCCGGTGATTATCCCGTTGTGGTCATTTTTTTTGAAATCATCACGGAATTTTGCATCAACGGTCAATCGTTTTATCAAACTTGGTAAAACAGCGCGGAATCCCGGGTTATAATGTGCCACGAACCATTTGTCTGGGTTTTGTGGCAATCCAAATCTGTCAAATTTGTATCGGGCCGCGGCAGAACCGTCCGGGAATATTTCTGTTGGGTACGATGCAACATAGCGCACAACCGAAATAACCTGGCGTCTAAATTTAGGGTCTGTCACATATTTGCCGTCTTGGACACCCTTGCGGAATTTTCCATAATCGAATTGATTATCGTCAAAATTGCGTAAAATATACGGATTGTCTTCAATCGCCTTGGTAAAATATGCCTCGTTTTCATCGGTCAATAAATTTGCGGCGAAATCATCCAGTTGGTCTTTTACGCCATAAATTGGGTCCGGGTGATTAAATACCTTATCAGGTCCAAATAAAACATCAAAAACCTCTGTCTTGACATTTTTATTCAAAGAATCCGTGTTTTCCGCCATATTTTCAAACACGGCCAAAAACGCCTTGTATGCGGCCTCGGCTGCGGCATCGTCCAATTCAACATCTGCGGCCAGGTCTTTTTCCCAATTTTTCATATTGCCAATAAAATCTTTATTTTTGGCATATTTGTCGAACCGGGCCTTGACCCCAGGCGTCATTTGTTCCAGATGGTATTTTTTGACCAGAGTTTCAATATATTTTTTAAAATCTGTAACAACTTCTGCCATGTGTGCCTCCTTTTGCTGTGGTTATCCGATGCGCCCCTCTACCCACATCATACTATTATAATACTTTTTGACAAAATTTCAAGTGGTGAAAGTTTGTTCTCGGGTGTCCCCTTCTTTCGCAAAGAAGGGGTGGATTGCGAGGCGCTAGCGAGCAAGACGGGGTAATTTGAACATATATGTGCCGGTTGCGTTGAAACCGTAACGATTTTGTCTTTTTAAAAATGCTTTTTTATAAATTCTCGCCCACATTGTGATTTTAAATATTTTTCAAAATCTTTGGCTTTTTGTTCATCATCTATCGCAAAATAATCTTTTATGCGCCAAGGTCTATACTTGTCCGTATGTCCAAAGTGCTCGTAATTATGTTGTTTTATACGTCTTTTTAAATCATCAGTATAACCAATATAAAACTTATCTGGGAAATCTATACTTTGTAAAATATATACATAAAACATTTTTGCCCGTCTTCGTTCACTAACATTCACTCCGTCGCGGCATCCGTTTCGCGTGATTAAAATCACATCGCTCCGTCCGATAAAAATCGCGACGGAGCGAAGCGAAGACGGATGGTGGAGACACAGGGATTCGAACCCTGGACCCACTGATTAAAAGTCAGTTGCTCTAGCCAGCTGAGCTATGTCTCCAAAACTGATGTTTTTCAACAGGTCGGCATCAATTCTGACACAAAAAAAAGACAAATGCAAGGATTTTTTTGCAAAATTCATATTTTTTCCTGTGAATTCGTGTGCCTGGGCCGAACAGCCCCCAAAACCCCAAATAATAACATTTTATAGGTTGATTTTTTGTTATTACAGGTCTAAACTGGAATAAAAACACAGTGTTTGCCCAAAAAATTTTTGCGAATTTTTTGGGATCCAAAATTACAAGATTTTTTATATGGAGTATTAAATGTTAAATATTGTTTTACCTATGGCCGGCCGCGGCAGTCGCTTTGCAGATGCGGGCTACACAATTCCAAAACCATTGATTCCGGTTCACGGCGTCCCAATGATAAAGGTTGTGACCGATAATTTGACGCCAAAATGCGAACATCGGTTTATTTATGTTTGTCAACAGGCACACATTGAACAATACGATTTGATTCCAAAATTAAAATCGTATGCCAAAAATGTCGAGGTTATTGGTATCAACGGCATTACCCAGGGCCAGGTATGTACCGCGTTGTTGGCGAAAAAGTTTTTTAATAATGATGAACCGTTGATGAATGCGAATTCTGACCAATTTATTGATTTTGACATCAACGAATATTTGGACGCGATGAATTCGCGTAATTTGGATGGCATGATTATGACAATGAAATCTGATTCTCCAAAATGGTCATACGCAAAAACAGATGAAAACGGATTGGTCACAGAAACCGCAGAAAAGAAAGTTATATCTCCGGATGCAACTGTCGGAATATTTAACTTTAAACGCGGTTCCGATTTGGTTTGGGCGGCTGAAAAAATGATTGCCGAAGATGTTCGTGTGAACGGTGAGTTTTATACATGTCCGGCATATAACTATTTAATTCGTGCGGGTCGCAAGATTGGAATCTATCCGATTGGTCGTGAATATGACGGCATGTATGGTTTGGGCATCCCCAGTGATTTAGAATTTTTCTTGGCGCATCCTGTATCGCAATTTTTAAAAGGTAAGCAAAAATGATAATTTTATCTCACCGTGGTTTGTGGAAAACACCAAACGAACGCAATACGCGCGCCGCATTTGTGCACAGTTTTGATGCCGGTTTTGGCACCGAAACAGATTTGCGTGATATTTGTGGAAAAATTGTGATTTCTCACGATATGCCACATGGCGATGAAATAACATTCGAGGAAGTTTTGCAAATAATGGATGGGCGGAATCTGCCGTTGGCATTGAATATCAAGGCCGATGGCCAGGCGGCCCGGATACAAGAATTATTGGCAAAATATAATCATACAAATTATTTCACATTTGATATGTCGATACCCGATATGGTTGTTCAAATGGATGCGGGGCTAAATGTATTCACCGGGTTCAGTGATATATTACCGACACCTGTTTTGCTGGACCGTGCATCGGGCGTTTGGTTGGACAGTTTTTATTCCGATTGGTGGGCTGGTTCTGATATTCAGAATTTAATCAACAAAAATAAAAGTGTGTGTATTGTGTCATCTGATTTGCACAAACGCGATACATCATTTCAGTGGGAGAATGTAAAAAAACTTGGGGCATTTGAATCAAACAATTTAATGCTCTGCACGGATAAACCATTGACAGCAAAAGGGTATTTTTATGACAAAAATTAAGGCAATTTTATTTGATATGGACGGCGTTTTGATTGATGCCAAAGAATGGCATTACGATGCGTTAAATCGTGCGTTGGCGGAATATGGATACACAATCACCCGACAAGAACATTTAACAACATATGATGGTCTGCCGACACGGGTGAAATTGAATAAGTTGACAGCGGACAAAGGTCTGCCGGCATCGTTGCATGACATCATAAATCAAAAGAAACAAGAATACACGGTCGAAATTGCAAAACAATTATGCAAACCACGCCCAATTCATGAATATGCTTTGTCGCACTTAAAGGCCGATGGGTATCGCATGGCGGTTGGTTCAAATTCTATACGTAGCACGATTGAATTAATGATTGGTCGTGCAAATTTGATGCAGTATTTTGAATTTATATTGTCTAACCAAGATGTTAAAAAATCCAAACCTGACCCGGAAATATATCAAACCGCGATGAAGCGCATGGGGTTGCAACCCGATGAATGTTTAATTTGTGAAGATAATAAAAACGGTATTGCGGCGGCGATTGCGTCTGGCGGTCATTTGTTCCGTGTTGGCACGGTCGACGATGTGACATACAACAACATAAAATCCAGAATCGCTGAAATCGAACGCGCAGGACGCTAAGATAAAAAGGAATTTTTATGAAAGTTGCAAAATTAAACGACATGACCAAGGGATGGTTTATCGGAAACTTTAATCCGTCATTGTTAAAAACAAATGATGTCGAGGTTGCCGTTAAAACATACGCGCGTGGTGATTACGAAGAAAAACATTATCATAAAATCGCGACAGAATACACGGTTATCATATCTGGTCGTGTAAAAATGAATAATATTGAATATGGCGCGGGCGACATAATTGTAATGGAACCGGGCGAGGCGACAGATTTTGAATGCCTGGAAAATGGCACAACCAACGTTGTTGTAAAAATTCCCGGCGCAAATAATGATAAATACATCGGCGAAATAAACCAAAGATAAGGAAATGAAACAATTTTATAGATTTTTATCTCACATTATGTGTGGAAAAGCAAAAAAATATTTTCGTAAATTATACGAAGAAGAGTTTTTGCAATATAAAAATTTATTAAACAAAATGGATTACATAATACAAAGAGCCGACATATCAGAACGAGCGTTATTGTATATGATGTCCCCAACAAGAAAAGATATAACAGATATACAAATACCCACACTAAATTTATTAAAAGATTTAAAAAGTATATGCATTAAAAACAATATCCAGTTTTGGTTACAGGGTGGCAGTTTGCTTGGTGCAATACGACATGGTGGTTTTATTCCATGGGATGACGATGCAGATTGTGGTATGATGCGCGTAGATTGTAAAAAATTAGAAGAGTTTCTTAAGCAAAACGAAGATTTTGCAATTATTGATTGTTATGGCATCAGAAAATATGATGGAATGGCATACCAAATGAAAAAATTTATAAATAAACACAATCCCAAAATTAATATTGATTTATTTGTTTATGATTATATAGATATAAATAATCATAATAAAATTTTTGATATTTGGAATGAATATCAAGAACAAAAACAAAATATGAAAAATGAAATTTTAGCATTAGATGTTGAAAATGAAGATTGTGAAATACATGATATAAAAATAAAACAAAAAATATCTAAAATAATTCGGAAATATACAAAAAACTATAATGCAACAGATGGTAACAGTATAATTTTTGGCATAGAACAAATACCATCAAAATTTATGCGTGTATATAGTAAAGATGTTATATTCCCATTACGAAAAATATATTTTTGTGATGATTATTTTTATGCGCCAAATCATGTATATGAATATTTAGAACGCCAATATGGAAATATTTGGCGATTGCCACATGATGTTGGGGATGCTCATCATATGTTTAGCGAATGGTCTTATTCACACTCATTACAAAATAATAATAAAAAAATGATTATCGGTTATACTGCCGGGGCATTTGATGTTTTTCATATTGGTCATTTGAATTTATTAAAACGCGCCAAAGAAAACTGCGACTATTTGATTGTTGGTGTGACGACAGACGAGTTGATACAGGCGACAAAAAATAAATCGCCTTTGGCAACACTGGATGAACGTATGGAAATATTACGACAAATTAAATATGTTGACCAGGTTGTTGTCCAAGATGATTTAGACAAAGTTGCCGCCTGGGAAAGATATCATTATGATAAATTATTTTCCGGTGATGATTGGTGTGGCAACCCACGGTGGAAAAAATACGAACAAGAATTAAAAAAAATTGGTGTAGATGTGATTTATTTTCCATATACAAAAACCATTTCTTCAACAAAAATCAAAGATTTTATCATGAATAATGCCGAGGTTTAATATGAAAATAGCCGTGTTATTATTTGGACATTTACGAACATTTGAATATTGTGCACCGTATTTAAAGGCGAACCTGTTGGATAAATATGATTGCGATGTTTTTATGCATACGTGGGATGAACTGGATTCGCATACAAAAAGTTGGGACAACAAACATGATATAGAGGGTGTGTTGACCGATTATCATAAGCAATTGATTAACGATTTTTATCATCCAAAAGCTATTAAAATAGAACACCAAAAATTAAAATCAGAAATAATTATAAAATCTAAGGTTGATAATAAATCCGGCAGTTTGAATGGAATGCGATATATGTTTCACAGTATGAATGAAGTTAATAATTTAAGAAAAAAATATGAAACAGAAACAGGAACAAAATATGATATTGTTATTGTGACACGTCCGGATGTCGCTTTGTTCAATCCGTTAGAGATACAAAAAACACTGTCTGAGGCCAAATTAATGAATCTTGATTTGAACAAATGCAGATTTTTTGCCGGATTATATGGTGATGCAAATACAAATGTTCGTCTTATTATTTCACGCGTTTCTGATATTTTGTTTTTCGGCAAACCTAATGTAATTGATAAATATATTCAAGTAAATTGCAATATCAGCAAGGCATATGCGGAAAAACATTTTTTGAATATTGTATCCGTTTATACTTCTAATGAAATTAATGCTGGTATAATTCCTGTAGAAATTTGTTTTGCATATAGTTCTGATTGGGAAAATGTAAAACAATATCCTGTCACAATCCAGAAAAAACACCATTCAAAAATATACAAAATACTGCACTTTTATTGGCTAAGGGGAAAAAAATGAAAATAAATCCACAAGATATTTCTGTCGTTGTCCAGGGGGCGGTTGATAAAAATTTAACTCCAAAATGTTTAAAATCCATCCGCAAACATTTGCCGGGGGCGGAAATAATTTTATCAACCTGGGATGGTACCGATGTTACCGGTTTAGATTATGATAAATTGGTGTTAAATAAAGATCCTGGTGGAAAAAAACAAAGTTTTGTTTGGAACATAAATAACAATGTTAATCGTCAACTGGTATCAACCCAGGGCGGCTTAAAAAAAGCGACACGAAAATATGCATTAAAATTACGCACAGATTTCTTTTTAACAGGTCAAGGTTTTTTAAAATATTTTGATACGTTTCCAAAACGCGATAAAAAATATTCTTTTTTTACACATCGCGTGATTATACCAACTGTATGTTCGCGAGAGTGTTCCAGTTATAATGGTTTACCAATACCATTTCATCCATCAGATTTTTGGTTTTTTGGTTTAACCACGGATTTAATTGATTATTTTGTGGATACAGATTTAATGCCTGCGTCCGATTTGGCAAATTTTAAATATAAATATCCAAATTTAGTGTCTTATACAGATTGCACCTTTAGATACACGCCAGAACAATATTTTTGTCTTTCATGGGTTCGGCGACACATTAAAAATGTTAAAATGTATGATTGGACAGATTTAAGTGATGAAATTATAGATTTATCAAAACATGTGTTGACTAACAATTTTGTATTTGTCGGTTTCAATGAAGCTGATATCTCATCTGACAAGCATAACAGGGCATTGGCAGACGAATATAAAACTAGAGGGATAATAACGCACGATGTTTTTATGCACAATTATCAACGATATTGTGATAAAGATTTCGAAATTCCAAAATCACCACAAGATGCTCCGTTAAAACATTTGGCTGTTCATTGGCGTGCTTTCAAAATGCCAATCAAACGATTTTTTTATTGGTTCAGTGAAATTTTTTCAATCATATATTATTTTATTTTTGGAATTATTTACACCGTTCGTAAATTATTTTGTAAAAAATAAATTTAACAGACCGACCTTTGTCGGTCTGTTTATATAAAATCACATAGTATAAAACATTTCATGTTGTTTATGTTTTTGTAAAAATACACTTTACGATTGTGCAAAACCACAAACATACCATCTGGCTTTCTTGGTTGTGGGTTGTGTGCCTGCAAAATTGACTATCAATTTAAATCCATTTTGTGTTTGGGAGTTCCCATCAACCATGGTATAAGAACCTGCGATACCACTGTTATTATCACCCAAAGATAGTATGGTATAATTACTGTTCGTCATTTGAAACGGTAATGCAATGTTTGTCGATTGTGAGGTCCCCACATATATTCCCCCTTGTTCAACCCAGCCGGATTTGTATTTACGATACCATGTGTAATTGTTTTCTGCCGTGGGGGATTGGGACGCCACAACATAATCAATTATGCCGTCTGTGCGTGTGTCTAATGCGGCAATGTCATCCCGGTTTGTTGCAATATCGCCCGTATTTGTTGCGATATCGTCGGTGTTCGTCGCAATATTATCACGGATGTCGCTGATGTTTCCCAATGTATCAATGCGGGCGTTTAACGCATCAATTTTTTCCAACATTTCGCGAATCTCGTCTGGTTTGGAATGTTCCGCCATTTCGTGAATCTCGTCTGATAAATCATCAATGATTTCTTTGATATAATTTATGTCCATATTTAATGTATGCGGGTCAATCCGCACCATTTGTTGATAGTCCACCACCCGGGACAAAGGCAGCACGCGCGCAATGGTAATTGTGTCTGTATCGCGCGGCGCGGTATCAAATACCACGCGACCACCAATAAATGGAAAATCGGCATCCAATCCGCCCTGATTTCCAATAACTTCTATCCCTGTTGCCGCCGCGCCATTCATGGTGACAACAATATTAGAATTTTCATAATATGGGAAATTGAAATAAAACTCTCGGATTTTGCCGTTTCCAATGTATGATACTTTTTTCATAAAAACTCCTTTTTTTTCATAAAAAACGCCCCACACCACAGGGGCGGGGGGCATCCCCCCACAATGCCCTGGCATTGTGGGGCAAAATAAAAAAAACCGGGCGGATTCCGCCCGGTTGATGAAATCATTATATCACAAATTTAATAAAAAATCAATCGGTAAATTATTATCACATTGATTCCAACCGCCGAATCCGTTCGTCTGTGGATGGATGGGTTGAAAACAAATCAGACATAAATGCTTTGCGCGGCTCGGCAATACACGCAATCGCCATAGACCGCGAGTTTGCCAATGATTTTACATCCGCATGCCCCGAAATCTTGCGCAGTGCCGATGCCAATGCCCGTGGGTTGCGCGTGATTTGTGCGCCACATGCGTCCGCCGCAAATTCGCGCTTGCGCGATACCGCCAGTTGCAATAACGGTGATACAATAACATTAAACACCGTGAACGCCAACCACACCATCAGCATCACCATCGCCGTATTATTTTTACCATTATCGTCACGCGAATTACCACCATATATCACCATGCGTGATAAAATGTCCGCCGCAAACACCGTGACCCCAACACCCGTAATCAGCAACATATCCAATCGTATATCGCGATTTCCAATGTGTGACATTTCGTGCGCAATAACACCCTGTAATTCATCATCGTTTAATTTGTTGATAATTCCGCGCGTCAACGCAACCGACGCGTCTGCGGGCGTGCGCCCCGTGGCAAACGCGTTTAATCCGTCGTCGGGAATAATATAAACCCGTGGTGTTGGCAACCCCGCCGCCAACGCAACATTTTCAACCAAACGAAATATTTTTTTGTGCGCCGCATCATCATCACTAATCTGTTGTGCACCCGCCGCCGACATCATCATAGAATCACCAAACGCCCACGATATAACCATCCACACCATGCACACGATAAATGTCGGAATTGCAACCTGGATTGTGGTGTTCAACGCATCCCCCGCCGGCATAATAATCCAGCAAAACAAAAACACCAACGCGATAAAAGATATTGGAAACATCATCACCAAAATCGCGGTTTTGATATTGTTTGATCTAATATGGTCATACACGGTTTTTGTTTTTTTCATATTGTCATGCCCCGCATTATAAATTCACATCCCACGTTGTGCCATCCGGCCCGTCGTGCAGCACAATATTTTTTGCCAGCAATTCCGCACGGATTTTATCCGCCATCGCCCAATCTTTGTTTTGCTTTGCCACCGCGCGTTCAGATATATACGCGTCAATATCGGCCGCACTTAAACCATTTTGTTTTAATACACCAGATTTGATATTATCGATGTATTCCACCGGGTCATGTTGCAATATATTTAACACACCGAATAATTCGCGGATTTTATCGGCAATGCGCGCCAAATCATATTCTGTGGATTTTTTCGCCATTTCAGTATTGATAAAATTAAACCAACCAAACGCCGCCGCGATAACCTCTAACGTATTAAAGTTATCATCCATTGCATGTTCAAATGCGTCCCGAATTTCCGCAATTTTTTCGTCAGTTTTTGCGACATCCGCCCCCGAAAAATCGCGCCCGCGTAACGCCGCCAGGGTTGAATACATTTTATAAACATGTCGCCGCGATTCCGGCATCAGGTTATCTGTGATATCAATATCTGCGGCGTATGTATTGCGCAACAACGCAAACCGGATTGTATCCGCATCGTATTTTGCCAAAACATCTTTTAATAAAATACCGTTGCCCAAAGATTTACTCATTTTCTGGCCATTGATTTTCACCAATCCACAATGAATCCAGTATTTTGCGAACTGTTTTCCGGTCAAAGATTCAGATTGCGTAATTTCATTTTCATGATGTGGAAAAATCAAATCGCGCCCACCGCCATGAATATCAATTTGTTCGCCAAGGTATTTCAAATTCATCGCGCTGCATTCAATATGCCATCCCGGCCGTCCCATGCCCCACGGCGATTTCCACGCAATTTCGCCGGGCTTTGCCGATTTCCACAACGCGAAATCCAAATCATTTTGTTTTCCCGGTTCGGTATCTTTGCGCACCCCAGAATCATTTTTATCGGTTTTAATATGCGACAATTTGCCATAGAACGGGAAACTGTCCAATTTGAAATACACATCGCCAAACGGGGACACATACGCATGATTTGAATCAATCAGCCGTTGCACAAAATTGATTATATCATCAATGCACTCGGTTGCGCGCGCCATAATTGTTGGGTGCGCATTTCCCAACGCGTCCATTTCGGCATCGGTCTGATGCATGTATTTTTCGGCAAAGGCGATTGGGTCAATACCGGCGCGTGCCGCATTTGCGATAATTTTATCGTCCACATCGGTATAGTTCCGCACATATTTCACATCATACCCCAAATAGCGCAGATACCGTGTTATCACATCAAACACCACCGATTGATATGCATGTCCCACATGCGCATCCCCCGACACAGTAATCCCACACGCGTACATTTTAACAACCCCCGGGGTCAACGGCACGAAATCTTGTTTAGTTCTGGTTAAAACATTATAAACTTTCAATGACATAATTATTTTCCTTTGAAATCAATCATAGTAAATATGAAACAACAATGCAAACAATTACTTTCTAAATTTGACATGAAAACTGCCGTTGTTTAATGGCACGCATTCGATGACATAAGGGGTCAACAAACTGTCCCGCACCCAGTTTTGGAATTTGATTTTTAATATGCCACTGGCACCCGTGATAACGGTCGCCGTTCGCGCGCCTGATTGCGCCGCGGTCATAATCATATGCCATGCATCTTCTTCGGTGTGGTTGTGAAAATCCAGTACAATATGTTCCGCCACCGGCGCGTCATGGGGTATGCGCCGCGATAAATGTAATTCCCGTCGCACAGCCGTCACCCCCGCCGCATCCGGCATGAAATCGGCACCAGCCATATCTGCAATATCTTTATCGGTCAACTGTTTCATTTTTTTTCACCAAATTAAAAAAGCCCCATTTATCCCATGGGGCAGGGAACATTTATTTTTTACCCTAGAACGGAATTTCATCGCCCGCCAAATCGCCCACAGAAATTTCTTCGTGCTTTTGCGCCGGCGCCGCATCAGGCATTGAACCATCAACGGACTTGGCACCACTTAAAATGACCATTTGCCCACCAAAAGGATTCAATGTGACCTCGGTTGTGTATTGGTCCGCACCGGCCTGATTTTGCCATTTGCGTGTGCGTAACGCGCCCTCGATATATAATTTTGTTCCTTTTTGTACCATGCGTTCGACGACATCAACCAGTCCCGGTTGAAACACGACGACACGATGCCATTCGGTTTGTTCTTTTTGTTCGCCCGATGTTCTGTCGCGCCACCGGTCAGATGTAGCAAGAGAAAAACTTGCGACCTTTTGTCCATTGTTCATTTGACGGATTTGCGGCTCTTGTCCGACATTACCGACCAAGATAACTTTATTTATACTGCCTGCCATGTTTTCTTTCCTTTTGTAAGATTTATGATTTAATTGTAAGCATTTTTCGTAATATTTTGCAAGTTTTTTATTGCGTGCGCGCGTCACATCATTAAATTGACTTGAGCACGCTAATTTTTTATAATAGGCGTATGTCTGACACACTTGATTTATTTATTCGCGCCGAACACGCCGATTTAATGAAAAAATTAAACGCATGGGACATCGCGTATCACCAAAACGATGCGCCAATCGTTGACGATGCAACATACGATGCGGCGAAAAAACGCGCCCTGGAACTAGAGGAAAAATACCCCGAACTTGCGAAAAATGGCGCGTCCACGC
Organism: Alphaproteobacteria bacterium UBA3635; assembly: GCA_002373935.1. Taxonomy (GTDB): domain Bacteria; phylum Pseudomonadota; class Alphaproteobacteria; order Rs-D84; family Rs-D84; genus Enterousia. The sequence continues at coordinate 56,871 of DFKW01000006.1, read as the reverse complement.
ATGTCGGTGCGGCGGTATCGACGAAATTCAAATCATATCCGCACACCCGCCCAATGTTGTCTATCGCGGATGTTTTTAATGAAACGGATGTTGCCGATTGGTTTTCAAAATTGCCCAGCCGTGATTTATTTATAGAATTAAAAATTGACGGTGTATCGTTTTCCGCGCGATATGAAAATGGGATACTGGTTCGCGGCCTAACGCGGGGCAGTGGGGTTGCCGGCGAAGACATCACGGAAAACCTGAAAACAATCCCCGATATTCCACAAAAATTATCCGGCGAATACCCCGATGTTATCGAGGTCCGGGGCGAGGTTTATATGTCCCGCGCCGATTTTATTGATTTGAACGCGCGTTCTAAAAAGCCATTTGCCAATCCGCGCAATGCGGCGGCGGGGTCGTTGCGTCAATTGGATGCGGGGATTACTGCAAAACGCAAGTTATCGGCGTTTGGTTATACATACGGCGATGTGTCGGCGCGAAATTGGCAAACACAAAGTGAATATATGTCGCGCCTGGAATCGTGGGGTTTCAAAACAACATCGCACTGGGCGCGCCACGCACACAGTATTGATGACATACAAAATGTTTATAATGACATCATGACGCACCGTGCCGAAATTCCATTTGATATAGACGGCCTGGTTATAAAAGTGAACGATATTAAAACCCAGGAACGCATGGGTGCCCGTGCAAATTCCCCCCGGTGGGAGGTTGCCTATAAATTCCCCGCCGCGCGTGCGATAACCATTTTGCGCGACATAACACCTCAGGTTGGACGCACGGGCGTTTTAACCCCGGTGGCGGAATTAGAGCCAATAAACATCGGTGGCGTGGTTGTGTCGCGTGCAACACTACACAACGCGGACGAAATCGCGCGATTGGGTGTAAAAATTGGTGACAAAATCATCGTGCAAAGGGCGGGCGATGTTATCCCGCAAATTGTTGGTGTCGCGGAAAGCGGCAACGGTGCGCCGTATGTTTTTCCGACGACTTGCCCCGTGTGTGGTGCGGCGGTAATCCAAGAATCCGGCGCGGTTGCGCGGCGTTGCGTGAACGCATTGTCATGCCCGGCACAACGGATTGGTGAACTGGAACATTTTGTATCGCGCCACGCGTTTGATATTGCGGGCCTGGGCGTACGCCAGTTGGAATTATTTGTTGAACGCGGTTGGATAAAAAACCCGGCGGACATATTTACGATAATTGCGCGCCATGGGGATGCGATAAAGAATTTGGACGGGTTCGGTGATAAATCGGTGGCAAATTTGAACACGGCGATTGAGGGCGCGCGTCGTATCGATTTGCATCGGTTTTTATACGCAATCGGCATACCCGATGTTGGCGAGGTCACGGCAAAATTATTGGCGAAAAAATTCGGCAATGTGGACCGGGTTCGCCGCGCCACATTTGGCGATTTATTGGAAATAGACGGTATTGGCGATACAATGGCAAATGAAATCATATCGTTTTTTGCCGACGCACATAATAACGAAATTATTGATGAATTATTGCAACAAATAACTGTTGTTGACGCGACAACAAACGCGAACACAGACGGCCCGTTGACGGGTAAAAAAATTGTTCTGACGGGAACATTGGCAAATTATACGCGGGATGAAATGCGGGAATTGCTGGAATCAATGGGCGCACGCGTTCAATCGTCGGTATCACCGAAAACAGACATCGTCCTGGCGGGTGCGGACGCAGGGTCCAAATTGCAACGCGCAACGGAATTAAACATCCCCATTTGGTCCGAATCCGACATTGAAAAATTAAAAAAATAATCCCGTCGGGATTATTTTTAGTTTTCAGTTTTCAGAGTGCAGAGTTCAGTTATAGAAAATAATTATTTATTATCGGATATTCCCCGTCTTTTCTGTGCGCCAGCACAAAAAGAAGGGGTGGACCGCGAAAGCGGGACGGGGCAGTTCAAAAATTTTATTGCACCTCCGACTCTGGATATTCCCCGTCTTTTCTGTGCGCCAGCACAAAAAGAAGGGGGGGGACCGGCGTAGCCGGTGGGGCAGTTCAAAAATATTCTTGCAATAAATAAATTCCATTTTCTATAATGACATCAGAAATCACCAGGGAGTTGATTTCGGACAAGGACCTTAGAAAAGTCCAGTACAACCGGTGCAAGATTTGCATCGTAACTCTCCCATGCTCGCCCGATTCGATTCGGCGGGGCTGTGTTTGTTGCCGTCATATTTTGCACCGACATTTTTATTTCGGTGTTGGAATTTTTAGGAAAAATTTTTTTCACCATATAGAAATGTGAATTTTACCCCTGTATAAAAAACCCGCTATCGACCCGTTTACGGTTTGGCGTGGGTGCCGTATGCAGTAATGCATATGGGGTCATTGTTGTACTGATTTTTCTAACACCCCTGCCGCGCATCTTCCTGTTGATGGCGCTTTTTTTGTGAAAATTTTTCACAAAAAAACGCAGAACCAAAAGAACGGGGAGAAAGAAATGAAAAAACTTTTATGTGCGATGTTGGGGTTATTATTCACAATTCCATCGTGGGCGCTGCCGGCGGGGTATACGGAGTTGGAATACATCGAAAGTACAGGAACCCAATATATTGATACAGGGATTTTTGGTACAGACGGCTCATCATTTGAAATACGTTTATCGTATTCAGGCTTATTTGGCGCGTATCAAATGAATGGTTGGGGTTCTGATGCACAAATGGGTATAGATAGTGACTTATATTGGTGGAATATGAGCCGTGGCAGAACAACTGTAACATTAAACACAATTTATAATGCAAAATTAGTAATTAGTGGTAGCAAATCAAAGCTATATGTTAACGAAAATTTGGAAAACGAACACTCATTAGGCAGCTATCACAATAATACTGGTTTTGGTTTGTTCGCGGTTGTTGGTGGCAACTATCCGTCAAAAGAGAAGGTTTATAATTTTGTTGCAAAAGATTCTGCTGGGCGCGTAATCGGAAACTTTATCCCTGCGAAACGGAACAGTGATTCTGCGATTGGGATGTATGATACGGTTGGTGGGCAGTTCTATACCAATGCCGGTTCGGGTTCGTTTATTGCCGGACCGATTGCAGAAATCAAAATTGCCACGACAAAATATGTGGAAACACAGTTTAGTGATTTGAACTCACGGTTGGCGGCGGCGGTTGCGACGGTGAATACGGTCGTGTCAAACACGATATCTCAGGCGGCGAGTATCGCGACTTTGCAATCGGGCAAACAAACCCGCCCAAACGACATTGCTGACGACAATGAAAAATGCCCCGCCGGCAAGAAATGCCTGTTGGTCGAAGATGCGAGTGGCGTTCCGCATTGGTACGAGATTTGCAGCAGTGCGCATTGCCTGCCCGAGGGTTATACAGAGTTGGAATATTTGCGTTCTGATGGGAACGCTTACATAAACACGAATTATTCTCCAACATCAAAAACACGTATAGAAATTGTCGCGAAAGTTGACTCTGGTGCGGGTAATGTAAATATTGTTGGTTCAGGACGTGGAACAACAGGCGTTTCTAGTGATGCTTTACTTGTTATAAATTCTTTGGACGATAGTACTGCCGAAATCAAATTCGACCCAGCTGGAACGTGGCTTCATGCAGAGAATGTTAATATGCTAGAAAAAAACAAATTATCGTTATCTGCAACAGAATTTTCTGTGAACGGTGATGTGAAATTGACTAATAATGCAACGATTCCAGATACAGATAATCGACCTTTTTATATCTTTCAGAGATGGCGACCGTCGATAGAGAGCACCAATAATAAAGTGCAAGTATACGAATTTAGCATTTACGAAAATGACATTTTGGTTCGCAATATGATTCCTGTAAAACGCAACAGCGACGGTGTGTTGGGAATGTATGATTTGGTCAACGATAGATTTTATACCAATGCAGGCACCGGGACTTTTACCGCCGGTCCGGTGGTGGAGTAAAAGTTCCTCTCCACTGGGGAAAAGGAACTTAGAGTTTTGATTTTATTTGGTGGCCCCGAAACCAACTCCCAATCAGAAAAAGGCCTTGCCAGATAAAATCAAAAAACACCACGAGAAATCGTGGTGTTTTTTATGTGGCGGAATTCGGCGCGATGCTCAATTTTTAATCCTCGCGTTGCTTCGGTAAAAATTGGCGACGGGAAATGTCCGAAATAATAATTATTCATCAACTGCACTCTGAACTCTGCACTTTGAACACTGAAAAAAACCGCCCAAACGGGCGGATTTTTTTAGAAGAAACAATTATATTAAATGCTGTCGGCATTGACCCAGCGACCGTTTTTCAACAATCCTGGTGCCATCCCTTCGTTCGTGCGCAGGGCGTTTATAACACTGCGTGCGCGTGTGGCATCCAAATTCACAATGCGAACTTTATACATGCCGCCCTCGTTAACAACGACCGCGTCACCGTATGTTTTCATGCGTTGCGCCATGGCGTCCGCACTGTCTTGGGCATAAAATGCCGCCAACTGAATTGTGTAATCGCCCGTTGTCGCAACCGGTGCCGGTTGTGGTTGTGGGACGGGTTCGGCAACCGGTGTGACGGTGACCGATGTGTCGGTGACCGTTGCGTCCGGTGTTGTCACGCCAATTGTTGCATTTTTAACCGCCATAGATTGTTCGGTTAAAACCTGGACCTGGACTTTTGCTTGGGAATTCATACCAATCTTTTGTGCCGCCGCCGGTGACAAATCCATAATACGAGTGTTCACAAATGGACCACGATTATTTACACGAACAACAACCGATTCACCGTTGCTTAAATTAGTGACACGTGCGATTGTCGGCAATGGTAATGTCTTGCTGGTTGCGACCATTTGCGATGCGTCAAAAACCTCGCCATTAGTTGTCTTTTGACCGTTTAATTCCGCCGGAATAATTCCCGCGATACCGGTTTGATTATATGTTAAATCCTCGGACGGGATGTATTGAACATCGTCAACCTTGTACGCGTTACCGATGTAATATTTCGGTGCCGCCGCCATCAAATACGAATCGTTCAATTCTGCCGCCGCCAAATCTTCTTCGGCCAAAGATTCCGAACCGTACATACTGGCATCGTTGCCGCCCATGGCGCAACCCGCCAATACCGCGACCAAAGCCGATAAAGACACTAATTTTTTCATTTTTGTTTCTCCTTTTAGCGTATGTTAAAGGGAGTAAAATTTTTGGAAACTCCCTACATTCTCGAGAGTTATTTTATCATAAATTTAGTGTCGTTTCAACTTTTTTATGCGCGTTTATCAATCAAATATGCCACCGGCAAATACAGCACCCCAAACACACCAATCGCAACACATAACGAAATCAACCCATCCACCGGTGCAAACCACAACGCCGCGCCCAGCGCACCAGACCACACGGTAAATCCGATTGTGGCGCGAATTGTGCGACCGTCGATTTTGATTAAATTGCGACGGCGGCATGCGCGCGCAAGCAGTATATTTTTAACATATCCCGACACAACAACCCCAACCGGAATCGCCAAATAGCCCAAATGGTAAAACAGCGCGACATACAACACCGTCGCCACCGCCAATGATGTGATACTGGTTTTAACGGGTGTTTTGACATCCTGGGACGCATAGAGGGTTTTACTGTAAATCTGACTAGTCAACATGGCGGGCAACACCAGGCACTGAATCATAATTGCCACCGCCACCGCGTGGGTTGATTGTGCCGTCCATGCGCCGTATTGAAACAGATTTTTAATAATCGGTTCCGCCAACACGAATAATCCCGCCATGCACGGTATAATCAACATCAACGACCGCCGCATAGACGCGTTTTGCTGGATATAAACACTGCGCATATTCTTTTCGGCAATTGCGTTTGATATAGATGACATCAATACCGTGCCGACCGCCAAACCAATCATCGCAAACGGTAATTGAACAATTCTGTCCGCGTAATACAGCCACGATACCGCGCCGGACTGAAAACTGGCGACCAAGGTGCCGACGATAATGGTGATTTGATAAAAACCACTGCCGATAATACTGACCCCAAATCGTTTCAGCATAGATTTAATTTTATCGTTCCATTTTGGTATTATTAAACGCAGCCCGAAATTACCCGCCCGAATGCGTCCCCATAATACGGCGCACTGGATAACGCCCGATGCCACAACGGTTATTGCCATAATGTATAAAACCGTTGTCGGTGCATAAAATGCCGACATCAGTAATGCGCATATCAACATTATGTTTAACATCACCGGCATAAATGCCGCCAATATAAAACGCGAGAACGCATTTAACACCGCCGATAAAAATGCCGCCGCACAGATAAAAATAACATACCAAAACATTATGCGCGAAATAACGGTTGTCATTTCCAATTTTCCGGGGTCTGATGCAAAGCCCGGTGCCAAAATCGTGATAAATGCCGGCATAAATATTTCAAATATAATCGTTATAGCCAATAACACTACAACCAACCAAGAAAACACATTGTTGGCGAAATTTTTGTCGCGCCGGGAATCGGCAAACATCGGTATAAATATCGCGGACAGGGCCCCTTCGCCCAGCAGGTCGCGAAACAGGTTCGGTAATTTGAACGCCGCCAAGAAAATATCAGACAATCGTCCCGCACCCAATACGCGCGCAATCAGCATATCGCGTACAAATCCGAAAATACGACTGATGCCGGTCATTGCACCGACGCCGAAAATATTCCGCCCCAATTTCATCGAAATTCCTTTATAAAAAACTTCTTTTATTTTGAACAAATATATTATACTGTGATTGCGTAAAGGAATTCAAGTATGAAAAAATTTGTATTTTTAACTGTCGCGACGGTATTGTTGGCGGGTTGTGGTGGTGCGGATGTTGCGCCCGAACGGTCAATGGCGGAAATCTATGCGGATGCGTATGAAAATTTTAACGATGGCGATTACGAGACGGCCGCGGATTTATTCATGACCGCGGAATCTGAACACTCGACCGACCCGTATGCACCCGATGCGCTGGTTATGGCGGCATATTCACGGTATATGGATGACGATTTTTCGGGGGCATTGATTGCAACCGACAGATTTATGCGTTTTCACCCCGGTCACCGGGACGCGCCATATATTTTATATCTGCGCGGAATGTGCTATTATCGCCAGGTCAGCGATGTTCGTCGTGAACCGGGTATGTCCGTATTTGCATTACAGCAATTTGAACAACTGCGCGAAAGATTCCCTTCATCTGAATATGCGAAAAATGCCGAAAACAAAATCAATATCTTGAAAAACTATATCGCGGGCAAGGTTATGTATTCTGCGCGTACCGATATGAAACGCGAAAATTGGACATCGGCAATTACAAAATTGCAATCGGTTGTGCAGACCGCATCCGAAACCGTCATGGTACCCGAGGCACTGTATCGTTTAACCCAATGTTATACGGCAATCGGCCTGCCAGAGCAAAGCCGCGGTTATGCCGATATGTTGCGTAAAAATTACCCCGATAACCAATGGACAAAAAAATTAGATAAATAATAAAAAAAATCCCCGGAACCCCGGGGTGTTTTTATTTTGTGTTCATCATTTGTTTGTTTCTAATTGCGTCCAACTGGGCCTTGGTGAACAGGTGTTTTCTTGGGATTGCCATGTTCGGGATGCCAACCTCATCGAACATATCAAAAGAAATATTTAATTCATCGCGCCAACCCGGAATCTTTTTTGTTTTGTCTAAATCAATATATAAAATTTCACGAATACCGGCCTGGACAATCATTTTTGCGCATGTTGGGCAAGGGGGCGCGGTCACAAACAAAATACCGCCATCGATTTTTGCGCCATTTCGACCCGCATTAACAATTGCATTTGTTTCCGCATGCACAACGCGCGGATATTTTAATGCGCGGTCATGTAATCTCTCGTATGTATCGGCAATGCCGTGTGGAAAACCGTTATAACCTTCGGATAAAACAAAGCGGTCAGGGGACACGATGATACAGCCAACGCGCGTACTGGGGTCTTTGGACCACGTAGAAATTATTTGCGCCTGTTGCATAAAGCGGATATTCCACTTGTCATCAAATGTGAAAGAGTTCGACATTATGTTTGTCCTTTGTGTTGCTCTCTCTCGGGCAAATTTTGCCATAATATATTATTTTTGCAAGGTTTTTTATTGCCTTTTGAAATTGGTGTGCTATTGTGTATCTCATGACAAATACATATTCTGGATTTATTGCAATTTTGGGCCCGACAAACGCCGGGAAAAGCACCCTGATAAACCAAATTATGGGGCGCAAGGTTTCAATCGTATCGCACAAGGTTCAAACCACGCGAACAAATCTGCGCGCGGTGAAAATGGTGGGGGACCGTCAATTGATTTTTGTTGATACCCCGGGCGTATTCAAAGCAAAACGCCGCCTGGACCGGGCGATGGTTGGTGCCGCGATGGATGCATTTGGCGATGCGGACGCGGTGTTATTGTTGGTTGATGCGACACACGGTGTGACCGACACAATCCGTGGATTGATTGAAAAAATCAAGAACCATAAAAACCTGTTTGTTGCATTAAACAAGGTTGACGCGATATCAAAATCGAAATTATTGCCAATGGTTGCAGAATTGACATCTTTGGCCAATTTCAATGAAATATTTATGATTTCCGCACTAAAAAATGACGGAATAAATGAAATGTTAAACGCATTGGCGGCGGCGATGCCGGCGTCCCCATATTTGTTTGATGCGGCGGACGCGGTGGATGTGCCGGACAACCTGTATTTGGCGGAATTGACCCGTGAAAAGATTTATAAATATATTCACGCCGAATTACCGTATCATATCAATGTCGTGACCGAGAAAGTTGATGTGGATGCAGATGGTGTTTTAGATATATATCAAAAAATTGTTGTGGCGTCTGACGCGCATAAAAAAATAGTCATCGGCCGCGGTGGTGAACAATTAAAGAAAATTGGAACCGAGGCCCGTCACGATATCCAAAATCAATGGGGCGTAAACGCGCGCCTGCATTTATTTGTGCGTACAGAGGAAAATTGGGAAGAAATGGCGGAAAACTACACCGACCAGGGGTTGGAGTTCAAAAAATAATGCTGCATACATCGGATTTTGATTTTGAATTGCCCGCCGAATTGATTGCGTCACACCCTCTTGAACGCCGCGATGCCTCACGCATGTTGGTTGTTGATGGTGGCGGGGTTGCTGACAAACATATCCGGGATTTTTTGGAATATCTGCGTCCGGGCGATGTGGTTGTTTTTAATAATTCCCGCGTGATTCCGGCACGTTTTAATGCCCGCGGCCCTGCTGTGCAGGGACGGGTGGCGGGCGACCAAGAAATCACTTTACACACATCGGTCAATGACCACGATTGGTGGGGATTGTGCAAAAAGTTTAATAAAATAAACATTGGCGATACACTTACCATGGACGACGGCACAAAAATTCGGGTGCTGGATAAAGATGACGAAAGCGGCCTGTTGTTGCATTTTGACTGCGATAATGTTTTTGATGTGCTGAATAATGTGGGGAAAATGCCATTGCCACCATATATGAAACGCGATAACGAGCCTGCCGACCGCGACAGATATCAAACGGTGTATGCCGAACCACTGGGGTCAATGGCGGCACCAACGGCGGGATTGCACTTTACAGACGAACTGATGCGTGAAATTGAAAACCGTGGTGCGAAAATTGTAAAAATCACTTTGCATGTCGGCGCGGGCACATGGATGCCGGTAAAAACAGAAAACTTAGATGAACACAAAATGCACTCTGAGTGGTGCTGTATCACGCCCATTCAGGCGGACATTATAAACAATGCCGCGCGCGTAATTGCGGTTGGCACAACATCAATGCGAACATTGGAAAGTGCGGCAATACGTGCGCGTGAATCCGGCACGGGTACGCGTGTTGTTCCAATCTGTGATAATACAAATATCTTTATCACACCGGGGTATAAATTTGGTGCGGTGGATGTTTTGCTGACAAATTTTCATCTGCCAAAATCGACATTATTTATGTTGGTATCGGCGTTCGCGGGGCTTTCCGAGATGAAATCTGCATATGCCCATGCCGTCGCCGAAAAATACAGATTTTTCAGTTATGGCGATTGTTGTTTGTTGTTCAAAAAGGATGATAAAAATGCAATTTAATCCAACATTACATAAATTATCAAATGGTGTGACCGTGATTTTGGACCCGATGGATTTGGAAACGGTTAGTGTCAAAATTCGTTTTGCAACCGGTTCGCGCGACGAAACGCCTGACGTCTATGGTATTACACATTTTTGCGAACATATGTTGATGAAAGGAACAAAAAAATTTCCAACCCGCAAAGAATTAAAAGATTATGTTGAAAATATGGGTGGAACATTCAATGCATCAACATCAAATATGTCTTTACAAATTTATGGTCGCATTATTGCCGAAAATATGGATAAATTGCTGACTGTTTTTGCAGATGTATTAGAAAATTCTTTGTTTGACCAAGATAAAATAGAAATCGAACGTAATGTTATATTGGATGAATTGCGTCGTGGCCAAGGCAATAACAAACGCAGATTTAGTGATTTTATCCATACGAATTTGTTGGGTTTTTCCGCGTTCCGGACATTGGGAACAAATGAAAATATTAAATCATTTACGCGCACACAAATGATAAATTGGTTGCACCAGCGTTTGTCGGCCAAAAATTGTGTGATTGGCATATCTGGACGTATAGATAACCCGGATACATTGTTGCAAAATTTGGAAAAATTATTTGCTTTTTTACCAACACACGATGTGACAAAAAATACGGAATTAAAATATACACCATGTGATAAATTTTTACCAGACCCCGGTTTGAAAAACGTATGGTTAAATATTTTATTTCCCTATATTCGTCCGGATACTTATGAAAACATTCGTGATAATTTGGCAGAATCCAAATTTCATAAATATTTAATCCAAGAACTGGGTGAGGTTGTCCGCCAACAAAACGGTTTGATATATGGTATTGGTATGGCGGGATACGGTAATGAATATTGGGGCGTGCACGGCATAGATACCGAAACCAGCCCGGAAAATCTGGAACGCGCGGTTGCATTAATTGCAAAAACGGCATATCGGGTGTATAACACCGATAAAATAACACAACCGATTGTGTCGCGATTTTATAATATTCATAAATTGGTTGATGCGGATTTCTTGGAATCTGCAACGCGCCGTTGTGATGTTTTAATTGGTCATTATACGGATTTTGGTAAATTGTATGATTTAAAAACAGTTCAAGATTTTGATAAATCTATTACTGCCGACGAAGTAATAAAATGTTCAAATGGATTTTTTGCGGGGCCGATGTCAATTATGACATTTGGTGCCGAATACGGCGATATTGATTTGCATAAAATTTGGATTGATAATTTTAAATAAGGACGCACATGATAAAAGATAAAAAATATCCAATTGATTCAATACATGGTCGCGTTGATTGTCCAAACATAGAACGACGTATCGGCAACATCTTATCCTCGCATGCGTACAAATGTGGACTTGATTTTGGCTTTGATGGATTTTATGAATCTGATATTCAATGGATAGAAAACAATATTTCTAAAAACTCACAAAATAATATCAGGGACATATTTTGGAAACAAGATAGTTATACACGTGAAACACACAAGAATAAATATTTTTTGGATTATAAAGCTACATTTTTTGAACAATTTATTGATGCCCCAGGTATCCCGCTTAATGTGAAACGACTTTTAATTTTTGCGGTTGGGATTATGCGCGCATACTATGGTATAAAAGCGCCATATCAACATTTTTTTATTGAAAGGTGGATGGAAACATGTCGTTAAAATTTGATTTGATTAAAACAGATGGCACCGCGCGTCGTGGACGCGTGCATACGGCGCATGGCGATTTTGAAACGCCCGCATTTATGGCGGTGGGAACCGCCGCCACGGTCAAGGCACTTACCATGGACCAGGTTGCCGCCACCGGAACCCAGGTAATTTTGGGCAATACATATCATTTAATGATGCGTCCGGGTGGTGATTTGGTGGAACAAATGGGTGGACTGCACCGGTTCAGTGGTTGGACGGGACCAATTTTAACAGATTCCGGTGGATTCCAGGTTATGTCGCTGTCTAACCTGGTTAAAATGCGCGCCGATGGTGTTGAATTCACATCACACATTGACGGCGGTGTGAAACATTTTATGCGCCCCGAAGATTCTGTTCATATTCAACATCAACTGGATTCTAATATTACAATGGTATTGGACGAGTGTTTGAAATTGCCCACAACGCGTGCGCGTGCGGAAAAAAATGTCGATATGGTGACCGAATGGGCGCGCCGCAGTAAAGATGTCTTTATCGACCGCGACGGTTATGGCATTTTCGGCATTGTCCAAGGTGCCGATTTCCCGGACTTGCGTGAAAAATCGGCGCGCGAACTTACCGAAATTGGTTTTGACGGATATGCGATTGGGGGACTCGCGGTGGGTGAAAGTCAAGAAGTAATGTTCAATATGATTGCAACAACAACACCGCATTTGCCAACCGATAAACCGCGTTATTTAATGGGTGTTGGAACGCCACTGGATATATTGGGTGCGGTTGAACGCGGTGTCGATATGTTTGATTGTGTTATGCCAACACGCGCCGGCCGCACGGCCCAGGCCTTCACCCGTCACGGCACAATGAATATGCGTAATGCGCGCTTCCGGGATGACCCGTCACCATTGGACGGTAAATGCGGTTGCCCGGCGTGCAAGTTATCGCGTGCGTATTTGCATCACCTGATTAAATGTAATGAAGTTTTGGGCGCGACATTATTGACCCAACACAATTTATGGTTTTACCAGGATTTAATGCGCGACATCCGCAACAGTATAGAGCAGGGCCGCTTTGCCGAATTCAAATCAGAATTTATAAAAAAATATACAGGAGAAACAAAATGACACAAATAATTAAACCAAATTTAACATTAAATATGGATGAAAAGATTTATTTGGCGGTGTCTAAAAACACCGCGAACAAAACCGCGTTAGTTTATACTTTGGCATGCCTGCGCCAAGGCAACACAAACAATTACGATGCCATTGCCACGCGTGAGGTTCATGCGTTTCAAAACAACAAATCGGATGCGGAAACTTTTTATGCAACGGTAAAAAATATTGTCGAAATAAATCGTGCCGATAAAACCAAACAACTTGTTTTTGATTTGAACCAAGAATTGATAGAACGGTTTTATGAACAAACGAAATAAAAACTTCTTGAATCCAAATGTCATAATTTAATAAAATCTCCATAAAGGAGATTTTATTATGGCAAAAAAAGAAGTTGAAGTTATCGATATGCACGGTGCAAAAACCGTTGCAAAAAAACCGTCTGTGATAAAGGGTGCAAAACGCACATTTGCGATTGTATCGGTTATTTGGTTGGCATTTGTATTCAGTTTTCCATTATATGTAAAACATCATTACGCGGGTCCGATAAAAAAATCAATGGTCGTGTCGATGTTCTTTGACCTGCAAAGAAATATCCAGGAACAATACGCGCGCCTGCTGTCGGGGATCAAGGATGCAATCAACCTGGAAAAACCGGTTGCAATGGCAATTGACAAGGTTAAATTGGCCCAGGGTGCGGTTGATAAAGTGACGGACACCACGGCCAAAGCAAAAGATACCACGGCCAAGGCATCCCAAACCACGGGCAGTGTTAAAAAATTGACGGGTCTGGCGAATATGTTTGGTGTTAAAACCGATGCCGTGGACAAAGTCGTTGACAAAGCCGACTCTGGCATTGCCCAGGCAAACAAGGGTATCGCACGTGTGGACGATACCGCCGCCATGGTGAACAAACAATTGGACAAAGTGCAAAGCGAATTGACAAAACTGACCCAGATAGAGGTTGATAAAATCATCGATGCCGCAATCAAAAAAGAATTGGACAAGGCATCCGGCGGGCTGGGGACAACATTATTGACCGATTATGGAATCAAACACGTGTATCCATGGCGTCCGTCCAGTTGGCCCGTTGGTGTCAAAATCTATAACGATTTGGAAAAATCCGACCTGGGCGTGGTGCAAATTTTGACCCGCACCGTGAACAGTTATTTTAACTATGTCGCGTGGGGATTGGTGATTGCGGCATGGGCGGCGGGATTATACATCTGGTCGTTGATATACAAAAAGTACAAGGCCGTAATCGCGCCGTTCTTGGTGTGTCCGCGTTGTGGTCATACATACGCCGACCGCCGTACCGCGATGAGTCTGTTAAGTGTATTTCAACCATGGAAATGGTTTTAACCAAAACCGCCCAATCGGGCGGTTTTTTTCATATAATGAATTATTAATAATAATTTGCAAAATCATATTTTATCGGTTAAAATATGTCTGCATTGGTGTGTTGCCAATGTGGGACAAGAAAACCCTTGCATAGAGAAAACTCCACCCAGTTGGTTGGAGGGTCGTGAATATTCGAATAAGCGACGCTACACTCTATGGTAGTTTTTCTTGCCTCCAACCGCGCTTTTCCCGCGGTATTTTTTATTCAAAGTTCAGAGTGCAAAGTTCACCCCGTCGCCCGTTGGGCTATGGGGCGCAGGCAGAGTGCAGTTGTTGCACTATGATTTTTATCTCTGGACATTCCCCGTCTTTTCTGTGCGCCAGCACAAAAAGAAGGGGTGGCACCCGTCAGGGTGACGGGGCAGTTGTGAATCCGCCATCCTGGCGGTGATAAATAAAAATGGAGGAGAGAAATGTCTATTGTTTTAATTGATGCGCGTGCCTATGGACAACAACTGCGCCGGGCGCGTAAATCATTGCATATGAATAAAGCCACCGTGGCGGAAATTTTGAAAATATCGTCGCACGATTTGTACCTGTATGAAATTGGGCGATTACCAATTCCGCCGGATTTGCTCTGCGCGTTGCTGCATCGTGGATTGGCATTGACCGCCGTCAAAACACATAAATAAAAAAACGCCCGATTGGGCGTTTTTTTTGATTTCGATTGCTCTTTAGTTCAAAGCATCTTTCAAAGCTTTACCAGGTTTGAATTTTGGTTGAACAGACGCAGGAATCTTAATCGCAGCACCAGTTTGTGGGTTGCGGCCAGTTGTTGCTTTGCGTTTTGCAGATGTAAATGTACCAAAACCAACCAAGCGAACTTCGCCTTTCTTTTTCAAAACTTTGGTAACAGTGTTGATAAATGCATCCAAGCAAGAAGCAGCAGTTGCTTTTGTAACTTCGACTTCGTTTGCGATTGCTTCAATCAATTGTTGTTTGTTCATATGTTTCTCCTTTCATAGGTTTTATTTATAAACAACAGTCCACCGAGCAATGCCTCTGAAATCATGCCCCATTTTCCGCCGTTTTTGTTTTACGCAATCCGTGCGGTCGGCTAATTCCAGGGACATTGCTCGTTCTGTTCATCCGAATCATAGAGAATCCCGCATTTCAAGTCAAGGGCAAATTGAAAAATTCCCGCGATTCTGTGACACACACAATTTAACATATACAAATAAGTGATTATTTTGTCACATTTTTATATAATGCCGCCTTGGGCCAGCGACCGTCCAAAACATCGTGCCACTCGGGCCGGTTTGGTGTGTTATTTTCGCACAAAACAAAATTTCCAACAACACCACGAACATGCACAACACGATAATGATTCGGTGTATTTGTTGCCAACATCAATATCACAACCGCCCAAAACAGCAACTTGGTAAATCCCCACGGTTTCAAAAACATGTTGCGGTTAAATTTGTCCTTTAATAAATTTTGATACAATGCCCAACCCCATGTGAACAATAACATGGTCAGCGCAAAAAACACCGCGATAGTTATTGGTGTTTGTATGGTTCGCAAAATTTCCGCCGCCGCATCCCAACCACTGGATGCCGCCGGACATATGTATAAAACATCACCCAACATTTTTTCGGGAACATTTATTGTTGGCGCAATATTGCCCAAATGCACATCAAAAGACGCCATCAGTGCAACCAATGTCAACATTGCTAATGAAAAAATCATTGTCGGCTTCATATTTGTTCCTCACGATAATCGTAATTATTATATCATAAATTTGGGTGTATGTTTTATAAAAAAATTCAAAATATGATTGAAAATGTCCACCTTTGTTTATAAAATGCGCTATGGAATCGAAAAACAGGATATAAATTATGAATTACGACGAAATCAGAAAATTGTTTTTGAATTATTTTGAACAACACGGACATAAAATCGTGCCGTCTGCGTCATTGATACCGGATGACCCGACATTATTGTTCACGGTTGCCGGTATGGTGCCGTGGAAAAATATATTTTTGGGAAACGCGGTACCTGCATATCCGCGTGTTGCCGATGTGCAAAAATGTATCCGCGCCGGTGGCAAACATAATGATTTGGACGAGGTTGGCTTTGACGGTCGTCATCATACTTTCTTTGAAATGCTGGGGAATTGGTCGTTTGGCGATTACTTCAAAGAAGAAGCAATCAAAATGTCATGGGATTTATTGACCAATGTTTTGAAATTGGACCCAAATCGTATTGTTGTCACAACACATATATCGGATGACGAGGCAACGAAACTCTGGAAAAAGATTGCCGGCAAGGATGCAATCCGTTTGGATAAAGATAACTGGTGGTCGGCTGGGGATACGGGCCCGTGTGGACCATGTACCGAAATGCACTATGACATGGGGGCGGATTTGCCAGGCGGTTTGCCGGGTTCGACAAACGAAGATGGCGGTCGCTATGTCGAAATATGGAACGATGTATTTATGCAATACAATCGCGATGCAAATGGGAATTTAACAAACTTGCCAAAATGTAATGTTGATACCGGTGCCGGTTTGGAACGGTGGGCGGCGGTATTACAAAATGTGCGCGACAATTATGATACCGATTTATTCCAACATTTAATGGACGCAACATCGGATGTCGTGCATGTGGCACGCAACGCGGAAAATACTCCGTCTTTCAAAATTATTGCCGACCATTTGCGTGCGGTGGGATTTGCCATCGCTGATGGCGTGATACCAAGTAATACCGACCGTGGGTATGTTATCCGTCGTATTTTGCGCCGTGCGATGCGTCATGGACAATTATTGGGACATAACGGCCCGTTGCTCAGTGCGCTGTATCCCGCATTGGTGCGTGAAATGGGCGCGGCGTATCCGGAATTGGCGCGCGAAGAAAAACATGTTGTCGAAATAATTAAAAACGAAGAAAACGCGTTTCGCGACATGCTGCAAAGCGGTATGAAATTATTGGAATCTGAATTGCCAAATGTGCAAAATAAAACTTTGCCGGGCGCGGTTGCGTTCAAATTGTTTGACACATATGGATTTCCACTGGATTTAACACAAATGATTTTGCGTGACCGTGGTATGTCTGTGGATGTTGATGGATTCAACGCTGCGATGCGCGAACAAAAAGAACGCAGTCGCGCCGACACGCGTGGAACAAAAATTTTATGGGAATCGCGTGGCGAATTACCGGCAACCGATGATACAACAAAATACGCACCGGTGGCGGATATGAAATCAACGGTTTTGGCGATTTTGCGTGATGGTGAGTTTGTGGATTCGGCCGTGCCCGGGGACAATGTTGAAATCGCATTAGATAAAACAAATTTCTATGGCACCCAAGGGGGCCAGGTTGGCGACACCGGTGAATTGCGTATCGGTGCGGATACGGCGGTCACCGTGACCGAGGCCGCACGTGCCAACAACATTGTTATTCACAAAGGTACTGTGCAAAAAACAATCAATGTTGGCGACATCGTGACGCCCGTGGTGAACGCAATTGTGCGCAATCAGACCACACGCGCACATACGGCAACACATTTATTACAGGCGGCTTTGCGGCGCGTTTTGAACACGGATGTGGAACAACGTGGTTCGCGTGTTGCACCGGATTCTGTGCGGTTTGATTTTTCGTTTGGGCGCGCAATGACGGATGACGAGAAAGCGGCTGTTGAAAAATTGGTGAACGATTGGATTGCCGCAAATATGGATGTTAAACACGAAGAAATGTCGATTGACGCGGCGCGTGCGCGTGGTGCGATGGCATTGTTTGGTGAAAAATATGGTGATGTCGTGCGTGTGATTACCGCGGGCGATGTGTCGTGCGAACTGTGTGGTGGAACGCATGTTTATCACACCGGCGAAATTATCCGGGCCAAAATAAATAAAGAAAAATCTGTGGCATCGGGTATTCGCCGAATAACGATGTCGGTTGGAAACCTGGCAGAATAAAAAAAAACGCCCGATTGGGCGGTTTTTTTATTTTCCTTTCAGGTGGGTGTAAATATTTCCCAAATCTGTTTTTAACAATTTTGACTTTACCGCATCCGGTGTATCGGTTTGCGCCGCGCCGTCCAAAATTTTATCAAAACCGCGCACGAACTGTGATGCCTGGGACCGGAAAATAGTATCGTTCTTTAACAAATCACGAATCTGCTTTTTTTCAGCCGCACTCATCATTTTTGACAGCCATTTTGAAAATATTGTTTTATCGCCCGCATGATATTTTTTCCACACGACATCGGGGATGTCTGCACCGATTGCCTGGGTTAAATCCATTGATAATTCATACAGTTTACCGAAGTCCACATTTGCCAAAAAATCCGAACCACTGGCCGCGGCGGCGGCAATCGGGGCCGATTTAATTGCATCCATTGGTGCCGATGCGCGTGCGACCATCATTTGTTTGTTTAATGTTTGCAATGTGTTCACGGCGCGCGCATAATCAGACATCAAATCAATCATTTGTTGACGCGCCCCGCCGGCCAAATCTTCCAGTTTTGTTGTGGATTCGGAAACAGATGTTGTTGAATCTGCGACCGCCTGTTTTATCAGCGCAATGTTCTTTTCCATATTTGCCACAATTTTGTTCAGGTTATCGTTCGTTTGAATTGATAATTGTGACAAATCGGGCAGGGCGGCATAATACTTTTCAATCAATTCAGACAGCGGTTGCAATTGTGCGGTTGTGTCCGCCGACAATTTAATTAAATTTTGCGATTGACCCGACAGTTGGGTGTGTGCCGTGTTCATCTCAATCAGTGTTTCGCGCACGCCCGTCGCCATTGTTTTGACCGATTCCGAAAACGCATTTGCGGCGGTTTTTGTGTTTTCCAATGTGACATTTGCAACGCCCGATACGGTTTTTATCTCGGACACCACAGATGTTGCAAAATCTTTGATTTCGCCATTGAAATGATTGGTCAGTCCCGACAGTTCATTTGATACACCGCGCACAGATGCCTCGGTCGTTGTTGCAGATGTCATCAATGCATCAACCGCATCGGTCAATTTGCGCGTTTGTTTGTCGATTGATGATTCCGCCAATTGCACCTGGCTGGCGACGACATTGGCGGTATTGGTCAATGTGTTTGCCTGTGCCACCAGTTGTTTTTTTGCATTTTTGCTGTATGCGTCTAATTTAACCAAATGGTCGTTCATGAATTTGTCGTTTGTGCGCAACACATCCTCGTATCCGGCGGCAGATGTTTTTATATTGTCGAACCCGTCCGCCACAGATTTATTCAAATCGGCCAATGTATCACGCATAGTATTTGTGTTATCGGTCAAAGATTTCATTTGATTGGTGTTGTTTTCGAAATTTGTGTTTAATTCACCGTTTAATTTTTCGCCCGCATCAATCCAGTTTGTAATTTGATTTTGTATATTATCAATCCGGGTATTCACATCAGATGTTGTTGTGTCGATTTTTGCCAACATTTCACCGATATTTGTCGAAAAATTATCCGCAGACACCGCAACCGAATTCCAATTTTCGGAATCAACAATGTTTTGCAATCCATCGACAGTATTTTCCAATCGTTGCGACATATTGGCAACCTTTTTCGTTGCGTCATCCGCGGTATTCACCAATGCGTCGTTTTGACTGCTCAGTCGTTGTTGCAAATCTTCGGCGGTGGCAATTTGGGTTTGTAATGTTTCTTGCAGTGTTTGAAAACCCGCGTGAATTTTTGCAATTTCGTCGGCCAAAACGGTGTTTAACACGCGCGCCGCGTCGCGAATTTGAACGCGTTCCGGATGTGTTAAAATGGTTAACAAAGATTCCATAACGTGTTGAGATTTGCGTGAAATTGAAAAAGACACAATCAATGCAATCAATAATAATGTTGATACAAAACCCAAAACAATCAATAAAATTTGCGTGGCTGGCATTTTTTTTCTCCCCGTGTGTTTATACCCTTGCAGTGCATTTGAATTTATACTAAAATAAAACACAGAAAGCAAGACGATAAATTAAACAAAATGGAAAAAAAGACCACACTTTCACCCGAACAAGATTGTGCCGCAAATCCGACCGAAAATGTCTGGGTCCAGGCGAACGCCGGTACCGGCAAAACCAGTGTTTTAACCGGGCGCTTGTTGCGAATTTTGTTTCGTACGCACGATGTGTTAAAAACCGGAATTTTGTGTTTGACATATACAAATGCGGGTGCGGGCGAAATGCGCAACCGTATATTAAAAAAATTGAAACAATGGGCGTCTGCGTCCGATGATGATATGCGCGAATTATTGGATGGCGTCACGCAAAACCGGGTGGTGTCTGATGCGGATATTGCGCATGCGCGTGAAATATTTTTTACATATATCGATAATCCTAATATGTTAAAGGTTAAAACCATCCACGGTTTTTGCGAGGAAATTTTACGTCGTTTCCCGATCGAGGCGGGCATATCGCCGGCGTGGAAATTGGTATCTGATGCCGATGGTCGTGCATTGTTGTGGGATGTTTTTAATAACATGTTGCGGGCGGATAAAAACGCGGCAACACAAAACGCGTTTTCGCGCATTGTGGAACGTGTTTCTGAATATGCAATCGATGATTTGTTGCGGATGCTGGAACGTGGGTATCAAGATTTTTTTATGGTGACAAATCACACGAAATATCGTGAATATTTTACTGAAACGATTGCAGATTTTTTAAAAATCAAAAATGCACCGGATGTTAAAATTGATGTGTCTCGCTTGCAAAAATTGTTGGATATGGCGGGGGCGTTGCAATCAAGCCGGGGACCTAAAAAATATCTGCAAACGATTGCGGATTTAACACAAAAATATATAAACAATGAAATTGATTTTGATGAATATAAAACCGCATATTTAACAAAAACGGGTGGCAAAATTGTTGCGGTATCAAATAATCCTGATTTTGTTGCGGAACAATCGCGAGTATTTGCAATAAACGAGTATAATGAAAATAAAAAAATATATGATGACACAATCGCACTGTTTGATTTATCGGCGGCATTTGCGCGTGGGTATATGGAAACAAAACGTGCGCGAAATTTGTTGGATTTTTCTGATTTAATTTTATATACGCGAAAATTATTTTCAGACCCAAAAACAATGGGATGGGTTTTATCACAAATGGATGTGACATTGTCGCACATTTTGGTGGACGAGGCCCAAGATACATCCCCCGCCCAGTGGGATATAATCCGTATGCTGACCGGTGATTTTTTTGACAATGGTGATGTGTCTGATTTACCGCGTTCGTTGTTTGTGGTGGGTGATACAAAACAATCAATCTATGGATTCCAAGGTGCCGACCCGGTTGCGTTTATTCGTTCGCGTGATGATATTGCGCGTCAAATTGAAAACAATTATCGCACAATTCGTGATATTCCGTTGGCGCAAAACTTTCGTTCGTTGCCGTCTATATTGCATGCGGTGGATACATTTTTTGACGATGATACGGTTAAAAATATTAGTGCATTTGTAAATCAGCCACACATCTGTTTTCGTGCAACGCATGATAAAAACCCCGGTTTGGTTTATTTGCATCGTTTGGTTGCACGGGGCGAAACGGATGCAACCGTGGCGGATTATGTCAAACAAATCGCACAAAAAATACAATCTGTGCTGGCATTGGGCAAATATATGCCGGCGGACATAATGGTTTTGGTGCAAAATCGTCATCCGTTTATGGCGCCATTGGTGCTGGAATTAAAAAAAATGGGCATCCCCGTCGCGGGCAGTGACCGTATTGTTTTGCCGACATTTGCCGCAATTCGTGATTTACTGAATTTGACACGGTTTTGTTTGGATGTGACCGACGATTATTCTTTGTGTTGTGTGTTAAAAAGTCCGCTGTTTCGTTTTTCTGAATCCGACATTTATAACCTGTGTCATGAAAAAAATCAGAAAAATGCCCGTGACGATGGCGCGACAACCACAATTTATGCCGTTTTATCGGAATATAACCCGATCGCATTTAAGGCGTTGTCTGAAATTGTGGCGGCATCGACGAAAATGGCACCATATTCATTTTTTACATATGTTTTATCACGCGATGACAATCGTGAAAAAATGATTGCGGCATTGGGCGAACAAATTATCGACCCGATGGAAGAGTTTATGACAATATGTTTGTCATACGAACGCACGCAAACCGGAACATTGCGCGAGTTTTTGAAATGGTTTATCACGGGTGGTGCGGAAATAAAACGTGATATGGATGCGGCAATGGGCGTTCGTATTGTGACTGTCCATGGCAGCAAGGGACTGGAATCCCCGGTTGTATTTTTGATTGATACGGTGCGTACCCCGGATGCGGAAAATATTGTGCCTTTGCCGGTTGATACCACGCCCGAATACCCCACGCCATGGATTTGGTGTGCGTCGGGGACAACCAAAACAGAATCTGTGCAAACCGCCACATGCGCCCGGCGCGATTTGCAAATTGCCGAATATTTCAGATTATTGTATGTTGCAATGACGCGTGCGCGCGACGAATTGTATATCTATGGTTTTACGCCGTATAAAAACGCGAACGAGTTGTCGTGGTATGCAAACCTGTGGCGCGTGTTTTCAAAAATCTATGCCATACCCGACGCATCAGAATATATCGAGGTTCACGCATGACAACCAAATTACACGAGTTTATAAAAACCCAAGACACCGAAAAATTTGCAACCCGCAACGGTTTTGCAACGCATGCCAAATTGCAATTTGTGCGGATTACGCCACATCCCATTGGCGATGCGGAATTGATTGAAAAAATTATGGCGGGCGGTCCCGAATTACAATCTTTTTTCGGTGAAAATTCTGGGGCCGAGGTTCCCATTGCCGGCATTGTCGATGGTCGTTTTATATCGCGTCGCATTGACCGATTGGTTGTGGATGATGCAACGAAAACCGTGCGTATATTGGATTATAAAACAGATATTGACCCGCAAAAATATCGTCCAAAATATATCGCACAGTTACGCGAATATCAAAAATTATTGGCGCAGATTTATGCTGATTATAAAATATCATGTTATATTTTATGGTTGCACGATTGGCATTTAGAACGGTTATAAAAAAATTGAAATCTGGGAAAAATATAATATAATTCGGGCATGCTGACATCATTAAATATTTCTAATATAGTTTTAATTGAAAAACTGAATTTGGAATTCGGTGGTGGATTAAATGTTTTAACCGGTGAAACGGGTGCGGGCAAAAGTATTTTAATGGATGCATTGTCTTTGGCATTGGGTGCGCGCAGTGATGCCGGCCTGGTGCGTGCCGGGTGCGATGTGGGCGCGTCCACGGCGGAATTTACATCTGTGTCTGATAATGTTAAAAATATATTGATGGAAAATGGACTGGATGTGGATGATACCGTTGTGTTGCGTCGCACTTTGTCGTCGGACGGGAAAAGTCGCGCATGGATAAACGATACACCCGTGTCGGTGCGTGTGTTGAAAATGGTTGGCGATGCATTGGTTGAAATCCATGGTCAGTTTGCAAATCATACATTGTTAAACCCGGCAACACATCGTCCAACATTGGACGCATTTGCCGCATTAAATATTGCAGGGTTCACAGATGTGCAAAAATCTGTCCGTGAATCATACAACACAATGCACACAATCGAAACCCGGTTATCTGAATTGCAAGAATTGGTTAGTCGCGCGGCATCTGAACACGAATTTTTGGAACACAATGTTGCCGAATTGCGTGCGTTAAATGTCAAACCCGGCGAAGAAGCCGAATTGGCGACAATTCGTGCAAATATGATGAACGCGGAAAAAAATACCGCAATTTTGAACGATGCACAAAATGCGTTGAATCCGAACGGGAATTCGTTGGATTCACTTGTTTGCGATGTTGCGCATATTTTGGAACGGTTGCACGGCGATGGCGAAAACCCGTATGCGGAACAAATCGATACATTGTATAATGTTGCACAAAATATTGCAGATGTGGCGGAATCTATTAAACCGGACGCACCGGACATTGGCACAATTGATGATGTCGAGGAACGTCTGTTTGCAATTCGCAGTTTGGCACGCAAACATCGTGTTTTGCCGGACGAATTACCGAATAAATTACGCGATATGGAAATGGCATTAAATGCAATCGATAATTCCGATGCCGAATTGCAAAAATTACAACACGAATTGACGGGCGCAAAAAAACAATTCAATGATGCCGCACACAAATTATCCAAAATGCGGGCGGATGCATCTGCGGCAATCAGAACACGTATTTTGTCAGAATTGCCGGATTTGAAATTGGGGTCTGCGGATTTTATGGTTGAAATTACAAACGCAAACCCAACCGCCAACGGTGTGGACGATGTTGTATTTATGATTAAAACAAATCCCGGCATGCCATTTGCACCATTGAACAAATCGGCATCTGGTGGTGAATTGGCGCGTTTTATGTTGGCGCTGCGCGTGGTTTTGGCGGGCGGGGCGGACGCACACACATTTGTGTTTGATGAAATTGATACGGGTATCAGTGGCGCAACCGCATCCGCGGTTGGTGCACGTTTGAATAAATTGTCGCAAAATGCACAATCAATTGTTATAACCCACTCGGCCCAGGTTGCGGGCTTTGCCGACCGTCATTATAAAATATCAAAATCAACAGACGGCGACAAAACAACGACATCTGTTGTGGAAATCACGGGTGACGAACGTGTGAACGAAATCGCCCGCATAATCAGTGGCGCCGACATAACACCTGAATCCATCGCCACCGCAAAAACATTGATAAAATAATTTGCAAATTTATACTTTGTCGGTTAAAATATATCTGCATTGGTGTGTTGCCAATGTGGGTCCAGAAAAACCTTGTACAGAGAAAACTCCACCCAGTTGGTTGGAGGGTCGCGAATATATTGAATAAGCGGCACTACACTCTGTAGTAGTTTTCTGGCCTCCAACCGCGCTTTTTCCGCGGTATTTTTTATTCAAAGTTCAGAGTGCAAAGTTCACCCCGGCGCCCGTTGGGCTATGGGGCGCAGGCAGAGTGCAGTTGTTGCACTATGATTTTTATCTCTGGACATTCCCCGTCTTTTCTGTGCGCCAGCACAAAAAGAAGGGGTGGCACCCGTCAGGGTGACGGGGCAGTTGTGAATCCGCCATCCTGGCGGTGATAAATAAAAACAGGAGGTTCGATGATGTCTATTGTTTTAATCAATTCCGCCGGATTTGCTGTGTGCATTGCTGCACCGTGGGTTGGCATTGACCGCCGTCAAAACACATAAATAACGTTGTCGGTCCACGACCGACACAATAATTGAACTCTGCACTCTGTACTCTGAAAACTGTAAAAAACGCCCAATTGGGCGTTTTTTTACAGATTCATTTGCATTTGATTTGATTTTAAAATATATTCACGAACATCTGCAAATTTGGATGCGTTTAACCACGTTGCAACCAAATGTCTGTGGCAAAATTTATCGGGCGTTTCAAAGCACAATAAAACAACATTTTGTCCCATTTGTTGCAGATCTTGCGCAACCGTGCGAGGATTCAGTTTATTTAATACGGTTTCAAAATATTTGTTTATATACCACTGTTCAGATAAATTGTTATCGTGCCACTCTTTCCACCACGCGTATTTCGGTGCCAGTTTTTTGTATGTTTTGCCAGCATACCCATCCGGCGACCATCCGGAAATACCAACTGGGGTCAAATTTTGTTGTTCGTATTCTTTTATTTTTGCCCAATATCCAGTGTAAATCATAATTTTATTACCCCATCGTTAAATTCAATTGTTGCCGGGCGGCCACCACCAGAATTACTGATGATTTTATTGTTTTCATCACGCACAATGGCAAATCCGCGCCGCAATACATTTTTATAACTCAAACTGTTCAGCATATTTCCAACATGTTGCATACTTTGATTCAGCATGTGCATTTTGTTAGTTAAAATATTCGGCATATTTGCAACTGTGTCAATTTTTTGACGCGCCACGGCCATTTTGTTTGAAACAATCAAACCAATTGTGCGCCCGACATCATCCAATCGTTGTGTCCACTCCATAACAATTTGTTTTGGACTTTTCACAGAAATATTTTCCACCCTTTGACGCATGCCGACCAAACGCGTTGCGAAAACCGTGTCCAACCGATGCGACAGATTGTCTAATTCTTGAATCAGGGATAACTTTGTCGGCACAACCATTTCGGCGGCACCCGTCGGCGTTGGCGCGCGCACATCGGCGGCAAAATCAATCAGCATCCAATCCGGCTCGTGTCCCACACCCGATATCAATGGTATATGACTTGCGGCGGCGGCACGCACAACAATTTCTTCAGAGAAAGGCAATAAATCTTCCAATGCGCCACCACCACGCGCAACAATAATCACATCGACATTATTCATTTTGTTAAAGTATTCAATGCCGGCGGCAACCTCATGCGCGGCGGTTTCCCCTTGGACGGTTGCCGGGTATAACAATACATGCACCGGAAATCGTTCGCGCAAGCGGTTTTGTATATCTTGGAACGCGGCACCGGTCGGACTGGTGACGACACCAATTCGTTGGGGCAGGCGAGGCAACGGTTTTTTGCGCGATGCGTCAAACAACCCCTCGGCGGCCAATTTTTGTTTGCGCATTTCTAACATTTTTAATATTGCGCCGACACCCGCCATTTCAATACTGTTCACAATCAATTGATAATTACTGCGCGCCGGATAGGTTGTAAATTTACCGGTAATTATAACCTCTGTCCCTTCTTCCAATTTGAACGGCACCGGCGTACTGCGCCAAATGATAGCATTTATCACCGCGCCGGAATCTTTGATAGACATATAAATATGTCCCGATGTTGCGCGTGTAATACCCGACAGTTCGCCGCGCACGCGAATTTCTGGGAACGCGGTTTCAACCACATTTTTCAATAATGCCGACGCATCAGACACACTGAAAATCATATCTGGTTTAACAAAAGGTTCGGGTTTTTCAATCATTTCTTAATCATTTTGTTTTTTTAATTCGCCGATTAAATCAATTCCCATGGCCGCCGCAAATCGCATGGCTGGGTCGGTTTTTGGTGTGTCCAATTGATATGATATCGGATGTGCAATATCATACGGGATTTCAATATTGTGATTTGTATATTGGTCGTATGTTAAATCCAAAATGGTCTTGGTTGGGATATGTGTTAAAAAATGATGTGGGCCGTATGTCCATCCATCATCAATATACATCATTTGCCATCGTTCTGCGCCGCCCATCATAATGCCGAAATTGGTACTGGCCACGCGACAAAATCCATCAGAATCATATTTCAAAAAAGCCAAACTGTCTCCCAATTCATGTTCAAAAGTTTTGTATTTAATCGTTGGTAATTTGAAAGAATCGCGAAACAGCAAAATTAAATTTTTCGCACGCATCGACGGCAATTTGCCCAAATTCATCGCATCGATTGTCTTTAACAATTTACGCGTTGCGTGTTCGTAATACAGTTCTTTGTCCGGGGTCATGTTGCACCTTTATAATTCGGTCAACGGCCATCTGGGGCGGGGCGCAACAGGTTCGGTGACAATTTTTCCCACGCGCCAGTTTTCAATGCCGGCCCATGCAATCATTGCGCCGTTATCTGTGCATAAACTCATTGGTGGGGCGGCAAAAAACATGCCGTTTTCCGCCGCCAATTTTTCCATGGCCGCGCGTATCGCGCTGTTTTTCGCAACGCCGCCCGCCACAACCAGTGTTTTTGGCATCGCAGATTTTACGGCATCCGTTCCCAACGCATGTTCCAAACGATTGACAATGCAATCCACAACCGCCGCCTGGAAAGATGCACAAAAATCATTTATAAACGCATCATCTACCGGTTCGGTGTTTTTATCCAACATCACGCGTGCCGCGGTTTTTATACCACTAAACGAAAAATCGCATCCCGGTGTATTGCATAATGGCCGCGGGAAATGGAATCGTGTCGCATCGCCCAATTTTGCGCGTTTATCAATAATTGGTCCGCCCGGATATCCCAATCCCAACATTTTGGCGATTTTATCAAATGCCTCGCCCGCGCTGTCGTCAATGGTTTGTCCAATCAATTCGTATTGCCCAACACCACGCACCAATAAAATCTGACAATGTCCCCCCGATGCCAGCATCAGCAAATAAGGAAATTCGACGCTATTGCTGTTCCATGTGCCGCTTGCCACCGCCGCCGATAAACGTGGCACCAATGCGTGACCCTCTAAATGATTTACCGCAACCAGTGGCTTATGGGTTGCCTGGGCAATCGCGGTTGCCGCCATCCATCCGACCAACACACCGCCAATCAATCCCGGGCCCGCCGTCGCCGCGATAATATCAATATCGGAAATACTTTTCCCCGCCAAATTCAATGTTTGATTTATAACATCGTCAATCGCCAAAATGTGCGCACGCGCCGCCAACTCTGGCACAACACCGCCGTATTTTCGGTGTTCCGGAATTTGAGAGTAAATTATATGCGATAAAATATTTCTGTTTGAATCGACAATCGCGGCCGATGTTTCATCACACGAAGATTCAATACCTAAACACAATGTGGCGTGGGCATCATCCGCCACCGTGTCGCCTGACATTGCGCCCATATTTATACGAATAAGTTTTTCATCATTTATCATTTTAATTGTTTTCCTGTAATTTAATACCCATATTGCACAACTTAATCGCGTCACGCACCGCAAATTCCCCAGAATCATTAAAAGTTGACATTTTATCAACGCATTTCATAATCAATTCAGAATCCTGGGAATTTTCGGTTAAAATTTGAACCGTGGACAATTTTGCCTCTATGGAACTTTCCGTCCATTTTTTCAAATCGGCATTTTCCAATGTAGTTGTTTTGGATTGTATCAAAAAGAACCCGGCAACCGCCAAAACCAGAACCGCAACACCGATAATCAATTTGAAATTATTTTTGAAAAAATCTGTAATTTTGCGCAAAATTTTTTTCATGTTATCCCTCCATTATTTAATCTTCGCATCCGCCCAGCCATATATCCCAATCCGGACTTTCGATTGGGTTTTGTCCGGGCTCGTTTCTGTTCATCCATCCGCCATAAATTTGTTCAGATGCCGAATTAAAAATTTCCACAAAAGCGAAATGATTTTCTGCATCGAACGGGTCCGATTGCTTACACGCACGAACCAATATCGTCAATTTGTCGTATTGAACGGTATTTCCAACCGGTGCGCGCACGGTTTGCACCTTGCCAGCGGCCTTGTTCAGGACGCGCAAAACGGCAACATTATGATCGATATATGCATCGGCGCACTGTGGCATTGCGCCACACACCACCAATAATAAAATAAAAAATCTGGATAAATGTTTCATAACAACAATGATACATTTATCTTGTCACTAAGTCAAATTATTAAATTTTATAAAAAAAAACACCGCGCAACATGGGCGGTGCTTTTTTTATTTGTGTTTTTCGCAAATTATTTTGCAGATTTTTCGGCCGATGTTGCCGCCAAATCTTCAACAATACGTGCCTTTTTACCAGACAATTTGCGTAAAAAGAACAATTTTGCACGACGAACACGACCGATACGAACCTTTTCGATTTTTTCAATCGCCGGTGTATATAATGGGAATTTGCGTTCCACACCCACACCATAAGATTCGCGACGCACAGTGAACGATGCGTTGTTGCCATCGCCACCATCGCGTGCGATAACGACACCTTCGAACATTTGGATACGGAATTTGTCGCCATCTTTAATTTTTACATGAACACGAACCGTGTCACCGGCCTTAAAGTTTGGAATAACTTTGTCGCCTTTTAATTTTGCAATTTGTTTTTCTTCAATTTTTTTCAATATGCTCATTTTTTATTTTCCTTTATTAAATCCGGACGTCTTTGTTGTGTTATGTCGTCCGATTGTTGTTTCCGCCACCGTTCGATATTGCCATGGTGACCGGACAGCAGGACTTCTGGGACGCTTCGTCCACGCCATACTGACGGGCGGGTATATAATGGCCATTCCAACCCCCCGATTTCGAAACTTTCATTTTCGGTGGATGCATTACCACCGTGCAACACATTATCCATCACGCGAACGCAACTGTCAACAAAAACTTGCGCGGCAACCTCGCCACCGGACAAAATGTAATCGCCGATTGAAACCTCGGTAATGTCATATTCGTCCAAAACGCGTTCGTCGATGCCTTCGTACCGACCACAGAGCAGGGTATATATCGCATTTTTATCTGCCGCAAATTCGCGCACCAATTTTTGTGTCAATGGCACACCGCGCGGCGAAAAGTATATGATTTTACCCGGGTTTTTAACCGAGTCCAATGCCGCGCCCAACACATCCGGTCGCATAACCATACCGGCTCCCCCACCAAATTGTTCGTCGTCAACACTGCCATAATTATTTATGGCAAAATCGCGAATATTTATAACATCCATTGACCATATTTTTTTATCAAATGCGCGCCCAACCACCCCCGCACCCAGGGTTCCCGGAAACATATCTGGAAAAATGGTCAATATGTTAAAGTGCATTTTTTACTTTTTTGTTGTTATCTAATCCCGCGTGCGCGACAACCAAAACATATCGTGCGGACTTTTTCTTGGGCCTGGGCAAAATCAGCCACCGGGCATTTTGAAACAGTTGTTCCATCCGGTAATGTTTCAAATTTTACGGACGGCATTTCGTTTTTCAATACCGTAATTGCCGGGCATTCGTTTGCATCAAAGCATTGAAATGATATTGGTGTCACATCTAACTCCACCATGGTTGAATTTTTCATATATGATACACCTCTACTTTATCATGATGATTTTTTTATCAAAATCAACAACGGCACCAATAAACGAATACATATTGCCGTCATCTGTTTGAATTATATCGCCCGCACCATAGTTTTGAAAACACACAATTGTCCCCAAATTTTCACCACCACGTACAACATCGAACCCAATCAAGTCAGCTTGATAATATTCGCCATCATGCACATCATCGGGCAATGTATCGCGATTTATAAACAGACGTGTTCCGCGTAAATGTTCGGCACTCGTCCGGTCTTCATACCCACGCACATGCGCAATAATAACATCAGAATTTGGCACCACACGGATGAATTTGAAATCATCCACACCAAAAATTCCCGACCAAACGCGCAGTTCTGCAAAATCCGTTGGGTTCGCGGTGTATGTTTGAACGCGCACATCGCCCTGGATACCCTGGGGGGCCACAATTTTTCCAACCAAAATTCTGTTATCTTTGTTCATGACCTGCAACCTTGTTGTTTGTCAAAATGCACGGATGCCGCGGGCATGTTTTCTCGTTCGGGCATCCTGAAAATGCATCAGGGTTGATTGGTTGTGGCATTGTATATGTCGTCACAATATTTGCCCATTGGGAAAAACGCCGGTCTTTGTCCGAACAGTATTGATTATCATAT
Organism: Alphaproteobacteria bacterium UBA3635; assembly: GCA_002373935.1. GTDB lineage: Bacteria > Pseudomonadota > Alphaproteobacteria > Rs-D84 > Rs-D84 > Enterousia. The sequence continues at coordinate 25,221 of DFKW01000006.1, read as the reverse complement.
GGACAATTTATATTGCTCATTATCGTGCCGGATATGTTTGTGGATATGTCAATAACACATCGCGAATACTGCGAATATAATCCATTTCGTCGATATTGTTCGCCCGTGCATAGTCAACCAATCCATAAAAATTCAAGAAATAACTGTCGTTCAATTTATGCTTGGCGCGCCGGTTCACGAAATATACGGATTTGAACACGGCACTTAATGCGTGCCGTAATTCAATATCCGAATATTTTGATGTGTTTTCCATTACCATAATATTATGCGTTTTCCGCCACTTCAGCGTTTTCGGTGTTTTCGGTGGCTTCTTTGGCTGCGGCTTCGGCTGCGGCTTTTTCTTCGGCCAACTTGGCTAATTTTTCGGCTTTGTCTTTTGCCTTTTGTTGTGTTTTTTCAGACGGCAAATTCTTTTTTGTTTGCGTCGGGATAGGTTTTGCGGTTGCCAAACCGGCGTTCACCATGAATTTATACACGCGGTCAGACGGTTTTGCGCCCTTGGCCAACCATGCTTTTAATTCTTCGACTTTCAACACGACGCGTTTTTCGTCTGTTTTGGCCAACATCGGGTTATATTTACCAACGACCTCTAAAATATTGCCAGAATTGCGTGCATTACGCGAATCTGTCACAACGATGTGATAATACGGGCGTTTTTTTGCGCCGAAACGTGCCAAACGAATAACTGTTGCCATACTTATTGCTCCTTAGATTATTTTTTATATGGTTTTATTCACAAAGAAAACCGGCATCCAGGGCGAAACTCGCCGGAGGATGTTCCTTGTGCATACCGCACACAGGGTGTTTGAAATGGCAATCTTTGGGAATTGCCCGCATATTATGGTGCATGAAAGTCCAAAAGTCAAGCAAAACAACAAAATATAAATTTGTCTAGATTTTTGTCCTGGACAAAAGAAAAATAGAACTATAAAATACAAGGGCACATTTGCGGGCGTGGTATAATGGCAGCACGAAAGCTTCCCAAGCTTTAGACGAGGGTTCGATTCCCTTCGCCCGCACCATCCGTCTCTGCTGGCGCAGAGCCGCGATTGGTAAATATATTTAGCGCAAAGGGTTTTATCGCGGCACATTTATGTGACGGATTCCCTTCGCCCGCACCAAAAATTCAACCGGCGTAATGCCGGTTTTTATCTTGTTTTTTGTCGGGTGCTGTTTAATTGTTTTTCTAATTTTTCAATGCGTTGCTCAATCGATCGCAGTAATTGTTTTGTCGGTTTGTTTTTATACATCGCGCCCAATAATTTTGCCAATTGCCCCGCCATTACAAAATCGTGGTTTTGCTTTGATTGATACAACAACACCCCCAGGCGGTTTTTCAATTCGTCCCACGCATCGTCCAATCGCGAAGTCCTGGGATAATATGTGTTAAAATCATTTTTTCTTTGGTCGTTCATATTTGCCCCCTTTGGTGGTAAAATATTGGCCTTGTTTTAATAAAATTATTGCAGAAATTTATCGTTTGTCAAATTTTTTATAATCTCCTTTGGTTAAAATAAAAACCGCCAAAACGGCGGTAATTTTATCTTGTTTTTTCGTTCAATACGCGTTCCAAATATGTTCGATATTGACCGCGCGGCGCTTTATCAATCAACCGCGCCATTTGGGCGGCGTCAATAAATCCACGCGCAAACGCGATTTCTTCGATACACGCAATTTTGATACCTTGGCGTGCCTCTATCATTTGGACAAAGTTTCCCGAATCCATCAACGAATTTGGTGTTCCCGCATCCAGCCAAACATTTCCGCGATGCATTGGCACGACCGACATGCGTCCCTGGCGCAGATAGATGTTATTCAAATCCGTGATTTCATATTCCCCGCGTGCCGACGGTTTCAAATCGCGCGCATATTGCACAACATCCGACGGATAAAAATACAGACCCACCGACGCAAAGTTAGATTTTGGTTTTGCCGGTTTTTCTTCGATTGATATGGCACGGTTGTTTTTATCAAATTCGACCACGCCGAAACGTTCTGGGTCTGATACTTGATATGCGAAAATTGTTGCGCGATTGTTTTGGTTCTTTTTGACCGCAGATTGAAAATCCGCAAACTCGGTATCCATATGGAAAATATTGTCGCCCAATATCAGACACACATTGTTATCACCGATAAATTGTTCGCCAATGGTAAACGCCTGGGCAATGCCACGGGGCTGTGGTTGGATTTTATATGATATTTTCATACCCAACTGTTCCCCATTACCCAATAATTTTTCGATATTAGGTGTATCGTTTGGTGTTGATATAATCAAAATATCCCGAATTTCAAAATGCATCAATGTTGACAAAGGATAATAAATCATCGGTTTGTCATACACCGGCAATAATTGTTTGGATATTGTTTTTGTCAATGGATATAATCTGGAACCACTCCCTCCGGCCAGTAAAATTCCCTTCATCATAAAACCTTTTGTTTGTGGGTTGTGTATATGTTCATCATAATATAGAAAAACATATTGTCAACGCAAAAACAATCATTTTTGGTGTTGTTTGTTATTTTGCACGGCCATCCTGTTGCTGCGACAAACAATCCGTAAAACATTTAATGGTGCACTGCGATGTTTCCCGTGCTTTTTAGATTTGCGCAATTTGCAATTTTCCGCCATTTCGATAACAACATCCAAATCATACTTGCTTTCAATAACAATGGCAAATCCGTTCAACAATCCGTTTACAGATTTGATTTTGGTTGTCGGGTTTTGAATTGTTTGACTTTGCAATGGCCCATCCCAAATATTTATGCGAACGCTTAATGCATAATCCAATGTTTTATCAATATTGGATTTTAATTTGTCCAAATCGTCATCAACCAATGTTGCGCCCTTGGACGGGTCGGCCTTTTCTGCGATGAACATGGCGGGTTGGATGCCGGACACGATATAAATTTTATAGTTTTTATATACTTCTATTACGTGTTTTTTTATCGGCATCCGTCTCTCCTTTGGTTTATTTGGGTTGAACAGGTATATTTAACTTTTGTTTTGGAAAAATTAAATCAGGGTTTTGAATACCGTTGCGTGCGGCAATCACACTGAACAAAATTCCGCGCCGCATAAAGTTCCGTGCAATAATCCATAAACAATCGCCACGACGAACGGTATAATATGTGTCATCGTCGCCCGTCATTTTTGGCATAATAAATTTATGCGTGATGGTTGATATAATATTGCCGTCGCCATCATGCATACGAACCGATAAAGTATATTCATCGCCCGGGGTTAAATCGCCAACATCCGCACCCAACCCAAAATGTTTATAATCAGATACGCGTGCCGTCCCCAACATTTCGTCATTTAACATTGCGGACACACGCAATCGCGGCAATCCATCCCCGGTTATAACCAAACGCCCGTTGTCCAAATAATCAATCTTTGAAACAGACAAATCGCCGTCGCGCAAATTGCTGGGGGCCTGTAAAACGCGACTGCCGTCACGGGTCATCAACAACGATACCGAATTTTCCGGGCCGTGTTCCGACACATAAATAAACACAGAATCCGTTGATTTCAATTTTGTTTCCACATCCATTAAATAAACCGTGTAATTCCCGGCATCCCACGCACGCATCGGTGCATAGACAAATTCGCCATTGTCGTCGGTTATCAATGTTGCAACCAATTTTTTGTTTGTATAAACAGATACGCGTGTATTTGGGCGCCAACGACCCGCAATAATAATTTTGCCATCCGCACCAATACGCACAATATCAAACGCGGGCGCATTTAGCGCGGGTTTAACCGTGCGAACAATCGGTTCTGGCACAGGCCGCACAACCGCGCGATTTGTTGTGTGACAAAATAAAACCCAAATTGTCACAAAAATAACAATCAACGCGCATAAAATAGGAAACCAATATTCGCGCAATACCGATTTGTTTTTTGTTGCGCCATTTGTTGCGTTATTGTTTGCATTTGTATTTGTTGATTTTACCGCCGGACGACCAACAACGGGCCGTGCAGGGTTTGGTTTTGCAAACATATTCAGTGATGTTAAAAATTCGCGTGAAAAAGACCGCCGCCGTTCATGCCAATCTTGCTGTTGCGCCAATGCGCCGTCTATTAAATCGTCCGTAGAATTTTTTGTTCGACCCATGCGTTTGGACATTACAATTAAACCTTTTAATAAATGACAACAAAAATTTAGCACAAAAACAATACCGCTGTCAAACTTTTTGTGGTATAATACAGGCATCAAATAAATGGAGAAAATATGAAAAAAATAGGCATTATGACGACCGGTGGCGATTGTTCGGGATTAAATACGGCGATTTATGGTATTGTAATTGGTGCGGCGAAACGCGGCTGGGCAACATACGGTATATTGGATGGCACGGACGGCCTGGTGGGCGCGGAACCAAACATGATACGCATAACCCCGGATACATTGCCACCCGAACAAATGCCTGTGGCGGGCAGTATTCTGCGTAATGGAAATGTCGGCGTGACAAATAATTTTGAACGCGCCGTGCAATCGGGTAAATTGCCCCAGTTCACAAAACAATTAAAGAAAAATTTGGCGGCGGCAAAACTGGACGCGCTGATTTTAATTGGTGGCAACGGCAGTATATCGTTGGCGTGGAATACTCGTGACATTTATTCAGATTTGCAACTGATTTGTATTCCAAAAACGATTGATATGGATATCCCGTTAACCGACCGAACGATTGGTTTTGATACGGCGGTGTCGCAACTGACCGGTTTTTGCGATGATTTAATGTTGACCGCACGCAGTCACCATCGTTGGTTTGTTGTGCAATCCATGGGCCGCAACAGTGGCGCATTGGCATTAACATCCGGGGTGGCATGTGGTGCTACGGCAATTTTAATACCGGAAATAAAATTTGATATCGACAAATTGGTCACGCATATTAAAAACGCGCCAACAGATTACGGAATAATCATGGTGTCCGAAGGTGTCCGCCTGCGTGGACATTCGGGCGATGCCGCAACAATGATTTCGCGTAAACTCACCGCCGCCGGAATTGCAAATCGAACCGCGTTTCCCGAACATATTCAACGGGCAGGGCGCACAACTCCAAACGACAGAATATTGGCAATATCGATGGCGAACGCCGCATTGGATGCAGTTGAAAATAACGAAACTTATGTGATGACGGCACTGCAAAACGGTGAAATAACAACGGTTGGCCTGGATACGGTTGTATCGTCCGGTCATCCGGAACGTGACCCAAATATAACCGGGTTAAATATATCAAATGCTATGGTTGATGATGATAACCCGTTATTGATTGCCGCGGATAACATGGGTATATATATCGGTGAAACAAAATAAAAAACCGGGCATGTCGCCCGATTTTTATTTGTCCAATCCCAATCTAATTCTATCGCTCAGTAATAATATTCTGCCGCGTTCAGCTTCGTTAAAATCTTTTAATATCTGGGCAATGCCTTTCATTTTAATTTCTTCTGCTGTTTTGTTCTCGCGCATGTGATATTCATACAAACCTTTCTTGTTCAGTTCGCGTGAAAATGTGACGATATCACCACGTTGAACTTCTGTTTGACCGAATCCGTATGATTCACAATAAATTTCTTTCCATACCGGGCTGTATGCTAGTATTTCAGTTTTTGGTGAATTGATGTTGTGACGGTGAACCACAGATGTCACAACCGCATCTTGTTTTTCTTGATTGATAAAATCCCGTAATTTTTCTTCCGCTTTATGCAAATCAAACCCAGTCATATATGCATAAGTATTCCCGCGTTTTTGACGTAATACAGGAATCACATCGCCCGGTTTCAGATTTTTACGCCATTCACCATCCCAACAGATTGAACCGTCAAACCGTTTTGTGAAAAATCTCCCCCACAGGTCATTTTCTAACCATACGCCACTATCATCGATGCTGAGAATTGTGCTAAACTGGTGATTTTCGTCTTCGTAATTTGCCATATAATTAACTCCTTGTTATTTTCTTTTTTTATAACATAAAAAAACCAAAAAGCAATTAAAAAACCGCCCGATTGGGCGGTTTTAAACAAACTAAACAAATTATTTCTTTTCAGAAAAATCTGCGTCGGTTGTGTTGTTGTCATTACCTGATTCAGAATTTCCTGCATTTGCCTGTTGTTCGGCTTGCGCGGCTTTATACACCGCTTCGCCTAACTTCATGGCTTTTTCTGTTAATGCGTCCGTTTTTTCTTTGATTGATTCAACCGTCGCATCGTCTTTCTTTAATTCTGCGGCCAACGCATCCTTGGCATCTTCGATTGCTTTCTTTTCGTCGGCAGAAATCTTGTCACCGTGTTCTTTCAAAGATTTTTCAATCGAAAATACTGCGGTTTCACCTTGGTTTTTCGCCTCGACCAATTCGCGTTTTTTCTTGTCCGCGTCGGCGTTGGCTGCGGCCTCGTCAACCATGCGTTTGATTTCGTCTTCGGACAGCCCCCCATCAGATTTAATCGAAATCGCCTGTTCTTTGCCGGTGCCTTTATCTTTCGCAGACACATGCACGATACCGTTCGCGTCAATATCAAAAGACACCTCGATTTGTGGCATCCCACGTGGTGCCGGTGCGATACCCTCCAGGTTAAACTGACCCAACAATTTATTATCGGCGGCCATATCGCGTTCGCCTTGGAATACGCGAATTGTCACGGCCGATTGATTATCTTCGGCGGTTGAAAAGACCTGGGATTTTTTTGTTGGAATTGTTGTGTTGCGGTCAATTAAACGCGTGAACACACCACCCAATGTTTCAATACCCAATGACAAAGGTGTCACATCCAACAACAAAACATCTTTTACATCGCCTTTTAAAACACCACCTTGAATCGCGGCACCCATGGCGACCACTTCGTCCGGGTTCACGCCCTTGTGCGGTTCGCGACCAAAGAATTCTTTAACCGTTTCGACCACTTTTGGCATACGGGTTTGACCACCAACCAAAATCACTTCATTGATGTCAGATTTTGAAATACCCGCATCTTTTAACGCTTTTTCGCACGGTTCAATCGTTTTGCGAATCAAATCGTCAACCAAAGATTCCAATTTTGCACGGGTCAATGTTGTGTTGAAATGTTTTGGACCGGTGCTATCGGCCGTCAAGAACGGCAAATTGATATCCGCAGATGTTTTTGATGACAATTCGATTTTTGCCTTTTCTGCGGCTTCTTTTAATCTTTGCAACGCCAATTTATCATTGGACAAATCAATACCGGTCTGTGCTTTAAATTCATCAATCAAATATTTCAAAATGCGCGCATCGAAATCAGACCCACCCAATGCGGTATCACCGTTTGTTGATTTAACCTCGAACACGCCATCGACGATTTCCAAAATGGACACATCGAACGTTCCACCACCCAAATCATAGACCGCGATAGTGCCGTTTTTATCTTTGTCCAAACCATAGGCCAACGCCGCCGCGGTTGGTTCGTTCACAATACGCAACACATTTAATCCCGCGATACGACCGGCATCTTTGGTTGCCTGACGTTGTGAATCATTGAAATACGCCGGCACGGTAATAACCGCATCCGTCACGGTTTCGCCCAAATAATTTTCGGCATCTTTTTTCAGTTTTGCCAAAATCATGGCCGAAATTTGGGACGGAGCATATTTTTTACCATCCATTTCAACCCATGCGTCGCCATTATCGCCGGCAACAATTTTATACGGAACACGCGCCGCGATTTCGCGGACGGCCGGGCTGTCATAACGCAGGCCCATCAAACGTTTAATTTCATAAATAGTGTTTTCTGGATTTGTCACCGCCTGGTTTTTTGCGGTGATACCGACCAATTGGTCACCGTTTTGTGTCAGTGCCACAACCGACGGGGTTGTGCGTTGACCCTCGGAATTTTCGATGATTTTTGGATTTGTTCCATCCATAAACGCCATTGCGGAATTTGTCGTTCCCAAATCGATACCTAATACTTTTGCCATATTTTATGCCTCCTTAAAGAAAAATATTTGCTAACCCAGATATAGGGTCAACAAATATAATTTCAAGAGGCAAAATCAAAAAAATTATTTGTTTAAAATCCCATCGATTTGATTAGCAAACCGCAATGCGGCCCCGTCATAAACATCGTTCAGGTCATGTTTTTTGAAACAATCCATTTGATATTTTTTAACCCCGGCATCCGCACCGTCCCACGCGTCACCACGCATTGCTTTTAATTTATATTCTTGCCATGATTTACAATGATAATGATGCACGCGGCATACCGACATCCGCACACTTTTTGTTGCGCCCGCCACATCATGCTCGTGACATCCCATATGCATAACCATACGCGGATTGACAATCGCCTTGTATAACCAGTTCTTTTTCGCGCGCATAGTGTAATTGGCGATAACTAATCCTTGGGGTTTGTTTTTGTGCCCATTTGAACCAAAAATCACCCACGGAATAATAATTTGTGCGACATTTTCCGGGACAGTTGCCAAAAAATCGGTCATATTTTCATATTTTACCGGCACCAAAAATTCATCCAAATCAATCACCGCCAGCCATTTAGTTTCATTTTTGTGACGCGCAATACAATCCTCGTACGCCGGCAACTGCATCTTTTCGCCCGGGAAAAAAGTATAATCCACCAACCCAGATTTGATATATGGCTTTAATATTTTTTGTGTATCGTCAGAACTTTCATTATCATACAGGTAAAACTTTTCAACCCCTAACAATTTATGAAATTCAATCCACTCGGCCAAATAGGGACCTTCGTTTTTCATAATTGCCACAATCGCCAGGTTGTATTTGAATTTTGCCGGTGCCCGCACAGATTTTCTAAAATCGCGATTTTCACGCATTTTGCGAACCACACCATATTCAATCAACGATTTTACCCGACGCGACACGCGTTTTGATGGGATAAATGTTGCGATAACATGAGCAAAAAATCGACGCAAGCCCTTCATAATAAAACCTTTATATTTCAATAGGAAATATAACATATACACAAAATTAAATCAAACAAAAAAACCGTCCAAAAACATGGACGGTAAAACAAAATTATATTGTTTTTATTATTTTTTCGCAGGTGCTGCCGCTGCGGCTGCCGCAGGTTTATTATCAGTTTCATCTGGCATTTTACCGCCGATTGTGACGAACGCCAATTCTGCCTGGTGCAGACCCAATTCAATACCTTTTGGCAAAACCAAATCAGTTCCGTGAACCACATCACCGATATTCAGGTCTGTCAAATCAATAACGACTTTTTCCGGCATGTCGTGAACCAAACCACGCAATGCAACCTTACGCACCGCAAAGTTCAACACGCCACCCATTTTCAAACCGCGTGATGTTTCCATATTTGCCAATTCCAACGGCACACTGACCGCGACCGGCGATTTAACATCGATGCGTTTGAAATCAACGTGAATAACACGATCAGACACCGGATGATATTGAATATCCATCAACATAGCGTCCTCTGTTCCCTTTGGTGTTTTGATTTGGAACAATTTTGTCCGCAAAGACGGTTGTTTCAACAACATTTCAAAATCGCGCATATTCAACACGATTGCGGTTGGTTCCTTTTTTTCACCATAGATTACTGCAGGGATATTTTGATTTTTACGAATTGCACGTGCGGCCCCCTTGCCAGCAACTTCACGAAATTCTGCATTTAATTCAATTGCCATTTTTTTGTCCTTTTTCTTGCCCCACATAGCCTCGGCGAAGTGGGGTTGTTAACCTTTGCACAACCTCCAAGGGTGTCGTGCAGGGCGTATTATGAACTAAATTTAACGAAAAAGCAAGGATTTTTATAACCTTTTTGCCATTTGTTGTTGCAATTTATACTTTAACAATTCTTGATTTATATTGCGAACAAGCTTGTATTGATAACCGTTGTCTATCTGTATCAATAAATCATCACCACGTTGAAATCCAATATCTGTATCGCGTAATGATATAGTTTGTTCACCGATTTTATTACCAAAAACCCTTGCTTTATTTGGTTTTCCTATGCCAAGCAGTGTTGCTAATTCTATATTGTGTTCGCAATAGGGAAAAATTTGTTTCCATGTCGGTTTTTTGTATTGTGGTGCTGTCAAATATTCACCAATATCACCTATATGAATATTTCGTATATCATTGCCGTGTATATTACAGATTTGACTATCAAACCCCCTTGGTTTACAAAAAGGATCCAGATATATAAAGTCCACCTGATATAAATTATCGCCACGCGTCCAGTTCACGTCAAGTAGCATACTATAGTTTGTTCCAGATATAACAAGTTGATTCATAATACTTCCTTTTCGTTCATTATATGTAAACATGATAACTAAAACTTACGCAAAATCAAGAACCGTGCGCGGCCATATTTTCTGTCGCGCAAAATTTCCCAATTTGCGTCATCTGGGGTGACGGATTTATCTGCCTCTTGTTCCCAGATTAAAATAGCACCAGTTTTGGCGATTTTGCCAAATTCTTGCATAAATTTTATACCTAAATTCGCATTGTCATAGGGCGGATCAATAAAGGCAATATCAATATTTTTTCCAAAACCGTTTTCGCACAACAAAGCCAAAGCGTCCGCTTGATGAACCCGGTATTCTTGTAAATGTGGTTTTACCAATTCTAAATTTTTGTTAACAATTTTGATAGATTCAGGCAATATATCTGAAAAATAAACACGTGCATTTGGATAACGCGACATCATTTCAATACCAAATGCCCCAGATCCCGCAAAAGCGTCCCAAACCGAAAATTTATCCCAAGTATTTACGATTTCGCGCAACATATTAAATACGGCAAGTCGTGCCCGGTTTTGCGTTGGACGCGCACCTGTGGGCAGAAATAATTTTCGCCCATGAAAACGACCCTCAAAGATTTGCAATTTAGAATCCATGTGTTAAACTATACAACATGGATTTTATGAATCAAGCAATGATTTTGGCAAACAAAGCGATGAATCACGACGATGTTCCAATCGGCGCGGTAATTGTGTGTGATGGAAAAATTATTGCGCGTGGCGAAAATCGTGTGCAAAAAAATCAAAATCCAACATTACATGCCGAAATTGTCGCGATAAATAACGCCTGTCGTAAACTGGGAACAAAATTTTTGGACGATTGTGATATTTATATATCGCTGGAGCCGTGTGCGATGTGTGCGACCGCGATTTCATTTGCGCGCATAAAAAACATCTATTTCGCGGCACCCGACCCAAAGGGCGGGGGCATAACCGCAAACGCACGCATTTTCGAAACCGATAAACACCTGTGGAAACCATGCGTCCGCCAAATGCCCGAATACGCGGATGCGTCCGCCGAATTATTACGCGATTTTTTCAAATCCCGCCGTAAATCAAAAGGTATAAAATAAAAAAATCCGCCCTGGTGGATGGGGCTTCTTTATCTGTAAGGTTTATATATTTCGCCACTTTTTACATACTCTGCCAAAACATTTTCACCTAAATCAGTTTTTATATTACCATATACTGCAATTCCGCGTTTATTAAATTTCCGGAACCAGTTTGGTTTAAAACCTTCGTCAAAACCGGTGATTTTTTCAACTGAATCTGATGGAACACCATAAAACACGGATTTTACCCCAGACCACATAATTGCACCCAAACACATCATACACGGTTCTGCCGTCACATATAAATCTAAATCAAACGATGACAAATCATAAGAGTTTAAAATGTTTTGAACCTCTCTGATAACGTTCATCTCTGCATGATTATTGCTGCAATTGTCCATAACCACAGAATTTGCAGATTTTGCAATCTGTTTTTTATCATGATAAATCGCCGCCAAAAAAGGTCCATGCCCATCATGAATATATTTAGGCAATTCGTTTTGCATTTCGGCAATAACCTGGGTTGCAAAATGCAATTTTTCATTACTTATTTCAAAACCATTATTTATAATCATTGCAAATCCCTTATATCAAAGAATGTCCGGTCATGTCCGCGGGTTTTGGCAATCCCAAGATTTTCAGCATTGTTGGCGCAATATCCGCCAAACCGCCATCACGGACCACCACATCACCCAGGCCCACAATAATAAAGTTCACCGGATTTGTTGTATGCGAAGTGCAGGGCACATTATTTTTATAATCCCACATTTCCTCGGCATTACCATGATCGGCGGTAATAAGTATTGCACCACCCAATTCTAAAACCTTTGGCACCAGTCGCGCCAGTTGCGCATCCAAACATTCCATGGCACGTATTGCCGCAGATTCCACACCCGTATGTCCCACCATATCGCCATTTGCCCAATTCAAAATCACCACATCAAAATTTGGTAATTCTGTCAACAAAGTATCGGTGACCTCGATTGCCGACATTTCCGGTTTCAAATCAAATGTTGCGACATCTGGTGACGGAATTAAAATTTTTTTGCATCCCGCCAATTCTGCATTTGATTCCATATCAAAGAAATATGTGACGTGATTGTATTTTTCTGTTTCGGCAATACGCAACTGGGTTTTCCCGGCGGCCGCCAACACCGCACCCAAAGAATTTACATGTATTTCATCATCAATCAGTGCGGGGCATAACTCGTTTAAGCCCTCGCCATATTGGGAAAAACACAAAATTTTTGCACCGATATCCGATTGCGCCATCGCGCGAACAATTTGCCGCGACCGGTCTGAACGATAATTCCCCCACACAAAACCATCATTTGCCGTGATTGGTGTTGCGCGTATTACAATGGGTTTTATAAATTCGTCTGTTTCACCACGCGCATACGCATCACGCAACGCCGCACGAATATCTGGCACAGAATATTCTGCGCGCCCGTTCGCAATTGCATTAAATGCCACCTCGGTTCGGTCCATATTGTGATTGCGGTCCATTGTGTAATATCGTCCCGACAAAGTCCCCCAAAACGCACGGTTATCTGAAAAATATGGTGACAATTCAGATTCAATCAAATCAATAAATTCTAACGCAGATTGTGGTGGCACATCACGTCCATCGGCAACAAAGTGAATACATACGCGCAAACCACGGTCTAAAATGTATTTCATAATTGTCAATTCGTCTTTGATATTCGAATGCACACATCCCGACGACATCAAACCCGCAAAATGCACAATTCCGTGTTTATCGCGCACAGATGAAATAAAATCTTGCAATTTTGTATTAGTGTCCCAATTTTCTTGGGCGAACCGCAGTAAATATTGCCGCACCACGCGCCCCGAACCAATTGTTATGTGTCCAACCTCGGAATTTCCCATGAGGCCATCCGGCAACCCAACAAATTCACCATCCGCGCGTAATTTTGAATGTGGATACGATTCCAACAAAGAATTAAAAAACGGCATATTTGCCTCTGCCACCGCGTTATGTTCGCGCGACTCATTTATTCCGACCCCATCCATAATGCACAAAACTAATGGCTTTTTCATGAAAAATCTCCTTTAGAATACCCCGACAATTATAAGTATTTTCTATTGCAAAACAATCAAAAAAATATTATAAATAGTATGAAATTTAACCAAAGAAGGAAATTATGGCGGGAAAACAATATATTCGTAACAGTGTTGATAATCATATTGGTCACCGTATGCAATTACGACGCAGTATGCTTGGCCTGTCCCAGAAAGATTTGGGGGATTTGTGTGGCGTATCGTGTCAACAGATTCAAAAATATGAATCTGCGGCGAACCGGATATCTGCATCGCGTTTGTTTCAAATCGGACGCGCATTGGACACGCCTGTATCGTTTTTCTTTTGTGGATTACCGGGAAATTTGCCGGATGAAACCAAGGCAACAAAATCTCGTCGCGTATCGGACCAGGGCGAAGATGACCCAATGGGCAAAACGGAAACATTACGCCTGATAAATTTGTATTGGAAATTATCCAGTGACAAACAACGTGCAATCGTAATGGATATTTTAACCGCATTGAACCAGGGCGATCGTGTATCGGTCACCGAACAACAACCCGACGGCACGATTATGTTGTAATAAAAAATATTGTAAAAAAAATCCCGAAAGATTCGGGATTTTTTTTATAAGTATTACCGGCGTGGAATTTTTGAAACAGTCGTGGCATCCTGGAAATCCGCCAACGACGGCATTTGTCGAATGTTCACTGTTGTCGCGGGCATAAATTTTAAAAATCCGGTTTCGGGCAATCTAAACACAGACGCATCGCCGGATTTACCATCCACAGAACAAACTTGTTGTAAATTGTCACTCAAAGTCCCGCTGGTTGATATTGTTTTCATACAATTATACATTGCGCCCGGTGTGACACACATCCAACAATCATTAAATGCCTGAACAGAAACTTGCAATTTACTGGACCGCGCAATACAAGATAACGTTGTTTTATCAAAAAATTGGTTTGCCTCGCATTTTATACAAATGTTTTTTCTAATTCCTTGTGTGGATGACGATGCACACTCTACACATGCAGACGAAGTAGCACTTGCAAACGCCTGACCTTCGGGGCAGGCCGCGACACATTTACCGTTATGCGATATAAAACCTGTTGTGCATTCGCCAGTTGCCGCGGTACATTTATCGTCAGGGTTATCTATTTGTCCGCAAATATTGGTTTTACGAATCCACGTGCACTTTCCGTTCGGTAATGTTTCGGTTATTGTTTCTAACTTTGTAATCCAATTATCACCTTTATAAAATCTGCCTGATTTGCTACTGGTACCACCACAACACCAGTATTTTTGTTCTGAAGCATCAGACCACAAACCAACTTTCTCGTTTGTTTTTGTTGCTTTTTTATCAGGCCACAAAAAATAATCTCCGTGATACAAAAAGGTATGGCCATCATCTTTATTTTCGCCGTTGCTTCTACAAGATTGCGTTTGGTGACCACAATACCAAAAATAATCATCGCTATCATCTGGCGATGTGTCAACATAACACTCTTCTGCGGAATTTGAATAAAAAGTATGATAAGCCATTGCTGGCAACGATGCAAAACAACCAAACAGAAAAACATGTATTTGTTTAAACAAAATTTTCATCGTACCCACACCTTTTACTTTTCTATATAACAATTATTATCATCTGTCCAAATACCCAACACTTGTTCGCATTGATATTTGTAATATTCTATTGTCAAATTGCATTGTCCGGTTGATGCATCGTATGTTGCGTACCCGTTATTTCCAGTGCGTTTGTTTTCCGCATCGCAACGCGCCTTGACACTGTTTCTGATGCATTTACCCCATGTGTCAACGCCGTAATCAGATTGTGCCTGGGTATGACTTTTGCCAAAGTTCACACTATAAAAACTATCTATGACTGTTCCGTCAGACAACCCTGTGTTATCATCGTCGCCCGCATCGACCCAAATACCATCGGCCATCTCGCATTTTTCACCAATCAAATCACCCAAATCTTCGCGAAGTGTTTCTAATTGCTGAACAACCTCGTTTTGCGAACGTGTTTCAAGTTTTCCATCTGTTCCGACACCGCAATTATCGATTGCATAATTTATAACCATACTAACCAAATCTTTGCCGGAATTTTGGGCAGAACTTGACCAACTGTGGTTGGCGTTCAAATTTCCAAATGCACGCAAACGGCAATTCCACGGATATCCCTCGGTGCCTGTTGATGGTGTGCAAATTTGTTTCAAATAATTTTCAACCGCCGTGCCACAACCCTCGGCAATACGAACATCGTCAACCGTATCAACAAAGTTACGCAAAGATGTCAATCCGCATTTTTTACCGTTTTTATCAGTGACCTTGTTTGTCCGTGCATCAATTTGACAAGCGTCCTCGTCACCATACAACGCCGCGCAAGCCAAAACTTTATCACTGCACATGTCGCGTGATGCACGGGCCGCCAATGCGCCGGACGCCTGGGCCGTTGTGTCGTCAAAACTTTTCAACGCATCACTTTGCGTGTCGTAACAATCCTTCATTGTCGAAACGCAAGACATTTTCACTTCTTCGATTTTTTCATCCTGGGCCTGGGAAATTTTAATCAACGCGTTGCGCTTAAACTCCGCCCAAACCGTGTCCGCCAAATCACGACAAGATTCCAATGCGGTCCGCGCATACACGCGTTTTGAATCCAAAAATTGATTAAATTGCGGGTTTTGTGCCAACACATCCGCAGACGTGCCGTCCAAAACAATCAATTCATTTAATTTGAACAAACGCGGGGAATAAATCGGCTCGCCTGATGTAGAATTGATATATACACCCGAATAATCCAAACATTTCACATAATCCGCACCGCATGCCGTTGGCTGGGTCAGGGCGGCCTCGACCCGGTCCAAACATGCATTCACATCCGCCGAATTGTGTGAACGATATTCTTCTAATCGTGCCTCGCGCAGGTATTTTTCCGCCGTGCGCACCGTCGATTTAACCTGTTCGGCCTTGGCATCAATTTTCTTTTGATATGCGTTGCAATCCTGGGTGATTAAAATGCTGTACGCACTTTTTGCCATGTTGCGAACCGCGCCCGCATCGCATGTTTCGCCAACCAATTGCATACATTGTTTATGTGCGTTGTTGTATAACTCCACACCGTCCATGGTTGATAAATCGGCCCCAGAATTGTCGCCAAACAATGATGTCGATGTTGTTCCCCAAATGTCGCCCAAATCGGTCGAAAAATCAACCGACAATCCCGACAAAGATGTTAAACTGTTTTGTGTGTCCGATGCCTTTTTCTTGCCAGACAACAAATCATCAATATTGCTTAACAATTCCGCGGCGCCCGATGTGTCATTTTTAATTGCTTGCTCGCCCGCCGTTGCCGTGTACATTGCATTTACTTCTTCGGCCGACAAATTAACCGCGTTCAAATTGTTGTTTTCAAATTGTGCCAATAAAGTTGTTGCCGCATCCAATGCATCCTCGCGATCGCGGAAATCATGGAAAGTATTACTGCAATAACAACGACGATATGTTTCGTTTGCGCCGGCACAGAACTGATCCATACATGTATTATATGCATCGCGGCATTGATTATACCCGTCACCCAATTTTGAAATATCGCTAAATACCGCGGTTGCGCGTGCGCGTGATGCACCACCAACACGTGCCGCCGAACGTGCGGTATTTGTACCCGTGGCCGTACGTGAAATTGCGACCGGTTTTGCACTGCGTGAAATGCCAAAAGCACGATGAATAATCGCGTTGCCGGCATCACTGATAATATTACCCGCCCTGGATATAGAATTTACCGTGGTTGCCGTCCGATTCGGGGTGACGACCGCGCGTTTTGTAATCGTACGCGCATTGCGCGTCGTTGCCGATTTTGTGCGTTGTGCGGCGGGCGCACCCGATGCGCGTGCCGCGGTTGGCACGGCCGTACGTTGCGCGGCGGGCGTGGCACCAAACGCCACCGGCGCCGTTATCGACGCAATAAACAAACCACAGAAAACATATCTTAAACGCTTAATCATCCATTCTCTCTTGGGTTTATTATACCATTTTTTGAAAAACCAAATCAACAGTATTTTATTCGATACAACAATTGACCGCGCGTTTAACCCAATTACCAAGTTTTTTTACCGTTGACTCGTCACCCGTTGCCCCAGATGTCGTCGTCACCGCCGCATTTTTTGTTTTACCTGATTTTTTAGGGTTATCCATCTTGCATGCCGCAACCGCCCCATCATAAAACGCCGGCACAGATTCATGCACACCATCCAAATCTATCAAGTGCATATTTAATCCCCAAAACAGGGAATATAAATCGTATGCCCGTTCAAACATTTGTTCCGCGTCGCGTTTGTTTCCGGCACCCAATGCCTTGGTTCCGACCTCCATCAAACGCATAGACGCCGCCAGCAAATGTTTTGAAATACACCAAACCTCGCCACCTTCGACGGATGATTTATCAACAATGCGTTCCATCAATTCTTTGCGCATAGAACGCACCGTATTTAACAAATCGTAAAATCCGGTTTTTTTCGTTTTTGCACCACTGAAAAAGAAATGTTCTTCCAATGAAATCAAATTCATCAACGCAATCGACAAATCCTGGTCAGACGACAAATCCAACGGGTTTGCCTTTTTTGCGGCATCAACCTTTTCAATCATTTCTTCCATTGTCAATTTTTTCATATTTTTTTTCATGTCATCATCCCTTTATTTACATTGCAAATTTTGATACCAAGAAACTGGCAATAAATAACATCACCAACGCCAATACAACCTTTTCAAAAGGAAAGTGCGCATGATTGTTATTACGCCGTTTCATAAACTCGTAGAATTTCTGTGATACAACATAAACCACGCCACCAATAATCGCCCAGAATAAAAACGCGTCCAAGACCCAATAGCACGGACTGTAATGCAATTGATTTATGTATAATCCGCCAATCATAGAAAACGATAACAACATCAAAACCACATCGCGACCGAAAAAGTGCCAATTTCGTTTATCAAACCATTTAATTGCCCAATAACCCAATATCACCAAAAACGCACCCAGCCAAATTGCAACCGCATTGTCGCACACGCCCAAACGCCGTGAAATTGTTAATGTCGCACCAATTGCCACCGTGCAAACCGCGCATGCCGGATTTGCCAACGCATTCGATGTTATGCCCGCACTAAATAAAAATGCCAATAATTTTTTCATCACTTTCTTCCTTGTCTTGTATTCAGATTACATTAAATTGCGCACCCCGGTCAATATGATTTTTGAACGCCACGCAAATGTGCCGACCGTGAACGCGGATTTTGTTCTGTTTCATTTTCATCAGGGGTTATCGCACGAATTAATTTATATTGTGCATCCGCGGCAACAGGTATCAGTGGATTGCCGGGTACCGTGGTTAAATCGCGAAAAGTGTTTTTTACAATTCTGTCTTCGATTGAATGGAAAGTCACCACCAAACATTTGCCACCCGGATTTAACATTTCCGGTGCCACCGACAATGCCCGTCGCAACTCACCCATTTCGTCGTTCACCGCAATACGCAACGCCTGGAATACGGGGGCGACATCCCGCGGATTATAAATCAGATTTTTTAATTCAAATGTGGTTTGTGGTTTTGCGTTAATTATCGCACGCGCCAAAACATTTGCACGCGCCACATCGCCATAATCGCGCAAAATTTTTGCCAAATCCGCAACGGTTGCGTTTGCAATTAAATCCGCCGCCGTTGGACCCGCACCCGACATACGCATATCCAATGGTGCATCCGCCCGAAAAGAAAAACCGCGTGTTGGAATATCAATCTGCATCGATGAAATACCCAAATCAAAAACAATCGCATCAAATTTTTCATTTAATTCACGCATTGCCGAAAACGGTTTTGCAATAAAACGAAAGCGCGACCCAAATTCAGATTTTATCGCATCCGCATCCGCCACAACATTTGGATCACGATCAAACGCAACAACCGATGCGCCGGCGTCCAAAAACGCACGCGTATATCCACCCGCGCCAAACGTTGCATCCAAAACACGTTGGCCGCGAATATCGCCCAATTCGCGCATAATTGCATTAATAAGAACCGGTATATGTTTCATTATTCTATCTGGACCTTGACCCCTAATGCCGCCAAATCAGACGCCGTATGTTCGCCCAAATTGACGCCGCCTGGCAATGCCATTGTTGCAATTTTGTCCGCCCCATGCAAGTTTAATACCACCCGCGTAGAACCCCCGCCCAGGGCGGATAAAGTTTTCTTTAAATCCGGCAACACATCGCCGTTCCATACATCCAATGTGATTTTCTTTGCGATTTGCGCCACCCATTGTGATAATGGGGTTATTGAATCAACAAACACCGACACTCGGTCATCACGATTTGACGATTTACCCGAAATTAAAACCAAAGATTCTTTGGATAAAATATTTGCAAATTGTAGTGACGCATCACCAAACGCCACCGCATCAATATTGCCGAAACTGTCCGATGCCGCGATAGTAATCATTTCTTTGCCGGTTTTGGTCCGTCGCCGTGAAAAAGACCCAACATTTGCGGCAATACGCACCGGTTTTCTGTCGCCGATGGTTTCCAGCGAACTGCTGGTGACTAATTTTTCACGTGCAATTAAATTTTTATATTGATCCAACGGATGTGCCGAAATATAAAAACCCAATGCAGACAATTCATTATCCAGTCGTTGCGCAAATGTCCACGGTTCTGTTTTAGGCAAATTGCTGTGCAATCTGTCTTCGACAACATCATCCTGGGTTGTGTTTGCAAACAAAGACAACAAATTGCCATTATCTTTACTTTTTGACGCATAAGACAAAATCATATCTGCGTTCATAAATATCGCCGCACGATTTTTCTCTAATGAATCCAAAACGCCAACGCGGGCAAACGCCTCTAGGATTCTTTTATTTATAATTGGCGCACACCGTTTGGCAAAATCTGTTAAATTTTTGAATTTACCATTTGCATTACGTTCGGCAATAATTGCGTCCGTTGCCGCCGTTCCAACACCCTTGATTGCCGCCAACGCATAAATAATTTTGCCACCTTTAACCGTGAACAAAGATTCACTTTCGTTTATATCGGGTGCAACAATTTGAATACCGAAATTAGATTTTGCATCGTCAACAAACAACGCCAATTGGTCTGTATCGTTCAAATTACTGGACATTGCCGCGGCAATAAATTCCGGGGTATAGTGAGCTTTCAAATACGCACATTGATTTGCAACAATAGAATACGCAATCGCGTGCGATTTATTAAACGCATACTTTGCAAATTCTTTGAATTTTTCCCACAAATCTTTGGCGGTTGCATTGTCCAATGTTCCTTGCTCTTCACATCCCTTCAGGAACTTGACCTCTAATTTGGCCAATAAATCCAATTTCTTTTTACCCATGGCCTTGCGCACGGTATCTGATTCACCGCGGGTAAAGTTCGCGAGAGCCCGTGTCAATAACATAACCTGTTCTTGATACACGATAATGCCATACGATTCTTTTAATATTGGTTCGGCCTTGGGATGAACATATTCAATTTTTTCTTCGCCATGCATACGGGCGATAAATTGCGGAATAAACGCGATTGGTCCCGGTCGATTTAATGCGTTCAATGCAGATATTTCCAAAAAACTGGTCGGTTGCATTTTTCGCAGTGTTTGTTTAACGAACGGAGCATCGAATTGGAATATCCCCTCGGTCAGGCCCCGTTGCCACAACTTCATTGTGACATCATCATCGGTTGGGATTTTGTCTAAATCAACATTAATACCACGCGTTTGTTGAATCAATTTAACCGCATGCTTTAACACAACCAATGTTTCCAACCCCAAAAAGTCAAATTTAATCAGGCCCGTTGCCTCTAGATAATGTCCATCATATTGACTGGATGGTAACGGGTTTGATGGGTCGCGATACACCGGTGCGATTTGCGTTGTTGGACGGTCGCCAATAACAACGCCACATGCATGTTGCCCCAGGTTTCGTATAGAACCCTCTAATTCTTCGGCAACACGCACAACCTTGTCCATATCGGCATCCGCCGCCAATACCGCCTGCATTTCGGGTGAAGAATCAACCGCATCTTTTAATTTTTTTGCGTCCGCCGGAATCAGTTTTGATAATCTGTCGGATTTAGAATAGGGTATTCCATACACACGTCCAATATCGCGAATTGCACCACGGGCCTGTAAACTGCCAAATGTGATAATACGACATACAGAATCATGCCCATATTTGTCGCAAATATATGCCAACACGCGTTCAATACCCGTCGGTTCAAAATCGACATCGAAATCCGGCATAGAAATACGGTCAGGATTCAAAAATCTTTCAAACAGCAAACCATATTTCAACGGATCAACATGGGTAATACCCAAACACCACGCCACAATAGAACCCGCACCCGAACCACGCCCCGGTCCGGTTAAAATATCGTTGTTGCGACACCATTGAATATAATCGGCAACGATTAAAAAATATCCCGGAAATCCCATGCCAATAATAACATTTAATTCAAATTCCGCCTGGTCATAATATGGTTGGGTGTCGGTGATATTGTGTTCGGCAATCCGCGCCGCCAGCCCCTGCATAGTATTGTCGCGCAACATTTGGCACTCGGTTTCAAAATCGTCACCGAATTTTGGCAGCAACGGTTTTTCGTGCACATTAACTAAAAATCCACAACGCGATGCAATTATTTCGGTATTTTCAATTGCCTCGGGCAAATCACTGAACAACTCTTGCATTTCTGCGGTTGATTTGAAATATTGTTCGGACGATTTTCGTGGACGATTTGGGTCAATAACCTTGGTCTGCCCCAGAACGCAACCCAACGCGTCGGCGGCCTCGTAATTTTCGGGTGCCGCAAAACACACATCGTTCGTCGCAACAATTGGAATATTCAAACTTTCGGCAATTCGTAAAAATTCAGGTTCGGTTTTAATTTCATCTTCCAATCCGTGCCGCTGTATTTCCATATAGAACCGGTCGCCAAACATTGCCTGCAAACGTTTTGCATGTGTTTCCGCCGTATCATTTTGATTGCCTAAAATTGCCATGCCAATTGGCCCCAAATGCGCACCCGACAAACAAATTAGATTTTTCGATAACGATTCCAAATCATCAAAAGTAATATATGGTCCCAAATGATGATTGTCGGGCCTCATATACATAATGCGTGTCAATTCGCACAGGTTCAAATATCCGTCGTGATTTTGCGCCAACAACACCAATTTAGACAACGAAGATTCGCGTAAAACCTTTGGGTCGGCGGTGTGTTGATTTAATGAAATTTCAATACCGATAATTGGTTGCAATTTATTGGCAGGCATAACATCGGACAATTCTGCGCATCCCGACATCATATTTGTATCCGTAAGCGCGCACGCCGTCATACCGTCCGCAATACACAGTTCCGGTATCCCGACCAAAATACCCGCCTTTTTATTTGCCGCGATGGACAAAGTACTGGCCCCGACAGATATTTTTGAATGCACATGCAGATGAACAAATCCCGCCATTTCCTTACCTTTATTTGCACATGTGGCTTAGTGCAATTTACCGTGACAGTTTTTGTATTTCAATCCCGAACCACACGGGCAGGGCGCATTACGATGAATATTTGCATCACCATTTAACGCCGCATCATGCGCCGCGCGTTCTGCATCAGTTTTGTTCACATCTTCGCGCGTCAATTCCATACGGCAAATATATGATACAGACATCAATTTAAAATTATTGACCGTATTGCGGAATAAATCTAGTGCCTCGCGCTTATACTCATACAACGGGTTCTTCTGGGCATAGCCACGCAGACCGATTGACATTTGCAAATAATCCATTTGTTGTAAATGCCGTTTCCATACCGTATCCAATGCACCCAACATCATTTGGCGCGTTGCCATCTGCATCAATTCAACGCCGTATTTTTCGGCCTGTTGATTGTATCTGCGAATTGCCAAATTATACAAAGATTCATACGCCTTGCGTTCGGTGATGTCGGGGTCTGTTTTCCAATTCTCAATATCCGTAATATCCAACGCAAAAATACGCAGCATCGCATCATGAATACCATTTGTATTCCAATCCATCGGATGAGATTTTTCCGGAATATTGTTTTCACAAATCATTTCAACAACATCACCAATCAACTCGCGCGCCAAAGGTGCCAAATCAGGGGATGTCATCAAATCGTTGCGTTGTTTATAAATAACACCGCGTTGTTCGTTCATAACATCGTCATATTTTAACAACTCTTTGCGTGCCTCGAAATACCGGGCCTCGACACGTTTTTGTGCCTTTTCTAATGCCTTGGTAATCCATGGATGGGTAATGGCCTCGCCGGTTTTTAATCCCAATGTGGTCAACATACCATCCAAACGGGCGGCACCAAATATACGCATCAAATCATCGTCCAACGCCAAAAAGAACTTGGAATCACCCGGATCACCTTGCCGCCCCGAGCGTCCGCGTAATTGATTATCAATTCTGCGTGATTCGTGGCGTTCGGTTCCGATAACATACAAACCACCCGCATCCAAAACCAATTTTTTATTCTTTTCAATATCGTTGTAAATTTGCTGTTTGCGTGCCTCGAAATCAGGTGCCGTTGCATCCAATGCCGCAATCAATTCTTCGGCATTTCCGCCCAGTTTAATATCCGTCCCACGTCCCGCCATATTTGTCGCGATTGTGACCGCACCGGGCGCACCCGCCTGGGCAACGATTTTTGCCTCGGACTCGTGCTGTTTTGCGTTTAATACCGCCGGATTTATATGCAGTTTTTCACGAACCAACGCCGCCAGTTCTTCGGATTTTTCGATTGATACCGTTCCAACCAATACGGGTTGCTTGCGTTTAACACAATCGTCAATCTGTTTCAAAATTGCATCATATTTTTCGGCCTTGTTGCGATAAATTTCATCGTGATGGTCAACACGCGCCACGGGGCGATTTGTCGGAATTGACACCACACGCAGTTTATAAATTTCTTCAAATTCGGTGGCCTCGGTCATGGCGGTCCCGGTCATTCCCGACAATGTTTCATACAAACGGAATAAATTCTGATAAGAAATACTGGATACGGTTTGATTTTCCGGTTGCACCGTCACATGTTCTTTGGCCTCAATCGCCTGGTGCAGGCCACGTCCAAATCGCCGTCCCGTCATCACGCGTCCGGTAAATTCATCAACGATTAAAACCTCGCCATTGCGGACAACATAATTTACATCTTTTTGATACAGTTGGTGCGCCAATAACGCCTGTTGAATATGCATAACCAATTGAGCATTTTCCGCCGCATATAAATTATCGCCAACCAATAACCCGGCGTCTTTTAATAAACGCGTTGCGGTATCAACACCGGATTCGGTCAATGTCACATGTCTATCTTTTTCATCTTTTTTGAAATCAGATGCGCCAAATTGTGCAACCACCGCATCGACGCGATTGTATAAATCACTGGTGTCTTCGGCCGGCCCCGATATAATCAATGGGGTGCGTGCCTCGTCGATTAAAATACTGTCAACCTCGTCAACGATGGCATAGAACAACGGACGCAAAACCTGTTGTTCTTTGAAAAATTTCATATTATCGCGCAGGTAATCAAAACCCAATTCAGAATTTGTCACATATGTAATATCGCAATTATATGCCGCACGCCGTTCTTCGTCCGACATATCGTGTTGAATAATACCAATGGTCATCCCCAGGAATTTATAAACCTGGCCCATCCATTGGGCATCGCGCGATGCCAAATAATCGTTCACGGTAATCAGGTGTGCGCCGCGCCCATGCAATGCCTTTAAATATAACGCCAATGTCGCGACCAATGTTTTACCTTCACCGGTTTTCATCTCGGCGATACG
>DFKW01000012.1 GCA_002373935.1 Alphaproteobacteria bacterium UBA3635 | reverse complement strand
ATTGTTTATCAAGGCACGCACCCACTCCCACCAAAATAGAAAATGACCCAAACGGGTCATTTTTTATTTTGTGGTCGTTGGGGGCGAAATGTTGTATAATCTTGTAAAAGGGTGTAATTTATGGGTAATGAAAATTTTGAAATAAAATCTGCACTGCAGATAATAGAGTTGTTAAAAAAATATAAATCTGCAAAAACGCAGGATGAAAAAGACAATCTGATTAAACAAATGGATGATATCGATGGTTTTGCCAACAGGTTGTTAGAAAAATATTCGCCGGATGAATTGATTGAAAAAATTACAAAGGCGATTTCTTTGGAGCAATATAGACCAAAAAATATGCCAATAAGTTTGTTTGCGATAAATAAAGATTTAGATTATGTAAATGGTGAATTTGATACATTTAATAGAGATTTGAGTATAATGTATAATAATAAAGAGAATCCAAAACAAATACGTGAAACATTTGTGGCGGGGACGGCAAATATATACAAATTGGCAAAACAATTTTCTGCGGATTGGTTGCGCAGATTAAATAATCATAAAGATTTAGTTGATAAAGTGCGTAATGCAGATGAAGAAAACATGGTTGATGCGTATAATAAATTGTTCGTGGCTTTGACACAAGATTTTTGCCAAGAATATGGTTGTTATATTGATTCGCGGGTTATAACTGATTGGGAAAAATCAGATATAAAACCCAAAGGCGATTATGATATTACGGATGGGTTTCACAAAAATGCGTATGAGTTAAATTTGCCGAGTGGTATATCAGATGAAGAAAAAGACAGAATAAAAAAAGATTTTGTCAAAAACCCAGCAGGATACCCAAATTCGCACAAATCGTCACTGGTGCGCGTTAATATAACCAATGTAAAGAAACACAATCAAGATAAAGATTACTTTTTTTATAAAATGATTAGTGTGTTTGCACACGAAATACATCATGCATTGGATTATCAAAAACCTCGTCAAGGTGCGTTGGGACCACAAATTCAATATATTGACAACGATATATATGTGCCATCACATACTGATAAAGATGCATATTATAAATCTGCAACAGAAATTAGTTCATATGTGATAGATAAAGAATTGTATGATTTATTAAAAAATGCAAGATTTTAACAGTTATTATATTCAGTAAAAAACACCCCAAACGGGGTGTTTGTTTTTTGTGTTTTTTGCATTAAAATATACGGCCGAATACGCCACCATCCAATGCCAATGTCAATAAAATCCACCACCATGACCAGTTGACTGTCTTTGTCAGTTTCAAAATAACAAATATCAATGTCAGCATAATTTACCCCTTTGGTTTTATGTTATGTATGCATTTATATAATAGCATATTATATGGTTTGTATCAATTATATAATTTTTTATGTGTCATGATTTTTGTTATGATAAATGTAATAATACCTAATACAAAAAATATCAGTCCGGGTATCATTATGTATGATATTGTTTCGCGTAATTTATGATGAAATATATCGCGTGCAATTGTGTATTCAATGTATTTTCGTTTAGTGCCGTGAAAATCTATGTATTTTGGTGTGACGGTTTTTAATCCGGTTTTGTCAAATTCAATATGGGCATATCCGTATTTGTTGTGTGGGTCACGAATTATTTGGCCACTGGATGGGACGGTGTAAATTGGTATGCCGGCGAATTTGTCGTGTGAATAGTAATGAACATGTCCAAAAATCATCATGTCTATATTGTAATTTTTTAATATGTGTTCTAATTTTTCTGATGCAGATTTATCCAATGCGTGGTTTGAAATTATGTCGGGGCGAGTGTCAAATGGGGGAACATGTGTAAATATTACACAGTGTTTGAATAATGGCCTGATTTTTTTCAGTGTGTTATCCAGCCAATTTAATTGTGCGTCATCAATTGTTTCAAATGATGTGTCCAATGCGATAAACAATGTGTGGCCATATCCAAACCAATAAAAACTCGGTCCCATAACGGTTTTGTATGGTGTGGCATTGCGTTTGTTGTTTTTTGTAATGTCGTGATTTCCGGGTGTGCCGTATAAAGGGATGCCATTTAATTTTGGATGGATTTTATATAACAACCATTGTAATCCTGTATTCGTTCGGTGGGTTAAAAAATCGCCCAGGTGTAATATAAAATCATATTTTGGTTTTGTTGATGTGATGTGGTCTATTATTGTTTCCAATACTATGTCTTCGGCGCCGGTGTCAGATACAACCGCGATAGAAAACTCTGATTTTTCGGGGGTTAAAAATTCAGATTGTGGTGGAAAAAATTTTGCGCTGATATCGGATGTTTTATCACCAAAATAAATATGCAAACACAGTAAAGATAATGATGTTATCAAACACGCTAAAAAACATGCAAAAAATATTTTGTATATTTTTTTCAGCATCTTTTTATCCGTTGATTTCAACCGCGTCAATCATTGTTTTATTGATTGATTCCATTTTTACCGGTTGATATTCAGAATCTATGATTGCATCGGTTTGTGGTGTTTTTATAACCGTGATTGTCGTTTGTGGACGTGTGGGAGTGATTTGCGTCATGTTCACACCATAGTTTTCAGATTTATATTTGCGACGGAATCGTTCCGGAATTTTTATAAAATCATCCGGGTTTATACCGGGGGTTTGCAAAGACATTTCCGGTGCCGGCGAAATATGACGTTGTTCAATGTTGTAAATCGGACTGATGAAATTTTCAGGTGATTGTTTTACGACAACCGGTGTGCCTGATGCGTTCGCCATCAATATACGCAATCCGCGTTCGTTGTCGCCGTTTGGTTTCAGGCGAATTATACCATCAACACCGGCATAACCACTGGGGTCCAGTAAATATGCCGCCGGGGTTTTGTCGGAATACACCGTTCCCATTGCAATTGTTGCCGCGTCAAATCCAAATGATGCCAAACGCGATGGGCGCGCACCGTATGTTTGTTGATACAGATTCACAAAGGTTTGATTCTGTTCGGGCAAGGCCGCATATTTTGTTCCCATCATTGTATAATCAGATGCGATGTCCGTGCCGTCTAACATTGCGGTACCATAAAATCGCACAGACCGGGAGTCGGCGCCATAATAACGCAGGAACGAACCCAATGTTTTTGTGTCGTCGGCATTGCCCAAGAACAAAACGCCAGAATATGGTAATGTTCCCAATGTTTCGGATTTCGAAATTTTATCCAGTTGATAATACAGGTTCGATTTTTCAATTCCGGTTAATGTTTCGTTTGTTAAAATGTCGGACAAAATCGTTTTCGCGCGTTTGTTTGCCGCCGTTCGCGCCGTATTCATTGATGCCATATCGGCGATGTTTTTCAAATTTTCATTTTCGTGTTCGGTGTAATAAAATATGCCTGTGACATTTTGCCCATAAATTTCCGCCGCACGTTTTGCCGTGCCCGCCATAATTTTTCCGGAATCATTGTTTGGCGCCATGATGATAAAATTTTGAATCCCGTCATTTGACATTTCACGGACAATCAATTCAACACCATTTGTCGGCATCAGTGCCATTGTCATAACACCGTCGCCAACCGCCGCCGCATCCGATGTAAAAGATATTGCCGGCATTGTGTCGGGCTTTGATGTGCGTAATTTTTGTGCGTTTGATGAAAACAATGGACCAACAATTATGTCCGGATTTGTTGCCAGTGCGGTATTTATCGCGTCGCCTGGGTTGGTTGATGTGTCATAAAAATCAACATTTAATTGATTCAGCGAGTGTTGCAATAACGCCAATTCTATACCGTTTCGTATTTCGTGTCCCGCCGCGGCATTTGACCCGGTCGTTGGTAATAACACCGCAATATTGTGGCGCGTGTCACCGGAATCATATGTAGAATAATACGAACCGTATTGCATTTGGACGGGCGTTCCCGTTGGAACATTGGTATATTCGGCGTTCCAATCGTGTGTGGCAACATCGGTGCCGGCGCATCCGGATAAAATTAAAAGTGTTGTAAATAATGCAAAAAATCTATTCATTGAAAAGGCCTATTTTATATTGTATTATTCTAACATAAAAGGATTTGAAATGCAATCGGGACTGTATATTGTTGGAACGCCAATTGGAAATTTGTCTGATATGTCGCCGCGGGCGGTCGATACATTGCGTGGGTGTGATTTGGTTGCCGCCGAAGATACCCGGGTTTTTGCAAAATTGGCGTCGCATTTTGATATTAAAACAAAATGTGTTTCACATCATGAACATAACGAGTTGCGCGTTATTGACGGTTTGGTTGAAAAAATTAAAAATGGTGCGTCTGTGGCGGTTGTGACCGATGCCGGGATGCCGTGTATCAGTGACCCCGGGTTTCGTTTAGTGCGCGCGGCGCGTGCGGCGGGGGTGTCGGTATTTGTTGTGCCGGGGCCAACGGCGGCGGTGTCTGCATTGGTGTTGTCGGGATTTCCAACGGACCGATTTACTTTCTGTGGCTTTGTGGACGAGAAAAAATTACACGATGATAATAAAATCCGTCATACTATTATTTATTATGAAAGTCCAAATCGCATTATGGCAACAATTGCGGCGTTTGCCCGTGTTATGCCAGAACGGCAAATTGCAATCGTGCGCGAAATTACAAAAATTCACGAAGATGTAATTATCGGCTATCCGGCGGATTTAATGCATATAGAGCCACTGCGTGGTGAAATTGTAATTGTGGTTGCGCCCGCGCCGGATAAAAAAATGTCAGATGATGAAATTCGCGAAATTGTAAATGATATTGCGGGTGGTAATACAAAATCATCGGCCGCAGAGTTGGCGGCGCGTACCGGTATTTCAAAAAAAGAAGCATACAAGAAATTATTACAAGGAAAATAAATGATAAAATTTGTTGGATCTTATTCAACGGTTGGGTCTTTGCCGAATACGGCGTTCCCCGAATATGCGTTTGTCGGGCGCAGTAATGTTGGGAAATCATCCCTGATAAATGCGATTGTGGGACAACCGATTGCGCGGACATCAAATACACCCGGACGCACCCAGGAATTAAACCTGTTTAATATTGATGATAGGGTGTTGCTGATGGATTTGCCGGGTTATGGTTATGCGCGCGTATCGCGGGACAGGGCGATTCAATGGACGCATAGGTTGCAAGAATATTTATTGACCCGGTCGCAATTAAAACGTTTGTTTATTTTAATTGATTCGCGCGTTGGGGTCAAAGATTCTGATTTAGAATTGATGGATTTTTGTGATAAAAACGGAATTTTATATCAAATCGTTTATACCAAAAAAGACAAACGCGTGCGTGAACAAAATCAAATCGAATTGTCGCATCAATCACATGGTGCGATGGTGGATGATGTTTTATTCACATCGGCGGAAAAGAAAACTGGATTGGAATTTTTAAGGAAAATTATTGGTGTCAAATAACAATAATATTTTTTGTGTGTCAAATCCGGCGCGGATGTTGGACGCGTTGTATGAACTGATTAAAAATTCGGGTGTGGATTTTTCCGATGCTTTGGTTTTTTTACCCAGCAGGCGCGCCGTGCGTGCGGCGGAAAAAATGTTTGTGGCGCGTGCGGGTCATGCCGTTATTTTGCCAAAATTGGTCGCCCTGGGCGAGGGGGTTGATACGGATGAAATTCCCGAATATGATAATACATTTTCAACGTCAGAACGCGTGGTTTTGTTGGCAAAACTGTTGGCGGCGGATGCCAATATTGGAAATATTTCAACCGCGCTGCAAATTGCACGCGATTTTGTGCGGTGTGCCGATTATATGGAAAACGAGGGTGTGGATGCGGCATCGATAGATTGGGAAAGTTTGATTGATGAAAAATATGCCGAACATTTCCGTTCCAAGGCAAAATTGCTGGATATATTGACTCGCGTTTTGCCAAGTATGGCAAATGGTCGCCCAACGGATGTCGCGGTGCGAAATGCCGATGTGCGTGCGTGGATTGATGAGGTTGCAAAATATCCGTGTGTGATTGTGTGTGGTTCAACGGCGTCTGTGCCGGCGACGGCGGATTTGATGGTGGCGGTTGCAAATTTAGCGCAAGGTAAAATTATTTTGCCGGGAAAAATCGATGGGCGAATTGCTGATTTTGAATTGGATACAAATCCGTATAATTCTGAATATAAATTTTTATCGCGGATTGGGGTTGTGCCATCTGATGTTCATGTTTTAGATTTTGGCGCGTCGAATATTGATTTTTTGAATTATGCGTTTGGTAATGATACGGCGCCATATGTTGGTAATAATGATTTATCAAATTGTCATTTGGTCGAGTGTGATACCGAACGCGATGAAGCGTTCGCGGTTGCGGAAATTTGTCGTCGTGCAACACATGACAATAAAACGGTTATGGTTATAACGCCTGACGCGGCGGGAAATCAACGAATAGCGGCGGCGTTGGAAAAATATTCGTTGGATGCAGATTTTTCGGGTGCAAAAAGTGGCGCAACAATTCCGGCGGCGCGTGCAGTTTTGAATTTGCTGGATTCGTGGATTGATACCGGACACGGTGGTTTTGATATGTGTTATACTCGGGCGAATTTTAATCTGTTTGATGCGGTTGCAAATATTGTGTCCGATTATATTGATTTTATGAAACCAGAATTTGAAATTGAATCGGCGGATTCTGGGTTGGTGTGGTGTGCGATAAAAAAATTGTCTGATTGTTTGGCGCGGTATGATATTAAATTGAGTTGCGCGGATGCGCGTGCGTTTATTGCAGATGCGGTTGCAACAATATCGGTGCGAAGTGTGCCAAATGAAAATGCAAAAATCGTTGTGCTGGGGACTATTGAATCGCGTATGCAGACCGCGGATGTTGTGATTTTAACCGGGTTAAACGATGGTATGTTTCCATCCACCGGATATGAAAATGCGTGGTTGCCACGGCGTATTGCAGAACAAATCGGGTTGCCCAGTCCTGAACGCAAGGTTTCATTGATGGCGGGGGATTTTATAAATATGTCTTGTGGGGCGGATGTGTATTGGTTGCGCGCAGAAAATTCGGGTGGTGTAAAAACATTAGAGTCGCGTTTTATATCGCGTGTTGTTGCGCGTGGCGGTCGGTTCGATTTGGATGTGGGTCGTGATATTTTGAAAACAATTCGTGATGCCGATAAAGTGCCATATCAACCCCTTGATTCGTCTGCGCCAAATCCGCCATCGGATTGGAGTGATGTTTATGTGACGGAATTGGAAAAATTGATTCATAATCCGTATGCGTTTTATGTTGCGCATATTTTGCGTCTGCGTCCGCGCGATGATTGGTGGGTTGGGGCGGATGCGCGCGTGTTTGGAAATTTGGTGCATGATGTTATTGAACATGCGCGTGATTTTTCGCCGGCGGCGATTATTCATGAAATGGACCGGGCGGCACGCGATGTGTTGCATACATCTGATACGGATGCGATGTTGTTTCAATTTTGGCATAAACGGTTTGTTGATATCGCAAAATTGGTAAATGATAATGCGGCGCTGTTGATGAAATCTGTGCCGGAAATTGGTGGAAAATGTGTGATTGCGGGGCGCACAATTCGTGCGCGTGCAGACCGCGTGTGGGACGGCGGGGTTATGGATATTAAAACGGGGGGCGTGCCAACGGAAAGTCAGTTGCGTGCCGGCACAATGCCACAGTTGCCATTAGAGGCGTATATGTTATCGTCGGGTGGTTTTAATATTTCAACAACTGATGCGTCGCAAACACCAAAAATGGTTTTTATGCAGTTGAGAAATTTTAATACTAAAATGGTTTGGTATGACGAGGCGGATGTGTCGGGTATGATGCGTGCCGCAATTGATAAAGTGACCGATTTGGTAAATATGTATTCGGTCGGTAATGCGCCATACGAATATCATGATACGGGTGATAAAAAATATAAAATGTATGATGCGTTGGCGCGTGTTGACGATTAAACCAGTTCCAGCATTAAACCACAATGGTCGGTTGGTTTATCGGATGTCCGTGGGCATAAATCTATTTCACAATTTTTAACCATTGGGCGCGCGGTTTTATTACATAAAAAATAATCCAGGCGCAAACCTTGTTTATTGCCAACGGTGTCGCGGCCGCGATATCCGTACCAAGTGTAATCAATGTCATCAGGGTGTAATTCGCGCCATGCGTCCATCCAACCGGCGTCTAACCATTGCTGCATAATTTCACGCGCGGCGGGGGCCGAAATAGATGAACCAATATAATTTTTCGGATTCCAAATATCACGGTCGGTTATTGCCACATTAAAATCGCCGGCGATGATAACGGCCTCGGGCGAGTTTAGATATTTATCAATATATTTTGTAAATGCGCGCATCCATTCCAGTTTATATTGGAATTTCGGTGAATCAACATTGTCGCCGTTTGGCATATATGTGTTTATAACCCGAACACGGCCGTCAATCACACATTCAATTACGCGCGAATTTACATCCGGGTAATCGGGGATGTTAAACGACACATCTTCGATAGAAAATTTTGAAAATACGGCGACGCCGTTCCAAGATTTTTGACCAAAAATCCGTATGTTATATCCAAATTCGTCAAATAACACGAACGGAAAGTTGGGGTCCGCAACCTTTAATTCTTGGACCAATATTGTGTCGTATTCGCCGGTGCGTAAAATGTCCATAAAACTTTCGATATGGGCGCGGATAGAGTTGATGTTCAGGGTTAAGATTTTCATATTTGATTTCCCTTTGGTTTCGTTCTATAATATACCCCGTCCAATATAAAAAACAACAAGGAAATTTATCATGAATATGAATAGTATGTTAGAAACGGCGGTCCAACAATGGCCCGAGAATTTGTTTCTGGTGCGCGAAGGCGTGACATATTCTGAATTTTTAGAGCAGGTCAAATCGCGTGCGGTAACATTGATGGAACACGGCATTAAACCCGGGGATACCGTCGGTGTGTTATCACATAATATTCCACAATTTCCGTTGACGCTGTTTGCAATATGGTATATCGGCGCACGGGCATTGATGTTGGATACAAATTTGACTCCGTTTGAATATGATAATATGACGGCAATCGCAGATTGTAAATTTGTGTGTGCGGAACCGTCATTTTTTTATAAAACAGACAAATTCAAATTTATCGATATTACGGCGCATGATGCGGTGGCAAATCCAATGCTGCGTCCGTATAAGTTCCGTGATAACGATATTGCGACATTGTCTTTTACATCGGGGTCAACGGGGACACCCAAGGTTGTGCCATTGACGCACTATAATTTATCAGAATGTGCGAATTCGTTGGAAGATATGGCCGAATATTTTGGTTCGGGTGATGTGATGTATGGTTTTTTGCCGTTGTATCACATATTTGGTTTTTCCATTGGAATTTTGGCAACGGTGCATTTTGGCGCGGGAATCGTGTTGCAACCTACGGTCAATCCGAAATACATTTTGGATGATTTCAAAAAATTCCGTCCGCATGTTATTCCGGCGGTGCCGCGTTTGTGGGAAATGTTCCGTGCAAAAATTATGGACACATTAAAGGCACAAAAGAAATGGCGCATTGTTGATTTTATTTTGCGCAACCGTGAACGTATCAATGATATGGGATTGGGTTTCTTTGTGCGCAAGGTTCAAGAACCAATTTTGGATATTTTTGGTGGACGCGTCCGGTTGCTGATTGCGGGTGGTGCCGCCACCAAGCCCGAGGTTGAAACTTTTTATGAAAACTTGGGGCTGGCATTTATCCAAGGTTATGGTTTAACCGAAACGGTGGGGCCAATTTGTATATCAAAACCAAATAAAAAACGTATGGCGTTTTCTGTGGGTGCACCAACGACAAACAACGAATGCGAAATTCGTGACAAAGACGAAAATGGCGTCGGTGTTTTGTGGTTGCGTGGGCACCAGGTGTTTGGTGGATATCTGAATAACGATGCGGTGAATAAAGAAGTGTTTGATGAACGCGGATTCTTTAACACGGGTGACATGGTATATATGGACAAAAATGGCGAATTACATTTTGCCGGTCGTAAAAAACAGGTCATCGTTTTGGATAGTGGTAAAAATGTCTATCCTGATGAATTGGAAGCGATGTTCTTGGATATTCCGGGTGTTAAAAATGTTGCGGTGTTTGAGCATCGGGTCAAAGATAAAACCGTTGCGTATGCTGTGTTCAGTGTTGATGCCGACATGACAATGGAACGTTTGGCGGCCGCGGTGGCGGATGCGAATAAAAAGGTTGCGTCGTATAAATGGGTGACCCATTTCGCAATGACAACGGACGATTTGCCAATGACATCAACGCAAAAGGTTAAACACCATGTTGTGCGTCAAAATCTGATTGATGGTAAATATCCGATAAGACACGAATAATTTATTTATAAATTGTTTTTATATAAAGGGACAAAAAAATGACTATGTATGATTTGTTAAATGAAAACATCAAGAAAAATGGTAAATTGCCGTTCTTGGTGCGCGAACAGGTAAATTATGAAGATTTGCCAAAATACATCGAACCGCGTGCGGCGGCATTGGCGGCGGCGGGTGTTAAACCCGGTGATGTGGTTGGATTGTTGTCGCATAATTTGCCACAATTTATGTACACTTTGTTTGCAATTTGGTATTTGGGTGGGACGGTTTTGTTGTTAGATACAAATTTAACACCAGAAGAATATGACAATATGACCGAACGCACAAATTGCAAATTGGTTGTTGCGGAAAAATCTTTTTTCTATAAAGCGAAAAAGTTCAAATTTTTCGATATTGAATCGGTGGATAACCCCGATGCCAAGGTTAAACAACATAAATTAAAAGAAGATGATATTGCAACATTGTCGTTCACATCCGGGTCAACGGGGACACCAAAAATTGTGCCACTGACACATAAAAATTTGGTTTCTTGTTCGGAAAATTTGGAAACATTAAATATATTCTTGCGTCATGGCGAGGTGATGTATGGATTTTTGCCGTTGTACCATGTGTTTGGTTTTGCCGTTGGATTTTTGGCGCCACTGCATTTCGGGATGAGTGTTCTGTTGCAATCGACAATCAATCCAAATGCAATTATGCAAGATTTCGCAACATACAAACCGCATGTTATTCCGGCGGTGCCAAAATTGTTCGAAATTTTCCGCAAGAAAATTATCGATAATATCAAGGCAAAAAAGAAATGGGGTTTGGTGTCGTTCGTTATGCGTCATCAAAAAACTTTGCGCGCAATTGGTTTGGGCAAATTGGTTGATAAAGTGTTGAATCAAATTCGTGCCGTATTTGGTGGACGCGTGCGTTGTTTGGTTGCCGGTGGTGCCGCCACGAAACCCGAGGTTGAAAATTTCTATAACAATTTGGGAATGGCGTTTGTCCAAGGTTATGGTATGACCGAAACGGTTGGACCAATCTGTTGTTCGAAGCCGGTGAAAAAACGCGTGCCGTATGCGTTTGGTGCGCCACTGGGGTCAAATTGTTGTGAAATTCGTAATCCGGATGAAAACGGTATTGGAATGCTGTGGGTCAAAGGTGACCAAGTGTTCGGCGGATATTTGAACAATGATGCCGCGAACAAAGAGTGCTTTGATAAACGCGGATTTTTCTGTACCGGTGATTTGGTGTCGATGGATAAAAATGGCGAATTCCATTTTGCCGGCCGTAAAAAACAAGTGATTGTTTTGGATAGTGGTAAAAATGTTTATCCGGATGAGTTAGAAGGTCTGTTTATCGAAATTCCGGGTGTCCGTAATGTTGCCGTGTTCGAGCACGAGGTCAAAGGTAAAACCGTCGCGTATGGCGTGTTCAGCGTTGACGAAGATATGACGATGGAACGTCTGGCCGCGGGTATTGCCGAAAAGAACAAAAAAGTTGCGTCCTATAAATGGGTGACCCATTTTGCAATGACAACGGACGATTTGCCGGTGACATCAACGCAAAAGGTTAAACATCATGTTGTGCGTCAATACCTGATTGATGGAAAATATCAAGAAAAGGGTGCGTAATTATGAATATGTATCAATTTTTTGAACAAACAATGGAAAAGTGTCCCCAGACACTTTTCCTGGTGCGTGAAAAAATTAAATTCGAAGATTTTCCAAAACTGGTGCGGGCGCGTGCAACAACACTGAAAAAAATCGGTGTTGAATTTGGTGATACACTGGGCGTGTTGGCGCATAATATTCCGGAATTTATTATAACAATGTTTGCCGCATGGTATCGTGGTGCGCGTGTGTTGTTGTTGGATACAAATTTAACCACGACGGAATATGACAATATGACGGCGTTGACGCAATGTAAATTGGTTGCGGCGGAAAAATCTTTTTTCTATGACGCCAAGGGATTCAAATTTTTTGATATTCAAACGGTGGATGATGATGTGGATGCGGATTTGCAACCATACCCGTTAAATGCAAATGATATTGCGACTTTGTCGTTCACATCTGGGTCAACGGGGACACCGAAAATTGTGCCACTGACACATTTTAATTTGATTGAGTGTGCAAATTCTTTTGATGATTTTAATGATTGGTTCCAGCCGGGTGGGGTGCTGTATGGGTTTTTGCCGTTGTATCACATATTTGGTTTTGCCGCCGGTTTTTTGGCTCCATTACATTTCCAAATGGGAATTTTGTTGCAACCGTCAATCAATCCAAAATTGATATTGGCAGATTTCAAAGAATTTCGCCCGCATGTTATTCCGTCGGTTCCAAAAATGTGGGAATTGTTCCGCAAGAAAATTATCGAAGAAATCAAATCCCAGAAAAAATGGTGGATTGTATCTTTCGTTTTGAAAAATCAAAAATGGTTACGCAAAATCGGTTTGGGAATATTGGTGGACAAAGTGCAAAACCAAATCAAGCAAGTATTTGGTGGACGCGTGCAGTTGATGATTGCCGGCGGTGCCGCCACCAAGCCCGAGGTTGAAAATTTCTATAACAGTTTGGGTATCGCGTTTATCCAGGGCTATGGCATGACCGAAACGGTTGGACCATTTTGTGGGTCGCGCCCGGTGAAAAAGCGTATCCCGTATGCGTTTGGCGCGCCACTGGGGACGAACGAGTGTGAAATTCGTGACAAAGATGAAAATGGAATTGGCATGCTGTGGGTGCGTGGACACCAAGTTTTTGGTGGGTATTTGAATAATGATGCCGCCAATGCAGAATCTTTTGATGAACGCGGATTTTTCAAAACCGGGGATTTGGTGTACCAGGACAAAAACGGCGAATTGCATTTTGCCGGACGTAAAAAACAAGTCATCGTTTTGGACAGTGGTAAAAATGTCTATCCGGATGAATTAGAGGCATTGTTTTTAGACATCCCCGGTGTTAAAAATGTTGCGGTTTTCGAACATGTTGTCGGTGGTAAAACCGTTGCCTATGGTGTGTTCCAGGTTGATGAAAATATGACGGCGGAAAAATTATCACGCGCCGTGGCGGATGCAAATAAACGCGTTGCCAAATATAAATGGGTGACCCATTTTGCGATGACGACGGACGATTTGCCGATGACCAGTACGCAGAAAATTAAACATCATGTCGTTAAACAAAATTTGATAGACAGTAAGTATACAGAAGTGTAATTTGTTATTAAAACCGCCGAAACGGCGGTTTTTTATCCGCCTTCGCCGGTAAGGACGGGGTGTTGGGTTCAAGATAACGAACAATGCTACGGCGCGATGATCGATTTTCTTAATTGTGCGTTTTCAACGCGCAATAACGAAAATCGTCATTTCCCCAAACACAGTTGTGAAAATGTTGCGTCCATGACGTCCGTTGCCGTGATAGTGCCCAATATTTTTCCAATGTTGTCGGCGGCGCGGCGCACATGTTCGGCGAATATATCATAATTGCCGTCAAATGTTGTCAGGGCTGAATTTAATTCGTGTTCTGTGTCCGACAATAATTTATGTGTGCGTGCGTTTATAACTAAATTGTTTTCGGCGCCGTCCAATATACTGTGCATTTTTTTGCGGATTGTGTTTAATAGTTCATCAATTCCATCGCCTGTTTTTGTTGATGTATAAATTGCATTTTTATTATTGCGTGTTTTGATTTTGTCAGATTTATTTATGACGACAATTTCTTTGTCCGTTGGTGTTGCGACATTGTCATCTGCGAATACATGCAAAATCAAATCTGCGGAATTGATTTCCGATTTTGTTTTATCGATTCCCATTTTTTCAATTTTGTCGCCCGTGTCGCGTATGCCGGCGGTATCAGATAAGTTTACCAAAAAACCATCTAAATCGATTTGTGCAGATATCACATCCCGGGTTGTGCCGGCAATATCTGATACGATGGCGCGATTTGTGCCAACCAATTTATTAAACAATGATGATTTGCCGACATTTGTTTCGCCGCATAACGCGATATTAAATCCGTGTGTGATTGCGCGTGATATGTTGTAATGCGAAAGTGTTGTTTTGATTTCATTATGTAATTCGCGTGTCTGGGCCAGGATTTTTTTATCGATATTGCTTGGTAAATCATTTTCATCATAGTCCAAAATTGCGGCGGCGTATGCGGCGATTTCAATCATTTGTTCGCGCCACGCGGCAT
This sequence comes from Alphaproteobacteria bacterium UBA3635, assembly GCA_002373935.1. Lineage (GTDB taxonomy): Bacteria > Pseudomonadota > Alphaproteobacteria > Rs-D84 > Rs-D84 > Enterousia. The sequence continues at coordinate 63,746 of DFKW01000012.1, read as the reverse complement.
AAATTTTACCGTCACCACCCAGCATAGATTTTAATGCAAATTGGCGTTGGCGCTCGGTTTGTGCATCCAATAATGCCGCCAGTCCGTCGATGTCCGCCAAATCCATTTTGCCGTTCATAAATGCGCGACGGGAAAATTCGCCGGGTGTGGCCATGCGCATATTGTGCCGGGATAAAAAATCAAATATTTTATTTATTACCGCCGTGGCGCCGTGGCTGTGTATTTCAATAATGTCTTGCCCGGTGAATGACGCGGGTGCGGCAAAATAAATTACAATGCATTGGTCAATTAAATCGCCCGCATCATCGCGCAGATTACAAAAATATGCGGTGCGTGCGCCGGGATTTTTGCGACCGGATATTGTGCTGAAAAATTCTTGTAAATTATCGCCAGATATGCGGATGACCGCAACACCAGATTTTCCAAAACCACTGGAAAGTGCAAATATCGTATCGTTGTTCATTTTTTATTTTCCACCAGATATTTCTTTTAATGCCATCGGTACCAGTTTTGTTATGTCGGAGTCCGGATTTTTTGTCACCAATTTTTGCGCCATATCAATAATGTCCATACGGCGATAGCCCAAACTTTCCAATGCGGACAACAAGTCGGGCAGGCGTGAATCACCAATGTCGGGCGTGAACAGGTCGCCACCACCCATTTTATTTTTTAATTCAACAATGATTTTTTCGGCAACCTTTTTACCAACCCCGGGGGCGGTTGCGATTGTTTTTGCGTCGCCTGTGGCAATCGCCGACATCAGGTTGTCTGTTTTAATTGATGACATTATGCCCAGTGCAACCTTGGGCCCGACGCCCGATACAGATGTCAGGTTGTTAAACAGGTTTTGTTCGTTTAATGATAAAAAACCAAACAGACGGATTGAATCCTCGCGGACGATGGTTTCAATCCAAAGTGCCACCGTAGATTTTGGACTAAGGTAGTTTGGGGTGTAAACTTTATACCCAACCGGACCCGCCATTAAAATTACAAAACCATCACCGATATAATCAACAATTCCTTGCAATTTGCCAATCATTTGTTATCCTTTTGAAAGTATTTTATAACAATTAAATCAAAAGGTCAAATATGAGTGGACACAGTAAATGGCACAACATCCAACACAAAAAAGGTTTGGTTGATGCGGCACGCAGCGGACTGTTTACCAAGTTGGCGCGTGAAATAACAATGGCGGCCAAAATGGGTGATAAAAACCCGGATAACAACCCACGGTTGCGTTTGGCAATTTTGCAGGCACGCAAGAATTCTATGCCGAACGATAATATCAAACGCGCAATCGACAAGGCATCGGGCGCAAATACGGAAAACTTTGTTGCCGTCCGGTACGAGGGATATGGTCCAAACGCGGTTCCCGTTATTGTCGAGGCATTGACCGATAATCCGCGTCGGACTGTGCCGGAAATCCGTAATATTTTTGCCAAAAATGGTGGTAATATGGGGGAAGAGGGCTCGGTTGTGTTTATGTTCACGCACGCGGGTCAAATTATGTATCCGGCGTCCATTGGTAAAACCGAGGATGAAATGATGGAAATCATTATGGAAACCGCGGTCGAAAATATGGAATCGTCAGAGGAAGGGTTTATCATCACAACAAAACCCGATGATTTTATCACCGTGCAGAAATTTTTGTCTGATAAATTGGGTGAACCGGAAAGTGCGGAATTGACATGGGTCCCGAATATGCCGGTTGATTTAGATGACGAGGCGTATGCAAAATTAGAAAAATTGGTGGATGCGCTGGATGCAAATGATGATGTGCAGAAGGTATTTACGGCTGCACTTTAAAAAAAGCCCTGATGGGCTTTTTTTAGTGTTCAGAGTGCAGAGTTCAAAGTTCAGTTAATGTGTCGGTCATAGACCGACCACTTTTTTATTATTTTTTTATTGAACAAATGTTATAATCAAATCATGAGAATTATTGGAATTGATCCGGGTTTATTGCATACAGGTTGGGCGATAATTGATGTCGCCGGGTCGTCGCGGACATATATCGCCAGTGGCGTGATTTTGCCACCGGTTAAACTGGCGACGCCGGAACGGTTAAAACTGATTTTTCGTGGGGTTGCGGATTTGTGTGAAAAATTCAAACCCGATGTATGCAGTATCGAGATTATTTTTGTGAATCAAAATCCAAAAACGACGTTGGCCCTGGGCCAGGCGCGTGCGGCGTCGATTGTGGCGGTGGGAAATTTTGATATTCCCGTATTTGAATACGAACCAAATATTATTAAAAAGGCATTGACCGGGGCAGGGCACGCGGACAAAGAACAGATTTATAAAATGCTGAAAATTTTATTGCCGGCGGCAAAACCAAAAACGGCGGATGAAAGTGATGCAATTGCAATCGCCATGACCCACGCGAATATGAGTTCGGTTATGATACGATGATGTGGCGGTTAAAAAAATCTGGGTGAAAACCCAGATAGTTTTTTATTGAATCAATTGGTATCTGATACTGTTGTTTTTTGCTTTATCGTCTTTTATGCGTCTGTTTAACGCATTTATACCACCAGCAATTTGTTCCAAGCAATTTTGCATGTTTTGTTTGCTGTTGATATTTGAACACTTGGATTTACAAGAAAATTTCTTGTTATCACTGCCGACTAAACTAAGTGCTTCTAATACTGCGCAATCTTTGCTCAGTTGGTCTCTGTAATTGTTATTTAATCTGCCTTTTTCAACAATCGGTTGTAATTTTGCGTAATTGTCGCGCAAGCAACTTAATGCTTCTTCATCGTCAAATGCGGAACAAGATGAAAATTCTACCTTGTCTGTTGTGTCGGTGTCGGACGATGTGCCGCCGGCAACCTGGACAGATGCCTTTAATACTTCTTTTTCCAACATGACCTTTAATTGTTTAATCATTTGTTCCAGTGTTGCGTATTGTTTATACATTTGTTGTGCAATCACGGTTGTTTTCAATGCGATTATTTCGTTCATTTTTTCGCGATCTTCGGATTTGCCGGAACCATTGATGTCGTCATTTGATTTCAGTCCCGCGTTCCATACGTGTGTATCACACAGTGCAAATACCGGATCAACATAAGAGACATCTTGGTCTAAATCATAGCAATCAACAGTTTTTGAATTTGTTGAATCAGATCCAAATGATTCAATGCATGCATTTTTGCCCAAAGTTTTTGATACGGTTGCGGTCTTTAACTGGGTGATTGCTTTGTCTTTACTATCGGCATTTTTCATGCCCAGACCACAATAACATGCGGATGTTGTGTCACTATCACACTTTTGAAATTTACTAGAAAATTTTGAACTTGATTCATCCTGGTTCAACATAATTTCCAACAAATCGATGTCAATGCCGGATTTGTTTTTACTGCTGCTGCGGCGACGTTTTATCAGGCCGGAATTTATACCGTCACTGGCACAACCGATACGCACCGAACCCGTGGATGTTTGGTCGGGATTCAGGATTTTTTCCTGTATCGCGGGTTCATTTGCATCTAAAATTCTGTTTACGGTGCATGCAACTAAATCTTCGGGTGGAATAACCATGCCGTCCGCACAGGGATGTCCACCACGAACAACACCACTTTTTATAGATTTTCCATCTGAACCACAACTGGCATAAATTATATTATCTGCAACTGCCTCTGATATAAACGATAGTTTACGCATAAAACTGCCGGCGTCATTTAATAATGGGCTGTTGACATCAAAATGATAATTATTTAATCCGCCATTAGATGTGCCCAAACCAGTGGATGTTGGTACTTCTATTTTTAAATTCTTAGCATTTTGTACGGATTCCATAAGAGTTGGAACATATGCAACGGTTCGTGATACGGTTGAATACACTGGCAAACCGCCGCTATAATTCCCACGGCAGACGTATTCCGCCCAACGGTTGCAAGAGCCACTGAAAAACATATAAATATTGCCCAGGTCAACACCGACCGATTGTGCGGTGAATAATGCATCGTCCAGGTTGTCCGCCAATGCGTCGTATGGTTCCATAAATTTGTTTGCCAATTCGCGGAATTTCGCAACGCGCTTTGGGGCACTGCAATTATTTCCGTTGACCTCGTTACATTTCGCATAGCGGAACGCGTCACGCATTGTTGTTTTCAAATTGTTCAAACTTTTGTCGACGCCTTCCATACTGGTTAAAATTTGTCCCGTTATTGTTGCACGCGCAATCACATCATCCGATACGCCCGATTTTGCCGCCGCCTCTTGCACCGGGGTTAGACCCGTGTCGGGGTTTTGTGCCGTTGCCGCACGCGATGCGCTTTCCGCAACAGATGCAACCGCGTTTTGTGTTTCGCGTTGTGATTCCGCCAACTGTTGTTGCAGTGAATTTATTTGTTCACTGTTTTGTTGTTGCATGGATGCCATTTGTTGCTGCATCGATTGTAATTGTTGTTGCAACGCCGTATTATTTTGTTCCGCCGCAGATTGCGCCGCCGCCGCGTTCGCCGCCGCCGCATTTTGTGCCGCGATTGAATCAGACACCAATTGTGCCGCGATTGCGTTTATTAAATCGTCACCGTGTTTTTTACAATTTGCATTTGAATTTACACATCCCGCAACAATCGGTTTTGCAATATCCATATTTGCACAACCGCCACCAGAACATTTGGGCGATGCACAACGCAAAATCAATGAATTACAATTTCCAAAATCGGCCGTGGCCTTTGGTGTTGCGGCGTTATTGCGCGGGTTTAATGCGTTGTTCCATTGATTGCCAACGATGGACCCCATTGAACCGTTGTATTGGGTCAGGTTGCTGCCCGCGGGTTGTGAAACAGGTGCCGCCGCAACCGCAAATGGTGCGCATAAAAATAAAGTCGAAAAAATTTTAATGAACGTTCTCAATGTAAATCTCTCTCGTCATACAATTTTATCATAAAATGGGATTAAATAAAAGGACAAATTTTTCAAAGTTCAAAGTTCAAAGTTCAGTTGATGAATTATTAAATATAACTGCCCCACCGGCTGGCGCCGGTCCCCCCCTTCTTTTTACCCTGCGGGTAGAAAAGACGGGGAATATCCGGAGGAGGAGAACTATTTTCGGTATGTGATTTTGGAAATGGCGGGATAGCCAAAATATTTATTTATGCGGCGCAATATTTCGTCGTTCGCATATGATAACTGTAATGCCAATGCGGTGTTGGCGGGTTTTATTACAACACTGAATTTGTTATCGCGTGTTTTTTTTATCGCAACCAATTTTGCAATTGGTGCAATGTCGGGTCCCATAATTTCGTCCCATCGTGCGGTTAAATCATCAATGGATGCGGGCCGATGAAATGTTTGAAATAAATTACCAAACACGCCCGATATAAATGTTGGGCGTGTGATACGGACATCTAGTTTTTTATCATATTTATTATTTTGCATTTGTGTAAACCCGTGGTAATAAAATATACATTTCGCCGGTGCTGTGTTGGCCGTGGGCATATTTATATGCCGCGTCCCCCGAACCAAAGAATATGTCTGCGCGTATCCAACCACGAATAGCACTGCCGGTGTCTTGGGCAATCATTAAACGTTGGAATTTGCGGCCGTCTGATAAGTTGGTGTTTATATATACCGGCATACCAACGGTGTAAATAGAATCATCGACGGCGATACTGCGTATTTTAGATAATGGTGTGCCCAATTTGCCGATAACTTTTTTAGATTGGGCCTCTTTGAAATAAACATAACGCGGATTGTTGTAAATTACTTCGCGTGCAAGGGTGGGGTGCTTTTTCAAATATTTCCAAACGGCATCGGCACTGTATCCGCCATCGGGTTTTATGCCGCGGTTGCGTAATTGTTCACCAATAGATTTGAATTGCATATCGTTCGTTGCCGCAAAGTTTAATTTTACCAATTCCCCGTCTTCCAGTTTTAACAGGCCGCTGCCCTGGATTTGGATGTTTTGAACATCGACGATGTTTGCCCAATACAAAACACGACCAATCTTGTTTTCAACGATTTTCTTTTTGGAAACATTTTTATATTGTTTGCCATCGGTGGGAATTGCCATCAATGGTTCATTGCATTGGGCGGTTTTTTTGCGACACGCCGGAATTGTTGGCGAATAATATCCGGTGTATGTGCCGGTTTTGCGACCCGCATCGTCATATACGCGATAGGGTTGAAAATGTGATTCAAACCATTTGCGGACGGTTGCGGTACTGGCGTTCGCAGATGGCAACATATTACATTTTTCACGCACCAATGCCGCGTCGGGAATTACACGACCGGTGTATTGCAGTTTCGCGTTGCATGAATTACGAAACGCCTGGAGTGCATATCTGACATCGTCGTTTTCCCACCCCGGCAGTGATGAGTAAGACACCGCGTGCAGGTTCGATGTTGGCACAACCGCATCATTATCGGTGCGTGTTGGTGTGGACATGTCGCACGATGCCAGGACGAAAGATAAACATATCGCACTGAAAATACCGAAAATTTTTGACGATTTGAAAATAATCATTTTTTTATTCCCCCGCACTTGTAAAATATTTTTCATTTGTTATATTATCATAAAAGCGACTAAAAAAAAAGGAGCAATCGCATGTCACAGTTCAAAATTATTTCGCAGTTCTTGAAAGACATTTCTTTTGAAAGCCCAAATGTCCCGGAATTGTTCTTTAACCAGGATAACGGCCAGGCAAAAATCGAAATCAATATCGATATTCAAATCAAGGGTGCGGAAAATAATGTGTTTATGGTTGATTTGTTGACCAAGGTTCATTCTAAATTGGATAAAGATAATAAATCCATATTCTTGATTGAAACAACATATTCGGGTTTGGTTCAAATGGAAGAAGAAAAAGATGAAGAGGTCAAACGCCGCACATTACTGATTGATGTGCCACACATGTTGTTCCCATCGGTTCGCGCATTGGTCACGCGTTTGACGGCGGAATCCGGGTTCCCGGCATTTGTTATGCAACCCGTTGATTTCGAAGCGTTATACGAGCAGAGAAAAAACGCCGCCCAACAAAATAAGCCAGCCAATCAATAAAAAATTTTTTTCGGTTGGAGATTTTTATTATTGGAGTTAGTAGTTCCCATCCCCCATTTTATGGGGGATAAATTTTTTTGTGCGGTTTGTGTTATCGGTAAAACTGTGATATAATATTTTGGCAAATAATGGAGAGAGAATTTTGGCAAAAGAAAAATACATCGCGATAAATGAAAATGTTGATGGGTATTCGTTTGCAAACCTGGGGTTGTTCACGGGGTTTGCGTCGGGGGTGTATAATGCGGTTTATTCTTTGGTTATATTGGGAATTTTTACAGGTATTTTGGGAAATGAAAATCTGGCGTCGTCGGTGGTTGGTATTTATGTCGCGATGTATTCTGTGTTTTGTATGATTGTTGGTGTGTTTTCCAAAGAATTATTGCGTTGGTTTTCCAAGGCACGTTTATTATATGCCGCATTTTTGTTGGTGGTTGTATGCTATGCAATGATGAGTTTTTCGGTCAAACCAATAACATTTATGACTTTGGATTGGGTGTCGGGTATTGGGTCAACAATTGTTGGTATTTTAATTCCATTGTTTATGGCGGATTTTTCAAAAAATATCGGGATGGCTAAATTAAATGCACGGTATTATTTGTGGGTGAATATTGGTGCGTTGATTGCGCCACTGTTCGCGTTAAATATGGCGGCATGGTTTGATAATTATCGTATTCCGTTTTTGGCATCGGCGATGATTTATGCGGGTGGGTTGCTGTTTTTCAAACGGTTCGGTATTGTGCAAATGGATAAAGAAATTAAAAATGTAAATCCGCGTCGCACGATGAAATCATTATGGGTGAATACTTTACTGTTTTTCCGTCGGCAAGGCATGCCGCGTGCGTATGCGGTGAATTTCGGATTTTATGCGTTGTCGGCGATGCGTGTTTTGTATGTGCCTATTGTTGTGATAGAGCAGGGGTTTTCTGCCGGTGTTTTGGGTTGGGTTTTGACATTGGGTATTTTGCCGTATATTATTTTTGATTTGTTTATTGGAAACCTGGTGCGGCGGGTTGGACCGCGTGTTTTGATGACGATTGGTATGGCGTCGTTTGCGGTGTTTGCAACATTGGCAATGTTTTTAAGTGGTTATTCGTTGTTGGCGGTGTTTATTCTGTGGCAGATATCCGGGGCGTTTATGGAACCGGTACATGATTTGTTTTTCTTTGATAATACCCAAAAAAGCGAACAATCGCGTTTTTATGGTGTGTTCAAAACGACATCTTACCTGCCCAAGGTTATCGCCCCGATTTTGGGTGCCGCGTGCATTGCCGTAACCGGCGTGACATCCGCGGTTTGGGTGGTTTCGATTGCAGTGTGTGCGTTTACTTTGTTGATGTTGTCCCGCAAATAACTATGAAAATATAACGGGCGTCTACTTGTTGTTTATTCGTTTATGTAGCATTTGTACACTGCACTCATAAACAACGGCGTATCCACCTCGTTATATTTCCATAGCTGAATTTGTGGGTGTCTATCGATATTTGATTTGCGGGGGTGTTTGTTTTTTTTATTTTTTATCATACTTGCAAATGTAGATTTTTCCTAGTATCATTTAGTTAGAATTAAAAAAGGGGAATATTTATGGCAAAGAAAGAAAAAGATGTGGCCGCGACGCCTGCTAAAAATCCGGCGTTGGAATCTGCGTTGGCACAAATTCAAAAACAATTCGGTAAAGAAGCCATTATGAAAATGGGGGATGGCAGCCAACAAAATATCGAGGCGATTTCATCCGGGTCTTTGGGGTTGGATATCGCGTTGGGTATCGGGGGGTATCCGCGTGGTCGTATCGTTGAAATTTATGGACCTGAAAGCTCGGGTAAAACAACACTTGCACTGCATGCCGTGGCCGAGGCACAAAAGAAAGGTGGCACGTGTGCGTATATTGATGCGGAAAATGCACTGGACCCGAGTTATGCCAAAAAATTGGGTTGTAATGTTTCGGAATTGATTATTTCTCAACCGGATTCCGGGGAACAGGCATTGGAAATCGCCGATACATTGATTAAATCGGGGGCGGTTGATGTCGTTGTTATCGATTCGGTTGCGGCATTGGTACCCAAGGCCGAATTAGAGGGTAATATCGGGGATTCTTTTGTTGGAACAACCGCGCGTTTGATGTCGCAATCGCTGAAAAAATTGGCGGGGTCTGTGTCGCGCAGTAATACATTATTGATTTTCATCAACCAAATTCGTATGAAAATTGGTGTGATGTTTGGAAATCCGGAAACAACATCGGGTGGTAATGCATTGAAATTCTATGCGTCTGTGCGGTTGGATATTCGTCGGACCGGTGCAATCAAGGATAAAGAAAATGTTATCGGTAATGAAACGCGTGTTAAAATTGTGAAAAACAAGGTCGCGCCACCGTTCCGGACCGTCGATTTCAAAATTATGTATGGCGAGGGTATTTCCCGTATATCTGAAATCTTGGATATGGGTGTGAAATACAACATCATTGAAAAGGCGGGTTCGTTTTATTCTTACAATAATGAACGCATGGGCCAGGGCGAGGCGAATGCCCGTCAATGGATTAAAGACCATCCGGATATTCAGCAAGAATTGTTGGATAAGATTATGGCCCAGGCCAATGGTATCGCAGAGGAAATGACAACGGGTCCTGCGGATGATGATGAAAATACATCCGTGGGTGTAGATGAATAAAATGTCAGGGCGGCGCAAATTTGTGTCGCCCGAAATTTAATAATAAAAGGATACTTTATGAATTTCGCAAGGTTTATCGCAACATCTAAATTGGTTTTGGTTGGGCATATTTTGAACTGGCATTTTTTTGACCGTGTCGCGCGGCGGCGTGTGCGGACGGATGCAACGGCGAAAATTGTGTCTAATTATTTCAAACGATATTTGCCGGCAGTGGTATCTGTGCCAGAGGTGGATGTTGTGCATGATGATGCGCATGATAAAATTTGGACTTTGTGGTTGCAGGGTGAAGAAAACGCGCCCGCGTTAGTGCGTGCGTGTTTCCGCAGTGTGCGTCGGCATTGCAAACAAGAATTGGTTGTATTGGATGCAAAAACGGTTTTTGATTATATATCTTTGCCAGAGGAAATAGTGCAAAAATATCGGGATGGTAAAATTGGGCATGCGCACTTTGCCGATATTTGCCGTGTGGAATTGTTATATCGGTATGGTGGGTATTGGTTGGATTCAACCGGGTTTGTGACCGCACCAATCCCAGATTGGATTGAAAAACAAGATTATTTTATGTATTTAACGGGTGACAATTATAATATCGGGGGCAGTCCGTATAGTTTTTGCCAAAACTGTTTTATTCGTGCGCGCAAAGGTGCATTTTTACTGGCGGCATGGCGGGCGATGATTTTGGATTATTGGATGCACGAAAATCACACCTTTGATTATTTTATGCATCAATTGTTATTCAAAACATTGGTGGAAAATGACGCACGCGCAAAAAAATATTTTGAAAAAATGCCTCATGTCGCCCAAGATCCAACCCATGTTTTGTGGTGGGCGTATAATGACAAACCGTTTGATAAGAAAAAATTTGATGAATTGACATCGGGTGCATTTTTCCAAAAAACGACATATCGTGGGTCGGAAAATCCGGTGCCGGGGTCTTTTGCGGATGTGATGATAAATAAAATGTAGGAGATTTTTATGCCAAATAAAAAACCAAAGATTTCTGTCATTATTCCAATGTATGGCGTGGAAAAGTATTTGCCACGGTGTTTGGATTCGGTGCTTGCACAAACTTTTACCGATTGGCAGGCCGTTTTAGTTGATGACGGGTCACCCGATAAATCGGGCGAGATTGCGGAATCTTACGCCGCACGTGATAAACGATTCGTTGTTGTGCATAAAGAAAATGGCGGTCTGTCGGATGCACGAAATGCGGGAATGCCGTATGCCACGGGTGAATACATTATGTATCTGGACAGTGATGATTTTATTCATCCGCAAACGATGGAAATTGCGTATTCGTTGGCGCAAGAAAATAATTCTGATATTGTGTCGTTCACATACGATAGGTTTTATCGGCCGCAACTGATGGTGTATTATAAATTGGGATTGAATACAGATAATGTCGTGCCATGCGGTATTAAAAAACGGTATAATATCCATAAAATTAAATCCAAGACCGTGTCCGATGTGTATGAATATGCAACCGACAGTGCGCATAATGCGTTCCGCAAAAATCGCAAATGGCTGATTAAACATTGCCAGGTTTGGAAAAATATGTATCGTCGTGATTTAATCGCAGATATCCCATTTATCAAGGGTATTTTGTTCGAAGATTTTCCGTGGTGGTCGCGCGTAATGCTACGCAATCCGCGTGTCACGATTGCGCCGTTGCCGTTATATTATTATATTCCAAACTTTGGTGGAATTGTATTGAGTGCGAAACAGTTGCGTATTATGCAAAGTTTAATCACGGGTATCAAAGACGCGTTTGTTTTATATCGTGACCAGGCATCCGCGCATCAAATGCAATTATGGGGCGAAAACTTTTTATGGTTTTTTGTAAATTGGGCGTTTCGCAAAATTAAATATTTGAAAACCGATGAAGAGTTGGCAATTGCCCGCCAAGAATTTACCGATTTATACAATTTGGGCGTGTTTGAACGGGTTCCAAAAAATCGTCGTAAATTGGCAATAAAAATTTTGAACTTTATTGGAAAATAACCGATGAAAAAGCGCGTTGCATTTTGTTTGCGTGATATGCAGTTGGGTGGTGTGGAATCTGTATTGATTCGCACATTGGAATATTTAAGCACGGATAAAAAATTTGATATAACGGTTGTGACTTTTGTTGATGTGACCGAGCCGGTGTGGGTCGATTGGTTCGATAAACATAAAAATGTTAAACGCGTTGTGTTGTATCCATCGCGCGTGTTGGGAACACGTATGCCACGATTTTTCTTGTGGCGGGTTGTGAAACATTTTGCGCGCGATGTGTATCGTTTTTGGCGCAGGGTGCGCGTTGTAAAAAAATTGTTATCTGGGTTTGATGTGTTTGTTGACTATCATGATTTTGGTTTTTCGCATGAGTTAAAAAATATAAAAAATGCAAAAAAAATTGCATGGTTTCATTCGTCGTTGCGCGTGTTTCAAAAACGCAAATTTTCCCAGAAACTGTGCATATACGACAATGTTGTTGTTTTGACGGATGATTGTGCAAATGATATGAAAAATTTGTGTCCGGCGTATGCAAATAAATTTATCAGAATTTATAATCCGATTGATATTGAATCTGTGCGGGCGCGGGCTCGTGAAAAATGCAATGTGCGGGGGAAATATTTTTGTTCTGTGGCACGGATGAGTTATGACAAAGATATTTGGACATTGTTGGATGCGTTTGATTTATTTTGGAAAACGCACAGGTCGGTTAAATTGGTTTTGGTTGGTGGTGGTGATAAACGCGATGTGTTTGAAAAGTATGCGGATGGTTTGATGTCGCGCAAAAATATTATATTTACGGGCACACAAAAAAATCCGTATCCGTATGTCGCGGGTGCCGTTGCACATATATTATCCAGTCGTGGCGAGGGGCTGCCCACGGTATTGATAGAGGCGGCGGTGTTGGATGTGTTAAATATTGCATCGAACTGTAAATACGGACCGCGTGAAATTTTAATGGATGGTGCGGCGGGTGTTTTGTTCGCGCCGGGTGATACGCATGCATTGGCAGAAGCGATGGTGGATGTGTATGAAAATGCTGTGGATGTGCGTAAGATGATAAATGCATCCACGCGCGGATTAAAACGATTCGCGCCCGACGCGGTTATGAAACAAATTAAATCCCTGATTTCTTGAATCGTGCGGGTATTTTAACAACCGGTTTTAATCCCAACATTGCAGGTTTGCGTAATGCATAAATTGGGCGCATGTATGTTTGTAAAATGCGTGCGATGCGCAACCATTTTTCACCATAAATTTTCGAATTTGTGACCGCGTTGATTGTGCCGTTTCCACGCCGGCGCAGGTGGTTTAACCAATCGGTGCCACGGGCGGCGGCTTTGCGTTCCAACATTTTCAAATCAATTGCGCCAAAGTGCAGTAAGTATAAATTTTTATCAATGTGGAAATTGTGATGACGAATACTGTGAAAACCACTGCCCCAGGGGGCGGTGATGGTTTTGACAACCGGTTTTGTATAACGCGTGGACAGCAGGGCAAATTGCCGCTGTTCCAAAAATGGTGCCTGGGTATCCAATTCGCCCTCGGATTTTAGATTTTGACCAACATCCAAACCCAATCCGGAAAGCGTGGTTTTAATTTTCTTGTTGGATAAATATTCGGCCAGGTTCATTTTTGTATTTGGATCAACAATTAAAAATTCATCACTGTCGCAACCGATAACGATGTCATACGATTTTAATAATTCGGTTGCCAATTCTGATAATTTTCCAATGCGATATTTGTCGCCCGCGGCGCGCGACATCGGTTCGTGTTCCAATTTTGTTATATGTGCGTTGCCCGCATTTTTTGGTGTTTTTTGGTCGGTGCCGTCCAATATAATATATAAATTTTCCGTGCCAAATTGTTTACCGTAATACGCAATCCAACGGGACAAGAAAAATTCATCGTCACGTGCCATTGTTATTGCGGCAATCTTTTTTGTTTTTTTCATGTTTATTTAACCTTTTAGTTTTTTTAATGCATATTTTGCGCCGCGCGTAATGTATGCAAATGGATTTGGTGTCAATAACCACGATATGTATTTTTGCGTATATGCATGATTTGCGCCAGATAGCACCGCATCGCGTGCGTCCGGTGTGCATTTGTTTAATATATAATACAACGCGTGCCCGATTGCGCCATTATGGCGCGTGAACGACATTTTTTTAATAAATGGGCATCCCAATTTGAATAAACGGGCTGGGTTGTTATAAACACTGCGTCCGCGACAGATAAATGGGCAATACCATGTGCCACCATGTTCTTCTAAAATATCGGTAAATTTATTTTCGTATAAAACGGTGATTAAATATTTATGTGGTTGTTGTTTGACAGACATTATAAATTTATCAAACCATTTATGCATAAAAACACCGCGGCGCATGCCGATAAACCACGATTGGATGTGACGGTAATGGGTGTGGCGACTTTCCACCAAGCCAAATGCGTCGGTGTTTTTTGATTCCATTTGTTTTAATACGGGTTCTAAATCATGCAGTGGTCCAAATACAGAATCGTTGACCATGTACACAAAATCATATTTTTTTAATAATTTATTTTTCTTGGCATATTCGTATGCGCGTTTATATGACCCAAAATCGTATTCGCCGTGACGGCAACCCATACGCGCAATGGTATATTTTTTTATGCGGTTTAATTCAGTGCCCTTGCAATCGGCATCCATGCAGAAAATTATGTCGCCGCATTGGGATAATTTTTTTATATAAAACATCAATGCGTCGTCAATTATGCCATTTGCATCGTATGCGGCAAATAAAAAAAGTCGTTTATTGTTGGACATATTTTTACCATATGGTTATAATATACATGTTTTATAGCAATTTTGCAACCATAAGGATTTTTTATGTGGTATAAATTATTTGCCGATAGCGACTTTGAAAAATATTTTGAAAAATCAATCTCGCGTCAATATATGCGTGATGTGCATGTCCAAGAATTTGAAAATGGTATTATTGTAAATGAACATCGGCACGGTTTTGGTGTGTTTGATAAAAATTTCCGGTTTGTGAAATCTTCGCGTCAGATGCGAAAAAACAATGGGCAATTTATACCAAAATTTAATCATAAAAATATCGCCTATATGGATGTGGACGCGGTGTTCGTGGGAAATGTGTTTCCGCAGTTTGGTCATTTTTTATTGGAACACATGAACCGGGCTTATGTGGCGTTGGATAAAAAATACAAACGCGCAAAATTCGTATTGGTAAATAACAAAGATGTGAATCCCGTGCCAAATTATATGTTTGAATTGTTGGAACTGTTGGGGGTGAAACGCGAAAATATTTTGATTTTGAACGAAACAACACAATTTCGCCGTGTTTATGTTCCGGACCAGGGATTTAATATTCCGGTGTATTCATCGGATGCGTTTGGAAAAATGTATGACGCGATTGCGAAAAATGTAAAACCACTGCGCGAAAAATATGAAAAAATTTATGTGTCACGTACCGCCATGCAAACACGGCGCACATACGGCGAAGGGGTGGTGCAAAAAATATTTGAAAAAAATGGCTATAAAATTATTTGGCCGGAAAAACTGCCACTGAGCCAGCAAATTGCGTTGGTTAAAAATGCGCGTGTGTTGGCGGGATGCGCGGGGACGGCGTTGCATTTGGCGTTGTTTATGAAATCGGGTGGCGTGGTTGTGCAAATTAAACGCAATCGTCAGGCCAAATGTAATGCGGATATTCAAAATTTAATCAATGATACCAAGGGGTTAAATGGTGTGTTTATATCGGGGTCGGTCGAGAATAAGCCCACAGACCATTGTTCATCTGTGCCGCAAATTATTGGTGTAAATCAACATATGCGTGATTTCTTTGATGCATTTGGTTTCAAATATACGGCGCGTGATGTGGTGCCGAATAAAAAAGATTTGGCGGAATATGATGCGGCGTTGGCGGAATATAATAAAAAATATGGTGGTGTTGGATTAAATAATATCAAACATTTTATTATTCATTGGTCATCTTGTTTTGTGCCGGGGCGCGAAAGACGCGGAAATTTCCGTCGATGGTTAAAACGAAAATTAAATTACGAGGGTTAGTTAAAAAAAACGCCGGATTTTTATCTGGCGTTTTTTGTGCTAAGTGCATTGTTTCAGCGGAAAATTTTAATCTGCGGATTCCGCGAAACGATATGCTTTTTTGCGTTTGCCGCTGTCCAATTCTTTTTTGCGCAGGCGAATTGTTGCAGGGGTGACCTCTACCAATTCGTCGTCTTGGATGTATGACAGGGCCTCTTCCAATGAAATTTTGCGCGGTGGCGCCAAGAATAATTTTTCATCAGCGGTCACAGAGCGCACATTGGTTAATTGTTTGCCTTTGACAGGATTGACCTCGATATCGTTTTCTTTGCTGTGTTCACCGACAATCATACCGGAATAAACCTCGGTTTGTGGGCCAACGAATAAAACACCACGTGGTTCCAAATTGTGCAGGGCGTATGTTGTTGTTTGTCCTGCCTCCATTGATACCAACACACCGGGGCGATATTGTGTGATTGGACCGCGATATAAATCGTATTTATCAAATACACGGTTCATAATTCCGGTGCCGCGTGTGTCGGTGCGGAATTCAGATAAATATCCAATCAATCCGCGTGAAGGTGCCGAAAATACAATGCGGGTTTTGCCGATGCCGGATGGTTTCATGTCTGTAATGGTTGCCTTGCGCTTGGTCATTTTTTCAATAACAACACCACTGAATTCGTCGTCCACATCGATAACGACTTCTTCGATTGGTTCCATTTTTTCGCCGTTTTCGTTTTGGTGCATGATAACGCGTGGGCGCGACACAGACAATTCAAAACCTTCGCGGCGCATTGTTTCGATTAAAATACCCAATTGTAATTCGCCACGACCGGAAACCTCGAAAGATTCGTTGTTGGCACTTTGTGTGACGCGCAGGGCGATGTTGGTTTCGGCCTCGCGAAATAACCGTTCGCCAATCATGCGTGATGTCAATTTTTTGCCGGATTTTCCCGCCAGAGGGGATGTGTTCACAAAAAATGTCATCGTCAGGGTTGGTGGGTCAATTGGTAATGCCGGAATAGGTTCGGTGACAGATGGGTCACACAATGTGTCCGCCACGGTTGCTTTACTGAATCCGGCGACAACCACGATGTCACCCGCCGATGCAGAATCACGCGATACTTTTTGCACACCCGCGTGTTCGATGATTTTTGTGATTTTTGCCGTTTCAACCAATTCGCCGGCCATATTGATTGCCTTGACCGTTTGACCAACGCGGACGGTTCCGGATTCGATTTTACCGGTTAAAATGCGTCCGACATAGGGGTCGGCCTCTAATGTTGTGGCCAACATTTTAAATGGTGCGTCCAGTTGGCAACGCGTGCCGTTGCAATCAGGTGCCGGCACATGGTCCACAATCAATTGGAACAATGGTTTCAAATCTTTGTTTGGGTTGTTTATTTCACTTAAATCGCGAACCGCCCAACCGTCGCGGCCAACCGCGTACAGATATGGGAAATCCAGTTGTGCGTCATCCGCGCCCAATTTATCAAACAAATCAAATGTTTCGGTTAAAACTTCTTCGGGACGGGCGTCGGCGCGGTCAACCTTGTTGATACATACAATCGGGCGCAGCCCCAGTTTTAATGCCTTGGATAACACAAATTTTGTTTGGGGCAGTGGGCCTTCGGCACTGTCAACCAATAACACCACGCCGTCAACCATGGATAAAATACGTTCAACCTCGCCACCGAAATCGGCGTGGCCCGGGGTGTCAACGATATTAATTTTATATTCGCCCCATTGGATAGATGTCGGCTTTGCAGAAATGGTAATACCGCGTTCGCGTTCGATGTCGCCGCTGTCCATGACGCGGTCTTCGACCCGTTCGTTTTCGCGGAAAGTTCCCGCCTGTTTCAACATATTGTCAACCAGGGTTGTTTTCCCATGGTCCACGTGTGCAATAATTGCAATGTTGCGAATTTTCATCTGTTTATCCCCATTTTTTTCGTAATAAGTGTATAGATTATACTATATTTTTCAAATTTCAACAATAAACAAAAAAAATGCCCGTTTGGGCATTTTTATTTAGTGTTTGCCACCAATCTTGGTGCGGCCACCCATCCGCCTTCGCCGATAATTGTAAAGTTTGTTTTGTAATTATGAACAATGCTACGGCGCGATTGGGTGGATAAAGTTTAATGGGAACCACCAATCTTTGTTCTGCCACCCATTAATGGTTGCAGGCATTTTGGAATATTCACCGAACCATCCGGGTTTTGGTGATTTTCGATAATTGGCACCAATGCGCGAGGCAGGGCGATTCCGGTATTATTTAATGTCGCAACAAATTTAACCTCGTTCGTGCCATTTTCGCGGAAACGGGTGTTTGTGCGGCGTGCCTGGAAAGTGCCGATTGACGAACAAGAACCCAATTCGCGGTATGTTCCCTCGGACGGAATCCATGCCTCGACATCGTTCATTTTAACCTTGTTGAATCCCATATCGCCGGTTGAGTTTGCAATGACTCGGTATGGTAATTCAAGGTCCACCATAATTTCGCACAGGTTATTTAACAGCAATTCGTGCATTTCGTCGGAATCTTCGGGGCGACAGAATATAAACTGTTCAACCTTTTTGAATTGATGAACGCGAACCAGGCCCCTTGTGTCGCGACCGGCGGCGCCGGCCTCGCGTCGAAAGCATGGTGAAAATCCGGCGAATTTTAATGGTAATTCGGATTCCGGTAAAATTTCACCCGCAAATAAAGAATTCATTATGATTTCAGATGTGCCCGCCAGGCAACGGTCGGTATCTGTCAGCATGAACACATCGTTGTTCATGACCGACATGTCGGAACCGATAAAATGTCCGGCGTTGAATATTGTCTGGGGCTTTGTAATTGATGGGCAATCGATGTATTTGAAACCTTTGCCAATCAATTTTTGAATTACATATGTTTGAACCGCCAATTCCAATTCCGCCAATTCGCCGCATAATGCATATACGCGCGTGCCGCATGTGTTTGCGATTTTTTCCGGCATCCACCAATTATTCATATCCAATAAATCCCACTGGGGACGCGGGGTAAAATCAAATTTGCGTGGGGTCCCAACGGTTTTGACAACCGTGTTTGCCGTATCGTCCGCACCAATGGGGGCGGATGCGGCCGGTATTTGTGGCACGCGATGCATTAAATCGTTTAATTTTTCTTCCGCCGTGGCTAATTCCGCCATATCGTTGGCGATTTCATCGCTGATTTCTTTACTGCGTTGAATCAATGGTGCCTTGTCGGTGGCAGATGGAATTTCGCGTGAAATTTTATTTTTTTCCGCGGTCATGGTTTGTGTAATTGTTTTTAATTCACGCACACGCGCGTCCGTCATTAACAATTCGTCAACCACATCGGGAAAATTTTTAACACGGCATGCGTTGCGAACGATGTCCGGATTTTCACGAATAAATTTTATATCCAACATTTTAATTATCCTTTGTGTTCAGGTATGCAATTGCGTCCATGGCGGCACTGCATCCGGTACCAACGGCGGTTGCAACCTGCATCTTGATACCACTTTTTTCGTCGCCGGCAACAAACATCCCACGGGGCAGGTCGTCCGCCATCACGCGGCCCATGTCGTCGCGTTTAATTTCCTCGGTTAAATAATCCGTATTGGCCTCGTGGCCAATGGCAACAAAAATTCCGTCGCAAACAATTTCACGGCCATCCGTCGTTGTTGCAATCAATTCGCCAGATTCCGAATCAGATTTTTTACGAATTGATTTTAATTCGGTGTTAAATACAGGTTCAATGTTTTCGCGTGCCGCAACACGGTCACGAACAATTGCCTCGGCCCGGGTGAATGCAGATTTGCGATAAATGATTTGGACACTTTTTGCCAAATCCGCCAAATACAGCGCGTCGTTTAATGCACTGTTTCCGCCACCGATAACCAATACGCGTTTTCCGGAATAGAAAAACCCATCGCATGTTGCGCAATATGAAACGCCGTTGCCCATCAATTCGCGTGCGCCGTCGATTTCCAATCGCCGCGCGCGTGCGCCCGTTGCCATAATTACCGCAGGGCAAGTATATGTTTTGCCGTTATCGCATTGAATTGTATATGTAAAATTGCCGTCCCATTTAATGTCGGTTGCGGATGCATAGGCAATTTTGGCACCGAAACCGGTGGCTTGCTTTAATGTCGATTGTATCCAATCCATGCCGGAACCCATGTATCCAGGAAAGTTTTCCAGGTTTGCAATTTCCGATGTTTGACCGCCAATAGTGTCACCCGCGATTATCAATGTCTTTTTATTTGCGCGTGCCGCATAAATTGCGGCGGTCAGGCCCGCCGGACCCGAACCCAATATTATTATGTCATACATTTTTTATTCCTATATTTATTCGCGCATTCAGCATAGCATACCGCCCCCCGAGGGTCAATTTATTTATTTCGGTTTGTTTTGTTGCGCCTTTTGTGATATAATTTGTGTATGATTTATCGCTTTTTGATTTTTGTTGCATTGTTTTTACCTGTGGCGGCGCATGCAGATGGTGTGGCGATGTTGAATTCTGGGTTGCAAAAAACATATATGGCATGTGTAGGAATTGATGATTTGTTGGGGGACATGAAAAAAATCGCCGGGATAAATACCGGTGTCACCGGTGTTGGAACGGTGGCGGGCGCAGGTGCGGTTGTTGTCGGAATTAAAAATCACAATGAATTGTTTGGTGATTTAAGAAAAATCGAAGATGATGAAAATTTTTCGGCATCTGGGGCGTCATTGGAAATTACGCAACAATCGAATTTCAAACCGAATCTAAAATCGAAAAAATCAAAAAATTTGGGAAATTGGCGCACTGGGTTGTTGGCGGCAAATACCGCGGCAAATGTGGCGGGCGCGATTTTGGCAACGAAAAACACATCGTCGGATGATGAATTAAATACGCGAATTGGGAATTGTATATCGGCGGTAAACGATTTACAGGGTATTATAATCCAGGT
Organism: Alphaproteobacteria bacterium UBA3635; assembly: GCA_002373935.1. Classification (GTDB taxonomy): domain Bacteria; phylum Pseudomonadota; class Alphaproteobacteria; order Rs-D84; family Rs-D84; genus Enterousia. The sequence continues at coordinate 43,087 of DFKW01000012.1, read as the reverse complement.
GCGTGCAAATGGTGTTGATGTGACCGAGGCCAACGAGATTTACAATGCGTGTTCTGGGTATAAATATGTCGATTTGTCGAAAATAAAAAAGCGCGCGCGTGGGGCACAAGTGTCGTCTATTGCGGGCGGTGTTGTTGGTGGTGCGGGTATTGTTTCCAGTCAGATTGCCAATAATTCTGTATCAAATAATGCCGAAAAAATAGATACGGCGGCAAATGTTTTGGCGGGTGGCGCAACGGCGTTATCGGGGGCGGCAACGGTATTTAATGCAACGCAAATATCGGCAATTAAAAAGGTTGCCGATGTGGCACAAAATTGTGAAAAAGTTTTGAAATGAAAAAATTGATTTTGATTTTTTGTTCTGTGTTTTTTGCAAACACTTCAAATGTGTGGGCGGCGTATTTTTATGCCGATGCGTTGACGGATGCAATCCAAGAAACATTTCCATCAAATATGTGGTCTGATGTTGCAAATGAATATATGGCGCAAATGAATCCAACAACCGGTGAAATAGACGCGGCGGGGATGAGTAATGTGTGTTATGTTGGTGGGATGGATGTCGCAACCGCGGACGGTGCCGAAAAATGTGACGCGTTTGTGAAAAATGTTGCATCAAAATGTGTGTATGCATATAAAGCCGGAAAAATTTTATACACCAACCCGCAAACAGAAGAACAAAAAATTCAAAAATGTATTTTTGATGATGCCATAGATTATGCATTGATATACGAAAAAGGTTTTCAGCAAACGCCATCTGACCCGGGAAATCGTATATGTGGACCGGATGGTAAACCGATAAAGGATAAAAATGGTGATTATTTGTTGGGCGCAACAAAATATGGAATTACCACATGTGCATCGGGGTTGTCGGTTGAATGTATTAGAAAGATGACTGTTGCGGATGCGAAATTATTTTATTGGACACGGCATTATTACAAATATAAATATTATAATTTGCCACCCCAGGTTCTGGCCGCGGTTATGCAGCTTTCTGTGGGTGGGATTGGTATTGCCGCCGCCGAGTTGCGTGAAACAGTTGGTGCAAATTGTGGTGCGACATCGGTTATGACGGATTGTGTGGCGAATGCCGTGAATCAATATTTGGAAACACATACACTGGAAGAATTTTATAACGCAATTTCAAATAAACGCGCCGCCAAACGTTCGGGCCAGGCCCGCGAACGCGCGTTGCTTATGTCGTCGGCATTAAAAGATTCTTATTTGCGGTGTACCGCCAAGTATAAGTTTTAATAAACACATTATTTATTAAAATGTTTTTTTAATGTGTTATATGCCGTGGTTATTTTTGTAAATTCGGCCGTGGCGGACGATTTGTCGGCGGCGGTGTCGGGATGATATTTTTTTGCCAACGCCCGATATTTTGCACCAACATCACGCCATGTAGCGGTCGGTGGTAATCCCAATGTTTTTAATGCGCCACTGACCCCGGTGGGCAGTTTGCTTTTTGGTGGCATGTTATCAAATGTGCCGCGGCCCGATAAAAAGTCGTTCAGAAATTTTATGTAATCTGCCTCGTCAGCGTTAGCCTTGTTTTTTTCTTTTAATGGTGCGCCAAATGTTTCGCGTTCCCAATCGGCCTCGATCTCTTCGGGGGTCATGTCGGCGTAATAATTCCAATTTTTATTATATTCGGCCGCGTGCGCAGTGCAAAAGTGCCAATAATCGTTCAAATTGCGATTTTTTGGCGCGCGGCATGTGCCGGCCTTGGTACATCCGGGATGGTCGCATTTCGTTATCATTGTTCTTTAACCTTGGGCTTGTTATTTGATAATGGATGATATGTTTCAACCGTTTCGCGTAATTGTTCCGGTAAAACATGTGTATAGATTTGAGTTGTTGAAATATCTTCGTGTCCCAACATAGTTTGTATCGCACGCAAATTCGCACCGTGTGATAACAAGTGTGACGCGAACGAGTGACGCAGGACATGCGGTGATACATGGTTCGGGTCAATGCCCGCCAATATCGCACATTTTTTTAATATTTTGAAAAATCCGTCGCGTGTTATGTGGCCGGTTTTGCCAGAACCGGGAAATACATATTTCGAATCGGTGTCCCCGCGCAATGCCAACCATTTGTTTAATGCATCAATTGCGCCCGCGTGCATTGGAACCATGCGTTCTTTGGCGCCCTTGCCATGAACCAATAAATGGTCGCCCAAGATTGATGTCATGGGTAATTCACATAATTCAGATACGCGCAATCCCGATGCATATACCAATTCCAACATCGCGCGCAAACGGGTGGAATTTTTTGTGTCCCCCGCCGATGATATCAATAATTCGATTTCTTCAACCGATAATAATTTTGGTAATGGACGTGCGCGCTTTGGTAATTCGATATTTTTTGTCGGGTTGGTTGTGATTATTTTTTCCAGCATTAAAAATTTATAAAATCCACGCAGAGCGCTTGCCTTGCGGGCAATAGATGACGCGCGGTCGGAAAGCGAGGATAAATAGTTTTGTATTTCGTCCGCGGTCGCATCCATTAATCCGTGTGGTAATGCATCGTTTGCATGATTCAGGTCAGATGCATAACTTGCGATTGTTTTTTCACTGCGCCCGCGTTCCGCAACCAATGCCTCTAAGAAAATATCAATATAATTCATGGATACAGTTCCAATTCAATCGTTGTTTGGGTGGGCGCAAAATACATAACCATAAACACAATCAATATGATGATGATTGCCCAAATTAAAAATTTTTTCGTGTTGGTTTTCTTTTTTAGTGGCATCGTATTTTCCCCATATATTATATCGTGTCAAAATGTTCAATAAATGCGCCGGATATTGCGATGATTATAATTGGTGGTGCAATAATTGCCAATATTGGCGGCAGTGCGCCCGTCGCCCCCAATGCGTTGAAAGTATTGATTAAAAAATACATTAAAAAGCATGTGACGATTGCGGCACTGAATTTCAATCCGAAATTAAAGTTTCGACGCTGACGGGTTTGAGAAAACGCGATACCCATTGTTGTCATAGCAATCATCGTTAATGGCAAAAACAGTAATGTCCAAAATTGAACAAGGTGTCCACGGACCGGTGCGCCGATTGATGACATTTTTTTAATAAACGATGGCAGATTCCAAAATGATATCTGGTTCGGTTGTAAATACCGGTCCAAAACCGTTTGTGGTGTTGTTTTTGTCGCAATTTCCCATTTGCCGTGTGTCACATTTCCGCGTGCGTCCCAAATGGTGGCATCATTTGATAACATGCCGGCATTGGACAATGTGACGTGTTGTGATTCAATACGGTTTTGTAATTTGAAATTTTCATCTTGGACAAATATTTTTGTGTCGATAAATATTAAATCAGAATTTTGTTTTTTCATGTCACGCGCCGACATCGTTAAAAAATGGTCGGTTCCATCCTCGCGCAACCAAATCATATTATCAACCAATTGCAATTCATGATTGGTCAGGTTTTTCGCGCTGATGCTTACGAAATATGGGTTTATAACCGCGGTTGCAAACACCCCAATCAATGCCGCACCAACCAAAAATGGTTTTGCTGTTTGATATGGTGACATGCCCGAACTGGATATAATAATCAATTCGGATGATTTTGTCATATTATACATCGCCAACAGTGTTCCCATAAATACCGCCAATGGTAAAAACATTGGGATATATTCCAACAATCGTACCCATGCGTCCATAATTGCGGTCATTGTATCCGGGTTCGCCGGCAAGCGTTCAACAAATGTGATTGCATAAATTATACCACACACAATCAGTAATATTAAACCCGTGCCGCCGAAAAATCGGCGTAATAAAAATCTGAATAAAATATTTGATTCTATGTGCATTATTTCTGAATTATAACCTGAATATTTGATAATTGCAAAATTAAAATGAAGTTGTATAATTTCGCATTGTATTTAATAAACATGGGATGATATAAATGGAAAAGAAACCAATTTCGCGTGCCGGGTTCGAGGCACTGTTAAAAGAATTAAAAGATTTAAAAGAGGTCCAACGCCCCGAAATTTTGCGTGTCGTTCAATGGGCGCGGTCTTTGGGGGATTTGTCGGAAAATGCCGATTACAGTGCGGCGCGTGAAAAGCAACGTCAGATTGATAAACGAATTCAATATATCGAAAGTATTGTGTCAAATGCCAATGTGATTGATGTCGATTCTTTGTCGGGAAATCGGGTTGTGTTTGGTGCGCGTGTTATTGCCGAAGATGAAGATGGCAATCGTATGCAATGCCGGATTTTGTCCGATGTGGAATCGGATGGTCGGCAAATTATATCTTGCACTTCGCCGGTGGGACGCGCGTTGATTGGAAAATGCGTTGGTGATTGTTGCACGGTAAAATTGCCGGCGGGTGAAAAAGAATTTGAAATTATCGAGGTTAAATTCAAAGATTAGTTTCAAATTTATAAAAGAAAAGGGTAAGGGGATTGGATGTCTGTTCGTGTTTTGCCTGATTTTTTGGTAAACCAAATTGCCGCCGGCGAGGTTGTTGAAAATCCCGCCAGTGTGGTTAAAGAATTGGTGGAAAATGCGCTGGACGCGGGGGCGGACCAAATTGTTGTTGATATTGTTGATGGTGGGCGGACATCTATATCGGTTGTTGATAATGGTCGTGGTATGGGGCGCGATGATTTGGGGCGTGCAATTTTACGGCATGCAACATCAAAATTGCCGACGGATGATTTAACAAATATTACATATATGGGCTTTCGGGGCGAGGCATTACCATCAATCGCGTCTGTTGCCGATATGACGATTGATACATTTGCCGCCGGCGCGCCAAACGGTTGGTCGTTGGATGCAACGACGGGTGAAATACGCCCATGTTCATGGGATAATGGTACGCGTATTCGGGTTAAAAATTTATTTTCACGCACGCCGGCACGGTTAAAGTTTCTGCGTGGGGACCGGGCGGAAACAATGTCGGTGTTGGATATTATTAAACGGTTGGCAATGGCACGCAGGGATGTTGGTTTTGTTTTGAATAACAAATGGTTTTTCCCACGCGGTCAAAGTTTAATGGAACGCATGGCGTCCGTCATGGGTGATGATATAGCGGGGCGCATGTTGGAAGTTGATGCAAAATCGTTATCGGGTGATATGGAATTGACCGGTTTTATATCGGTGCCTACATTACGGCGCGCGTCATCGATTGACCAATTTTTATTTGTGAACGGTCGCCCAATCAAAGACAAGGTTGTGGTTAGCGCACTGCGTGCGGCATATATGGATGTTATGCATGCACGGGAATTTCCGCTGTGTGCGTTGTTTTTGAAATTAAATCCGGCGCATGTTGATGTAAATGTGTCACCCGCCAAGACCGAGGTGCATTTTTTGGAGCCGGCGCATGTGCGTGCGTTTATAATAAAAACATTGCGTGAAAAATTATCTGAAACATTGGCGGCGGCCTCGCATGTTGCGCATGCAAATATTGCAACGCATGAAAATGCACCAAAACAAATGAATATACCGGTGAATAATATTGTGCGTGATTGTGTGGCGGATGTCGCCGCGCCCGCGGGGGTGTTGCATGTGTCGGCACCGCGTGTTGATAACTCGCGATTTTTTGCGCCGCGTGGAACATCTGAATTTGTGGTGAATAAATTGGCATCGGGTGATGTGATGCAATCAACGGTTGATGATGCGTTTTCGGAAATGCCATTGGGGCGCGCGATTGGGCAAATTGGTGATAAATATATATTGGCATCGCGGGGAAATGATTTAATTATTGTTGACCAACATGCGGCACACGAACGCATTACATACGAACGCGTGCGGCAACACGCAATTAAACGCCAACCGTTATTGACGCCGATTGTTGTGAAATTGCGCGCCGAAGATGTCGCGGCAATATTGATGGTGGCCGATGAATTAAAATCGTCGGGATTGACACTGGATGCGTTTGGTGATGATGCAATCGCAATATTTGAAAAGCCCAGCAGTTGGGATTTAGATTGGGCAAAATTGTTGCATGATATCGCAGACGAGGTGCGCGTCAATGGTCATTCGGTGCAATTAAACGAAAAACTGCATTTGAAATTGGCAAATTGGGCGTGTCATCATTCGGTACGCGCGGGGCAAAAATTAGATATGTCCCAAATGAACGCGTTGTTGCGCGATATTGAAAATACTACGCGGGGTGGTCAATGCAATCATGGGCGACCGGTGTATAAAATTATACCGATTTCTGACCTGGATATAATTTTTGAAAGAAGTTAAATTTTTTCATTGTGGTAAAAATAAAAATATGTTATCATTTCATGTAAGATTATAACAAAGGAAGGGAATATGAAAAAAATTCTGGGCGGATTTTTTTGTGCGATGTTGATGATTGCCGGTGCAAACGCGGCGGAGAGCACAATTCGTGCGGCGACAACAAACACGGTGCGCAAACAGGTTTTTAATATCAATTATGGTTCGACAACTGATTTGGATGGACGCAGTTATCGCAAGGGTGTTATTCCACAAACAAATGAATTAAATACCGCGCGTGGAAATACCAGTCCGGATATTGGTTCTGTGGCGGTTGGAAGTTTGCCCGCGGCGGGGACACAGACAATCACGGCGAATACGGCAAATATCGCGGCTTTGGAACGTGATAAATTGGTGACACCGGGAAATGGTGGTAATTGCACAACGGGTGTGCCATGTGGTTATGTGACAACGGGTAATCATACGAACACGGAAGGTGACCGTGTGTGGTTGAAAATCCAGGGGGCGTGTGACGCAAACGGTACGAATTGTACATATAATTAAAAAAATATTTGTTTATCTGCTTTTGTTCGGTATGGGGGAATCCCCGTGCCGAATTTTTTTGTTTTGTGTTATGTTGGGTTTTGGCAATTTTTTCTTTACTTTGGGCGGTTTTTTGTCTATGTTTCACACATAATCAAAAGGAGAAATTGATGGAAAATACAGTTGATATGGCAAATGTTATGACAAGTGATGCCGCCGCAGGGCAGGCCGGCGGTTGGTTTGGAATGTTGGTGTATTGCGCGGTTGTGTTTGGTATTATTTACTTTATTATGGTGCGTCCGGCCAAACGCCGCATGGCAGAATATCAAAAAATGATTGATTCACTGCAGGTTGGTAATCGCGTTTTGGCGGGTGGCATTTATGGAACAATCAAAAAAATAAATGAAAAATCGATTGAATTGGAAATCGCACATGGTGTTGTGGTCGAAGTGAACAAAAATGCCGTGGCGGGTGTTGAATCAAAATAGTGTGGGGTATCGTTATGTTAAAAAAACTGGCAATTGTTTTTGTTGCAGTATTTGGTGTCTTGTTGGCGGTGCCAACAATGTTTCCGGGAACGACGCGGTTTTTGCCGTCGTGGATGCATCCAATAAATTTGGGATTGGATTTAAAGGGTGGTGCACAATTATTATTAGAGGTTGATACCGACCAAATGTTTGTTGATAAATCGGTTCAATTGTATGACGAGGTGCGCTCGGCTTTGGTTGACCGTTCGCGCGGAATTATTCGTTTTTCAAACCTGCGTAATGCGGATGGTGTTATTACATTAAATGTCCGTGATGCCGATGATGTTTCCCGTGCCAAGGGACGGTTGAAATCGGTGCTGGGGACGGCGGTGGATGTGTCGTCGTCGGGCAATGTCGTGCGTATCGCATATACGGAAAAGCAAAAACAAGAAATGATAAACGATGCGTTGGCGCGCAGTATTGAAATCGTGCGTCGTCGTATTGATGCGTTGGGAACCAAAGAACCGTCTATTCAATCCCAGGGTGGTAAATATATATTGGTGCAATTACCCGGTGTGGATAATCCGGAACGTATCAAAGAATTGATTGGACAAACGGCCAAGATGACTTTTCATTTGGTAAATGAAAATGTGTCGCCTGAACAATTGGCGTCTGGGCATGCGCCAAGTGGCACAATGTTTTTGCCATATATGGAAAATCCGTCGCAAATGGTGCCTGTTTATTCACGGGTTGAAGTGTCGGGTGAATCATTAAAAGATTCCCAGGCAGATTTTGACCAAAATAATATGCCGGTTGTGACAACTGTGTTTGATGCGTCGGGTGCGCGTCGGTTTGCAAAATTGACAACCGAACATGTGAACGAACGGTTTGCGATTGTTTTGGATGGACGGGTTTTGTCGGCACCAAATATTCGTGAACCAATACCGGGTGGGCGCGGACAAATTTCCGGTGGATTTACATTACAAGGCGCCAAAGATTTGGCGGTTCTGTTGCGCAGTGGTGCATTGCCGGCGCCGTTGGTTGTTATCGAAGAACGCACGGTTGGTGCGGGATTGGGCGCGGATACGATTGCGTCGGGTAAAATCGGTTCGGCGGTTGGCGTGATGTTTATCGTGCTGTTTATGATAATGGTATATGGCATATTTGGTTTTATCGCCGATGTGGTGTTGTTGGTAAATTTGGCGATGATTGTTGGTGTGTCGGCATTGTTTGGGGCGACACTGACATTGCCGGGTATTGCGGGTATCGTTTTGACATTGGGTATGGCGGTGGACGCAAATATTTTGCCGTATGAACGCATCCGGGACGAGGTTCGTGCCGGTGTGCCAACACTGCGTGCGGTTGATATGGGATTTGACCGTTCGGTCAAAACGGTTATGGATGGTAATTTAACGAATTTGATTTGTTCGCTGATTTTGTTTGAGTTTGGTGCGGGTCCGATTCGTGGGTTTGCCGTGACATTATCAATTGGTGTGATAACAACATTGTTTACATGTCTGATGTTGTCGCGCGTGTTGATTGATTGGTACATGCATGGCAAAAATAAAAAGATTGGATTTGTTAGAAATAAATAATTTAAGGATGGCTCAGATGAATTTACACTTTATGAAATATCGCAAGTTATCGTATTGGATATCGGGTGCATTGGTTGTATTGTCGGTTTTGTGTTTAATATTTCGTGGATTAAATTATGGTATTGACTTTTCGGGTGGTATATCGATGGAGGTTAAACCCATTGTCGCGGATTACACCATTGATAAAATGCGTGCCGCGTTGGCGGAATTTAAACCCGAATTGCAATCTGTGGATGATGGTGCAATTTTGGTGCGTGTCGGTTTGCCCAAGGGTTCGACGGACATACAACAAAACGAACGTGTGGCACAAATTAAAAATATTTTGGGCGACAATGTTTCTTATTCCCAGGTGCAAATTGTTGGACCAAAAATTGGTGGTGAACTGATACGCGGTGGTATTTTGGCGGTGTTGGTTTCGTTCGTGTTGATGAGTGTTTATATCTGGATTCGGTATCGCGGCGGTTATGCGGTTGGTTCGTTTGTGTCGTTGGTGTTGGATTTTGTGTTGATGTTTGGGTTCTTTTCAATCACCGGGTTGGAATTTAACCAAACGGCAATCGCGGTTATTTTGATGGGTATTGGGTATTCTATTAATGACAAGGTCGTGAACTATGACCGAATTGATGAAAATATAAATAAATATCACAAAATGCCGATGGATGATTTAATTGATTTGTCGGTCAATGAAATGATGCGCCGAACATTGATGACCAGTATTTCAACAATTTTGGCGATGGTCGGTTTATATGCGTTTGGTGGATTGATGTTGCGTGATTTTGCAATTGCAATGACTTTTTCGGTTGTGATGGGAACACTGACATCGATTTATATTTCTAATGTTATTTTGTATCACTTTAATTTACGCGAAACAAAATATTAAACACGGGCGGTCGATGCAAAGGAGGGCGCGCATGAAAATATCAACAATAATTTGTTCAGGGCTAATAGCATTGACCGTATGTGTCGCGCGCGCCGATGTCGGTGTCGATGATGCCGCGGTTGGAACATTCGCAGAAATTTATGAAAAATTGGATTCTGTGCAATGGGGTGGTAAAAACATTGGTGTCGTGATTGAAAGTTTAGAAAATTTAAGTCCGCATGCACATCTGGCGGCGACAGATGACCGTATTATTTTGGTGTGGCGTGATTCTATTGTTGGAAATTTTGCACAACCACGCGCGGGTGATTGGGTGGGGTATGGTAAAATCACAACTGCGTTGATTGATAAAATGCGCGACCGGGATGATGCGTTGGCGGCGTTAGGAACGGATGAAATTTACGAGCGCGCGTTTGATGCATTGATGCAGGGTATTGATGAAAGTGGTAAATATATTCCAAAACAAAAATTGATGACAAATAATAACAATCGCATTTTGACCAGTGTTGGTATTTCTGGATGGCGCGACGAACGCGGTAATTTCCGTGTCGGGTCAATTATCGGCGGTTCGCCGGCAGATGCGGCGGGAATCAATCAATATGATTTGATTGATGTGATAAATGGAAAAAATGTGCGCGATATGTCAGATGCAGAATTAAACATCGTATTCCAAGGGTTAAACAGTGGAACGGCAAAATTACATTTGCTGACACCAACGGGTAATCGCAGTGTTGTTCTGCGTCGCGCGACGATTGTTTTGACCGATGCGGATATTATTTTCCGTCCAATTGATAATGGTGGTATTTTGGAAATTATTGTGAACGATGTGACCGATAATGCCGTCAATATTGTGAACGAGGCATTGTCTAAATATCAAAACGCCACCGGGATTATTTTAGATTTGCGTGCGGCGTCGGGTGTGGATGCGAAATCTGCGACAAAATTGGCGGGGTTGTTTTTGGGTGCAAAACCCATCATGCGCGTCAGTCAGACCGCCGGCGAAGATGTTGAGTATGTGCCCGGAGGTGATGCCGCGACGGATGCACCGGTTGTTGTGTTGATATCAAATACGACCCGTGGCACGCCCGAGGCGATTGCGTCGTCGATTTATGAAAACAATCGCGGGGTGTTGGTTGGAACACCGACCGCCGGGTCTGCGCGTATTGCAAGTCATATTGATTTATCAAATGGTGGTGCGTTGGAATTGTTAAATAAATCTATTAAATCGGGTGCGGGGATGTCATTGGATTCGCGTGGTGTGTTCCCGATTGTGTGTTTGTCGAATATTCGTTCATCGCGCCAGCAAAATGCGTTCTTTGTAAATGTAATAAATAACGATTTTAATATTCAAGATTTTAACAAAAATAAAAATATCGATGTTGCCGCCGTGCGTCGCGGTTGCCCAATGTTTTCTAGTGGTGATGATGAAGATATGATGGCGTCTGCGGTTGCAACAAAAATTTTAACAGATAAAGTGATTTATAATCGTCTGATTGCAGAATAGGGTGGTGATGATGTTTATTTCAAAACAAAATACTCTTCGGTGGAAACTTTTGATTGTGGCGACATTGGTTGTGATGGCGGCAATCGTGTTGGGTGTTTTATGGTATGATATCCCGATGTATTTATTTTTGACGCAATATAATTATGTCGCGTGGCGTTGGTTCGCAAATATTTTCGATGCCAAGGTTTGGATTATTGTTTTTGGTTTGGCAACAATTGTGATGTATTTGAAAAAAACTTATGATTTGCGAAATGATCCGACAACGCATATGCATTGGTTTAATATAAAATTTCTGACGCGGGATGCGTATGCGAAATTGAAAAACAGTAATGCGTTTTTGGTGTTTTGCTCGTTGATTTTGTCGGGTATTGTTGTCGAGGTATTGAAATTTATAATTGGTCGTGCGCGTCCTATATTTTTCGATGAATTTGGAATTGTCGGGTTTTTCCCCGGAACATTTGAGTGGGCATTTAATTCCATGCCGTCAGGACATACCGCATTATCGTTTGCCGGTTTGGTTATGTTGGGGATGTTGATGCCGCGGTTCAAAATTTTAACATGGGGATTGGCAATTTTAATTGGTTTGTCGCGTGTGGCGATTGGTGCGCATTGGCCAACAGATGTTTTGTTGGGTGCGTTTATTGGTATGGTTGCCGCCGATTTTGTATTGTCGATTGTGCGACGGATAAAATAAATAATGCCGACGAATTTTCGTCGGTTTTTATTTTGAACTCCCTTTAATTTTAGGATTTTTTATGGTATAATCGGGGTATGAGTGAAAAATCAAGATTTTTACCGGAAAAGTTATCTGGGGCGTTAAAGGACTTGGCCTGGCGTTTGTTGGGCGGGTGTATGTTTGTGTTTGGTGTGTTTGCGGTTTTGGCGGCGGTGTTTCATAACCCGTATTTGGATGGCTGGGCCGTTTCCAGTACATTTGGCAGTCATGGAATAATGGGTAATTTTATCGCGTTTATGCGATATGTTTTCGGATTTATTCCGATGATGTTTTTGTTTTTATGCCTGATGCGTGGCGGGGTATATTTTATCGGTGGACGAAATGACGAAGCCACCCCGGAATATAATATTTTGCGTGGGTTTATCGCACTGTGTATGGGATGTATGGGTTTGGGGATGTTGGTGCCAAATTCATCGTTTGGTGGTATGTTGGGCGCAATTGTGTCGGCGGATGTTGGTGCGTTGGTTGGTAATTGGCAAATTGCGTTTGGTGTTTTGTCTTTTGTTGGTTTTTTGTGGATGGCGGGGGTGTTGCTGAATATAAAATGGTCTTATGTTGTGCGCGTGGCAAAAATCGCGTGGGGAACAATTCGATGGGTGTTGTCGGCGTTTCATATTTTGCCCATGCGTGAAGATATAGAAGATGAAGAAGAAGAGACCGAGGCAGAAGAGGAGACCGACGAGCCCGAGGTTGAAGAAAAGCCAAAGAAAAAACGCACCGTGCGTCGTGTGGCGCGTGCCGATGCGGTTGTTGAATATGAATTGCCGGATCCGGCGTTTTTGGAAAAATCTGTATTTGGGAAAAATATTGTGACACCGGAATTAAAACGCAACGCCGAAGCGATGGAGGTGCATTTTGCACAATATAATGTGCATGGAACTGTCACCGGTATTCGGCCCGGACCAATTGTGACACTGTATGAATTTATGCCAGATGACGGAACAAAAATCGCCGATGTGACAAAAACAGTAAAGGATATGACACGTGCCATGGCGACGGAAAATATTCGTATTGCGCATATTCCGTCAACGCAACTGATTGGTGTGGAAATGGTGAATTTGAAACGCCAAACGGTGCGGTTCCGTGGACTGATTGAAAACGATATATTTGTAAATTCACGTTATAAAATTCCATTGGCGTTGGGTGTGGATATTGGTGGAAACCCAATGTATTTTGATTTGGCAAAAATGCCACACATGTTGATTGCCGGACGCACGGGGTCGGGTAAATCTGTATTCGTGCAAACGATTATCACATCGATTGTTTATCATTTTACACCGGATAAATGCAAACTGATTATTATTGACCCAAAAGGTGTTGATTTTGGATTCTGGGATGACATACCACATTTGATTACGCCGATTGTAAAATTAGACCCGGCGGCGGCTGTGAATGCATTGAAATGGGCGGTGCGTGAAATGGAGGAACGTTATAAACAATTGCAAGTTGTGAACGCACGCAATATCGAAAGTTATAATGAAATTGTTGCCGCCAAGCGCGAGGCGGGTGAAAAAATCACTCAACAGGTTGCGGTCGGAACGGACGAAGAGACCGGTGAATTACTGTTTGAAACCCAAGAGGTTGATTTGTCCGATATGCCGTATATCGTGATAATTATTGACGAGGTTGCAGATTTGATGTCTTTGGCACGCAAAGAGGTCGAGGCGTGTGTTCAACGCATTGCACAAAAGGCGCGTGCGGCGGGAATCCATTTGGTTATGGCAACCCAGAGGCCGGACGCCACAACAATTACCGGTGTTATCAAGGCGAATTTCCCGACACGTGTTTCGTTCCAGGCGCGCAGTGTGATTGATTCTATGACCACATTGGGTGAAAAGGGCGCAGAACAATTGCTGGCAATGGGTGATATGTTATTCAGCGAGGCGGGCCGCGTTCCTGTGCGTATCCATGCGGCATTTATTTCGGACGAAGAATTGACACGCATTGGTGATTTCTTGCGTAATATGGCGGAACCCGAATATGCCGCCGGTGTCACAGATATCGCGGATGAAGAGGGTGGTGCATCTGGGGCGCCATCGGCCGCAGAAACCAAAGCCGCCAAAGATGGTGATTTATATACCCAGGCCAAAGAGATTGTTTTGCGTGATAAAAAGCCCACTATTTCATACATACAGCGGCGTTTGGGCATTGGTTATAACAAGGCCGCCGGATTTATGGAACGTATGGAACAAGAGGGGGTGGTGAGTGCGCCTGACGCAAATAACAAACGCCACATATTGTAAAATAGTTATAATGGCATATCTGCTTGTTGTTTGCTCGTTTATGTACGTTTTGTACACTGCACTCGCAAACAACCGCGCATCTATACCGTTATAACTATTTTACAGTTTACAGTGTTCATCCGTCTCGCCAAAAGGCGAGCCGCGATTGCAGAGTGCAGAGTTCAGTTGTGGAAATATTATTTTATTTCTCGTCGTTATAATCTTTGGGACAGAATTTGTGTGGTTTTGCGTATTTTAATCATTTTGTAAAATTGTAATTTTGGGCTTTTATAGATTATTAAATTGTGTTATAATCCGGGTAGAAAAGGAGTTTTTAATGAAAAAAAATTTATTTGGTTTTTGTGCGGTGTTGGGTTGCGTTGCGGCGTTGGATGCGTCGGCGGCCTCGTCACGCAGTTCTATGTATTCCAGTATCGATATGCGTAATGCGGATGGTGATACAATCAAAATAAACCGCAGTTCGTATGATTCTTATTCGGATTCGCGCGTCCGTTCGGCGGCGCATCACACTGTGTCGCGTTCGGGCATGTATGACAATATGGAATCGGGATATGTCAAAACGGCACCGGTTATGACATCTAAACGTACATATGTGCCGGGGGATGTGTATAAATCGGCGAAACGCAAATATTTCTTGGCAAATCCGTTTTATCAACCGTTACAGGGTCAATTTGGTTCGGTCACAACATTGGAATATATGCAGGGTAAATATAAATTTGCCGATGTGGACAGAAAGTTGACTGAATGGTCCCTCAAAGAAGATATCAGTTTCGGTTTGACCGACCGTATCGCAATCCAGGGTATGGCAAAATATAACTGGGATAAATTGACATGGACAAATTCTACCGGTGACCAAGATAAATACAAAAACGATGATTTGAATTTGTATGGTTTGGGTATCCAGGGTCGTATCGTTGATAACGATAAATGGATTTCTACTTTGTCCGGATATTACGAACATCAAAAACATGGCGTTGATTACTTTATCGGTGATTTAAAGCTGGGGTATAAGGTTGCAACATCTACAATTTATGGTTTGGGACGCGCATGGATTGTTGACATGGAGGGTGACATCTATGGCGATTATATGGAAGTTCCAGAAGAAATGTCGTGGGGAATGTTGAAATATGGTGATGCAGATAAAACATTATTCATGGGTGAATTGGGTGCCGGTGTATGGACGGTACTCGCCGAAGATTGGACATTAAATGTCGAAGGTATGTACGGTTTTTATGATTGGCATAACCAGGCGTCTATCAAGGGTGCGTTCGGTTGGCAACCAAATGATTGGTTCGCGTTGAACCTGTATGCGAAAACATCAATTTACGACAGTGCCAAAGGTAAAGTTTTAGATTTGTATGCGGGTAATTTGCCATTGACGGCGGACAATTGGAACGCGGCGACGACATATAATGTCGAAATATCCAAACCGCACGAGTGGTCTGTGGGTGCCCAGGTTATATTCCAATTTTAATGCGCCAAAGGTAATAAAATATGAAATGGTTATATAGTGCATTGTGCGCGGTATGTGTGTGTCATGCCGCGTACGCAGATGCGGGTGAAATGTTGTCGGTTGATACATCCGACCCATTGTATATGTTGGATACCGAACATTTGTTATCGACAACAGATGCGACATACGGAAATGATTTATTGCGTTTGGGACAATCGTTTTCATATGGTCTGAATAATCGGTTGATGGCAAATGCAAATGTGCATTATCAATTTGATTTTGTGCGTGCGCGCAAAGAACGCGGTTTTTCCAGTATTGAATTGGGTGGCGTATATCGTGCGGGATTGGCGGATGATAATTCGGCGCGTGTGTCAACGGATGTTTTGTTCGGTGCGCGGTTTGCCGGAAATCGTCATGTGCGTGAACCGGACTTTGCAAAATCCAGTTATTTTGCCGGACTGCGTGTGGGACGCCAATGGGCAGGTCTGACTTTGGCCGGAACGGTTAAATCAACATGGGTATTTGATGATACGCGTGGTATGTCGTATATCGATTTTATCCCCGAGGTTTATTTCCGTATGATTGACGGTTGGCGTGCGGGTGCCGAATTTACGGCGCGTGTTGCGACAAACGACGATTTTGATCGCGAGTGGTTAAAATTAAAATTGGTTAAACAATTTGGTCGCACGCAATATGGCGCAACATACGCGTACGAGTGGGAAAAATCAGAATCAACCGTCGGGTTGTATTTGAATATTTTGTTTTAATAAAAAGTGCCATTTGGCACTTTTTATTTTTTGTTTAATTTTTCGCGCAAACCGTCCCAGTAATCAATACGCTTTTTTATTTCGCGTTCAAATCCGCGTTCGACGGGCGTATAAAAACGTGTGCGTTGCATTTTTTCGGGAAAACAATTTTGACCCGAAAAACCCAATGCGGTGTCCGGTTCGTATATGTATCCCGCACCGTATCCCATATTTTTCATCATTTTTGTTGGTGCGTTTAATATGTTTTTGGGTGGGGGCAAACTGCCCGTGTCATGCGCAGATTTATATGATGCGTGAATTGCGCGGTCGCATGCGTTGCTTTTTGGGGCGGTGCCCAAATACACAACTAACTCGGTCAATGCGATATCGCCTTCGGGACTGCCCAACCTTTCGTATGCGTTCCATGCGGCGATTGCAACAGATAATGCGTTCGGGTCCGCCAAGCCCACATCTTCCATTGCGAATCGGGTAAGGCGACGGAAAATGTATTTTGCGTCCTGGCCCGATGTCATCATACGGGCAACCCAATATAACGCCGCGTCGGTGTCGGATGCGCGCAATGATTTATGCACCGCAGATATTAAATTATAATGTTCGTCACCGGTTTTGTCCGACAATGGTGGACGTTTTTGTATTGCGTTGTCTAACGCATCATTGTCCAGGTCGTGTTTGAAATTTGCGTTGCTGATGTATTCAATGGTATTTAATAAAAATCGTGCGTCGCCGTCCGCCATTTGTGCCAGGTGGATTTTTGCATCACGGGTCAGTGGTAATTTTTTGCCCAAAAATTTTTCGGCGCGTTCGATTAAAACCATTAAATCGTCGGTGCCCAATGCCGTCAATACCCCAATATGGCAACGCGACAGCAACGCGTTGTTTAAATTAAAACTGGGGTTTTCGGTGGTTGCGCCGATGAACACAACCGTGCCGTCTTCCAAATATGGCAATAATGTATCTTGTTGGGTTTTGTTAAATCGATGAATTTCGTCGATGAATAACAGTGTGCTACGGCCGATATCGCGATTCATGCGGGCGGCATCCATCGCGCGTTTAATATCCGCCGAACCGGAAAATACGGCGGACATTGGAACAAAGTCCATGTCAACGGTATGCGCCAATGCGCGGGCGATTGTTGTTTTGCCGCATCCCGGCGGTCCCCACAGAATAATGTTTGATAGTTTTTGATTATCAACCATGCGACGAATCAATCCATTTTCGCCCAATAAATTGGATTGCCCAACAATTTCATCGATTGTTTCAGGACGCATTTGGTCGGCCAAAGGGCGTGTTTCGTTTTTCATATTTTGTTTTACTTTAATTTTACTTGTTGTTTATTTGTGGTATAATTGTAGTAAATAAAAGGTTTTTTGGCAAATGGTAAATAGTATAAAAAATAATAACGAGTGGACACTGGCGGTTGCCAATTTGGCGGCGGCGGCGATGGCGAATAATCCAAAATTATCGATGGTTGACGCGGTAAATGCCGCGCGGGCAACACTGCGTGGGGCATCTGTTTCGCCCCAGCAAATTGCGGATTCTGTGCGGCCTGATAAAATACAATGTTTGGAAGATGGCACGTGGCATGTGATGTTGCGACGGTATATAAAACGGCGTTTTAATATGACGCCGGCGCAATATCGTGCAAAATGGGATTTGCCGGATGATTATCCGTTTGTTGCACCGAACTATGCACGTGTGCGGTCGAAAATCGCAAAAAAATCTGGGTTGGGACATAAATAATTTATGGGGGGGAAACTATGACCGAAAAATATCGCAACGCGGTTGCAAAGCCAATTAAGTTTGTGCGTAAAAAAATAAAACATGTCGCTGATATTGATACGCCAACTAAAACAAAAAAAATTATCAAAGGTTCGGCGTTGGTCGGTATGGGATTGGTTGAATTTATGATGCAAATTGGACGCGTCGTTGCGCTGGATAATAAAGTAATGCGTCGATTAGAAAAAAAATTGTCTGAAATCCGGGTTGGACATGACAAAGACGGAAATGAAAAAAGATTTCAATCGTTTGTTAAACAAAATCCAAATTTATCGGCATTGGCAATTTGGTGGGCAATGTTGGGGATGCTGATTGGTGGGGTAAATGGCCTGGGTAAAAAATCAGATAAAGATATTATATCAACCGGTCGGCAACAAGAAGCAAAGGTAAAATCATGTCCGGCAACAGATGCAAATACCGTGTCTTTTGATGTTGTGGATAAAAGAAAACAAATCAAAGATAAATTGGGTAAAAAAATAAAAATGACCGACAGGCAATCTGTAAAACGGGCGGTGATGGATAATTTCGCATACACCCAGGCGGTTTTGTTTTCAACCGAAAATTACAGAACAGATTGGTTTTGTGATTATATAAATGGTGATAAAAATACTTTGGCGGTGGGTTTATATTATGTGCCGGATGCCGAACATCCGTATGATTTTACATCAACATCGTGGGCCAAGGCATCCGCGATGTATAAAAAATATCCAAAAACAAAATCAGGCGCGCCGCGTCCGTTGACCGATAACGAGGTTTATGATGGAATTGCCGGTTGGTTTTTTTATATGGATGGTGGTCGCGCGTTTAATAAATATATGTGTGATATTTTGGCGGGAACAAATATAGAATTGACCCCACGTGATTTAACGGTGATTGCGTCTGTGTTATTTAATTCGCCACAGTGTTGCAAGAATTTTTGTGAATATATTGTTGCGCATCCGGGTGACAGAACGGCATGGGCAAAATATTTATTAAATGTTGATGATGCGGTCGATGTAAAACGGTTGGAAAATTTCCCGGGACTAAAATCGCGCCGTGTGCATGAAATATTGTTGTTATTGGATGTTGATAATTATTGTAGCGATATGTTTGGTGTTCAAATTGATTGCAGACGGTCTGGGGCGGTGTCGTATGCAAATAACTATTTTGATAAATTAAAACATGATTTTTCAAAATCTACATTGAAGCGTGCAAAAAGTGTTATTTGTAATGGTGTTGTGGCAAATGGTATGACCGTGTGCCAGGTTGTTCAAAAATCTGATAAATATCGTGATGACGTGTTTGCGTATTGTGCGGATGTGGATTTGTTTTTGTATGGTGCCAATCGTCGTCAACATATTTACGAGGCCGCATTGGCAGATTACAGGCAAGAAAAATGGGATTCGGCACTGATTGGATTTAACAAGGTTATAGAATTAGAAGGTGTTAGTCCGAATTTGTTTAATGATTTGGCAATTACATATATTCATTGTGGCGATTATGAAAAATCTGTTGAGATGTCTGAGCGGGCGATGGAAATCGGTGATAATGAAACGATGTCGGCGTCTTGTTTTAATATGGGGTTGGCGTATGAAAATATGGGTAAGTTTGCCAAGGCAAAAAAGAGTTATAAAAAAGCCGCCCAAATGGGAAATACTGTGGCGCAATCAAGATTAGATAATTTGAATAATAGTGGTCGGAAAAAATTACAAAACGCAACAAAAATGGTTCAACAAAAAACTGTGAAAACATCTGGGTTTGCTAAAAGTTTATTTGGACGAAATAAAGATTAAAATTTGGGGTTATGAAAAATGAAGGTCTGTGTGAATTATAACGATAAACGGTGGAAAAAATATAATATCGATTTTGAAAAAATCGCGAATATGGTCGTTGGTAAAAAATACAGCGATGCCGAGGTTTCAATTACTTTGACCAATGACGACGAAATTCATGCGCTGAATAAAATGTATCGCAATATTGATAAACCAACCAATGTTTTATCGTTTGAATTGGGGGATGATATTTTACTGGGTGATATTTATATATCACTAGATACTGTTATGGCCCAGGCGGCAGATGCAAATATTTCTGTGGAGGCGCATACGACGCATATGGTTGTGCATGGTATGTTTCATTTATTGGGATATGATCATTTGACCGATGCCCAGGCGCGCGTGATGGAAGGTAAAGAAATAAAGGTTTTGAAAAAACTGGGGATAAAAAATCCCTATGCAGACGAGGTTGTGTTTCCATGGTGGAAATATGTGGCTTTGACGGTATTGGGTATAATTGCGGCATTTGGGTTTGCACCATTTAATTTGTGGTGGTTGACGGTATTATCAATCGGTGTTGCGTATTGGCTGTTGTGTTCCGGGGTGGGGCGGATTGGTTTTTGGCGTGCGTGGTGGCGTGCGGTGCCGTTTGGTGCAATGTATGCGATATCGATGTTTTGGTGGACTCTGCATTCGATTTATGTTGTACCGGAATTGGCTCGTCAGTTTGCAATATGGACGGTGCCGGGTTTAATAGGTATCGGTATTGTTGGCGCGGTTATATTTACAATTCCGTTTGTATTGACGTCGTGTATATACATAAAATCTGGGGCAAAACCGATTTTGTTTGCCGGTGCGTGGACATCTGTTTTGTGGTTGCGCGAGTGGTTGTTGACCGGTTTTCCATGGAATCCAATTGCGAATATTATGTTGCCGTATCCGATTGTTGCTAATTCTATGTCGGTGTTTGGGGCGTTGGGGTTGACTTTTGTTATTATTGGTTTGACTGCCAGTATTGCGCAATTTTTATCTGAACGGCGAAATCGCGTGTTGCGATGGGTGATTGTGTTTTTTGTGTTGTTGTTGGCTGGTGGAATTATCGGTGCGCATAATAATATTAAATTGTCGGGTTTGGGTGATGATTCGATTGTGGTGCGAATTGTTCAGCCCGCGACAACACAACAAAAAAAGATTTCTCTGTCGCGTGTGGATGCATTGAATCAGGCAAAAAATAGAGTTTCTGATTTAATAAAATTGGCGGGTGATGTATCAAGTGTTGATTTTGTTGTGTATCCGGAAACATCGTATCCGTTCGTGTTGTTGCGTGACGATGTTATGCCGATTGCAAGTGCGTTGCAAAAGCCGGTGGCGGTTGGCGCAACGGTATTTGATGACGGGCGCGTGTATAATTCTTTGGTTGTGGCTGGTGCGGATGGTGCAATGTTGGATGTGTATCATAAATCGCATTTGGTGCCGTTTGGTGAATATGGGCCAATTAAATTTGTGCCGGCACCGGCGAATTTAACTGCGGGTGATGGTGCAAAGGTTATGTCTGTGGATGGTAAATCGGGACGAAATTTTGCATTTGCTCCGGCGGTGTGTTATGAAATTATTTTTTCTGATGCGGTGGTTAAACAATCGGGTGTTGATGCAATAATAAATATTACAAATGATACTTGGTTTGGAAAGACACCGGGAACGTATCAACACCTGGATATGGTGCGTCGGGCGGCCATTGAATCGGGTGTGCCGGTTATTCGCGCAAATTATTCCGGGGTCAGTGCTTTTGTCGGTGCCGATGGTTCGATTATATCACAATTACCGGTCGGTGAAATCGGTGTGTTGGATGGTGTTGTACATGGTTCGCATATGACATTGTATCGTATGTTGGGACGTGATGCGTGGATGTTTATAATATTCTTGGTTGCGTTTTTTGCCGGATTTATTGCATATAGGGCCGATAAAGATAAGTAAAATTTATTTGTGAACGTTTTTTAATATCCAAACGCGGATTGCCGATGACAGGTTTGTGTTGGGTGCACGCGTTTGGTCCAGTTCGGATATTATCGATGCAATAGATTTATTTTGAATTCGTGCTAGGTGCATCAATTCCGCGATAAATTCGGGTTCTAATGATACACTGGTTTGATGTCCCGACAATGATACAGATAGTTTTTTCATTTATAATTTTCCCCCCATCATACAATCATATAATGCACGGTATACATCATCATATTGGCGCAAAATGTTGCCGTTCAAATTGTTTAACATGTAATATGTGCCGAATGCATCAAATGCAAACCAAAACAAATCATTTCGTGCAAATAAAGTTTTGTTTTTTAATGCCGGGATGTTGCGCAATTCTTCGTTGATTTCTACGATTGATGGTATTGGAAAATTTGCGCCATTTTGTAATTCTGATGGCCCAAACATATAACCGGTTCCCATATTTATTCCGGCGGTTTTCATATATAAACTGATGATTTGATTGGGTAACATTGCGCATTTTCTTTGCTGCAGATTTGAATTTGCAAATTCAATGGCGCGGGCGTTTGATGGACCCCATATAAGTGCGCCTTTGGTTTTTATGTTGGATAAAAATTCGTCCATATTCATGTTATGTTACCCCAAAGAATTGTCGTTGGCTATTTGTGAGGCCATTTGGGCCAATCGGTCCGATGTTGCGTTGCCGCCCGCACCGCCACTCGCGGTGTGTGTTGTGATGTATATGGCGTGTGCCGGGTTCGGCAACCATATTGTTTCATTGCCAGATTGTTCGATTAAAAATCTGTCCAATCTGTGCGAGTGTGGAAATGTTCGGCATAAAAACATATTGTCGATGGATAATTTACCGCCGATTGTGATTGGTATGCGCCACCGGATTGATGTGTTGCGTGGTAATGCGCGTCCCGTAACCAATGCCATAAATTCGTTTTGTGATAAATTCATAAATGCCAATTCACTTGCACAATCAGTCAATGTTTCCATAAATTGATGTGCCAATTCGTGATATTTATGAAACCAATCGGGTGGTAATTGTGTTGCGCGCGGCGTGTATTCAACCAGTGGCATGTCATCCATCCCCAGTTCTGATATTCTTGCAATTGCCGCCGTTTCAGATATTTTCATTATTTGTTCCCCAGGTATGTTATTACCGTTTCAATATACCCGCGAAATGCGTCCATATTATCGGAATCTTCGTCATTGTCGGGTTCGCTGTTTGGATTGTCATTTATTGTATTTGATAATTCATCCAATGATGCAAAATCCAAAATAGATTCCACCGTATCATTATCCGTTGGGTTTATTATAAATGCGTTTATGTCGATTTCAATGTCTTGTAATGTTTCACTGAATACAGATTGAAAAGCCAAAATTACATCCGCCATTTGTTCGTGTGATATGTCACATGCACCCAACCATAATGTTTCGTCCGCCCCCAATGCAATCAATGAAATGTCGGTGTTGGATATTTTTTTTGGACCTAAAACAATATAATTATTTTTTTCAAAAATTTCCCGGATTTCATGCATATAGCGCGGTTTTTGTGGTTCGGTTTTTTGTGGTAAAGTGTTTTGTGTTGTGTTTGTTTGTTGTGGCATCACGCGTGGTGAATTTTTCATTTGTATATGCAGGTGTGGCGGTCGTTCGATAGTCGGCATTTTTTCAACGGGCGCCTGTTCTGTTGGTGTGACAATGTTATCCGTAGATGGGTTAATATCATGGGCTGGCAATGGCGCAGGTTCCGGTTTTGGTAATATTATTTTCCGGAAACGCGGACGGAATAACATATATAGCCCGAATATACCCAATACGATTGCAAATGTAATCGCAATGTAAAATCCGGTGGCGATTTGTTGGCCGGCGGCCTGGGCGGTGGCGATGTATGCCCAATGGGCGGATGAAAACATATTAAAATTATATACCGTGTTTAACCAAAAATCCAACCCCAGCACCATGGCCATGCACCATAGTGTTCCCAGTAAAATATAATTTATGCGTTCGTGTAATTTCATTTGTTTTAATTATATCATATTTGTGATAAAGTAAAAAGGACAATGATAAACATAACAGATATTTTTGAAAATAAAGATGTCGCCGATAAAGTGTCTTGGTGGCTGGGTGATAATGTCGATGCGGCCGAATTGGCGGGTGCGGCGGAAAATGCCGTTGATGTGCATGTGCCGGCGTTGTCGGTTGTGTCACGTGATGTGTCGGTTTTGTGGCCGTGGGTGGAAAAGTTTAATATAAAAATTATACCACGATTTTATTTGATGTCGTCCGGGGCGGATGCGGTTGCGGCGATGTCTGTTGATATAAAATCATCTTTTAAACAGGGCGCAGATGGCGCACATGTGATTGTTAAACTAACTGATTTGGATCGATTCGCCGATTTAATGTTGCCGGTGCGGGACGATTTGTTTTTTAACAAACAATTGTCTGTGGGGTTGGATGTGTTTGAAATTTGGCCGTTGGATTGGGAAAATGTTTTTGTAAATTTGAAAAAATTGCGTGCGACATCGCTGTTGTTGGTGTTGACAACGGACACGGGGGATAAATCTGATTTTATGGGGCGGGTTTATGCCGCGTTGGATGCGTGGGATGCGTCGCCAGATATGGAATTGCATATTATGTTAGGGGTCAGTTTTTCGCGCGCCGAACAAGTGTATCGTTTGGTTGCAAAAATGCGACCCGATTTATTAGATAAATTATATTTTTGGGTGAATTACTGATTTGTTAAAATCATATATTTTGGTTCGGTTGTTCCCGCCATATTTTTTTCCGCATATCGTGTATGAATTTTAGATTTTGGCGGAAACGATGCACATAGCGCGGTTTTTTTAACCTGTTGTGATATCCAATCGAAATATTCCCAATGGTCGGTGCCGATGATGATTTGTCCGTGTGGTGCCAGTTTTGTTCCCAATAAATTCAAGAAATCCGCGTTTAATAAACGGCGTTTTTCATGTTTGGCCTTGGGCCAGGGGTCAGGGTGCAAAACCCAAATTTCGTTAAAGCGCAAATTTGTATCGTGTAATATTTTTCGCACATCGTCCGGCCAAATGCGGATGCGTTTATATTCATCCATAATTTGGTTGTCCGATTCGGTTGTTATTGCCGATAATAATGCCGCAACACCGTTCATAAACGGTTCGGCACCAATAATAATAGATTCAGGATTTCGAATCGCCAAATCGCGCACGTGTTCGCCATTGCCAAATCCAATTTCCAAAATTAAATTCCCGGCATTTTCGATGTTTTTTGGCAAAATGGCCGGCAAAATATTCGCCAATAACGATAATTTTCGTGGCGATAATTTTTTGCCATGTCGGCGACCAAATGTTCTTATTTCTTGTTTTTCCATATAATTAGTATAGAATCGGTTTGTTATAAACACAAGGAAAACGAAAATGCGAAACGGATTGAAACCTGATTTAATTGAACGCGTTTTGGGTGGAAAACCCAAATATACTTTATCGGAATTAGAGGAAAAATTTCCGCCACGCGATTTGCCGGATGGGGCATTTGTCACCCGATTCGCACCCAGCCCAACCGGGTTTATGCATATTGGTGGTTTGTACCAGGTTTTAATCAATTCTAAATTGGCACAACAATCGCATGGTGTTTTTATGTTGCGTATCGAAGATACAGATACCAAGCGCGAGGTTAAAGATGCGGTTCGAATTATCGTTGATTCTTTGGCGCAATTTGGTTTGCAATATAACAATGATGAAAAATATGGGCCGTATTATCAATCGCAACGCCGCGATATTTATCATTCGGTGGCGGCGGATTTATTGGCGCGGGGATTGGCGTATCCTTGTTTTTTAACGGCCGCTGATATGGAAGAAATTCGCGCAAAACAATCGGCGGCGGGTTTCCCAACCGGTATATATGGCGAATTTGCACGCGACAGGGATTTGACCGATGATGAAATTATTGCGCATTTGGATAAAGGCGAGATTCCATCGATTCGTTTGTATTCAACCGGCAATCCCAATCAACGCATTTTTTGCAAGGATGCGGTGCGTGGGTCAATTTCTTTTCCGGAAAATAATGAAGATTTGGTTTTGATTAAATCAAATGATGGGTTACCGACATATCATTTTGCACACCTGTGCGATGATCATTTTATGCGAACGACGCATGTTGTTCGCGGGGCCGAGTGGTTGTCGTCATTGCCGTTGCATTATCAGTTGTTTCGCATGATGGGGTGGACGCCGCCACAATATATTCATACATCAACATTGGATACGATTGATGCGGATACCGGCAAACAACGCAAATTATCCAAGCGGCATGACCCCGAGGCAAATGTTGCAAATTTGTTGGCGTCCGGATGGCCGGTTGCGGCGGTGTTGGAATATTTGTTTAATATTATTGCGTCTGGATATGAAGAGGCAAAATTAAAGGGTGCGGTGAAAAATATATGGGAATATGAATTTCGCCCAAAGAAAATTCCAATGTCGGGTGCGTTGTTCGATATGAAAAAATTAGAGTGGTGGGCCAAGGAAAATATCGCAACGATGTCTGTTTCGGATTTGGTAAATAATGTTGTTGCCTGGGCGCAAAAATACGGAGAATCCATGCATATAGCGCAAGTCAAAGATGTTGATTATTTGACACGTGTTTTATCGATTGAGCGCGATAATCCAAAACGCATACGCAAAGATTTTATTACATGGCGTCAGACACTTTCCGAGGTCGCATATTTTTGGGATGAATTTTTTACACCAAACCGTGACTTTGAATTTAATCGCGATTTGTTAAATGAGTTTTTATCAACATTTAATATCAATGATGATAAAGATACTTGGTGGAATAAGATTGTTGCGATTGCAAATACGGCGGGTGTTAAAAATGGTGATGTGGCAATGAATTTGCGTGTGGCAATAACCGGTCGCACAAATACGCCAGATTTATATTCAATTATGCAGGTTATGGGAGAGAAAAGAGTTTTATCAAGAGTGCAGGGGGCATTAAAATAATATGAAAAAATCAAGACACGAGGTCAGAACAAAATTAAAGGCCGTCAAAAAAAACCAGGAAGCGTCGCGGATGCTGCGTTTCTTGCAATCTACGGGTTTGTTCCGGTGGGAGCGCCCATCGACACACACGGAAGAATTTTTTAATATTTTGACACATGGAATTGGTATTGGATTGGCGATTGCGGGATTGGCAATGTTGGTGGCGTATGCGGTTCTGTATCATAATGTGTGGGCAATTGTGTCGTGTTCAATTTTTGGGTTGACGATGTTCACATTGTATTTTGGTTCAACGATGTGCCACGCGATGATTGGTGAACGCAGCGAGTGTTTTTTCGAGGTTTGGGACAGTATCGCAATTTATGCATTGATTGCCGGAACATATACTCCGTTTTTATTGGTGAATTTAAATCGGTGTCATCACATGGGGTTGGGATGGTCCATGTTTGGTGTGTTATGGGCGATTGTTATTTTCGGTGCGATTATGAAAATTAAAAGTCCAAAAAGACAACCAAAATGGATGGTTGCGTTGTATTTAATTATGGGATGGGCGTTGATTTGGATTTTGCCGGCCATGATTGAAACGATATCTGCGCGTGGTATGTGGTTTATTTTGGCGGGTGGTTTGTCGTATTCGATTGGTGTGATATTTTACCTGTGGCGGAAAATGCGGTTTTCGCACGCGTTGTGGCATTTGTTTGTGATTGGTGGAACGGTGTGTTTTTTCTTTGCGGTGTTATATGGCAGTATTATCGATTTTCCAAAACCGATATGTTAAAAATGGGCCAACGGCCCATTTTTAACAGTGTTCAGTTTTCAGCCCGTCGCGGTACCGCGCCGCGGTAACGGAAGTGCAAAGTTCAGTTGTGGCAGTATTTATTTTACACCGACGGTGAATTCGTCGCCGTATGTTGCGACAACCTGGCCACCGATGGTACATTTCAGGTCTTCAAATCCATTTTTAATTTGATTCTTTTTAACAATTTTACTGGTGATGACGCCACCGGCGGTGCCCAATACCACGCCCGCGATTGAATCAGATGCCAGGCGTGCCGTGTTGAAATTGCCGTCGGCATCGCGCCACACGGATAGTTTTGTGTCGTTCAGGTATTTTATTTTATCGTCAATCTGGTCAAATATGGTTGTTGTGGCACAGCCGCTTTTTTTTGTGCAGTAGCCCTCGGCGGTTATGCCACCCGTGTTCGATTGATTGGTATCGGTTTTTTTGTTGTCGGGTTCAGTACCATCAGTTGAAATTGTTGGGGTAGTTATCTGTTGTTGTGCGGATTCATCACCGGGTGTATCCGATAAGGTTGATTGGTTTGTTTCTTTGTCCGATTGTGTATTTGTTGCGGTTATTTTATAACAAACCTTATCGGTGGCGGATTTTTTATGCGACTGGAATATATGTAATTTGCAATCGGGGCATCCCTGGATTTCGCACCAATTGTCGGGAACACAAACACCGTTTGATTGGTAATCTTCATAAGATTTTACAGGTTTTTTTGAACGTGCCGATGTGACCCATAAATGGTATCCGTCTTTGCATGTTTTTGCAGTGCATCGTAATGTGTCGCCACCATTATATTGACATTTGGCGGTTTGGGTTCCTGTGCTGGTGCAATTGTCGCCGTCGGATTTGTCGTTGCATGCGGTTGAATTGCCTGATGTTCCGCCGGGCTTTTGATAATAGCATATTTCCATATTTTCCGTTCTTGTGCAAGAATCACCACCGGTGTCGGCACCCAATAATGCGTCGCCAACCTCGTCGGCAAATGATTGGTTGATACAAAATGTGCCGAATATAATTGGAATAATAAATAATAATTTTCTCATAAATCTCTCCCTGGGGCTTTTGGGTATATTTTATCATATTTTTGTGTTGTTTCAAAATTCAAACTTTAAGATTATTGACTTTTGGCGGTTTTTGTTTTATTATAAATGTATGATTTTTGAAAAGTTCATTTTTACAACCACGACAACCACAACCCCCAAGGGGGTGCGGTAATTTTATTTGCACATATGTTTTGTGCGTATTATAATCTAAATCAATTTCAAATTAAAAAACAAAAATACAGATAAAAAAGGTTAGTTGTTATGTCTTATCCAATTGAAACGGTTCGTCATTCGTTGGCACACGTTATGGCGGCGGCGGTGAAAAAATTGCATCCGGAAATTAAATTTGCGGGGGGACCGGCTATTGAAAATGGGTTCTATTACGATTTTGATACAGATTACAGATTTTCCGAGGAAGATTTTGAAAAAATCGAACGGGAAATGCGGGAACTGATTAAATCAAACGGTCGATTCGAACAAAGAATTGTGAGTTTAGACGAGGCCAAGAAATTATTTCATGACCAACCATATAAAATGGAATGGTTAAATGAATATGATGCCGCAGGTGAGGCGTTGTCGATTTATACTTTCCGTGACTTTACGGATTTGTGCCGTGGGCCGCATGTGGAAAGTTCCAAAGATTTGCCACGCGACGGTTTCAAAATTCGCGCGGTTGCCGGTGCATATTGGAAGGGCGATTCTAAAAATAAAATGCTGCAAAGAATTTATGTTGATGCATTTGCCAGCAAAGATGAATTGGATAGTTTCTTGAAAATGCAGGAAGAGGCCGCAAAACGCGATAATCGTAAATTGGGGCGCGAGATGGATTTGTTCCATTTTGAACCGGAATTTGCGCCGGGTGCGGTATTCTGGCATGACAAGGGTTATAAAATTTATCGTCGCTTGATTGAGTATATGCGTGCCCGTCAGGAACGCGCCGGTTATGTCGAGGTTTGCACCCCCGGTGTTATGGACCGGTCTTTGTGGGAAACATCCGGACATTGGGAAAAATATGGCGCGCATAATTATTCGGGCAAAACCGAAGATGGACGTATGTTCTGTATTAAACCGATGAATTGTCCGGGCGGCGTGTTGATTTATCGTAATGAATTGCGTTCTTATCGCGATTTGCCGTTGCGTATGGCCGAATTTGGCAAGGTCAATCGTTATGAGGCATCAGGTTCATTGATGGGATTGATGCGTGTGCGTGAATTTACCCAGGACGATGCGCATATTTTTTGTGCCCCGGAACAGATGGAGGCAGAATGTATCGATACATTAAAACTGATTTTGGATATTTATAAAACATTTGGATTTACGGATGTTAAAATTTATCTGTCCACGCGGCCGGAAAAACGCATTGGGTCGGATGAAATTTGGGATTTGTGTGAAAAATCGTTGGCAAATGCGTTGACGGCACATGGATACGCGTTTGAAATAAATCCGGGCGAGGGCGCGTTTTATGGACCAAAATTGGAATTTATTTTGCGTGATGCAATTGGGCGCGAGTGGCAATGTGGAACTATCCAGGTCGATATGAATTTACCGGAAAGATTCGATATTTCTTATATCGGCGAAGATGGTGAAAAACATCGCCCCGTGATGTTGCATCGCGCATTGTTTGGTTCAATTGAACGGTTTATGGGTATATTGTTGGAAAATCATGCGGGTAATTTGCCGTTGTGGTTGTCGCCGGAACCGGTCGTTGTGGTGCCTGTGTCCGAAAAATATCGCGAATATGCAGAAAAGGTTGTTGCCGATTTGCGCGGCGCGGGTGTTTATGCACGTGCCGATTTAAGGGACGAAAAGGTCAATTATAAGATTCGCGAACTGTCAATGGCAAAAACACCAATTATCGCCGTTGTCGGTGAAAAAGAACAAACGGATAAATCGGTCACTTTGCGTCGGTTGGGGGTGGAATCCCAAGATGTAATGCCGTTGGATGCGTTTGTTGCACAAATGGTTGATGCAATCAAAATGCCTTTATAAAATTGTTGCCCAAATTAAAAAAATAATGGAGAAAGATATGAAAAAAATTTTAATGTGGACATTGTGTGTGGTGACGGTTGGTGCGCTGGCCGGGTGCTGTAATTGCGAGGTTGAACCAATCGTTGAACAAAATCACAAATTGATTGTGCCACCAAATTTTGGAAATATGCCAAAATAAAATTAAGGTTGCGATTTGGAATAATGTTTTTTTTGTGATATAATATCCCCTGTAAGCAATTTACAAGGGAGTTTTTTATGAACGACGAAAACACAAATTTGGATTTATTAGATTTAGATGGTGACAATTCTGATGCATTGCCCGAGGTTGCGTTTGCAACACCGCGCCCCAGAAAGCCGTGGTTGCTGTTGGGGGTTGGGTTGGTTGTGATTGCGTTGGCAACATATGTGATTGTGCGCACCGTTGGTGGGACTTCGTCGTCATCGGTTGAAATTGATTTAGATGGTGAACCGTCCGTTGTTGTTGATGGTGGGGATGCGCCGGTCGTGGATGTAAATCCGCAACCGTTGCCGGTGCCGGCTGCGATGCCGGCGGCACAACCACAACCCGTTGTGGTGCAGCCACAAAAACCGATGCCAGAGCCGGCGGCACAACAACCGCAACCACAACCGCAAAAGGTTGATGTAAAACCGGTCGCGGATACGGATGCAAATGTGCGTGTTATCGAAGATCGGCGCGAGGTTGTGTTTAATCCTAATAAAGTGTCGGCGGATGTAAAACCGGTGGCGGCTAAACCGGTCGCGAAGACGGTCGCAAAGCCGGTGCAAAAAAATGTGGCGAAATCACAACCTAAAAAGGTTGAAAAATCGTCTGGCGCGGCCGCGTGGTATGTGCAATTTGGATCGTATGCAACGCGGGATGCGGCAAATGCCGCGGGTGCAAAAATCCGTGCCGCACATGCCAGTTTATTTGCCGGTAAACAATTTGTGGTTTTGGCATCAGTGTTAAAAGATGGTCGCACAACATATCGGTTGCGTGTCGCATTTAATAACGCAAATGACGCAAATGGATTTTGTCGTAATGCCAAATCGGATGGTTTGGATTGCTATGTGGCGAAATAAAGGAGTATAAGATGTTTGGAAGATTGGGTTGGATGGAAATACTGGTTATTGTCATTTTGTTGGTTATTTTATTCGGCCATCGGGCAATTCCAAGTATGATGAAAAATGTCGCTGATGGGATAAATGTCTTTAAAAAAGAATTGAAAAATACCGATAAAAAAGATGATGCAGCGGTCAAGAAAAGCACATCAAAAAAATCAGTAAAATCAAAAAGTTATAAAAAAGTCAAGAATAAATAGCAAAAATTACTTTTTTATGCTTGATTCAGTTTCGTAATTTTTACTACCCTTGTAATAAGGGGAAAAAGTAGATTATGAGACTGAGAGCAACAATTCTCAAATTTTTGTTGTTTTCTTGCGTGTTCTGTGGCGTTTCTAGTGTTGCGTTTGCAGAAACGAAGCTGGCTTCTGTTGCGTATATTGATGCATCAATTAAACGCGATGGTGCCGGTTCGGTCGAAATAAAAAATACTGCTGGTTCTCCTGTAACTCTGTCTCAAAATCCCCAAACATCCGCGACTGTGAATACCTCGTCTAAAGAGGTGGCAACCGTTGGATGGACAGATGCAAACAGAACGTCCAAGGTTCGGTCAGGCCAAAATGGCACTACACTGGTCGATATGTGGATTGAATAAATCCGCGTCCTTGGGCGTTCTGTTTTTGTTTTTTATATAAAAAAACCGGGTTTGTTCCCCCGGTGTGATTTGTTTGTATACGATGCGTTTTTTATTATTTGTTGGCCTCGTATTCTTCTTGTTCTTCAACCGTCATTGTTGCCAACGGACGTGCCAACAGGCGTGGAATCCCAATTGGGTCGCCGGATATAACACTGAATCCGAATTTGCCGTTTTCCAAACGTTCCAACGCCGCGTCTATTTTCTTTAATAAATTATTATCGCGTTCCGACATACGCAGGTTCATGGTTAATGCCTGGGATGCGGATGCGTTGTCGGCATCATCGCCAACACCCGCCGTGTCACCATTGTCGCCGTTACGAACGACGTTTAACACATCAGAATTGCCGTCGGTGATTTCCTGTTTTTGTGCCATTAAAATTTGATAAAAATACGCGCGTTGTTCCAAGCACATATATTCTTCGGATTTTTTTGGCGTATATTTTGCCGGCAGTTCCAGTGTTTTGTAATCTTGTTTTGCCATGTTTTTCTCCCTTGGGGATTGTGTGGTATAAATTGTTATGCCGCGGATTGTAATTCGTGTATCCACGCGATAACCGTTTCTTCGTCCATCAGACCCGTGCGTGCCTCAATCAATTCGCCGTTGCGGAATGCCAGGACACTGGGGATGCTGCGTATGCCGAATTTTGTTGGGGTTGTACGGTTTGTTTCGTCGATTTCAAATTTTACAAAATTGACATCGGAAACTTTGTTCGATACAGATTCAAAAATCGGCCCAAACATACGGCATGGACCACACCATGTTGCCCAAAAATCCACCAAAGTCAAGCCATTTGAAATCGTATCGTTAAAATTTGCGTCATTTGCATGTTGTAATGCCATCTTTTTTCTCCTTTATAGAATAGTTGATATTCGGTTTGAGTGTATTATAATATTGGGGAAATGCAAGGTTTTTCGTAATATGAAAGATATCGTATATTTTGATGCCGCCGCCAGTTTTCTAAAGCCGGAATCTGTGATTGTGGCGGAAATGGATTTTTTGCGTCGCCACTATGCAAATGCCGGGCGGGGGGTTTGCGCGCGCGCAGGTGCCGTCGATGATATGGTTGCACGTTCGCGTCGTCGTGTTGCAGATTTTATAAATGCAGATGCCGCCCAAATTGTTTGGACGGCAAATGCAACCGATGGGTTAAACAGAATTGTTCATATTATTGAACATCAATTTGATATTTCTGGGTTTTCGGTTGCGGTGTCTGATTTGGATCATCACTCGGCGCGGTTGCCGTGGGTGGAAATGTTGAAGCGGGGAAAAATTCGTAAAATTGAAAAATGCGAATTGGATGAAAATTTTAATATTAAAATCGATTCTGTGCCGAAATCTGATGTGTTGGTTATAACGGCAATGTCTAATGTGTTGGGGATTGCCCAAGATGTCGCGGAAATTATTCGCGCGGCGCGGCGTAAAAACCCAAATGTAATTACCGTGGTTGATGCAACGCAATATATTGTGCATAAAAAAATAGATGTGCGCGCGTGGGATTGCGATTTCTTGGTTGCGTCGGGACATAAAATCGGTGCCGATACCGGGGTTGGTATTTTGTATATCCGCGATTCGCAAAAATATATGCCGGATAAATTTGGTGGTGGTATGGTGTTGCGTGTCGATGAAGCGGATGTGGTTTGGAATAATCCACCCCATCGGTTCGAGGCCGGTACATTACCATTGACACAAATTTGTGGGAT
Organism: Alphaproteobacteria bacterium UBA3635; assembly: GCA_002373935.1. Lineage (GTDB taxonomy): Bacteria > Pseudomonadota > Alphaproteobacteria > Rs-D84 > Rs-D84 > Enterousia. The sequence goes on along the minus strand of DFKW01000012.1, from coordinate 8,911 downwards.
GCCGTTTGCGATTGATGAATTGGAATCGCATCGTCCTGATTTAGATTTGATTAAATATATGTATGATGGGTTGCAAAAAAATCCGCGTATAAAAATTTTATCGTCGCGTGATGCGGCCATTTTGACTTTTGTGATTGATGGTATGCATCCGTTGGATTTTGGTGCGTATATGGGCGCAAATAATATATGTGTGCGGGTTGGAAATATGTGTGCGTCTTGGGTTCATCGGTGTTTAGGTGTTGATGGGTCGATACGCGTGTCGGTTGGACCGTGGAATACGCGCCAGGACGCAGATGAATTTTTATCCGTGGTTCAAAAAACGGTGAAATAAAATGGCAATAGAAAAAGATGATATTATCGGTGCATTGAAAACCGTGTTTGACCCGGAAATACCGGTAAATATTTGGGATATGGGTTTGGTATATGATATTAAAATTGATGGGAAAAATATCACAATTACAATGACATTGACCAGTCCCACATGTCCCATGATGGATGAATTGATGGGCCAGGTTAAAAATGCGGTATTGCGTGTTGCGGGCGTGGAAAAGGTTGATGTAAATTTGGTGTGGGAACCGGCGTGGGATTTGTCGCGTATGTCGGATGCCGCCCGTGTTGAATTGGACTTAACATCGCATGGATGGTGATTTTATGACATATATTCAAATGAAAAATTTATTAGAAATGTTGGAAAATCCGGTGGACAAATTGGATGCAGTGATGGATTTTGGTGCACATATGATGTCGCCACCTGATGGCGCGTTATGTCATGAAATTGCGGGGTGTTCATCGCATGTTGAAATTTGTCGTGTTGGAAATAATTTTTATGGAACGGCAGATTCAGGTTTGGTTCGTGGCATTGTTGCGATTTTAATTGCAATGGTTGATGGAAAAACGCCGGCCCAGATAAAAAAAATGGATTTATGGGGTGAATTTTCTGCGTTGAATTTGAATTTGGGTGCGGCAAGAATCAACGGTTTGAATTCTATGATTAGTTTTTTACAAAATTTATGATAGAATATATCCATAATGGATGACGGATATGAATGAAGAAGAAAAAATGTTCAAGATTGGTGTTTGCTCACTGGTCGGGGTTATATTTTTAATTGTTGGGTTGCAAGTGTGTTATCGCACACAACATAAATCTTTGAAATTTACATACGATGAAACGGTTAAAACCCAACAACAAATCGCCGTGGCCCAAGCCAAATTCGAATCGATGACGAATTCTGAATATTTGTTGGGTATGTTGACGGCGGTCAATCCGCATGTTGAAATTATCGGGTTCAGAAAATATGTAGAAATTGATGATTTGCCGCTAAGGAAATAGTTTGATGTTCGAGATAGGAAAGGATGTTTTCAGATTCGGGGGACGCATCGCAAAACGGCGCGATATTGAACGCATCCGGTTGAACATTGTGCATGGTTGGATTTGTGCGTTATTTGTGGTGTTCTTTGCCAAAACATTATATTACGGATGTATTGGGACGGATACATCCGGCAAGGCAAAATTAGGAACCGATTGGACGATTACTCGTGCCGATATCGAGGATAGAAATGGTGTGAAATTGGCGAAAAATGTCGTGTCGGGGCATGTTATGGTGCGGCCCGGTGCGGTGCGCGATATGGATGCGGTTGCACAAAAAATTCACGAGGTTTTCCCATATAAATATTCTTTGGAGGCGGCGTATGATATTTTGAAAAATAAAAAGTTCATGTATTTGAAGCAATATGCAACCGATGCAGAACGCAAACAAATCAAAGATGCAAAACTAGAAGGGTTAGAGGTCGAAGTTAAACAAATGCGCCGTTATCCAAAACATAATCTGTTTGCGCATGTGGTTGGTTTTGTTGGCAAAGAAGGCGAAGGGTTAGAGGGTGCCGAACGCATATTCGATTCGTATTTGCGTGAAAATAATGACCCGTTGCGATTGTCGCTGGATGCACGAATCCAAGAACAATTTCACACCCGTTTGTCCGAGGCCGTTCAAAAATATCATGCCAAAGGTGCAATGGGATTGTTGATGAATTCGCGCACGGGTGAAATGTTGGCAATGGTGTCTTTGCCGGATTTTGACCCGGAACATGTCGCAAATTTCCCGATTGAAAATCGACGTTTCAAACCAATGCGCGATGTGTTGGAAATGGGGTCTGTGTTTAAAATATTTAATACGGCGATTGCGTATGAAAACAATATTGGCGGTAAATATTATGTCGCAAAACCGTATGTGTTGCGGACGAAAAGTGGGCGATATGTGACGACTTTTCATGATGTTGCAAAATTTAAGCAAGATTGGATGGATGTTGATGATGTCATGGTTCATTCTTGTAATGTGGGCAGTGTGCAAATCGCACTGCAATTCCCGGACGGTGCGCAATCTGAATTTTTCCATCGGTTGCATTTGGATGAAAAGTTGGATTTGGATTTTGGTAAAACCGAACATCCAATATTCCCAAAAAAATGGCGTATTACCGATGTTGCAACCGCATCTTTTGGGCATACGGTGGCCGTGACCCCAATGCATTTGTTGTTGGGCGTAAATGCCGTGACAAATGGTGGAATTTATATGTATCCGACAATTCAAAGGCGTGATGTTGGTCGTGTCCGTGGCGCACGCGTGTTAAATGACGATATATCGGCGCGTCTGCGTCATAATATGGTGCGCGTTGTCGAAGAAACCAGTGGTAAATTGACGCGTATCAGTGGGATAAATATCGGTGGAAAAACCGGAACGGCGGAAAAACGTGTAAATGGCACGATTGATAAACATCGTAATATGACAACTTTTGTAGGTATATTCCCCGCCGAGGCACCACAATATATTATTATGGTTGTGTTGGATGAACCCCAAGGTTTGGCGGAAACCGGTGGGTGGCGAACCGCGTCACAAAATTCTGTGCCGACGGCCGGAAAAATATTGGATGGAATACTGCCATTGCTATTTGAATAAATTTCAGTTATAATATACTCGATAAGAAAAGAGTATAAATTGAAAAAGTTAGTTGATAAATCCGTGCTGGGCCAGGCATGGGTGATGATGGATAGTATAGATTTTGGGGCAAAATCAGATTTCGGCGAAGATTTGGTTCGTAATATCTTGGTTGCCCGAGGGTTTTCTGCGCGCGATGATATTGAAAAATTTTTGGCGCCAACTATTCGTGAATATATGCCAGACCCAAGTGTTTTATGTGATATGGATGTGGCGGCGCGTGTTATCGCCGATGCGGTTGTGGCGCGTAAAAAAATTGCGGTTTACGGCGATTATGATGTCGATGGAATTACATCAACGGCCGTTTTTGTAAAATATCTGCGGGCGTTGGGTATGGATGTTATTTGGCATGTCCCCACGCGTGAGGGTGAAGGTTATGGATTAAACATTGCGGCGGTTGATGATATTGCAAATAATGGTGCCGATGTTTTGGTGACGGTTGATTGTGGTATCAGTTGTGTCAATGAAATCGAACATGCGGTGGCGCGTGGATTGCGCGTTGTTGTGACCGACCACCATTCACCGGATGAGGTTTTGCCCACTGCGGCGGCGGCGATTGTGAATCCAAAACGCGTGGATGATACATCGGGGTTGAATTATTTGGCGGGTGTCGGGGTTGCGTTTTTAACACTGGTTGCGTTAAATCGTGAATTGCGCGACAGGTTAAAAAATGATGCGCGACATGAATTATTATCAAAAATAAATTTAATGGATTATTTGGATTTGGTCGCACTGGGGACGGTTTGTGACACGATGCCGTTGGTGGGGTTAAATCGTGCGTTTGTTGCAACCGGGTTAAAGGTATTGGATGCGCGAAAAAATATTGGCGTGCGTGTGTTGATGGATGTTGCGGGTGCGCGGCATGCATCTGTGTATGTTGCGGGGTTTGTGTTGGGACCGCGGCTGAATGCGGCGGGACGATTGGATTCGGCGGTGCCTGCGTTGGAATTGTTGTTGACCGATAATCCTTTGGTGGCGCGTGCGCTGGCGGAAAAATTGGATCAGATGAACCGTGACAGAATTGATATTCAAAATGCCATTATGTTGGGCGCAACCGAGCAAGCAGAACAATGTTGCAAAAATGGCAAGCACAGTTTGTTTGTATGTGGCGATAATTGGCATGGTGGTGTTATGGGGATTATTGCCGGGCGGTTGAAAGACCGATATAATCGGCCGTCTTGTGTTGCAACGCGTATTGACGGGGTTATAAACGGGTCTGGGCGTTCGGTTGCAAATGTTGATTTGGGACGCATTATTCATGACGCGTTGGCGCGTGGCATCGTGACCGAGGGCGGGGGACACGCGGCGGCGGCGGGATTTTCTTTGATGGCGGATAAAGAAAATGAGTTTCGTGAATTTTTGGAAAAATCTGTATCACAACAGTTGGGTAATAATCCAATTACCCCCCAGGTTGTTGTTGATGCCGAATTGGATGCCAGTGGTGCAACCATGAATTTGGTGCAACGGTTATCTGTGTTGGCCCCATTTGGCCAGGGTAATCCAGAACCAGAATTGGTGTTAAATGGTGCAAAATTACAATATGCAACGGTTATGGGAAATGGGGCGCATCTGCGTGGGGCGGTGCGGACATCAATGGGAACGACGGTTCAATTTGTTGGATTTAATTTGGTTGGAACGCCGGTTGGTGATTTTTTGCTGGACGATGCAAATATAAACACTACAATATCGATGTTGGGTCGATTAAAGGATAACGAATACAATGGACGGCACACGGCTCAGTTTATGCTGGAAGATATTGCGGTTGGGATTTGATGAAAAACGAAACAAAATTTTTAATAGAAAAAATTAAATCGGCAAATACGATATTGTTGTCTGCACATAAAAATATGGATGGGGACGCGTTGTGTTCTGTGCTGGCGTTGTATCAGTTGATTTATTTGAATTATGGCAAAGAATGTGTGTGCATTTATGATGGTAATGTGCCCGAGGCACTGCGTTATGTGCCGTTGCGTGGACGCGCGCATTATTTTGAACAGGTTGATTTATCGCAACCTTTTGATTTGGCAATTTTGTTGGATTATGGAACGGTAAATAATATTGGCGGAACGCGGCCTGCATTGGATGCGGCAAAATTCTTGATTGAAATTGACCATCATAAAAATGATAATCGAATTGGAAATTTTTGTATCGATGATGATACGGCGGCGGCAACGGCATGTTTATTATATAACATAATGCGTGACGCAAATTGGGAATATGATGACAAGGTTTTGAATTTATTGGCGTTGGCAATTTTGACCGATACCGGAAATTTCAAATATGCCAAAGATGGACGCAGTTTGCGTATCATGGCTGATTTGGTGGACCAAGGTATCGAAATACATCGATTGTTAGAATTGTTAAGTAATAAACCACGAAAAACCATCCAGACCGAGGCAAGTGTTGTCGCAAATGCTGAATTTTATTTCAAAAATCGTATGGCGTTGGCGATTGTGGATGCGGACGCGTATAAACATTTGGACGGTCGTGGTGAAACGGCACTGTCTTTGCTGGGACAGATTAAGGGTGTTGAATTTATCGTGATGTTGAAACATCAAAAAGAAAACCAGATTGGTGTATCAATACGCAGTAAGCATGTGCCAATCAATAAAATTGCCGAACGGTTGGGCGGTGGCGGTCACATGTGTGCGGCCGGTGCCGTCGTGTATGACAGTTTGGAAAATGTTAAAAATAAAGTTATACAAATGTTCCAGGGGATGTGAGAGATGAAAAAAATATTTGCGTTTGTTTTATGTTCTGTGTTTGTGGTGCCGGCGTTTGGTGCGGTTGATAAAAAATTTGTCGCGTCGGCGGAAAAATATTTGAATTCAATAACCGGGATGCGTGGCGATTTTGTTCAAACATCAAATGGTCGTGCGGCGCGCGGTGTGTTTTCTATGTTGCGACCTGGGCGCGTGCGGTTGGATTATACCAATTCGCCAATTCAATTGATTTCAGATGGTTCGGATTTATATTTTTTTGATAAATCATTGGATCAAATTACAACTGTCCCATTGACCAGTACGCCCGCCGGAATTTTGGTGCGCAAAAATATTGATTTGCAAAATTCTGATATTGTGGTGTCGGATACTTTTGATGGCAAATCAACATTTGCGTTAAATATGTATATGCGTGATAATCGCGGGTTGGGCAATATGACGGTTGTGTTTGATAAATCGCCGGTGAAATTAAAATCTTGGACGGTGACCGATGCCACCGGGACCAGTACCGATGTCGTGTTCAAAAATTTAAAAACAAAAACAGATTTTGATAAAAATTATTTCCAAATTTCGCGCCATAAAACGGTCAGTAATTCTGGCGGTGACGCGTTCTATGATTAAAAATGTTCGGGGTCAGTGGGGCTGAATTTTTAGTAATTGTAATTGTCGCAATTTTGGTTGTGCCGGTTAAGTATTGGCCCGATGTGGCGCGTTTTTTGGCGCGTTTCGTGAAATATGTGCGTGGGATTTTATGGAAAATAAATGACGCATCGGAACAAATTACAAATCAAATCGATTTGGAAAAACCTATTGATGAAATTATTCACACAACAACGCGCGATATGCTGGATGATTTTTCGGTGAAATTACCAAAACGGGCGGGGCGCAAGAAAATTAAAAAATGAAAAATAAACGCATGACTTTGATGGAACATTTTTCTGAATTGCGGCGGCGATTCTTGTGGTGTGTTTTTATTTTCCTGGTTGCGTTTGTGTTTGCATGGTATGTCGCGCCAAGTGTTTTGGAATTTTTAAGTATGCCATTGTTAAAAATTTGGGATGGAAATTTATTGTATAACGGCATTACAGACGGTTTAATGATACGATTGTCGTTGTCGGGAACGGTTGCAATATTGATTACATTGCCGGTTATATTGTGGCATGTGTGGGCGTTTGTGGAACCGGGATTAAAGGAACGCGAAAAAAAATTTATTTGGCCAATGATGATTGCTTCGCCGATTTTGTTTGTTATTGGTGCGGCGTTTGCGTTTTATATTTTGTTTCCGTCTGTGTTTGGATTTTTTATTGAATTAAATCAAAATACGCCTGTGCCGGCGGTGTTTTTGCCGGCGGTGCGTGATTATTTGTCTTTTGCGATTCGGTTGCTGCGGGTTTTTGGGGTTGCGTTTCAATTGCCGATATTGATGATTTTGTTAAACAGAATCGGTGTTTTACCACGCCGCAAAGTGATCGCAATGCGGCGGTACGCAATTGTGATTTTGGTTGTTGTGGCGGCTGTTTTAACACCACCGGATGTCGTGTCGCAAATTTTGTTGGCGGTGCCCATGTGGGGGTTATTTGAATTGAGCATTTTATTCATGCGTCGTGATTAAAAATGTGGTATAATTTCCGTTGTGAAGAAAATTTTTTGTGCATTTTTATTTTTTGGTTTTTTGTCGGCATGTGATTTACAGCCGCGGATTGCATCTATTCCGGATGATGTGGGTGAATTTATATCCATGCGGTATCCAACATTGTTGGCGGAACCCGACAGTGATATTTATAAAACCGCGGTTGCGGACTATGGCATGTATGCGTCGGCATCTGAATATGGAAATGGGGATATTACCGATGCAGATTATGTTTTGTATTCGCCCGCCGATGATTATACTATGCCCGCCCAGGATACCGATGTTGACGCGCGGGATGTGGGTATGCCGGCGGATGAAGATGTGGTGGATGACACAACGGATAATATGGTGGTGGAAAATGCATCTGTGCAGGGTGGGGATGAATACGGTTTTGCACCGGATACGGATGTCGATGATTTGGTGATACCTGATTATAAAACGGCGGATTTGGTGGTTGCACCCCGTAAACAGGAAAATGCAAAACCAACCCAGACCAAGGTTGCGACACCAATTGAAAAAAAGATAGATGTGAAAGCAACGGAAAAATCTGACACTGGGGCGGTGCGCGCGCCGGTGCGTGATATCACCGTTGCGGCGGGTGATACATTGTATTCTTTGTCGCGTAAATATTCGGTGCCGGTAAATGATTTGGCGGTTATGAATAAAATTACGGCACCGTTCACATTGTCGGTCGGACAAAAATTACGGGTGCCGGATGTTGGTGGTGTGACACAATCTGGGGCGCGTGCGGCGACGCCGGCGCAATCGGTGAAACCGGTTGAATCAAAAACATCGTCTAAAAAATCTGCGACGGTGCAAAAAAATGCGGCGACTAAATCGGATGTGAAAAAGGCGGATGCGAAAACACCCCAGGCAAATAAAGCAACATCCATCCATAAGGTCGAGGCAAAGAAAACCGATGTCAAAAAGGTGGAAACTAAAAAAACAGACGCAAAACAGGTAAATGCGAAAAAGGCGGACGCGAAACCCGCGGTCAAAACGGATGCGGTGAAAAAAACAAATACTGCAAATAAAACCGCCACGGCGAAAAATACTGGAAATGGGGGTGGCGCACAAAAAATGATGGCGCGTTCTGCATCACGGTTTTCTTGGCCGGTGCGGGGCAAGATTTTATCGGGATATGGTGCGAAATCAAATGGGCTGTTTAACGATGGTATAAATATCCGTGCGGCGCGTGGCGCAACCGTTGCGGCGGCGGAAAACGGATTGGTGGCGTATGCCGGAAATGAAGTCAAGGGGATGGGAAACCTGGTCATAATTCAGCACAGTGACGGTTGGATGACGGTGTATGCGCATATGGATTCGATGGTGGTGCGACGTGGTGCGGCGGTGCGTGTTGGACAAAAAATCGGCACCGTGGGTCAGACAGGCAAGGTTGATGCCCCCCAATTACACTTTGAAATTCGCAAGGGAACGCGTGCGTATAATCCGGTGAATTATTTGAAGAAATAGGGTGGTGCGGTTATAAAAACTTGATTTTCTGATATTTTATAATATAATCTGGGTCACAGTTCGGTTTTGGATGCATAGCTCAGTTGGTAGAGCAACTG
>DFKW01000014.1 GCA_002373935.1 Alphaproteobacteria bacterium UBA3635 | reverse complement strand
CGACCAACAAACATTGTTTATACGCGGGACATTTTTCATTGTTGTCCGCAATGTCATTTGGGCGGGTTTGCTTGCCCGATTGCAATGTCGCAATGCTCGCCGCCTGGGCAATCGTGCGCGACACCACAGAATCCACCACACTAATCGCATTCGCCAACGCACTAACCATCGGCGCAAATTCACTCTCGACATACTTCGTGGTTGCGACTCTGATTTCCGGCCATGCAATTTGATATGTCACGGTTCCAGACATTTGTGGCAAGGTAGATAAATCAATTTGTTCTGTTGTGGGGGTGTTTGCTTCGACATATACTTCAAGTGGCGTTCCGGCATTGTATAATTCCGTCAGGTGTGCTTTCCAATCAGATACGGATGTATAACTTTTATCGTTCAAAAATATACCATCTGTTTGTAGTGAGTATCCATCAATAGAAATACTTTTGTCGGGCATACTGGCGTTTGTACCTGTGCCCAAAGCAAATGAGTTTACAGGATAAAAATTACTTGCACCAAGTGTAGAACCTTTTTTTGCATTATTATCCAAGATGAATAACTTGCCGGCTGCATATGATGAATACCCCCATTGTTCGGTGCCATTAAAAACATCTTTTTTAATATAATGTGTGACTTGGCCTGTTTGAAAATCGATAGTGTCGGCAACATCGTATAATTTGTATAATGGCGCACTGGTATATACATAACCGATTTGTTTTGTTTGACCGTTAGTGACACGCACAGGAATTTGATATGGTTTCGCGGCACCCGCGGTATAGGTCCCAAGTATTGCAAGGTTTGATAAATAATTTTCCTCCGCAAATCCCGGTGTTATAAACATCCCGATTATTCCCAACAGCCCGAACAATATTTTTTTCATCATGATTTTTCTCCCTTTCGTTTGTGTGGCGGGTGTTTTGTTTTGGAACAAAAAGCCAAGTTTTGTTTAAACACAACTAATCGTGAGCGAGGGACAACAAGTAGATTTTGGAAGTGCAACGCACCAAAATCGTTACGGTTGCCCCGCAGACACAACGCAGTTGTGTCGAGGGAATTGGATTTCGGGGCCAATATCCCAAAACAAAACCACCCACCATGCGTTTTTTATTTGCGGATTTGCAAAAATAAAAAACACCGCACAACGGAAAATGCGCGGCAGGGTGTTCGAAAAATCAAATAGTTCAATGATCCCGCGGGCGTTGTCCGACACCACGGCACCCCGCCAACGTCGGTTGTTGGGGTTTTAATCATATCGGGAAAAATTACACTTGTCTGGGATGAAAAAATAAAAATATTCAATCACGCGCCAGAAAAATGTCGGCGCAAAATCTGAATTGGACACCAAACCATCCCGCCCGAATCGAATCGGTCGCGGTAATTTTTTTTTGAATTAGTAAAAAAAGTTGGCATTGGCAACGACGCAAATTTTGCACCGGAACTATTCAGGCTTTTCGAAGGCCCTTTGCCGAACACAACTCCCATTATGTTCAGTAATTAGTATATAAAATGAAATTTACACTTTGCAAGTTTTTTTTACACAACTGTGTTGTTCTGTTTTTAGAGTGCAGAGTTCAGAGTGCAGTTGTGGAATAATTATTTATTATTGGATATTCTCCTTCTTTATGAAAGAAGGAGTACCCGAGCAAGCATTAGCGCGCGAGGGGGAGGTAGTTGTGCACGGCGACAAAGTGAAACGGCGTCGCCATAAAAAAATAAGAATCACAACTACCCCGTCTTGTTCGCTTTGCTCACAATCCACCCCTTCTTTCATAAAGAAGGGGAATGTTCGGAGCGGGATGTGCAATAATATTTTTGCCAAACCGACAAAACACGAAAGTGTTTTGTCATCCTGAACGTTAGTCGAAAGCGGTCATTAGACCGCGTGGATCTAAGGTTTGGCAAAGACATGAAACTGTCAAAATAAAAAACCACCATAACGGTGGTTTTATATTTTGGCACTCCCAATGGGAATCGAACCCATGTTGCCGGAATGAGAATCCGATGTCCTGGACCGCTAGACGATGGGAGCAATTACAGAACCACCACAGAATACCCGATGTTTTTCAAAATGTCAATTCTGTTCAGATTTTTTTTCATACAATTCGCGGTATTTTTCCGTTACCGCATCATACAGGCCATCAAACCCATATTTGTCCCAATCGCGCCGCATATACATGAAACCCAATGTGTAATCGGTGAACTGGGCATCTTCCCAATCGATAAAATATTTTATGTCCAATGTTTGGTCGTCCACGGTGAAATTGTCGGCGATGTCGTTATGAAACCACCCATACATAAATTTAGGTTTCGCGTTTTTGTTTTGTTTCAAATCACGCAATGTCGCCGGGTCTGATGTGCCAATTGCAAATATAAAGTTTGCCAATTGTTCCGCAATTTTGTGTCGATGTTTTATCACGATTTCCGGCCTGATTTTTTTTAATAACACGCCCGTCGCAAATTCGTATTTACGAACCCACACATCGCCCCATTGGAAAATTTCCATTTTTGGAATTTTTATCGGTGATATGGGTGTAAATGCGTCGATTATTTTTCGTTCACGCATTGTTTTTTCATACCCGTTATCATGCAGTGGAAATTTAAACGCGCAATCATGCCCGACCAATAATATCAGGTTGTGTCCCCGTGCGCCAACATCGATTTTTATTTTTTTGTTTGTGCCATCCGTATGTTCGCGTGCAAATTTTTTGCACCGCGCCAAATAATCGGCGTATTTAATTTTTATGCGCACAATGTCGCGCCGGTGTTTGCCGGGAATTGTTCCGCAAACCGCATTTGCAAAAAAAGTTCTGAATTTTGTTGTGTTCATCACTGTACATAATACACCAAACAAAACGCCAATCAAGCAAGTTTTTGATTTTTTCAATTTGCAAGAAATAAATATTAAAAAATTTAATAAATAAAACTTGCAAATAAAAACATTACATATATAATCATTAAAGTTTTTAATGATTAAAGACAGACCTGAGGGTAAAAATGTCAAAGAAAGAATACATAAATTTGATTGCGGAAAACGGCATGATAATGGAACGGATGCTGGCGCGAATCAATCAGTTGCCGTCACAATCTATTGGATACAGTCGCCAACAATTGGGAATATTGGTTGGGTTGATGGCAACCGGCAAATCCCGATTAAAAGAAATCGCGCATCGCAATGGTATGCCGACACCGAATCTGTGTATTATGTTTCGAAAATTGGAATCTGATGGTTTGGTTGTGCGTATGGTTGATAACGACGACCGTCGTAATACCTGGTATTGTTTGACACCGCGTGGGAAAAAGATTGTAAATCAATTCCGTGATGCGGTTATGGGAACTATTGAATATTTTTGCCGTGGTTTAACCGTCGCGGAAGAAAAACAATTGACGGAATACTTGGGCGGTATAAACAAAATTTTACAACATGTGGAGGAACAAAATGCATAAAATTAAATTGGGCGTGTTTTTGATGTGTTCATGCATGATGACAAATGCGGCAATGGCACTGGATTTGTCGTTAAATGACGCGGTTGAAAAAATCATCGCCGAATCGAACGATATTAAAAAGGCCGATGCCAACGTCAAAATGGCGCGTGCGCAATTGGATGCGGTGAACGCGAATCGTTGGGTGAATATATCTGCAAACGCGTCATATATGAACATGATTGATGTCGCCCGCCCAACCAGTCACGACGGTATAAAATTGCCACCGGAATTGGGCGGAATTTTACAAAGTTTTGGGCAAGATCCATCGCAAATTGTTATTCCGGATAATTTGTTTATGGCGGGTGTCAATATTTCGCAACCGATTTACACATTTGGCAAAATCGGTAATGCGGTAGACAGTGTGAAAAGTGCGATTAAAATGTCTGACGCGGGTGCGGATGTTGCCCGACGCGAGGTTGCATACAGTGCCGCCGATTTATATTGGACCGCGAAAATGACCGATGAAATTGTAAAATTGGCGAACCAAGATTTGAAAAACGCAAAAAATTCTAAAACAAAATTGACCGCAACTGGGCGCGCAAATCGGGGTAATCTGGTTAAAATTGAAACCGATATTGCGTCCAAAGAAATCAATTTGTCTGATGCGGAATTTAATCGCGACACCGCGCATCGCATGTTGAAAATCTTTGCCGGAATTGATGCCGATACGGAATTAAATTTGACCGATAATTTCCCGGCGGAATTTGCGCCGATGGATGAAAAAACTTTGACATCGTCCCCACAATGGCGCGTCTTGCAAGAACAGGTAAATATGTACGAATCGCGTGCATCGTCCCAACGCGCAAATGGTTATCCGACATTGGCGGCGGTTGGTTCGTATAATTATACATCAATGGCGGACCGTGCCGAACACTTGTTTGATAAATCGGGTTCACAATCGGCGTATTGGGGGTTATCACTCCAAGTGCCAATTTTCACCGGTGGGTTAAATCGCGCAAATGCAACCGTTGATGCCATGAATGCCGAGGCGGCGCGCCAAGACCTGGACAAAGCGAAAAAATTGACATCTGAACAATTCAGCACCGCAATTCGCCAATATAATCACCTGCGCGATAATTTGGCAAATATGCAAAACGCGCGCGATTTGGCGGCCAAGGCATATCAGTTTTCATTGGACCGTTTTGGCGCGGGTCAAACCTCTGCCGTCGAATTGTCCGAGGTTGCATCTGGTTTATATCAATTAGATGTTGCGTTGTTAAATGCAAAATACAAAATTTTGATGTCTGCGGAATCTGTAAAAAAGTTAGGTGAATAAAATGGAAAGATTTTTTAGATTTTTTAAAATTCCAAATCCAGAAAAAATTAAAAAATGGATTTATATCTTTTGCGTATGCGCGTTGGCGTTTTGGTTGTTGTTCCGAATTGTATCATTGATTTTGCAACACAACCAATCGGTGTTTAATATATCGCGCGATGTCGCAGATAATGGAACACCGGTTGTTGCGATGACGGCGCAAAATACATCCGGGGTGCTGCGTGAACCGATAACGGTTGATAATAACCGTGCGTATGTTTCCGGTAATCGTGTTGGATTGTTTCGTCCCGGTCAACGTGCGGGTGGTGGTAAAATCACATCTGTATCGCAAAATATAAATCTGGATACGGGGATGTATGTGATTAAAACATCCGGCGTGGAAAATGGCTTGCAATATGTTGAATACACTCGCAACGGATATTTCGTACCGATTTACGCGGTTGTTGATGAAAATGTTTTTGTTTATGAAAACGGTCGCGCCGCGTTGCGTCATGTGATTGTCGCGCACAGTGACGCCGATACTGCATTGATAACCCAGGGTCTGCACGATGGCGATATTGTTATATTGTCGCATGTCGCCGACGGGGAAACCGTGCGCATCGAAAGCAAAATTGAAAACAAAACTGAAAATACAACGGATAAAGGGGAATAATCGCCATGTTGAAATTTTTTGTAAAACGACCAATCACAACAATAATGTTCGTCCTGTTTTGGGTTGTGTTGGGATTTTATTCTTTTAATGGCATGAATATTGAACGCACACCGTCATTGGATTTTCCATATGTGACCGCGTCGTTTATTTACCCCGGTGCCGAACCTGCGGAAATCGAATCGCAAATTTTGAAAAAGGCCGAAGATGCCATGTCTGAAGTGTCAGGTTTGAAAAAAATAACATCGTCTGCGTATGAAAACGGCGGATATGTTATGGCGGAATTTAACCTGGGGGTAAATGTAAATGATAAAGCGTCCGAGGTTAAATCGAAATTGGATGCCTTGTCTTCGGAATTTCCCGACGATATGAAGCAACCGGTTGTGGAAAAATTAAATCCGTTGCAACAATCGGTGATTGATATCGCAATCAGTGGCGACAATGTTCGTGATTTATATGAATACACCAATGAGACATTATCTAATAAAATTACGGCCATCCGTGGTGTTGCAAATGTAAATGTGTTTGGTGGTCTGCAACGCGCAATTCGTATTGAAATGTCGCCTGATGAAATGGCGGCGCGTGGTGTCACCGTTGTCGATATTGTATCGGCATTGGGTAATAAAAACCTGAATGTTCCAGGTGGAAAAATCGAGGCCGGCACCGCATCATCAAATGTTCGTTTTATCGGCGAATTTGCCAGTGTCGATGAAATCCGCGATTTGCAAATCGTCACATCCGAAGGTCAAAATTTCAAATTGTCTGATGTTGCAAATATTACGGATTCTGCGCGTGATATTGAACGTGGCGCGTTATATAATGGCAAAAATGTTATTATCGCATCGGTTATCAAGGCGTCTGACGGAAATGCAATTAAAATTTCAAACGCGTTGCGTGATGTGTTGCCAGATTTGGAAAAACAAATGCAAACAAAATTCCCAGACGCGAAAATGGAAATTGTGGCGGATTCATCAACAACGGTGTCAGATGAAACATACGACACAATTTATGGAATCGTTTTGGGTATTATTTTCACGGTTATTATATTGTTGATATTTACACAAAATTGGCGGTCAACGGTTATCGCAGGTGTCGTGATTCCGGCATCCCTTGTTGCGGGTTTGTTCTTTGTATCAATCAGTGGTTTTACAATCAATGCGATGACATTGTTGGCATATTCGTCGGCATTGGGAACATTGGTGTCGAACGCGATTATTTTGATTGAATCTGCATTGCAAGAAATGCGCACCGGTGCATCACCCGAAGATGCCGCAATTGATGGTACGAAAAAAGTGGCGGTGTCGGTTCTGGCGGGTGTTGGAACAAATGTTGTGGTGTTTTTGCCTCTGGCGTTTATGGGCGGAATCGTCGGGCAATTTATGGTTCAATTTGGTATGACGGTTGTATATTTGACATTGTTGTCATTACTGTTTTCGTTCACATTGACCCCAATGATGATTGCAAAATTTTTGCGTCTGAATAATGTTCGGGAAAAAGTAAAAGTTGCCGAAGTCAAACGCGAAGAAAAACAAACCCGTCTGCGTCGTTGGTATGATTATCAATTTGCGCATGCCGGTCGTGTTATTTTGATTGGTGTTGGTGTTTTGTTTATCGCGGCACAATTGATGGGATTTGTTGGAAATGAATTTCAACCATCAACCGATGTGAATAAAATCACACTGACGGTGCGTGCGCCAATGGGTGCGACATATGAAAAATCTTTGTCGGTCGCAAATGAAATAGATACGGTTTTGCACGAATTTCCCGAGGTAGAATCTACCGTTGTCAAAATTGGTGAACGCGGATTGCAAAATATTTCAATCACAACAAATTTGGTTGACCACACAAAACGCAGTGCATCGGATAAAAAATTGGCCCAAGAAATGTTGCGCAAAATGGCGAACATAACCGATGCCGAAATTCAAATCCGTGCCGGCGAGGTTACGTCGGGCGGTATAGCATCGGACATGGTGTTAAATGTTTATGGTGACGATGACGCAACGCGTGAGCAATACGCCGCCGAACTGGTGCGTCGCATAAATAATATTGCCGAGGTTCAAAGTGCGGTTTTAGCACAGCAAAAACCAAACAATGAAATTCGGTTTGTTCCAAACCAAGAACAAATGAGTGCATGGGGTATTAAAAATTCTTATGCGGGTTCTGTATTGCGCACGGCGTTGTATGGAAACGATTCGTATAAATATAAAGAAAACGGCCAAGAATACCCGATTGTTTTGGAATTTGCGCGTCCGTTCAAAACAAACTTTATGTTCAACAGTGTGTTTGTAAATTCGCCGCGCGGAATGGTTGCATTGTCGGAATTGGGTGAAATACAAAATGTTCCATCCACGCCAAATATATCGCGCCTGGATAAATCGCGAGTGACCGAAATTGACATCAATATTGGTAAATCTACAATCGGCCCGGTTCAACAAAAAATAGAATCTGAAATCGCCAAAATGGAATGGCGTGCGGGATACAGTGCGAAATTCGCCGGTATGTCTGAAATACAAAGTGAATCCACCGGTGAAATCGGTATGGCATTTATTTTGGCATCCGTGTTGACATTTATGTTGCTGGCGGCGATTTTGAATTCTTTGACACACCCGTTGACAATTGCAACATCAATCATCACCAGTTTTATAGGCGTGTTTATATTGTTGTTCTTGTCGGGGGCATCTATGAATGTTGGTGCGATGTTGGCGTTTGTTATGTTGGTTGGTTTGGTTGTGAACAATAACATTTTGGTATTGGAACCAACCGTCAAACGTGTGCGTGGTGGCGAAAAACCATTTAATGCGTTGTGGACCGAATTGATGGCAAAGCGCAACATGGTTTTGATGACATCTATCGCGATTATGGCGGGTATGTTGCCCCAATTATGGTCGGCAGATAAAATGAAATCAGGTATGGCGGCGGTTATGATTGGTGGTATGTTGGCAAGTTTGATTTTAACATTTACCCTGACGCCGGCATTGTTCTTTGCGATGGAAAAATTGCGAAATAATGTCCGCAAAAAATTACACATGCGGATTCAGCTTCCACGATTAAAGAAACGCAAAAAATAATATCCGGCCCATTTGGGCCGGTTTTTATTTGGTTTTATGTGACTAATCGCGACGGCGTGCAAGATAGTGAACGCAGATGTTTTTTATGCTTGCGTGGATTTTGCAAATTGTTCTATGATGTATTCAGGAAGGAAAGGAATTATGCAATTCAAAATCATATCTGTATTTGCATTTTTGGCGGTTTTGCCCGGGGTTGCCGTGGCTAAATTGCCGGGGGTCAATTTGTCGGGCGGGGCGATATCTGCGGCAAGCGCGTTTGGTGAAAACACGTCCACAATGCGTGGGACGGTGTCTGTTGCGCCGGCAAAACGAATTGTTGCGCGTCGCGCCACAAATGGCACAACCGCAAAACATACACCCAAAAAATCAAGTGTTGATGTTTTATCGCCAAATTTACCCAGTTCGAATTTATGGGCGGAAAATACCGCCGCGGCCGACGCGCCTTTGCGCATGCCATTTGCATCCGAGGTTGCGGTTTTACACAACGATTTTGAATTGCCTGACGAAGATTTAGATTTTGCAATAAACGCACCTGCTAAAAACGATGACGATTTTGACATTGATGCCACGGCAAAACGCATGGCGGAAATTGATGCAAAATTGAACAAAATTGCCGAATTGCAAGAACGCGCGAACCTTAGTGTGAAAACCGTCGCGCCGCGCAAGATTGCCGCCGCCGCGGAAACATCGGATGATATAAAAATTTCTCGTGCGGTTGTTCCAATGGATGAACCGGACGTTTTGATTCGCAGTGTTGAAAAACACACCGTGCCACGCGCAACAACCAAACAACGCGACAGTTTGGCGGGCCTGTCCCCGGCACAATTGCGCAATGCGTTTCGTAAAACATTTTTATCTGAAAATAAACATCTGTCCGCGTTGCGGGATGCGTCGGCGGATGAATTGGATACAAACGTGACGGTGGATATGGCGGGATTTACGGCGGAACAAAATTTATCTGAAATGGGTGGTGGTATTCGCCCATTTGAAATCAAGGTTGGTTTCCGTAATTCTGATTCTGCATTGTCGCGCGATAATTATACTTTATTGACGACATTTGCGGGTATTGTTGTGAATGACCCGAAACGTGCGGTTCAAATTTTAATCCCGAACGATGCGACGATTGATTCCGATGACCGTAAATTGACGGCGCGCCGCCTGGCCATAATTGAACAGGTTTTACGCGATACCGGGATTCCGGAACAACGTATCATGCCGGTGTTGTCTAATCGCGAAGATGACGGCGCATTGGTGTTGCGCAATATCGACAGTACGCAATACGAAACATTGACGCGCCAACATCGAAATCAGTTTGGCAAGACAACGAATAAAACTTATAAAAGTATGACATGGTAAAATGTCGTGAATTTTTTCATAACATATTAAATTTTGTTTATCCGCCCGTGTGCCCTTTGTGTGACGCGGGCGTATCCACACATGGCGAGTTTTGTGCCGATTGTTGGACGGCGGTAAATTGGATTGATGGGCCAAAATGTGCAAAGTGTGGTTATCCGTTTGTGTCGGGTTATGAACCCGATGGCAATGTGTTATGCCCAACATGTGCGGCGGGAAAATCAGAGTTAGATTGGATACGTTCGGCGTGTGTTTATGATGATGCATCGAAACAGATTATGTTGCCGTTCAAACATGTGGGAAAAATCAAATATGCTCGCGCCATGTCAAACGCAATGATTTGGGCGTTGCGTGATGTTGATGTGTCAAATATAGATATTGTTATGCCGGTGCCGCTGGCATGGCGGCGTCTGTTTCATCGTGGTTATAACCAGGCATCCCTGTTGGCGGGACCGATTGCGCATGTGATTGGTGTGAAATTGGATTTTGATTCTGTGCGGCGAAAATATCGTCCCGATATGGGACACAAAACGGCTCGTCAGCGCGCCGAAAATATTCGCGGTGTATTTCGTGTGGTGCATCCCGATAAAATTCGTGGAAAACATATATTACTGGTTGATGATGTTATGACATCGGGTGCGACATTTTCCGAACTGCGTCGCGTTTTGATGCGTGCGGGCGCCACATCGGTTTCCGGTGTGTCATTTTGCCGTGTTGTGCATGCAATATAAAGTTTTTGAAACACTTGATTTTGCGATTATTTGTTGTAAAATTACCACGCAATAATTTATGAAAAATATGGGGCAATACCATGAATATAGAACTTGGCAAAAACGAAACGCGTGAAATGGAATCCAGAATCCAAGAATTTTGGGATAAAAATAATTTCTGGGATAATGATGTCAAATCCAATAAAAAATCATTTTGCACAATGATGCCACCACCAAATGTGACGGGCAATTTGCATATGGGACACGCGTTGGACAATGTGTTGATGGACATTATGTGTCGTTATAAACGCATGTGCGGTTTTGATGTTTTGTGGCAACCCGGAACCGACCACGCATCCATCGCGACCCAGTTATTGGTTGAACGCGATTTATCTAAACGCGGAATAAATCCAGCCACTTTGTCATTGGATGAAAAATTGGATGCCGCGTGGACCTGGAAAAAGGACAAGGGTGGTCAAATCATGAACCAATTGCACATATTAGGTGTGACGCCCGTATGGCACCGTGAACGTTTCACAATGGATGATGGGTTATCGCGGGCGGTGACAAAATTGTTTGTCAAAATGTATCGCGAGGGTTTGATTTATCGTGAAAAACGCCTGGTCAATTGGTGCCCAAAACAACAAACATCTGTGTCAGACCTGGAGGTTGATGCCCGCGAAGAACATGGCAAGTTTTATTATTTTAACTATCCAATTGTTGGTGGCGGGGTTATAGAAATTGCGACAACGCGCCCGGAAACTTTATTCGGGGACCAGGCAATAGCGATTCATCCCGATAATGAAAAGTTAAAACATTTAATTGGTAAACGCGCGATTATTCCATTGACCGATATTGAAATTCCAATTATCGCCGATGTTCATGCCGACCCGGACAAGGGAACGGGTGCGGTGAAAATTACACCTGCACATGACTATGACGATTACGAGGTTGGATTGCGTCACAATTTGACCCCGGTGTGTATTTTAACGCGTGATGCGAAATTAAATGATGCCGATGTTGTGCCGGAAAAATATCGTGGCATGGACCGCTATGTTGCACGCAAGGCAATAATAGAGGATATTGATGCCGCCGGGTTATTGGTTAAAATCGAAGACAAAATTATGCAAATTCCATATTCTGAACGCGGTGGCGTGCCGGTTGAACCAATGTTGACGACGCAATGGTTTGTTGATGCTAAAAAATTAGCAGAACCGGTAATCGCGGCGGTTGAGGCAGGCAAAGTAAAATTCATTCCGGAACATCGGTATAATTTGTTTATGGCATGGATGCGGGAAATTCGCCCATGGACAATTTCGCGTCAGTTGTGGTGGGGACATCACATCCCGGCATGGTACGATGCGGATGGCAATGTTTATGTTGCCGAAACCGAGGCCGACGCCGTTAAACAATCGGGTGGTAAAAAATTGACTCGCGACCCAGATGTATTGGATACATGGTTTTCGTCTGGCCTGTGGCCGTTTTCGACATTGGGTTGGCCCGACGATACGCCGGAATTAAAAAAATATTATCCAACGGATTTATTATATACGGCGGCCGATATTATATTTTTCTGGGTTGCGCGTATGATGATGATGGGTATGTATGTTATGGGCGATATCCCAATTAAAACAGTGAATTTCCACGGACTGGTGCGTGATGCGCGCGGGCAAAAAATGTCCAAAACCAAGGGCAACGGCACCGACCCATTGGATGCGGTTGAAAAATTTGGTGTGGACGCATTGCGTTATTGGATTGCGACCGCGCCAATCGGCACTGATTTACGATACAGTGATGACGAGGTTAAACGTGGTTCGAAATTACTGACTAAATTATGGAACGCGTCAAAATATGTTTTGATGAACCTGCACGATTTTGACCCGAAAACATCCAAGCAAATCCCGGTTGCGGAACGTTTTATCGAAGACCGCTGGGTATTAAATGAATTGAACAAAACGATTGCGGATGTTCGTCGTAATTTGGATAAATACGATAATTTCAATGCGCGTGTTGCCGCCGATACATTTTTCTGGGAAATATTCTGTGATAAATATTTGGAATTTATCAAAGACCGTTTTTGGTCGCCTGAAAAATACAGCGCGGAATCAAAACTGTCTGCACAATGGACATTGTTCACGGTATTGCGTGCGATAATTGGAATGTATGCGCCGTTTATTCCATTTGTCACCGAAGAATTATGGCAAAAAATTTATAAAGAATTTGAGGGTGGCGAAACATTGCACCTGACACAATACCCGGATGTAAATCCGGAATATGATACCGATGTGTCGGCGATGGGTGCGGCATTGGAAATATTGAAAACCGTGCGTGGTCTGCGCACAGAACGCAAGGTTGGCAACGGTGCAAAATTGGAAACATTGACGATACCTGCGGACACAAATCCCGAATTGCACGGGTTGATTAAATCTGCGGCGCGTGCTAATAATATTGTACTGGGCAACGGAATAGATTTTGTTGTTGCTGAAAATACAGAGGGAAAATAAATGGAGATTACAAAACACACACAAAATATATTGGTAAAATCGTACCAGTGTGACCGATACGGATATTTGCGCCCAATTATGTTGATGAACTTTTTACAGGGTGCCGCCGCATCACACGCCCAAGAATTGGGGGCGGGGCGCACTTATTGCGAGGCACATAATATCGCGTGGGTTGTGACACACAATATGGTTGATATTATTGAATTACCAAAATTCAAAGACCGGGTTGTGTTAAAAACATGGCCGTCGATGCATAATGGTTTGCGTTCTTATCGTGATTATGAAATTCGCAGTGCGGACGATAACCGTTTAATGATTCGTGCGACATCACAATGGGTATTGATAAATTTATCAACGCGTCGTCTGTTGCGCCTGAACGAAGAATTACCCGAGTGGGGCAGTATTGATGAACGCACATGGGATATTCCGTTTAACAAGGCGCCAAAGTTTGATGCCGAAAAAACACATGTAATTAAATGTCGTTTTGATGATATCGATGTGAATCAACATATCAACAATGCGGTCTATGCGGTTTGGGCAACGGAAAGTGTTGGTTTTGAATTTCGCAATACGCATAAATTGTCCGGTATTGAAATTTATTTTGAACACGAAATTGTTGCCACGACGCCCGAGGTTTCTGTCCAGGTTAAATTAGAACCCGATACATCATATCATCGTATTATGACGGGCGATGTTCAACACGCAACCGTTGTGTGTCATTGGAAAGCAAATGATTAAATAAAAAAATGACCAATTTTTTGGTCTTTTTTTTATCATCAAAATTAAAAAAACCGGCGATTGCCGGATTTTTTTAATTGATTGCGGAAACCGCCAAACGGGCACGGCCCTTGGCACGACGACGATTCAAAACATCGCGTCCGCTTTTAGTTGCCATTTTTTCACGGAAACCATGTGTTTTTACACGACGGGTTTTCGATGGTTGATATGTTCTTTTTGTTGCCATAATTAAATCCTTTTGCCTAACTATTTAATCATATTTTTATAAAAACGCAACATTTTTATTTAGATTTTACCAATCCCAGTTTTTTCAATGCCTCTAACATCATGTACCACACAAATATGGCCAAAAATAATTTCCATATTGGCAAGAAAATCATGTGCTTTTACCTTTTTTTTGTTTTTATTTTATGTTACTTATGATAACACCAATATATGCTTTGTCAATGTGTTTTTTTGGCTTTATTTCTTGACCCGCGGGGCGAAATTTTGCTATTGTTGATTTGTCAAAAATAGGGGAAAATAAAGCATGTCAGAAAATAATGAAGTAAAAGAAATGAAAATTCCACAATCATCGTTGGAACACGAAATGCGGACATCATTTTTGGACTATGCGATGTCGGTTATTGTGGACCGTGCATTGCCGGATGTGCGCGACGGTTGTAAACCGGTGCATCGCCGCATTTTGTATGTAATGAACGATGTTGCGCCGGCGACGAAATCAACGGTGAAATCTGCGCGTATCGTGGGTGATGTTATGGGTAAATACCACCCGCACGGGGATTCATCTATTTACGAGGCAATGGCCCGTATGGCCCAGGATTTTTCCATGGGTGAAACATTGGTCCAAGGCCAGGGTAACTTTGGTTCGCGCGACGGTGATAAACCGGCGGCCATGCGTTATACCGAGGCACGGCTTTCCAAATTGGGTGCATCCCTGATGGAGGATATGGACAAAGATACCGTCGATTGGCAGCCGAACTTTGATGGCACATTGCAAGAACCGGTGGTTTTACCAACGAAATTCCCAAACTTTTTGATAAATGGTGGGTCTGGTATTGCGGTTGGTATGGCAACCAATGTCCCGACATACAACTTGGGCGAGGTTTGCAACGGTATTTTAGCTATTTTAGATAATCGTAATATTTCTGATGATGAGTTATTTGATATTATTCCGGGGCCTGATTTTCCAACGGGTGCGGTGATTATGGGGCGTGCGGGTGCGTATCGTGCGCACACAACGGGTCGTGGTTCGATTATTGTTCGTGCAAAAACGCACATTGAAAATATTCATGACCATGAATCTATCGTTGTTGATGAAATCCCGTACCAGGTGAACAAGGCACAAATGATTGTAAAAATCGCCGAACTTATCAAAGATAAAAAGATAGAGGGCATATCCGAAATTCGTGATGAATCATCCAAGGAAGGTCTGCGCATTGTGATTGAATTGAAACGCGATGCGATACCGGATGTTGTATTGAATCATTTGTTCCAATATACGGAAATGCAGACGAATTTCCCGGTGAACATGATGGCATTAAATCGTGGTCGTCCAATGTTATTCACAATACGTTCTGTATTGGATGCGTTTATTGAATTTCGTGAAGAGGTCATTCGTCGTCGCACAATATTTGATTTGAACAAGGCACGCAATCGTGCGCACACATTGTTGGGTTTGTCGGTTGCGGTTGGAAACCTGGATGCGGTTATCGAATTGATTAAATCCAGTGCCAATCCTGACGATGCACGCACCGCCCTGATTTCGCGCGGTTGGCCGGCGGCGGATATTCAAAATTACATTGAATTGATTGATGACCCAAATACAGAATACAAAGACGGCATGTTTTACATGTCCGAGGATCAAGCCCGTGCAATTTTGGAATTGCAATTACATCGCTTGACCGGATTGGAACGCGATAAATTGCATGCTGACTTGGTCGAGTTGGGTGCTTTGATTAAAGATTTGCTTGATATTTTGGGCAGTCACGAACGCATCATCCAAATTATTCGCGACGAAACAACATCTGTGCGCGATAATTGGGCATCCCCGCGTCGCACGGAAATTTCGGACGCGTCCGTTGATATTGATGTCGAAGATTTAATTGCCCGTGAAGATATGGTTGTGACGGTATCTAACACGGGATATATCAAACGCGTTGCGCTGGATACATATCGCGCGCAAAAACGCGGTGGCAAGGGTCGCAATGCCATGACAACCAAAGATGACGATTATGTTGTAAATGTGTTTGTTGCAAATACGCACACACCATTGTTATTTTTCTCGTCCAAGGGTTTATGCTATAAATTAAAAACATACAAATTGCCCGAGGCAACCGCCGCCGGCAAGGGTCGCCCGTTGGTGAATTTATTGCCATTGGAAAAAGATGAAACCATTACCGCAATTTTGCCGGTCCCCGAAGAAGATGTGAAACGTGTCCAAGAATCGGGTGTCGAACATTTCTTGATGTTTGTGACGGCGTCTGGCACCGTGCGTCGTAATCGTATGGCGGATTTTGATTCAATTCGCAGCAACGGAAAAATTGCGATGAAATTGGACGATGGTGATTCTTTGATTTCTGTTTTGCCATGCACCGCGGACCAAGATGTTTTCTTGGCAACATATCGTGGGCGTTGCATCCGTTTCCCGGTATCCGAGATTCGTGTGTTTTCGGGACGCAATTCGACGGGTGTTCGTGGTTTGTCTTTGCAATCAAACGACAAAATTATCGGTATGGCGATGTTGAATCATGGTGAAATGGATGCAACCGTGCGTGCCGCATATATCAAACAATCGCGTGCCGCGCGCCGTGCCGCAACCGGTATTGACGAAGATGCCGGGGATGCGGACGAAGATACCGCAACCGATTTGGTTTTGACACCGGAACAAATGGAACGTATGGCGAAATCGGAAGAATTTATTTTAACGGTTTCTGAAAACGGATTTGGAAAACGTACATCTTCGTATGAATACCGCACGACACATCGTGGTGGAAACGGATTTACCAACATTAAATTGGGTGGTAAAAATACCGCCGTTGCGGGTTCTTTCCCGGTGACCGATAACCAAGATATCATCATGGTGACCGATGGTGGAAAAATCATCCGCACGCCGGTCGCGGACGTTCGTATCGCGGGTCGTTCAACCGCGGGTGTGACTTTGTTCCGCACCGCCGAAAACGAACGTGTTGTATCGGCGATTTCAATTGTGTCCGATGGTGACGATGACGCCACGGATACTGAAAATGCGGATACCACAACCGACGGGGTATCTGAATAATTATGGGGGCCGACATGGATAACGAATATTTTGTTTCAATAAATGATGTTTCAAAACGGTTGTCTGTGCCGGCGCACACCTTGCGTTATTGGGAAAAACAATTCACGACCACAATTCGTCCGGTGACGGGTGCGGGCGGGCGTCGTTATTATCGGCCTGAAACGGTTGAAAAAATATCGGTTATTCGTGATTTGTTGTATAAAAACGGATTGACAATCGCGGGCGTAAAAAAATTGATACACGACGGAAAATTACCAAACGCATCATCTGAATTTCAACCGACAAATATTGGTGATATGTCGTCAATGCCACGCGCGTCGGCGGATGTGGGGCAAAACGATGCGATTGATACCGCGATCGATTTTCTGCAAACTGCGAAACAGATTTTAACAAACGGATAAGATAAAATTTTTGGGGGCATTTGCCCCCGTTTTTTTACATTTCTATTTCATATCGTTTTTGAACCAAAGAATCGCGTTGTCGCCGCACGGATTGCATATATTCGTGCAAAGAATCTTCGGCGCGAACAACCGTGTCCATGGTGTTTTTATACGATTGAATAATACTGTCGTTATGTAAATATTGTGCACGCACAGAATCAAATTCCGGAATTAAAAAGTTTGGACCGGTTTTCGCAACATCAATTGAATCATGCGTTGTTGAATCTGATGCGTTCACAGAATCGTGCACATGTTCGCGCCACGCCAAATTCAACAAATCAGATTCAGACCGCAATAAATTGTTCAAAGAATCATTTTCGAAATTCAACACCGCCATTTCCACAGAATCCGTTGTGTTGACCGTGTCCCAGTAAAAATTCCATGCCAATTTATTTTCCAATTCTGGATTTATCGAATCAAAATCAAACATTTCAAAAAAGTACGACAAATCATGCAGCGACCCACGATTTTGTAAAACGCGCCCGCGCGCCGCACCGGTAATAAAATCAGATGAATCCAATGCCGCGATATGTTTTTGAAATGTTGCAATATCATGCGGCGATAAAATTGCGGACAACTGAAACTCGCGTCCAACACGCGTGGCATAATTGTTAAATGCGACGGCGGTCAAACTGTCGTTTTGGGCAACGCAAAATTCCACAGTATCAAAATTACTGGCCAAAGAATTTTTTGCGCGCGTGTATCTGTTTTGTGTTGATTTTAATTTTTGTGGCACATCCGCGGTTGAAAAATCATGCGCGGTGGCAATCTTTTTATCCAATTCAGAAATTTTTTCATCCAATTTTTCGCGCGAATTATTATGGCACATTGTGATAATACCCGGCACCAAAAATATGGCCAAATAAATAGGCCTGATTTTCCAAGGACTGATAAATTTATTTTTTTTCATGGGTATATTCCACCTGGAACATTTTTAATGTATTCTGTGTTTTTTACGCCGTGCCGCCAAATCGAACACGCGATAATCCGCAACCATTTTTTTATGCAGTTCGCGAAAATGGTTCAACATTTCAATATTCATTTGATTGATTTCATCGTCTTCTTCCAAAACGGCATCCTGTAATTTAACCAATCCATCCAATTCCAGTGCCAAAATTTTATTTTTTCTGTCGCGATGTAATTGCCAGTTCTTTGATACGCATTCTGTTTCATATTCTTGGACCAATGTAGTCAAGTTTTTGGCTTTTTCAGTATTGTAATTTTGCATTGTCATATATTCACACCTTTTGTTTAATAAATACCACGGTATAATACCACGAACAAATCGCGCGTCAACAATAAAAATACCGGAAATTTAACGAATTTCAGATTAAATAAACAAATTGCAATTATCATACATTTAATCTAAAATACACATTGTTTGATGGAGGTTTGTATGAACGTGTACGATTTTTCTGTGGTTGATAACACGGGGACCAAGGTTGAATTGGATAAATATCGTGGCGA
Organism: Alphaproteobacteria bacterium UBA3635; assembly: GCA_002373935.1. Taxonomy (GTDB): domain Bacteria; phylum Pseudomonadota; class Alphaproteobacteria; order Rs-D84; family Rs-D84; genus Enterousia. The sequence continues at coordinate 9,755 of DFKW01000014.1, read as the reverse complement.
TGTTTTGTTGATTGTGAATACTGCGACCGAGTGTGGATTTACCCCGCAATACGAGCCATTGATGGAAATGTATAAAAAATATCATGGTATGGGTTTTGAAATTTTAGATTTTCCATGTAATCAATTTGGACACCAGGCGCCCGGCACCGCATACGAAATATCCAGTTTTTGTAAAATACATTTTGGCGTGACATTTCCTCAGTTTGCGAAAATTGATGTCAATGGGGAAAACGCGTCAAATTTATTCAAGTATTTGAAATCTGTGGCACCGTTTCGTGGGTTTGATATGAGCCAACCGATGTCAAAACAAATGGATGAAATGCTGCGTGGGGGGGATGCAAATTACGATAAAAATTCTGATATAAAATGGAATTTTACAAAATTTTTGGTTGGTCGCAACGGCCGTGTTGTTGCGCGTTTTGAACCAACCGACGATATGGCGAAATTGGATGCCGCCATCGCCGAATTATGCAGTAAAAAGTAAAAAATATACCAAGGGATAGACAATGCCAAAAAAAACACCACGCGTATCTGTTTTAACACCGATTTATAATACAAATCCGGCACATTTGCGGGAAATGATTGAATCTATTTTATCGCAGACATTTGCGGACTTTGAATTTTTAATTTTGAACGACAGCCCGGATAATGCGGAAATTGAAAAAATAGTATTGGGTTATGCAAAACGCGACAAACGTGTCCGATATGCGAAAAATGAAAAAAATATGGGCATTACACCGTCGCGCAATAAATTGCTGGACATGGCGCGCGGGGAATATGTTGCGATATTTGACCATGATGATATATCGGTGCCGACGCGCCTGGCGCAAGAGGTTGCATACCTGGACGCACATCCGCACATTGGTGTTGTCAGTGGGTGGGCGCATTATTTTGGTGATAATTATGATGATATGTGCAAAACCCCGGAAATGGATTCTGAAATCCGCATGTATTTAACCGAGAATTGTTTTGTTATTCACTCGGCATCTATGATACGGAAATCTGTTTTAACCGATAATAATATAAAATACGAAGAGTTTTATACTCCGGCCGAGGATTATCGCCTTTGGACGCGATTAATGGATGTGACGCATTTTTATAATTTCCAAGAACCATTGATACATTATCGTTGGTTTGAAAACAATACATCAAAACGTATGAACGACGCTCGCGAAGAGGCGGCGGCGAATATTCGTATGGCGGTTTCGTGCAAGTATCCAGAATATCGCAAATGGGCTGAAAAACTAATGGTTCCCGGCACGAGATTTCGTTTGCGTTTGTTCGGTTTTATTCCACTACTGAAAATAAAAAATAATTGGATTGTGCTGTTTGAATGTATCCCAATTTGCAAATTGAAATGGAAATAGCATGCCGAAAATAAGTGTGATTATTCCTGTTTATAATGTTGAAAAATATTTGGCGGAGTGTTTGGATTCCGTGTTGGCGCAAACTTTTTCAGACATTGAAATCATATGCGTTGATGACGGTTCAACGGATAAATCTTTAAAAATTTTACGGCAATATGCGGCACGCGACAAACGAATAAAAATAATCACACAAAAAAATTCCGGCGTGGTGGTGGCGCGCAATCGTGCGATATCCGTGGCAAAATCTGAATATATTTACCCGTTGGATTCTGATGACATGATTGTGCCAAATTGTTTAGAAAAATTATATAACAAGATTACCAATTCAAAATATCGCGTGGTTATGAGTTGTGCACAAACGTTCGGTCGTTTTTCTTTGGTATTCCCCCAGCCCGGTCTCAATAAATTGCAAATGTATGGTGTTCATGAGAATTGTGTAATTTCTGCATTGTTTTATAAATCTGATTTTGAAAAGTTTGGTGGATATTGTACGGACTTTAATGGTTATGGTGGCGACGATATGGATTATTGGTTAAATTACATTGATAACAACATGCCTATTATCAGATTGCCGGATATATTATTTTTATACAGAATAAAACAAGACAACGAACGTGTTTGGAGAAATTATGACCCTGCAGAACAAATACGCAGGTACAATTATAAAGAAAAAAAACTTATGGAACGTCATCCAAAAATGATTTTTTGGACACGTTTTTATAAATTTTTGCATAACAAATTTTGTAGATTTTTCTTCAGAATTCAAAACAACACAATAAAAATTTTCAAAATCCCGGTATGGAAATTAAAACAATAATAACAAAACAGGATAAAGTATGTTTTTGATACAATACAAACTTAGACAAAAGTATATGAGAATATATCTGTTTGGTATGTCGATATGTCGTGTATATTTCGATTCTGTTTTTTACAGACGGTTTGTCAAATATGTGTTGTCGCATCGTATGAAGAAAAAATTAAAAAGAATAAACAAGCATCAAAAAATACGTGTTGGTTTTTTGGTGTCTGAACAATCAAAATGGGGATATGCATCGGTGTATGATGCATTTGCAAAATCAGAAAATTATGAACCGATTATTTTAATTACAAAATTATCATTGGAACACTTGGGACAAAAAACATATTATAAAACAGGTGCAGATTGTTATACTTACTTTAAAAATATGGGGTATAACGTCGAATTGGCATATGATGAAGAAAATCATAAATATATTCCATTGAACGAATTAAATGTCGATATTGTTTTTTATCAACAACCATGGGAACTGGATGATTCACAACATCCGATTAATGTATCAAAATATGCAATAACCGGATATGTATCTTATGGATTCGAATTGGTGGCAGATAAAATTTTATACATGGACTCGTTTCACAGATGGTTGGATTTCTTTTTTACCCCATCACAACAAACGTCTGATTATTTAACCAGTATAGCGCCAGATGTATCAAATGTTTATATATCAGGATACCCAAAAGTTGATGCTTATTTTGATGCAATTCACAAAAAACTAAAAAAACCGGTTGTGATTTATGCGCCACACCACTCGTTCGAAAAAAATAGTTTGAATATGGCAACATTTCAATTTAATGGGCGGGAAATTTTACATTTGGCACAATCTACGGCTGATAAAATAGATTGGGTTTTTAAACCGCATCCCCGATTCAAACACGCGGTTGTCATAAACAATATTATGACCCAGGATGAAATAGAACAATATTATAACGCATGGCAAAAAATTGGAAAAATTGAAGAGGGTGGCGATTACATAAATATGTTTGTTAATTCCAGTGCAATGATAACAGATTGTTGTTCTTTTTTGGCGGAATATTTGCCGTCAAAACATCCTGTCTTGCATTTAATAAATCCACAAGGTTTATATAACGACGTCGCAAAATCTTTTATTAATACATATTATCAAATTTATAATACCCAAGAATTACAAAATGAATTTAATCGTGTAATTATTCGTGGTGATGATTATAAAAAATCTGAACGATTGTCCAAGGTGCCAATAGTTTTTAATAAACAACAAAAGTCAGGCGAAAATATATTTAATATTATTGATAAAAATATAAAAACACACCATAAACACTAAAATTTTAAAGGCCAATCGCGGATGTCGTCCGGCATAGATTCTGATTCCGGATGCCACAAAAAATCATCGATTTTAACGCGTTTATCGCGAGTAAATTTGACGCCTTCGCTTTTCAATGCGTTGTATTGTTGCGTGCGAAACGGTTCCCCGCACAGCGACCCATCTTTGAATACAACCCGATGCCACGGCAAATGCCAACTTTTTTGATTATTAGATGCGTATCCCACAAATCGCGCCATTTTCGGTCGCCCAATCATGCGTGCAATTTGCCCAAATGTAGTGACCCGCCCATACGGGATTTTTTCAACAACATCATAAACCTGGTCATAAAAACTGCTCATAGAATGCATTGTATCATTTGAATCAAAAAAATCAAACCCGACCTTTGGGCGCACGGATTCCCTCACGCGGCACACTATTTCCAAAAATGTCGTTTTGAAAAAACATAACCAGAACCACTTTTAAGGTATTTTTCAAAATCCAAAGCGGCCTGTTTAGAACTAAACGCAAAATAATTTACCAATTCCCAAGGTTTATATTTTGCCGTATGTATTGAATATCCGGAATTATGGTCTTTCAACCGTTTTTTCAAATCATCAGTTTGACCAATATATCGTTGTTCTGGGTTGGAAATGCTTTTTAATAAATAAACATAAAACATATTTAGTTGTCCGCCTACGCCAAGGCTACGGTGGACACTCCTTCGCGCTAACTGCTCTGCACCGGGTGGCCCGCCACCCATAGCATCGCAGATGCGAAGGGTGGTTGGGGCGCACGGATTCGAACCATGATAAAGAGAACCAAAATCTCTTGTCCTACCATTAGACGACACCCCAATGACCCGCAAATTATACATTGAAAAAATCTTTTTGCAATAAAAAATTTGTCGGATGCGGACGCGTATGTGGTGCAATTAAAAACGGAAATATATAAACGGGTTGTATGTCGATGCCGCGATGGCCGCCGTACTTATCACAAACAACCCGATTAAATATGTATTACACGCCAATTTATATACCGGTTTGCGGTTGTCGTCCAATAAAATCATGTTTTTGAATATCGGCATCGCGCACAAAATTCCAATCATAAATATCAATATTTCATACGACCCAATAAAATAGTTCACTTTATACAACATATCACTATGCTTCATACCGAACATAACGCGCATATATTTTGTCGCGTATGTCATGTCCGGTGCGCGAAACATAACCCAACCGACAATAAACGCCAACATAGTGTACGCATGTTGAAATGTGGTAATCGCCCATCCGCCGACGCGTTTATGTATGCCGGTTATTTTTTCCATCAATATAAATGCACCGTGCCACATCCCCCAAAACACGAAATTCCATGCCGCGCCATGCCAAATGCCGGTTGCCAAAAACACCACACCCAGGTTGAATAAATTGCGACGTTTTGTGACCCTGTTTCCGCCCAGCGGAATATACAAATATTCTTTGAACCACGTAGACAAAGATATATGCCACCGCCGCCAAAATTCCGTGATAGATTTTGAAATATACGGGTAATTAAAGTTTTCCAAAAATTTAAATCCAAATATGTACCCCAACCCGATTGCCATATCTGAATACCCCGAAAAATCATAAAACAGTTGCAAACTGTATGCGACGGCACCAATCCATGCAACGCCCACACCCATATCGGCGGGATTTATTAAAAATATATTATCGGCAACCGCGCCCATTGTATTCGCAATCAGCATCTTTTTTGCCAGACCCACAATAAACCGTTTCGCGCCATATGCGATTTTATTTGTCGTGATTTCGCGATGCTCGATTTGGTCGGCAACATCGTGATATTTAACAATCGGGCCCGCAATCAGTTGTGGAAACAAACAAATATACAGTGCCAGTTTGCAAATGTTTTTTTGGACACGCGTATCGCCACGATACACATCGACAACATAACTGATTGCCTGGAAAGTATAAAACGAGATACCAATTGGCATAATTATATCCAGTGCGGAAAAATTCGCATGTATCATCGAGTTTATATTTTCAATAATAAAATTAAAATATTTGAAATAGAATAAAATCGCCAAATCTGCCAATACGGTTGCCACCAAAAACATTTTGCGCCGCGTGCTATATTTGTCGATTAAAATTGCGCCGCCCCAGTTTATAAATATCGTCCCCAGCATAATGAACACATATTTCGGTTCGCCCCACGCATAAAATAAAATAGACGCAATCAATAAAATATAATTGCGATATTTTGACCGCGCCAAAAAATACAACGCGATAACCGCCGGCAAAAACATAAAAATAAAAGTCATAGATGAAAATAACATGTCTTAATCCCTCGGGAATTTTTGATATGGCAATCCGGTCAGGTTTCTTTCCACCATTTCCAGAATAACAATATCCGCATTTTGTTTTATGTATTCCAGGTCAGCGACCCGAACATCGGTGCGCCACCGGAAATCAACCGATTGAAATGTGTTCAAATACCATGGCCCCAATGCAATCGAAAAACTGTCGCGATATGTGAAAACAGATGCGCGAACAACCGGATGTGTGTTTTCACAATGTGTGTCGTCGCGAACATCAAATGCGCATACACCGTCAAACATATTTATATCGGGCAATAAATATACGGTTGTGTTATCCGGCATCAATCCAGTGTGCATATTGGTTAAATCGCCGGTTGGGTGTTTTATTTCGTTTAATTTATTGTATTTAATTGGCGTAATATTTAACGCACGCATAATCAATTTATATCCGGTATATGCGCCCAGTGTATTCCAATGAGTATCATTTTTATAATACAACAAACCAATATCTTTATCTGCATGCAACGCGTCATACGGATAAATTGCCACGACATCAGAATTTTTATGCAAATATTCAATCAACTGGCGTGAACGTGATGCGGTATCAGGATGCTTTTTTGCAACCTTGGTTATATGTTCGCCGTATATTTTGTTTTTATCAGGCGCGATAAAAAACACAAATTTCTTGTTATGTTTTTTGCACCAGTTATTTATATCGGTTAAATAATTTTTGATGCTTTCTAATTCGGTATCAGTGAACCGGTCCATATTGGCAAAATTGCGCAAAGAATCGCCCAGTTTGTAAAACAACCAATTATCCTTTTCGGATAAAACTTGCAAACTGCCGGTGACGCCACTTTGTTTGTTATAGATTTTAATCAATGCGCCCCGACCAAAAAATCGGTCAGAAAACCATTTGTCGTATTCAACACCGAATTTATTGTTTAATTTATGTTCGTCTGTAAACAATGTCGGCCGCACCGCCAATGTGCGGTTTTCAGACATTGATTTTTCATCCATATTTATGTGTGACATCGGAATCAATAACAAGACGCCCAATATCGCAATAAAAATTTTATCTATCATGAATAATTTCTCTTTATGAATTTGGGAACATTATATATTTCTAAACATATATTTGCAATTTTTTTGTTTCCACAATTGCACTTTGAACTTTGTGCTTTGAACTTTAAATAAAAACCGCCAATTTGGCGGTTTTGTTTTTATGGACACATTTCCAATTGATGTAAAACATTTTGAACATCCCGGTTTACATAATCAATTCTGGCACGTCCCACGCCGTCATAGTGTCTGTATTCAAACGGCGCGTTTGCAAATGACGGGTATTCGCGATATAACTGAACAAACGGGGCCAACAATGCGCGCAAATTTGATTTAGATTTGCACACACATCCGTTTCGAACATCGGCGACCGTTGCGGATGTCGCGACATATTTATCGGTGTTTTGTATTTCATCATCGCCCATCACCATGCAACGCATACTAAATCCTGAAAAGTTTGCATCGTCTGATAAAAATTTATAAACCAATTCTTGTTCTGCGCCCGCATGATGCAATTTATATGTCAAACCACCCGTACAACACGATTGTGATGCGCGCATCAAAACGCGATACCGCTGTAATAATGGTGCCATAACTTTTTCATTTGCAGAAATGTTTGGATTTTTTTCGATTTCATCCGACATACTGCACATTACATCGTCACGCAAAGTGCTGCTGCGTGGTGCGACGCTTTCCGAAATAATTGGTTTTTTGCGCCAAACCGCACATTCCGATACCGTGTTAAACGGACAGCGCGAATAATCAGATGACCAACTGGCGCGATTGCCGTTATATTCACCGTCGATTGTGGAAACATTATCGCCCGCACCCGACAAGAAATTGTTTATGATGTAAACCGTTTCACCATAATATGTCTGGTCACCCAAAGAAACACCGGTGTTTGACATTTTTTGCATGCTCGCCGGCGATTTTTTCATCGGCTTTAACATCACCGATTGGGTTGATGAACTGTTGTGAATAATGGCATCATCTGTCCACAGGTTTTGACTGGATTCGCATGGAATCAACAACTCGTCAACACGCGCACGCGTTTTGGCGATTTCATCCATTGTGTCGTTGATATATGTGTCCGCACTGAATTGGACATTATCTGGCGCCGGTTGTTGGACAACGGTCGTATCCAATGGTTCTTCTTGCAAAGAATCCGACCCATGTGCATACGGCGCGGCACAAATCATCAACACGGATGATAAAATAAATATTGGCTGTTTCATGCCATATATGATATCACAAAAACCGCCCATTTAAAATAAAAATTTACTGTTGCGCAATATGCTGTTTTTTACTATGTTTAGGACAGGTGTCTTAACCCCACCAAAACACAACACAAAGAAAGGATTTCAATATGAAAAAATCTTGCGTTTTTACATTGGCAACAATTTTAACCGTGCCGGCATTTGCGGCCACCGATTCTGAAATGTATGGCAGGGATGCGACAACGGTTTATGGCGAAACCCCAACCGAAACATTGAACGCCGATGCGGTGCCGGTTGATAATACGGTAATTGAAAACCAAACAAACCCAGATATAAAATTCCCTCGTGGCATGCAGTTGGGATTGGGTATTTCTGCAACCAGTGGTTTGGACGGCTTTATCGGTTATAACAATAAAAAATTTGATTCGTTTTGGTGGAAGCGTTTGGGGGTGCGCGTTGGGTATGCATCGACCAAGCCGGTTAAATCTTTTATAAATAAAACCGTGGACCGGTATATGGGTGATGGCGTTGATATCGGCGACCATTTGACCGTGACCGATGGTAAAATCACGGGACACCAAATGTTCGCAGTGTTGGATTTTTACCCGTTTGGCGATACCTGGTTTTTTGGTGGATGGCGCATATCGGGCGGTTATTACAATGGTGGATTAAATGTGACGGCAAATTTGACGACGCAAACCAAGGGCGCAATTCCGGACGAATTGGCCGGTCGTGAATTCCAATTGGGTAATGTTTGGTATAAATACAATGGTGGCGACGCACGCGGAATGGCCTCGGCAAAATGGGATTATTCCGGTCCATACGCCGGCCTGGGGTTTGATTTGGGATTGTTCAGTGGCTTGAAAATTTACTTTGATGCGGGTGTCGTGTTCACGGACGATGCGGCAAAGTTAGATTTACAAATCAATGATATTGCCGCATTACAACAGAGTACCGACCGAACAACATGGACACCGGTAAATGTTGCTGATTTCCAGGTAAACAAGGCCGAGGTCCTGTATGATGCACAACATAAATTGGACAAATATCCATATTACCCAATTGTGAAAATGGGCTTTATGTATCGGTTTTAATATGTAAAAACGAATCAGGGCATTTTTGCCCTGACTCTTTGTATGAACGAATCGTAAAACGTGCAAAAATACGAATCGTTATCGTATAAAATGACCGGCACCCAAGAAAGTTTGATTTTTTTATAAAATTTTTTTTGGCGGATTTCCGGGCTTTTTGGCGCGCGACCAAAATAAATGAAATATTTTTCCCAAAAATCGCTTGACATTTTGCGATTTCAACCACATAATAACCGGGCTTTCAAGTTGAGAACCTTCCCAACCTATGAAATTTGGCGAAATCGGAAAACGAAACAAAATTATTTCCGAATTTAATCGCAACATTGTTAATAAGAAGCAGCTCATCAAAAACAGGTTTTTGATGCAAATCAAAAATCTTCAAGAAGAGATATGCAGACAGTTGAATTTGGAATTATCCAAACTTTGACAATAGTCAGTGCATATCCTAGACAGGTAGTAGGTTTACATATTAAACCTCGTTAAAAAACTTGTCTTGCGAATATATTATATGTAAAGACGAACTGAATTTTAAGTCAGCTTTGTTTATATATGCACAGGACTTATGACTACAAGTTTTTTTAGAACTTGAGAGTTTGATCCTG
>DFKW01000002.1 GCA_002373935.1 Alphaproteobacteria bacterium UBA3635 | reverse complement strand
TCCAAATCAAACCGGCGTATTGTTCAGAGATTCAGGTTGCGACGACGAAATATGTTGAAACGCAGTTTAGTGATTTAGGGACACGGTTGGCGGCGGCGGTCGCGACGGTGAACACGGTCGTGACGAACACTATCAATCAGGCCGCCAGTATCGCGACTTTGCAATCGGGCAAGCAAACCCGCCCAAATGACATTGCGGACAACAATGAAAAATGTCCCGCGTATAAACAATGTTTACTGGTCGAGGACGAGAACGGCACACCGCACTGGTACCAAATCACCGACCCATTCCGTGACTTTGTCGCCCCAATCATCACGAACAATGTCGCCCCCGCCAGCACCACGAACCAACCCGGCTATACTCAGTTGGAATATATCGAGAGTACGGGGACACAATGGATTGATACAGGGGTAGTGCTGGATAAAATCGCAAGTGAAGTTTTTGTAGATTACAGAAAAACAACTACCAAAGAAAGCGTGACTTTAATGGGATGCGAAAGTTTAACAAATAGTGATGGTTTGCGTCAAACGTATTATTTCACTGGTTCAAGCTTAAATTTATATAATTCAACAGCATCAAATCCGTCTTCTTTGGGAAGTTTGAATGACAATAATAGACGTACAATTCATACAATAATTGATAGGAATAATAATATTACAGTAAACATTAATGGAATCATAAGTAGTTTTACTCAACCCTATAACACATTGACAGACAATCAACTAAATTTATATTTGTTTGCTAATAATGACCGCCAGAACTCCGCAATTCAAAAAATTTCTGCACAAATATACAGTGTTTGGATAAAAAATGCATCTGGCACATTGGTTCGTAATTTTGTTCCTGTGCGGAATAATGCGACGGGCAAATACGGTATGTATGATACGGTTGGTGGGCGGTTCTATGGCAATGCGGCATCGTCGGGTGACGATTTCACCCCGGGACCCGAAGTATTAAACCAAGACCCAGATGTACCTGGAATGACGTGGACGGCGACTTGGGCGGCAAACGCGACGACAGGCGTCACCGCCGGTACCATCACTGGCGAGGGGTTGTGTAATGCTGTCGCGGGAACGGCGAGCACAGCCGCGACCAGTGCGCAAACATCATCCGCGAATTGGTCAGTCGATGGCGCAAATTGTTGGTGTCGTGCAACCGGTGTTGAGGAATACAGTGCTGTGCCATCATCGATTTCCTGGGTGTTCAGCAACACGCGCGGTTCGGCCGCCGAATGTGCGGTCTACTGTGCGACCTACTGTGCGGGCGACGTCAGTTATTACGCGTCGTTTCGGTCTGCGGTGTTTGGATTATCAGAGTGACCCCCGCCACCGCTACGCGGTCCCCCTCCCCACGCTATCGCTTGGGGCGGAATCACCAACCCTCTGGGGAAAAGGAACTTAGAGTTTTGATTTTATTTGGTGGCCCCGAAACCAACTCCCAATCAGAAAAAGGCCTTGCCAGATAAAATCAAAAAAACACCCCGAGTTTTCGGGGTGTTTTTTGTACAACGGCGCGATGCGCCGGGATGACGAACTGCCCCGTCTTGCGACTTTGTCGCAATCCACCCCTTCTTTTTGTGCTGACGCGATGGTTTGCCCGCCTTCGCCGATAACAGTAAAGTTTGTTTCTTAAAAAACGAACAATGCTACGGCGCGGCGCTCAATTTTTAATCCTCGCGTTGCTTCGGTAAAAATTGGCGACGGGGAATGTCCGGGAGGAGGCACGGGCGGATTTTTCTTGACATTTTTATGTTTTTTGTATATAATATGCGCATCTTGATATGAACAATTCTGTTCAAATTTTCCACAAAAGGATTTTTAATGAATATTAACGAGTTAAAGGCAAAAACGCCCCAACAACTGTTGAAAATGGCGGAAGATTTAGGTATCGAAAACCCGTCCCAATTAAATGTGCAACAACTGCGTTTTGCGGTTATGCGCGTTCATGCGATGGATTCGGATGTTGTTTTAATCGGTGATGGTGTGTTGGAACGCTTGCCCGATGGATATGGTTTCCTGCGTGCGCCCGAGAGCAACTATCTGGCCGGGCCGGACGATTTATATGTGTCGCCGACACTGATTAAAAAATATGGATTAAAAACCGGCGATTATGTGACGGGCCGTATCCAGGCACCTCAAAACGATTCCGAACGGTATTTTGCATTGGAAACAATAGAACGCGTCAATGGCGAGGACCCTGAAAAATTGCGGCATCGTATTTCTTTCGACGATATGACACCATTATATCCGGATGAAATGTTAAAGATGGAGGTTCCAACCGACACCGATCGCGGTCGCAATTTAACCGCGCGCGTTATCGATTTAATTTCCCCCACCGGCAAGGGTCAACGTTCATTGATTGTGGCGCCCCCGCGCACCGGTAAAACAATCATGCTGCAAAATATTGCACACTCTATTGCGACAAATTATCCGGATGTGAAATTGATTGTGTTGTTGATTGATGAACGTCCCGAAGAAGTGACCGATATGCAAAGAAGCGTAAAAGGCGAGGTTATTTCCAGTACTTTCGACGAACCCGCCGCCCGTCATATCCAGGTTGCCGAAATGGTTATCGAAAAGGCCAAACGTTTGGTCGAGGCCGGACAAGATGTCGTAATTTTATTGGATTCTATAACTCGTTTGGGGCGTGCATATAACACATGTGTCCCATCATCTGGCAAGGTTTTAACCGGTGGTGTTGACGCATACGCGTTGCAACGGCCAAAACGGTTCTTTGGTGCCGCACGCAATATCGAAGGTGGTGGGTCGCTTACCATTATTGCAACCGCGTTGATTGACACCGGTTCCAAAATGGACGAGGTTATTTTCGAAGAATTCAAAGGAACCGGAAACAGCGAAATTATTTTGGACAGAAAATTGTCTGATAAACGCATTTACCCGGCAATCGATATCACAAAATCTGGGACACGCAAAGATGATTTGTTGGTTGACAAAGAAACATTGGCAAAAACATATGTTTTGCGTCGCGTTATCAATCCAATGGGCGTGGCCGAGGCGATGGAGTTTGTCTTGGACAAATTGCGTTTAACAAAAACAAATGCCGATTTCTTTAATTCTATGAATCAATAAAACAATCGGCGTAAAATAACAACACCCCGCATGGGGTGTTTTTTTTATAAACGGAAATAAAAATGATGAAAACATATTTAATAATCGCCGTATGCGGAATAATTTTCGGCGCATACATATTGGGCGCATCACGCGGCAGTGCCAAATGCCAGGCGCGCGCCGCACAACAAGCAATAAACACTATCACAACACAACAAATAAAAACGGAGAAAATAAATGCAGAAACTTATCATACTAACCTGCGCGATATTCGTCGCATCTTGCACGACAAATACACCATCGCCGAATAATGCCCTGTGTCAATGCGACATAATTTTTGGACATGCCGCCGATTGGGACCGTATCAGTGACGCATTGGCGCGCAACATTTATCGCCATAATAAAATGTGTGAAGAACTTTACTCACTATAGGTCGCCAGCGCGGATTCCAACGCGGTCTTTAATTTTTGTAATGATTTTTCATATTTTGCACAATCGTTTGATATCTCGGACCGATATACATCACGCATATTTTGCGCCGCATAGGCACAATTCAACAAATGATTCACGCAATATTCATGACCCGCGTTATATGCATTTTGACCCTGGATTCGTAAATCGGCATCCGGCCAATCGATGTTTAATGCATCGTCCAAATTTTCCCATGTGTTTTCGCCGACATATTGTCCCATTTTATCATACCAATATTCGTTCATTTCCGCGTCCGTCCATGTTGTTGTGTCACGCGCACGCAAAATCTGTTTAATCAAAGAATCAATTTGCGGTTGGTATGTTGATTCAATCTGGGACAATTTTGACGAACAAAAGCATCGATTATAAGGCGTGTCCGTCCGCGCACAATATGAATTCATACAATCCATATAATCCGCCAGGCATCGGCCCGATGAAACATACGCCCCCGATGTAGAATTTATTGCCGATGTTGATGCGCCAGAATTTATGATGCGTGAACTGCGCGCGATTGATGCGCGTGGCGAAACGCGTCGTGATGACCCCACACGCGTGGTGGTTGGTGCCGGCATTGTTGCGCCAAATGTGCCGGTGCGTGCCGTCATACCCGCGTTGCCCGATGTTGCCGCACGTGCCGCCGATGTTGTGGCACGACCACTGCGTGCGACAACGCGTCGCGATGATGCGTTTGTGTTTGCCATTGTTGGCATCGGACTGGTTTTAACGACGGCGTTTATAGGACTGGTACTCTGGGCATTGGCATCGCCCGGATTTAATGTGGTGCGCATTTGATTATTCAAATAAGGATACATGTAATTATATGTATATCCAGATGTCGGCGTATTCGTCACCCGTGCCGCACGCGACACAACGCCACGCGCCGCCGCCATGTTTGGCACAACACATAACACAACCAATAAAAATTTGAAAAATCCCTTCATTTCTATTTGAATTGTAAAACAAATTGTCGCGCACACACAAGGGAAATTTTTAGAAATGGGCTTGCAATCAACAAAAAAGCTGTTATAATACCCCCTGTTTCGGGGTGTAGCTCAGCCTGGTAGAGTACTTGGTTTGGGACCAAGGTGTCGGAGGTTCGAACCCTCTCACCCCGACCACACTTCGCACCATTTGTGCTATGTGTGGCAGGCCATAAAATTCAAATCGGCATTTATGCCGATTTTAATTTTTGTTTGCGGGTGTGTTGTTTTCTATCGTTTTTTCCTGGTCAGTTTTTCGTATATTTTTGATTCTGATAAATTGCGAAATGTTAAATACCATGTCTGGGTATTTTTATTTTTTATCTCCATCCGTTTATGCATGTCGGCAACGGTATCGGGCAATGGTTCCACAACGGGCATTCCCGGCCACCAATCTGCCGGTGTTGATAAACCAAACGCATCGTTTGTTTGCAGTGCAATTAAAATCCTTAGAATCTCGTCAATATTACGCCCCGTGGTTTGTGGGTAATATAATATCGTGCGAATAATGCCGTGGGGGTCCACAATAAACACCGCCCGCACCGTTTTGGTTTCAGATGCCCCGAGATGAATCATCCCATATAATTTCGACACAGCCAAATCCATGTCTGCAATCACCGGGAAAGTTATTTTAACATTTTTCCACCCATTAAACCCAATGTCATTATATATTGAACGAATCCACGCCAAATGCGACGATATCGCCCCAACTGACAGACCGATAATTTCTGTATTTATACGATTAAAATCGTGCATTTTCGATTGAAATGCCAAAAATTCTGTGGTGCAAACCGGCGTAAAATCCATAGGGTGCGAAAACAAAACCACCCAATGTCCCGCATAATCTTTTGGGAAATGCACAACGCCATTGGTTGTGCGCGCCGTAAATTCCGGTGCCGCGTCCCCAATCAAAGGAAATGTCATTTGACAATTTTGCATATTTTCGGACATAAAAACTCCCTTGGTCGATATCAATATAAAAACATCAGTCAACTTTTCACATAAGACAAATTTCTTGGACACAACCCGCTTGACAAACTGCTGTTTTTGTATTATGTTAATATCAACATCAACCAAGGGAGTTTATAAAATGATGTACAGAGGTAATGAAAACGATAAAAAATATATGAAAAAAAGAAATCGTTTAACCGGTTGGGCGGCTATTTTGGGTATAGCGGGCTTTATAACCGTATATATCGCGGCCAGTACTGATGACGCGCGTATGATTTATCACGATAAAACCGTGGCATCTGAAAAAACAACAAACAAAATGTTGGCGGGCGGCGCCGCATCATTAATTGGCGCGATTGCATTATTGCAAATTCGTAACAACAAATATCCGGAAAGATAAAAAATTATGTTTTTATACAATGCCGCCGGAAACACGGCGGTATTTTGTTTTATAATAAAAAATACTTGATATATGCGGGGAATTTGGTAAATTATATGGTATATAAAAAGGATTTAATCTTATGAAACGTTCTGATGTTATTAGAACCATCCAGGTCCAATTCAAACACATGCGCGCGACCGACGCGGCGGCGATGTTGGACACGGTGACGGATTCTATGATTGACACCGTCGCACATGGCAACCGTATTGAAATCCGTGGTTTTGGCACGTTCCAACCACGCACCCGTGCGGCAAAAATTGGGTACAACCCATCAACGGGGCGGCCGCAATCTATTCCGGCAAACACAACCGTGTTATTCAAGCCCAGTCGTGAATTAACAAAAAAAATGAACGGATAATTCAATGCTTTTCAAATCGAAACGGGGTATTCAAACCCAAGATCGCAATCGTTATGACCGCGTGCCAAAATTGATGTGGATAAAATGTGAATCATGCGGAAAATTGGTGTATTACCGTGATTACAAGGATAATCATTATGTGTGTCCGCGTTGTGGGCATGTGTTTATCATGTCGCCAAAGCAACGGTTTAACTTGCTGTTTGATGATGCGAATTGGAAAAAATTAAATTTACCAACATGCACCGACGATCCGTTGGAATTTGTTGACCGGGAAAGTTATGCCGACCGTTTGGCGGCGGCCCGTGATGACACCGGTGAGTGGGACGCGGTTGTGGCGGCGGATGGAAAAATTGGTGGTATTGATACGACCATTTGTGTTTTGAACGGCTTTTTTATGATGGGGTCTATGGGCCGTGCGGCGGGTGATGGAATTATATCTGCGATGGAACACGCGATTGAATTAAACCAACCGTTTATCATGGTCACATCCAGTGGTGGCGCCCGTATGCAAGAAAATATTTTGGCATTGATGCAGATGGCGCGCACTACGGTTGCGGTCAATAAATTGCACGAGAAAAAAATCCCATACATTGTTATTTTAACCGACCCGACATTTGGTGGTGTGACCGCGTCTTTTGCGATGTTGGGCGATATTCATATTGCGGAATCCGGCGCGCGTATTGGCTTTGCCGGTCGTCGTGTTATTGAACAAAATATCCGTGAAAAATTGCCATCTAATTTCCAGACGGCGGATTACCTGTATGAACATGGTATGGTTGACATTGTGTCTGCGCGTGCCGATTTGCATGATAATGTTGCGCGGATATTGCGTGTTTTAACACATCAAACGATTGAACCGCACGTTATAAATGTCCAAACACCGAAAAACGACCACGACAAAAAAATCCGTGGTATGGGTGAAACCGACGCATATGACAAGGTTTTATTGGCGCGTCATGAAAATCGTCCGCACTTTTTGGATTATATACATGGCATTGTGGACGATTGGACATATCTGGCGGGTGACCGTTGTTATGGCGAGGATCCGGCGATGGCATCCGGTATTGGTTTTTGGCGCGGGATACCGGCGGTCATCATTGGGCAAGAGGCGGGTCGCACGATTGAAACACGGCAAAAACATCGTTTTGGTATGGCGAACCCCGACGGTTATCGCAAGGCCGTGCGTATGATGCGTTTGGCGGAACGTTTTGGTTTACCATTAATATCTTTGTTTGATACGGCGGGCGCGAACGCCGGCCGCGAAAGCGAAGAACGTGGCCAGTCCCAGGCGGTAGCCAACGCGATTTCAACGGGTTTGGCCATAAAAACACCGTATGTTGCCGTCAATGTGGGCCAGGGCGGATCCGGTGGTGCGATTGCGATTGGAACGGCGGACCGGGTTTTAATGATGGAAAACGCGATTTATTCTGTGATTGCACCTGAATCATGTGCGTCAATATTATGGCGCGATAACAAATTCCGTGCAACGGCGGCGGCGGCAATGAAATTGACGGCGCGCGATATGGCGGCAATGGGTGTAATCGATGGAATTATATCGGAACCGGCGGGCGGGGCGCATACAGATTGGCAAACAACAATGGAATTGGTTGCCGCATCTGTGACCGATGCGTTGGTGTCTTTACGTGATATTCCGGTGGATGAATTGCCGGCGCGCCGTGCCGATAAATTTATATCAATGACACGCGATGTTGAAATTTATCAACCTGAACCGGTGGAAGAATAATAAAAGGGATGTCATAAATGAAACTGACCAAAGATATTCGCGATAAAATTTTGCATAATATGTTTGTTGAAAATTACAAACGCATGTGGCCGTATATGAAACCGTTTTGGTTTCGTGCATTGTTATCGGTGTTGGTTGCGATACCGGTTGGTTCATTGGACGCGGTAATTGCATTATCGTTAAAACCATACATGGATGTGGTTATGATTGATAAAAACCTGCAAACGGCGTGGTATATTCCGTTGATGATTATCGGTTTTACTATTGTCCAGGGTGTCCTGCGTTACATGGCGGAATATTTGAATACATGGGTTGGTGCAAAAACTACGAATTTATTAAAACTGGATTTGTATAAAAAAATGCTGGCATTTGAAACGGAATTTTTTAACAAGAAAAATTCCGGCGATGTGATTTTCATGTTCAATAATAATGCCGAAATGGCGTGTTCGGGACTGTTGAATAATTTGAAATCTTTTGTTCAAAAATTTTTCACGGCGGTATCGTTGATTGCGGTGTTGTTTTATAATTCGTGGCAATTGGCATTGGTCTGTGTTGCGATTATGTTGTTGTCAATGATGCCGATGACATTGGTTCGCAAAAAAATAAACAGTATTATGAATCAAACGATTGTTGCGGATTCGGCTTTGTTGACCGCGTATAACGAAACATATAATGGAAACAAAACGATTATTTCATATAACCTGGACGGGAATCAACGCAATAAATTTGAACGTGTGTTGGATGGGGTATTTCGCCTGCGTATGAAGATGTTGCAACGCACACGCTGGCTGACGCCGGTTATGCATGTGATTTTATCGGTTGGTATTGGTTTGGCAATTTGGTTTGGTTCGTATTTGATTTTGCATGGCATAATCACCGCGGGTAGTTTTGTGTCGTTTTTGACTGCATTGATTATGTTATACACCCCGATTAAATCAATTGGTGGAACATATAATTCGGTATTGATGTCGTTTTTGGCAATCGAACGCGTGTTTGATATTTTGGATGCAAAACCCGCCATCACAGATAATCCGGGCGCGCGCGACATGTCACCGGATATCCATGAAATTGAATTTAAAAATGTAAACTTTGAATATACGCCGGGCGTGCCAGTTTTGCGCGACATAAATTTCCGGGTCAAACGCGGTGAAACAATCGCTTTTGTTGGTAATTCGGGGGGTGGTAAATCCACGGTGGTAAGTTTATTGCCCCGATTTTACGATGTGACATCTGGCGCGGTTTTGATTGATGGTGTGGACGTCCGTGATATTACATTAAAATCTTTGCGTGCAAATATCGGCGTCGTATTCCAAGACAATTTCTTGTTCAGTGGCACAATCCGCGAAAACATCATGATGGGCAATGAAAATGCCACTGCGGCGGATTTAGAACGCGCGGTCGAAATGGCGTGCCTGGACGATTTTATAAAAACGATACCGGGTGGATTGGACGCGCAAATTGGCGAACGCGGGGTGTTGCTGTCGGGTGGACAAAAACAACGTGTTGCGATTGCGCGTGCATTTTTGAAAAATGCCCCGATTTTGGTTCTGGACGAGGCGACATCCGCCCTGGATAATAAATCCGAGGCCGTGGTGCAACGTGCGATTGAAAACCTGATGCGGGATAAAACGGTATTTGTGATTGCGCACCGTTTATCGACAATTAAAAACGCAAATAAAATTATGGTTATCAACCAGGGTGTAATTGTTGAATCCGGCACGCACGAAGAATTATTGCAGAACGAAAACGGTGCATATAAAGTCCTGTATGATATGCAGTTCAAAACCGATAAACACGTGAAATAATTTGACTTGTGTTTGATAAAAAAAACAGTATAATACCAACCATCAGGAGCGTTGGCAGAGGGGTAAATGCAGCGGATTGCTAATCCGTGACCGTGGTAACGCGGTCCGTAGGTTCAAATCCTACACGCTCCGCCATCCGTCTTTGCCGCAGGCAAAGCCGCGATTATCGGCATTGACGCGTTGCGAATTTTCAAATCGGCATTTATGCCGATTTTATTTTTATACTGTGTCGATTGGTTTGAATCCTGTGGACAACATCGTTGTCCCTTGGTTCACTATGAGTTTGTGTTTATAAACGGCAGTGTAATAAACACAATACGAATGCCGCACAGACACATTTATGTGTCGAGCGAACTCCTACACGCTCCGCCACAAATTTAAACCGACCTGTTGGTCGGTTTTAATTTATATTCCACAAAAAAGCATCGTAATAAAATTTGACATTTTTTATTTTTGTGTTATATTATTGGCATAAAGGAAGTAAAAAATGGCAAACGAGTTTAAACCAATATATTATAAAATTATTGCACTCCCATCCCTTTTTTGGAGTGCTTATCATATTACAGACTCGTCAAAAATACAGTATGGAACAAAATATACAGCAAGCATTCCAAATATAACAAAAGATTATAAGGGCATAAAAAAAGCCGTTCTGCATTTTGCCGAGGGTGCTTTTGATACTATGTTGTGGCAAAGTATGTTAATTTGGGACAACACCGAATATCAACAACATACAATATACGAAATACAACCCCTGACCAATGTATTCAAAGAACGTTGCATGGACGGGATAGGAATTTATCAATGCGGTGCAAATAAAATTGAAATATTAAATCCAATCAGTTTGGATGAAATGTTTGAGCGTGCGATAGCAGAATTTAATCAAAACCGAAAACAACAAATTGAAAGATATCCTAACCTTGATATTTCCAAGATTATGGCTGCATTTGTACACCACGAACAATCAATATACCTGAAAAATAAATAAAAGGTGCAAAAAAATATATAATACCAACCATCCGGAGCGTTGGCAGAGGGGTAAATGCAGCGGATTGCTAATCCGTGACCGTGGTAACGCGGTCCGTAGGTTCAAATCCTACACGCTCCGCCATCCGTCTTTGCCGCAGGCAAAGCCGCGATTATCGGCATTGACGCGTTGCGAATTTTCAAATCGGCATTTATGCCGATTTTATTTTTATACTGTGTCGATTGGTTTGAATCCTATGTTTTTTTTAATGCACGCGTTGCTGTGGTAGAATTTGGCGGGGAACTTTGGGCTTGATAATATTTGCAAATGTGGCTATGATTTAGGGGATAAAAATTCAAAGGGACGAAAAAGATATGGCAAATTTAATCGTTGATGGAAACTGGGCGGCGGCAGATGTCGCGTATCGTTGTGTTGATTTTGCGGCAATTTACCCCATCACCCCCAGCAGCACTATGGGTGAATTGGCGGACGCATGGGCGTTTCAGCATAAAAAAAACATCTGGGGTGCAATCCCGGAAATTATCGAAATGGAATCCGAGGGTGGTGCTGCCGGCGCAATGCACGGTGCGTTGCAAATGGGTGCGTTGGCAACAACTTTTACCGCATCCCAGGGTTTATTATTAATGATTCCAAACATGTATAAAATTGCCGGTGAACAAACGCCTTTTGTTATGCATGTCGCGGCGCGCGCATTGGCAACACATGCGCTGTCGATTTTTGGCGACCACAGTGATGTTATGTCTGTGCGTTCGACGGGATTTGCGATGTTGTCATCGCACAATGTACAACAGGCGCATGATTTGGCGGCCGTTGCGCATGCGGCAACATTGCGCGCACGTGTTCCTTTTTTGCATTTTTTTGATGGGTTTCGCACCTCGCACGAGGAATCGCGTTTGACCCGCATATCGGACGATGTGTTGCGTGAAATGATTCCTGACGCTTATGTTTTGGAAAATCGCGCCCGTGGCATGTCGCCGGAACACCCGACGATTCGCGGTACCGCACAAAACCCCGATGTTTATTTTCAGGGACGCGAGGCCGTCAACCCGCTGTATCAAAAATTGCCGGAAATCGTGCAGGGTTGTATGGATGAATTGGCAAATTTAACCTCTCGGCAATATCATTTGGTGGAATATGTTGGTGATAAAGATGCCGAATTTGTAATTGTTGCGATGGGTTCTGCGTGCGAAACGATAGAGGAATCTTTGCCATTTATGCCGAAAAAATGTGGATTGTTAAAGATTCATTTGTATCGGCCTTTCCCGGTGGATGCGTTTTTGGCGGCCCTGCCAAAGTCGGTAAAACAAATCGCGGTTTTGGACCGGACCAAGGAACCGGGTTCCATTGGTGAACCGTTATACACCGATGTTGCATCAATCGCGCCGGCGGGCGTATCTGTGTTTGGCGGTCGCTATGGTTTGGGCAGCAAGGAATTTGCCCCGCGCGATGTCAAGGCGATTTATGAAAATATGATTTTGGGCACGATGCACCACAATTTTACGGTTGGAATAGACGACGATTTATCCGGGTTATCATTACAGACCGATCCGACATTTGCGATTGAAACACCGGATGTCAAAACCGCGTTGTTATACGGCATTGGGTCCGATGGCACGGTTGGCGCGGTTAAAAATATTGTAAAAATTGTCGGCGAAAATTCTGATTTATATCCGCAATCTTATGCGGTATATGATTCAAAAAAATCGGGTGGCCTTACCACATCGCACATCCGGTTTTCCCCGCGTCCAATTAAAAGTCAATATTTGGTTGAATCGGCGGATTTTATCGGTGTGTCAAATTTCATGATTGCCACGCGATATGATGTATTTCGTGCATTACGCGCGGGCGGAATTGTTATGATAAACACATCTCAATCGCCCGACGAGGCATTTGCAAACCTGCCGCGTGACGCCCAAGAACAACTGATACGGATGCGTGCGCGCGTGTATTTTTTGGATGCAAACACGGCGGCGGCGGAATTGGGGTTGGGCAACCGTATCAACACATTTATTATGATAAACTTCTTTAATTTGATGCGCATTATTGACCCGTCTGTCGCGGCGAAATCTGCGCGTGACGCAATTGAAAAGACATATAAAAAGAAGGGTATGGATGTTGTGCATGCGAACTGGGCGGCGGTTGATATGGCGTCCAAATATTTGCGCGAATATAAATTGCCGGGCAGTGTGTCAAAAAATGCGCCTGATTTTATTCCGGCCATGACGGCGGACGCCCCTGCAATTATCGCCGGCACATTGGGTGAAATGGCGGCGGGGCGTGGCGATGCGATTCCGGTGTCGCGATTCCGTGCGGGTGGTGATTTTGCCGCCGGCGAATATCCGGTTGGCACATCAAAGTATGAAAAGCGTGGAATATCGCCTCGCGTGGCATCTGTTGATTTAGAAAAATGTATCCAGTGCGGAAAATGTTCCATGTTGTGTCCACACGCGGCAATTCGCATTCGCGCCATGACGGCGGCTGATGCCGACGCGGCACGCAAATCGGGTGTGATTGTGGTTCCGATGAAGACGCCTGAATTGGGACCGGATATGTATTACACATTAAACATCTCGCCCGCTGATTGTACGGGATGTGGCGTGTGTGTTAAAAATTGCCCGGTACATGCGTTGGCAATGATAAACGCGCGCGACGCCGGAAATGCCCAGGAACGATTTGATGCCGCACAGAAAATTCCGGATTTGCCGCGTTCAAAACTGAATTTGAATATTCCAAAACATGTTGAATTATTGCCCCATTATTTCGAGTTTCCGGGTGCATGCGCCGGTTGTGGTGAAACGCCATATATTAAATTGTTGGCGCACCTGTTTGGTGACCATATGATTGTGGCAAATGCGACGGGGTGTTCGTCGATTTATGGGGCGAATTTGCCGACAACGCCATGGACAACGGACGCGGCGGGTCGTGGGCCGGCATGGTCAAATTCTTTGTTCGAAGATAATGCCGAATACGGCCTGGGGATGCGAATTGCATTGAACCAGAAACGCAAAAACCTGAACGCATTATTGCACGAATTGAATATTCCAAATGTGGACGAAATGTTTGCCGAGACCAACATTGACGCCCAACGCGAATACGAACAAAAATTGCGCGAGATTTTGGCGAAAAATCCGTCCCCGCGGGCACGCCTGGCGGAAAGTTTGGTTGACAACATTGTTGATAAATCATTATGGATTATCGGCGGTGACGGTTGGGCATACGATATCGGATACGGCGGCCTGGACCACATTTTGCACAGTGGCGAAAATGTAAATGTATTGATATTAGATACCGAGGGTTATTCCAACACCGGCGGGCAACAGTCCAAGGCCACACCGTTCGGCGCATCTATGAAATTTGCGATTGGTGGACGCGAACATGCGAAAAAAGATTTGGGCATGATTGCCATGATGTCGGGCGCGTATGTTGCACAAATTGCACTGGGTGCGAATCCGGCGCAATCTATGCGTGCTTTCCAAGAGGCATCCAGTTTCAACGGTCCATCGATTATTTTGGCGTATGCGCCATGTATCGCGCATGGGTTTGCACTGCAAAACGGGCCGGAACATCAACAAAACCTGGTTAAAACGGGTGCGTGGCCATTGTATCGGTTTGATCCGCGCCTGATTGCGGATGGTCACTATCCATTGACATTGGATTCTGATGTTGATAATGTGTCGCCATTGGCGGAATTTGTCAAGACAGAATCGCGTTTTGGCGCGGCGCGTTCGGCGAATCCTGATTTTGATAAATTGATTGAACGTGCGACGGCGAACAATAAATATAAAACAGACCTGAAAAAATATATTGCGCATTTTGCAATGCATAACGACGATGGGGATAATAAATGAAAAAGATACTGATTTTATGTGTTTGTGTAATAATGGCGGGTTGCACTTTCCAGACCAAGCATCGCGGATACGTGTTTCCGGCCGATTTGGAATCGCGGGTTGCGAAAATTAAAACCACGACCCAATTACAAAACGAAATTGGCGACCCATTGGCGCGCACGGTCTATGGGGACGAGGTTTGGATTTATTACGGTATGGATGAAAACTATCGCGGGCCATTACCGCACACATACGACAACAAAACGGTGTTGCTGGCAACGGTGCGTGGCAATAATGTTGTAAAAACAACTGTTTTGCACGATGCGGATTTGCCCCAAATTGCGATGGACGACGATGAAACCGAAATACCGGCGGCCATAGAGTTAAATGCAATCCAGGAATTATTTAACAACATTGGACGTTTTTCGCCGGCGGGCATGGGTCAATAACGCCAAAACCAAATAAAAATTTGTTTTTTTGGTTTTTCTGTGCTATAATGCAGACAGCAAGCGAGAGGGAATGGCAACTCGAAAGGTTACATGGTATGCCAAGCAAGAAATTAGATTTTAAAACCGGTCAATATGTTGTGTATCCGACCCAGGGTGTGGGTCGTCTGCAACGTATCGAGGAACAGGTTATCGCCGGCCAATCCGTAAAGTTATTGGTTATTGATTTTGAATCTTCGCACATGACATTGCGTGTGCCATTGGAACGTGCGGAAATTTCGGGCCTGCGCCCGTTGACATCTGCCAAAAAAATGGACGAGGCAATCACATCCGCCAAGGGTCGTGCGGGTTCGAAACGCATGATTTGGTCGCGTCGTGCCGCCCAATACGAAGAAAACATAAATTCGGGCGACCCCATGAAATTGGCCGAGGTTGTACGAGATTTGCAACGGCGCAATCCGACGGACACAATGACATTTTCTGCGCGTCAGTTATACCTGCGTGCGTTGGAACGTATGGCCCAAGAATTTGCGGTATTGCATAAAATGGATGTGGACGCGGCATCTGAAAAGATTGAAGATATATTGGGTGTGCCCAAAGAAATCGACCTGAACGCGGTTGATGTTGACGACGACGATGGCGACGAAGACACATCCGACACAACGGAATAAAAAAAAACCGGCGTATGCCGGTTTTTTTCAGTGTTCAGTTTTCAGAGTTCACCCCGTCGCCCGTTGGGCTATGGGGCGCAGGCAGAGTTCATCCGTCTCTGCTGTCGCAGAGCCGCGACTGTGGTTGATGAATAATTATTATTCTGGACATTCCCCGTCGCCAATTTTTACCGAAGCAACGCGAGGATAAAAAATTGAGCGCCGCGCCGTAGCATTGTTCGTTTTTTAAGAAAAAAACTTTACTGTTATCGGCGAAGGCGGGCAAACCATCACGTCAGCGAAACAGACGGGGCAGTTCAAAAATATTCTTGCAATAAATAAATTTCATTTTCTATAATGCAAATGTGAATCCTGATGGGAGTTGGATTCAACAGGGTCTTTAGAAAAGCCCAAAAACGCCGGTGCAAAACCTGCATCGTTACCCCAAAGGTTCCATCATACCCGATTCGATTCGTATCGGGGGTGGCTTTGTGTGACAATTCACTTTTTGCACCGATATTTATTTATCGTCGGTGTTTATTCACGATTTATAAATAGATATTTTTCCCAATATGATTGAAAGCCCCCAAAACATTTGGTGTTTGGCGGGGTGCCGCCTGTAGAAATACTTGCGGGATCATTGCGTTTTTGATTTTTCTAACACCCCTGCCATTTTTCCCATAGGATTTGGCGGTTTTTTTATTTTTCGCGAACGCGAAAATAGAAAAACGGACGTTTTGTTTTGCCGGGGTTTTCGACTCGAACTCAATTCCCTGTAAAAATCTGCTAAGGCCATAAAAGTCCCGGCATACAAAACACATCCACCGCAAAGATTCCGGACAAAGTGCAACGCACTTTGTCATTGCGAGGGAGTTTTTACACCTTGGCGGAACGCCAAGAACGTAAAAACGACGCGTGGCAATCCAGTTAATAATAAAGCCGTCGGCTGTGCCGACACTTTAATAGACCTGGATCCCCACGTGTCGCAAAACTGCGAATGCGCGACATCGCAGGTTTTGCTCCCTCGGGATGACACAACGGTTTCACCGTTGTGTGAAACACAAATCGAAAAGAAAAGGACGGGAAAAATGAGAAAAATATTATGTGCAATAATCGGGTTGTTATTCACGATACCAAGTTTTGCAAATTGCAATTTGCTGCCGGTTTATAACACATCACCAGTTACAGTGCACGGCGTTACATTTACACCACAACCGGATGGTTCAATAATTATCAACGGTTCTGTAAACGATGATTCTGAGTATGCAAATTATATAGTTGCTAATTCTGCAAATAACTTGGTGCTACCTGCGGGCACATATACTATTTCTGGCATAACGGGTGGCTCATCTTCAACATACATTTTGGATTTATATGGGGGCTATATAAGTGGTAATGCAACTTCAGATTTTTTTGACACAAGAACCGGTGACCCAATTAGGCGTACAGCAACATCAGAATGGCGACTTGGTATGTACGCAATTCGCATTATGCGCGGATACACTGCAAATAACCTTGTGGTCAGACCGATGATCGAACAAGGTTCCACCGCAACACCATACACGCCATACGATGCAACATGTATGGAACGGTGTAAGAATTTGTTAGACCCAAATTTGCTACAACAGATAGGAATTCAAGATGATACTGGCACAAATGCAGGAACAATGACACACCGTGTCGCGATGTCGGAATATATTCCCGTCACCCCGGGGCAAAAATATGTGTTTTCATCCAGCAATAGTAATATCATTGTTCATGGTTCATATTTTTACGATGAAAATAAATCTTTCCTGTTAATGTCCTCAACAAATCAGTTCAATGCAACCGTTCCCGAAAATGCAAGATATATGCGATTCTCATTACAAAAACCTGATAATTCTGAGTTGTCCGTCCAAGATGTTATAAACGCAAACCCTCAATTGGAATTGGGTTCGACCGCCACGGCGTATGTGCCGTATCATCCAGGATGTCATGAAACAAAGATAAAAATTGCAACCACAAAATACACCGAGACGGTGTTTAATCCGCTGAATACGGCGCTGCAAAATGCGATTAGTGTGGTGGACAGTGTGGTGTCGCGAACGATTGCCCAGGCCGCCAGTATTGCGACTTTGCAGAGTGGCAAGCAAACCCGCCCTGCGAACGACACTTGCCCGGCGTATAAACAATGTTTGTTGGTTGAGGATGAGCAAGGTGTTCCACACTGGTACGAAATCACCGACCCGTTCCGGGATTTCGTCGCCCCCATCATCGCGAATAATGTCAACGCGGCATCATCAACATCCACCCAGGGTTATACTCAGCTGGAATACATTGAATCCACCGGAACACAATATATTGATACGGGGGTTGCGTTTTCAGGAACTGACTTGGTTACCGTTAAATATTCCAATATAACACGTGAAAGCGGAAGTCATATGCTATTTGGTTATTTTTCCAGCAATGGTAAGTCGGCAACGGTAAGTTTTTATAACATGTATCCCACAGGAGGAACTCTGTTTTATGACACAAGCGCATGGATTGAATTTGCTACACCTCCAACTGATGATGGTTTGTCGCATGTGATTACAATGGGTCAAGGAAAGCTATCGTTTGATGATGTTGTTGCTGTGGAGGCTTTATCAACAGATTTTCAAACTTCTGGTCATATGTATTTGTTCTTTGCTGGTAATTATTTAACAAAAGCACGTATATATTCGTATCAACATAAAAATACCAGTGGTACCCTGATCCGCAATATGATTCCTGTGCGTCGCAACAGCGACGGTGCGATTGGGATGTATGATACCGTCACGAAAACTTTCTTTACCAATGCGGGCACAGGCACATTCACCGCGGGACCGACCGTTGCGAATACCGATGTTCCGGCGAACCCGACTTGGACTGCGACTTGGACCGCCAATGCCAGCAATGGTATCAGCGCCGGCACAGTGTATGGCGAGGGGTTGTGTAATGGGGTAAGTGGGACATATGCGACCGCCGCAACATCGAGTCAATTAAGTAATGCGAATTGGAATACAACAGGGACAGGGTGTTGGTGCAAAGTGTCAGGATTAACCGTTGGTGGGGAATACAATGTCGCGCCGTCTTCGGATTTGTGGGTGTTTTCCAGCCCATACGATTCAACGACTGAGTGTGCGACCCACTGTGCGTACCGCTGCGCGACTTACGTTCGCGAGCATGGAACCGTCCGTTCTGTGTTGCTTGGGATGTGATGTGTCGAAAAAACAAACTTGAAATTGAAATATGTTTGATTTAAAATGTGCCGGCAGGCGCCCATGGCTCAATTGGATAGAGCAACAGATTTCTAATCTGTGGGTTGCAGGTTCGAGTCCTGCTGGGCGCGCCAGAAATAAAAAAACGCCACCGTTCAGGTGGCGTTTTTTTATTTGTCGTGTTCAGTGGATTGACGAGAATCAATCGCCAACAATAATATTGTTGTCTGGTTCGACAATGAGTAAGCGAAAACGAGCAATAGCGCAGTTTGAGTGCTAACGAATGCCCCACAGCCGGCACAGAGTGCCGAGCGAGGGAGTCCTGCTGGGCGCGCCACTTCGCCAAGGCTTCGTGGCACAGGCGCCAGAAATTCAAACCGCCATTTCGGCGGTTTTGTATATCACAAATCGATGGCGGCACCGGATGCCCATGCCCATTGCAGGTTATATCCGCCCAAATCGCCCGCGATGTCTAAAACCTCGCCAATAAAATATAATCCCGGACATAATTTCGATTCCATTGTTTTGGATGATATCTGTGCCGTTGAAACACCACCACGGGTGACCTCGGCAATGGCAAAGCCAAATAATGAAAAATCGTCGTGGTTTAATTTGATGTTTTGGATGTGGGCGGCCAATGATTTTAATTCTGAATCCCGGATGTCGGCGATGTTGCGCGTGTCGTTGGTTAAAAATTCCGCCAATTTATTTGGTAATTTCGTTGCCAATATCGTTTTTAGCCGTCGTCCGCCGTTTCGTTTTTTTTGTTCACGCAACCAATCGTATGCATTAATGTTTGGCATCAGGTTTATTGTAAATCCGTTCATACAATCGCGCACCGTCGCACGATATATCGCCGGACCACCAATGCCAAAATGCGTGAACAACATATCGTCAAAAATTTTTTCCCGTCCGATTGTGATTTCAACCGGAATTGATATACCGGACAGCGCGGCATCAAAAATTTTTGTCTTGATTCCGCACAAACCAGGGCGGGGCGGTATGATTTTATGTCCAAATTGTTTTGCGATTTTGTATCCAATGTCCGATATGCCCAATCCTGCATAAGATATGCCACCGGTGGCGACAACTAATTTTGTGGATGTGAATTTTTTGTTTTTATCGGTTGTGATGATGAATTTATCGTTCGATTTTTGAACCGCGGTGACGGTTGTGTTTTGAAATATTTTTACCCCGCGTGTATCTGATAACAATGCGTCAATAATGTGTTGCGCGTCGTCGGCGAAAAACTGACCAGGTGCTTTTTCATGAATCGGGATGTTGTGTGATTTAACCCAATTTATTGTGTCAGTTGGACTAAATCGCGTCAGGGCCGAACGTGTGAAATTCGGGTTTTCGCCAAAATAGTGTGATGTGTCGGCGTGCATATTTGTAAAATTGCTTTTTCCACCGCCGGATATTGCAACGCGCCGTGCGGGTGTTGTTCCCATGTCCAAAATACACACCGATTTGTGCGCATGCGCGGCGCGCGCGGCGGCAAACAAACCGGACGCACCCGCCCCAATTATGATGATGTCAAATTCTTGCATAATTTTATTGTATATTATTTTTTCCCGGGTGGCAAGTTAGGGCGAAATAAAAAATACGCACAAAATTGTGCGTCTGTATATTATGTGTTTTGATAAATGAAACGACGTTGTGGTGGGTTATGTAGGACTCGAACCCACGACCAAAGCGTTATGAGCGCTCCGCTCTAACCAACTGAGCTAATAACCCACGGGGGTGATTATTGCACCTTTTTTTGGGGTGTGCAAGTTAAAAAATAAAAACGCTTTCTTTTCATGCGGATTTATGCCAAAATTGGGCCATGACAGAATTGGTTCAGATTTTAAGTGATGTGCAAAAGTTGGCGTTCGATACTATTGAACGCACGCATCAAAATGTTTTAATCATGGGCCAGGCCGGAACCGGAAAATCTACATTTATCAATTATCTGAAAAGTGCATCGAAAAAACGTATTGTGTGTGCATGTCCGACCGCGGTCAGTGCGCTGAATATCGGGGGACAAACAATTCACAGTTTGTTTCAAATCCAACCGCGCGATTTTATTATGCCTGAATTTTTAAAGTTAAAGGCAAAAACACGCAATATTTTGACGGCAACCGATGTCTTGATTATTGACGAGGTTTCTATGGTTGCGCCCGATTTATTGGATGCGATGGATTTATTGGCACGTCAGGCACGGCGGAATAACGACCCGTTTGGTGGAATTCAAATTGTCGCCATCGGTGATTTATTTCAATTGCCGCCGGTTATCACAAATGATGCGGTGGATTATTACAGGCAAGAATATGGTTTCGAAAATTCTTATTTTTTTGATAGCCATGTGTATGCGCGGTCCGATTTTGTGCGGTTTTCTTTTGACAGGGTTTATCGACAAAACGATGGGGAATTGTTGGATAACCTGGTGCGGTTGCGTGGGGGTGATGTGGGCGCGTTGGATTTTTTTAATAAATGCAAAATTACGGATGCGGCGCGGCGCGCAAATGCGGTTTTAATTACGCCATATCGGCAACAGGCCGAATATATAAATGCGGCGCGGCTGCGTGCAATAAATGCACCGGAAATTTCTTTTGTTGGTGTGTTGGAGGGAAATTTTTCTGAAAAAGATGTGCCGGCGCCGATGAAATTAAACCTGAAAATTGGTGCGCTGGTGGTGTTCGTGAAAAATGGCGATAAATGGCACAATGGTTCGATGGGGCGAATTGTCGATATGGGTGTGCATGGGTTGAAAGTTGAACTATTAAATGCGGCGCGGACGCTTGTAAATGTTAAACCGGAAAAATGGGAAAAAATCGAATATATTCGCGATGAAAACGACAGATTGCAAGAACATGAAATCGGGTCTTATAAACAATTCCCACTGAATCTGGGGTATGCAATGACAATTCACAAGGCCCAGGGTAAAACACTGGATGCGGTGGTGGTTGATATTTCGCGTGGCGCGTTTGCGCACGGGCAAACATATGTCGCGTTGTCGCGCACGCGCAGCGCGGCGGATATGCATGTGGCGTCACCGCTGCGTCCGCGTGATGTGATTTTTGATAAACGCGTTTTGGATTTTATGAACGCAGAATAAATTTCGTTCTTTATTTATACTGTTCCAAATATGCCAACATGAAATCGTCCAAATCACCGTCCAAAACCGCGTCTGAATCCGTTTTTTCGACATTGGTGCGGACATCTTTAATCAATTGATACGGGTACAGGACATAGTTTCGGATTTGACTGCCCCACTCAATCTTTTTCTGGGCGGATTTGGCAGCGGCATCGGCGTCGGCACGTTTTTTTAATTCCAATTCATACAGACGGACGCGCAAGATTTTCATTGCCATATCTTTGTTTTGAAATTGACTGCGTTCGTTTTGGCATGTGACGACGGTGTTTGTTGGAATGTGTGTTATACGAACCGCACTGTCGGTTTTGTTGACGTGTTGTCCACCCGCGCCGGACGAGCGATATGTGTCGATGCGTAAATCTTTTTCATTGATTTCGATTTCAATGCTGTCGTCAATGTCCGGCCAAACATCAACCGATGCAAAACTGGTCTGGCGTTTGCCATTGGCATTAAACGGCGATATGCGAACCAAGCGGTGGACCCCAATCTCGGACCGCAGCCAGCCATACGCGCGCGTGCCGTCGATTTTCATTGTGATACTTTTTATCCCGGCAACATCGCCCGGGTGTTCATCAACAACTTCACAAGAAAAACCGTGCCGTTCCGCCCAACGGGTGTACATGCGGGTCAACATTTGTGCCCAATCCATCGCCTCGGTCCCGCCGGCGCCGGCCTGGATAAATATAAATGCGTTGTTGTCGTCGTTTGGCCCGTTGAACAGTGTTATGAATTTTGCGCGCTTGGTGCGTTTTGATAAAGATTCAATGGCGGATAAAACATCCGCATCTTCGGGCGCAATTTGATATAAATCGCTCAGGTTTTTATAATCAGATTCCAATGCATTAAAATCAGCCAATGTTTTTTCCAGGTTTGATTTTTTTTGCAACAATGTGCGCGCGGCATCCGCATCCGACCACAAGTTTTCATCCGCCGCACGGGCGTTTAATTCGGCTATCTCGGATTCTAGTTTGTCCGGGTCAAAGAAACCCCCTTAGCGATAAAATATCGTTTTGAATTTCGGACAAGATTTCGTTTTGTGTAATCATACCGATTATGATAATGATTTTGTTTGCTAAATCAATAAATAATTGCATTGGGTGTATAAATATGATAAAATTTAGCATAAGCGAGAGAGGTTTTTTATATGAAAAGATTTGTTGCGTTATGTGGCCTGGTTGCAATTGTGTTTGGCGCGAACGGTGCGATGGCGGTGTCTGCGGGGACGGTCGCGACATCAAATGCCAATCGTGCGTTGGTATCAAATGCAAATGGTAATGGTTTGCGCGGTATGGCGGGAATTGCAAACGCATATAAACAAAATCAGTTGGCAAATTATTATATGGCAACTCAATTGGATGTTGGAACCGCGTGTTCTGAACGCATTATGCAATGTTTGAACGAATATTGCGATGGAACAACTGTTGCGGGAGGAATTGTTCAAAATAAGTGTGCGTATGTATCGCAAAATGATTTGTATAATTATGCATTGTTGTGTCTGCAGAAAGATAATTCGCAACTGTTGCCACAATATAATGTGAATACTAAATACAGTACGGGTGCGATGAATACCGCGGCGCGGTTATGTCCGGCATATGTCCAGGAAAATTTGATGACATGGTTGTCTATGGCAAATATGGCGGATAAATTGTCCCGGTCCAGTTCGGATTTATGTATTCAACGGCGCCAGGAATTAAATGCCGCGATGTCTTGTCATTCGGTGGCGTTGGCGTATGGTAATGACACAACCAGTAAATTGACCGCACAATTGACGGATTATTGTGGGTCGGGTGTGCCGGGCGGGTCGGCCGAAATGGTGTCGCGTTTTGTAAATGCCGGTAATGTCGGCGCGAATGTTTGGGGATGGGCCGAAAAAATCGTTGGTTTGGATGTCAATGCCAAGGGCGCAGATTGGCAATCGGCGGTTGATAATGTGTTGGCGGGATATACAAATCGTATGAATTTGGCATGTGGAGATAATTTACAAATGAACCCAAGTGCGGCAACGGTTTCAACAACAGGGACCGCCGGGTTGTTGGTTGCGGCGTCTTTATTAACAGGCGATAAGAAATTGCCGGATGCGGCGACGGTTGCAAAAAATGCCGTGACGCCGGGTGCGTATTCAAATTTTTGGATGGAGGTTTTATCCAACGGTAATTTAATTGATAGCGCCACTGCAACCCAGGTTGTAAATGCGGGTTTAACAAATTCTGTGCTGACGGCAAATGCATTTTTAACAAGTTCTCAAATGTCGCAAATGCAAGAGGCATATAAAAAAGGTACCAAGGTATTTATTATTCGTGATACAACCCGTTGCTATATCGTGCCGGTGCAAACATTGACCGATGCCGAGGCAACATTGATTGCATCGCAATTTTCAAATTGCCGAAACTGATAAAAATTGATTCGTGATGCCGCGCGTAAAATGCGCGGTATTTTTTTTATGATGTAAACTTGTTTTTATTCTTGTTTTTT
This sequence comes from Alphaproteobacteria bacterium UBA3635, assembly GCA_002373935.1. Classification (GTDB taxonomy): domain Bacteria; phylum Pseudomonadota; class Alphaproteobacteria; order Rs-D84; family Rs-D84; genus Enterousia. Next base: position 50,614 of record DFKW01000002.1, on the reverse strand, counting down.
GATATAATGTGGGGTGAAATGAAAGTATCAAGACGCACACTTTTACAGATGTCGGGTGTGGGAATTGCGACATTTGCCATGATGCCGCGCGTGGCGTTTGCGGCAAAAAATTCGGTGTTGTCTGTGCGGACGGGCGTGCAACCGGGGGGCAAAACGCGATTGGTTATTGAAACATCCGCGCGACCGTCGTATGACATTTCGTATTCACAAAATCAGTTGATGATATCTTTGCCTAATACGGGGGCGGGCGCGTTTAGTCCGAAATTGGCGGATGGAACACTGATTAAAAATATTTCCAGTATTCAAAATGGTGACAGGTTAAATTTGGTTGCGGATTTGCGAAAATCTATTGCGCCGATTGATAAATCAAGTGTGATGGTTTTGAATCCAAATGGTGATAACGAATATCGTTTGGTGTTTGATTTTGCCGCGGGTGCGGGTTTGGCGAACGGGGGTGGTGGTGCCACAACAACAAAATCCGTGGCGGATAAAAAATATATTATTGTGATTGATGCGGGACACGGGGGTAAAGATCCCGGATGCATCGGGCGGGGCGGAACAAAAGAAAAAACAGTTGTATTGTCGGTCGCAAAAAAGTTAAAAAAAGAGTTGGATGCGGCCGGGTTTAAAACATACCTGACCCGCAGTGACGATACATTTTTGAAATTGGCAGAACGCGCGGAAATCGCGGAAAAGCGGCACGCAGATTTGTTTTTATCGTTGCACGCAAATGCCAACCCCAGTCGCCAAACCCGCGGGTATTCGGTTTATACATTGTCTGAAAAGGCATCAGACGAAGAGGCGCAAAAGTTAGCGGAAACCGAAAACGCGGTGGATAAAATAGGTGTGTCGGGATTTGAAAAGTTTTCCAAAGAAATACGCGTTGCGTTATCGGCACTGCAACAACGGGCGGTTGCCGAATTATCCGAAGAATATGCAACAAAATGTTCACGTGCAATGGATAATGCATCAATTGCAAAATTGCCGGGCCCCAGTATTCGACATGCGCCGTTTGCGGTACTGCGTTCGACGGTGCCGGGGGCGTTGATTGAATTGGGGCATTTGTCAAACGCGACGGAGGAAAAACTGCTGAAATCGGATTCGCATCAGAATAAATTGGTGCGTGCGATTGTGAAATCTGTGAAAAATTATAATTTTGATGTTTAATTGTTGAAAAATAAAAAGAAATGAATATAATCAGGTTCGTCGGTTTCTAGGAGATATGGCAGAGCTGGTTGAATGCGCACGACTCGAAATCGTGTATACGGGCGACCGTATCGAGGGTTCGAATCCCCCTATCTCCGCCACCAATTTTCGTTTATCAAAACCGCCAATATGGCGGTTTTTGATTTAAGAAAATTGAGTGCCGCGCCGTAGCATTGTTCGTAATCTGGAAAAAATACTTTGTTTTTGTCGGCGTAGGCGGGCAAAATTATATTTTTTTGATAAGCGCATTGCAATCAAATCGTCACGGTTTCCCCGCAGTGTCGGCAAAGCCGACCGAGGGAATCCCCCGTCGTAGCCACCAATTTTCGTTTATCAAAACCGCCAAAGTGGCGGGGTAATTTTTTGGCTTTTCAAAATTTATATGGTTTGATATTATGTTGTGTGAAAGGAACAAATTATGGAAAAACTAGATATCTATGACGAATATATGAATAAAATAGGGACAGAATCGCGTCAAACTGTGCACGAACGTGGTTTGTGGCACAAGACGGTTCATTGTTGGATATACGATGAGGACGGAAATGTATATTTTCAAATTCGTGCAGATTCTGGAAAATTGTATACGACCGCATCAGGGCATGTGTTGGCGGCTGAGACGGTACGTGACGCGTTCCAACGTGAAATTTATGAAGAAATTGGATTGAATATAGATGGGGCTGATGCGATTCCTTTGGAAATTGTATTCTGGCGACAAGATAAACCACAAAAAAATTGGCATGATCGCGCCTTTGCGCATGTATATAAGAATAAATTGCCTGTTGGTTTTTCCAATTTTAGTTTTCAAGAATCCGAAGTAACTGGTTTGGTTCGTATAAACGCAAAAGATTGTTTGGATTTATTAACAGATAAAAAAGCCTCTGTTGGGGCAACAAAAATTACAATTGATAAAACGATTGATGTAAATATTGCAAAAAACGATTTTCTGGTCGCGCCCGATGAAACGCCAATAATCAAATATGGTTTTGTTTTGCAAAGTATTATTCAACAAAACTTACTTGTTTAGTTATTAGAGATTCGCAACGAGATTCCTTGTTGTCTGGAAGTTTACCCGCCATTTTGGCGGGTTTTGATTGATTTTTTGGGTGTTTTGTGATATAATATATGTATATCTTGGTGGGCGACATTTTGTCGCCTGTTTTTTTATTTCCGCCGCGTTTTCGGCGGATTTTTATTTTAATAAAAGGAGAAATATTATGAAAACACCAAATGAGATATTAAATTTAATGCAAAGTGATGCGTATGTAAATTCTAGTAATCCAAATCATATAGATGTTTCCAAACAGGTACAAACTTATTTTGAACATAAGTATAGCGATAGCATAACGGATATAACCGGGCGAAATATAACTGTTAGAAAAGTATGGGTTTGGCGGGCTGAGATAGATGAGAAAACTTGTGATGAGTGTTTGAAATTTTCTGGGACTATTTATGAAAACGAGGCGGATATTCCAGATAATCCACATCACGATAATTGTCGTTGTTGGATAGAAGAACAGGAATTAGACGACAAAGATAAACCTGTTGCAGATAAGCGCAAACAAAGCATTATTCGTAAAACTATGGCGAACGAAGGTGGTTATGCCGATGATCCAGAACAGATAGACCAACCAACAAATGCAGGTATAACCCAACCGGCATTAGATGTGTATAATGCAGACCATCCGAATTTTAATTTTCCATATAAGGTAAAAGATTTGAACGGCGATCAGGCACAACAAATTTATAGCGAGGATTACTATGATGAACGTGGTATTGATAAAATTGCCAATGATCGTATCGCGTTTGCTGTTTTTGATATGGGTGTTATGAGTAATTTTAACAATGTTGGAAAAATTGTTCAAGAAACATTGAATAATTCAATCGGCACAAATCTAAAAATAGATGGTAAAATTGGGACTAATACCATCGATGCTTTGAATAGTATACCATACAATAAAATTGTTGATTTTATGCAAGATTTAAAAGAAAACAGAATTAAATATCTGCGTGGTTTATCTGGTTGGGGCAAATATGGTCGTGGTTGGACAAATCGAACGAACAGATATTGATTTTATAAATAAATATTTTTATAATCGCTGTATGAAAAAAATTGTATTTATATTTGCGCTGTTGGCACCTGTGGTTTCTTTTGCAGATAGGGCATCAAATTTTATAGCAGATGTTTTAGAATACGAAAAACCAACACAAAATGCTAATCTGGCATATAAAAATACTTATGGTGTGAATCAAGAAAAGTTGGATATGTATCGTGCGGCGCATCCGCGTTATAATTTTCCAAAACACATTCGGGATTTGAACAAAAAACAAGCAGAACAAATTTTGTCTTATTTTTGGGATAATTACAGGTTTGGCGATTATAAATATGATGAAATCCAAGAAAAAGTTTGGGATATGATGATTCATATGCAAATGTCTGAATTAGATAAAAAAATAAATGATGCTGTGCGTGAATATTACAATTTTGATGGTAATTTTTATGCGCCGTTTGGTTCGGTCGGTTTGGTCGGTTTGTTAAATGGTATGGCACCAAAACAGGTTCCTGATTTTTATTTGATATTGAAAAAAATAAAATATTGAGAATTTTATTTGATAAAAATTTTGTCCGCCTACGCTGATAAAACAAAGGTTGTTTTCAATTTTTGTGCAATGCTACGGCGTGACGCTAAATTTTCTTAATTGTTTGTTTGCACAAACAATAACCAAAATTTGCGGTATAATAATACCGTATTGATTTTTCTTGACTTTTTGGCGGGTGTGCGGCATAATCGTGTCGTTCATATTAAACAAAGGGTTAAAATATGGTAGCAACAAAATCTTTAAAGGGTTGCGAGTTAGAGGCCAAATGGTATCTGATTGACGCGACTGACTGCACATTGGGACGTTTGGCGGCGTTTACGGCAAACATCTTGCGCGGGAAAAACAAACCAACATGGACACCGAATTTGGATTGTGGTGATCATGTTATCATTATTAATGCTGACAAAATTGCATTGTCTGGGCACAAGGCCGATAAAGATAAATTTTATTGGCATTCGGCGTGGACCGGCGGATTAAAAGAACGCACATTGGGTCAAATGCGTGCGGAAAAACCGACTTTGTTGGTTAAAAACGCGGTGAAACGCATGATGGGACGTCGCACAACGGTTGCATTGGCGGACAAACGTTTGACCAAATTGCATGTGTATGCCGGTGCGGAACACAAACACAGTGCGCAAAATCCAGTTGTAATCGATTTTGCAGGCCTGAATCCCAAAAATAAAAGAGGATAAGTTATGACAGAAGCAAAAAAGACAACTGCAAAAACAACAGCGAAAAAAACTGTTGCGAAAAAAACAACTGCGACCAAGGCCGCAACCAAAACTGCAACGAAAACCACAACAGTCAAGGCGGCGGCAAAAACCGCAGTGGCAACTGCAAATGTGAAATTGACGGGTGCAACATATGCAACCGGCAAACGCAAGGATTCTGTGGCACGTGTATATTTATTGCCGGGTCATGGTAATATCACGGTGAATGGTGTTTCGATGGTGGAATATTTCCGTCGTCCGGTGTTGCAAATGATTATTGCGCAACCGTTTGGTGTGACGCGTCGCGAAACCGAATACGACATTGTCGCGTTCGTGATGGGCGGTGGTTTGTCGGGCCAGGCCGGTGCGGTTAAACATGGTATTTCCAAGGCATTGGAAAAACGCGAACCTGAATTGCGTGCGGCGTTGAAATCGGCCGGGTTCTTGACCCGCGATAGTCGTGTCGTTGAACGTAAACACTATGGTGTGCGCAAGGCGCGTCGTTCGACACAGTTCAGCAAACGTTAAACCAACTTTATACCTATTTTCCCCGCAATATGTGGCGGGGAAAATTTTCTGATTTTTATGGAGATACACATATGATAAAGAAAGAAAAAGTCAAAGATTTACATTATTCTGTAAATGGCGTTATCACGGCGGCGGACATCCAGGCGGCGGCGGACGAAATTTTATCAGAATATGGCAAAACGGCGAAAATGCCGGGATTTCGTGCGGGACATATTCCATTATCTGTGTTGCGCCAGAAATTCAATGCAAATGCAACGGCGGACGCGATTGATAAATTGATGAACCGCGATTTGAACGCGTATTTGGATGAAAAACATATTCGTCTGGCGGCGGCGCCACGTGCGGATTTGCCGAAATGGGAAATGGGCAAAGATGCCGAATACACATTGGAATTTGATATTCTGCCGGAATTGCCGGAAATCGATTTAGGTAAAATTACCGTCACAAAACCGGTTGCCGAACTGGATGAAACCGAGGTTGAAAAGGCCATCGAAAACATCCGTCGTTCGCGCAGCACGGCCGAAAAACAAGATGACGCATACGCGGCACAAAATGGCGATACCGCGGTGATTGATTTCACCGGGTTCATTGGTGACGATGCGTTCGAAGGTGGTGCGGCGACGAAACATCATCTGGTTTTGGGTTCGGGTTCTTTTATTCCGGGATTCGAAGACCAAATCATCGGGCACAAATCGGGCGACAAATTTGATGTAAATGTCAAATTCCCGGCCGATTACCATGCAGAAAATTTGGCGGGTAAAAAGGCGCGCTTTGCAACCGTCTTGCACGAGGTTCGCAAACACATTTTGCCGGAATTAAATGACGAATTGGCGAAAACGGTTGGATTTGATTCTGTTGAAAAATTGCGTGCGCACATCCGTGACATTTTGAACGAACAATATGCGGATGCATCCCAACGCGCAATGCGCAACGAATTGTTGGATGTGTTGGCGGATAAAGTCAAAATGGATTTGCCGGCAACATTGGTTGAACAAGAATTGGCGATGGCGCGTCAAGAACACGAACACCATAACGCTGAACACGGTCACGAGCACAAATGGGATGAAAAATCCGAAAAGAAAGAGGCGGAACGTCGTGTAAAATTGGGTCTGATTTTGGCAGAGTGGGGCAACAAAAACAAAGTTGCGGTCACCCGTGACGATATGCAGCAGGCAATTTGGGCCGAGGCATCACGTTATCCGGATCCGAAACAGATTTTTGAATTTTATAACAAAAATCAAAATGCGATGGCGATGTTGCGTGGCATGCTGTTTGAACGCAAGGCGTTGGATGAAATGTTGAAAAATGTCAAAACACGTGACAAAAAGGTTCCGGCAACGGAATTGTTTCAACAGGCCGATGTGAAATAAAAAATCCCGCTTTTGCGGGATTTTTTTTATCCGAATTGCGTGTTGTGATGTTAGTATTCTGTTGCGGAATAATTTAATATTTTTTTCATTAACTCGTCCGGGGTGCGGGCGCCATAGATTTTATAGTGATGCACATCTTCGATAAATCCGCAATTTTGCATGTGTATAAACAGGCGTGAAAACGGATGCCAAAAATGCGATGTGTCCAAGAAAAACAGTGGCTTTTGCGTTTCACCAATTTGCTGCATCGTCATGATGTCGGTCAATTCGTTTAATGTCCCCAATCCCCCAGGTAAAATTATAAATGCATCGGATTCATTAAACATTTCGGTTTTTCGTGCGTTTATTGAATTTTTCATGCGTAATTCAATGCCGGTGTGTGCCGGTTCTTGGCGGGCAATAATGTGTTCGGTTGTGACACCCAAGACCGCACCGCCGTTGTCCAATGTCGCACGGCACACCGTCCCCATTAAACCAACATCGCCACCGCCAAATATCAATTTGATTTTATGTTTTGCCAATAATTCCCCCACCCGTGCCGCATCACGCGCAAATTTCGGGTCGTTACCAAATTCGTGTCCACAATATACCGCCGCAGATTTTATTCGTTGTTTCATTTATGTTTTTCCTTTATTTTTCGAAATTATATCATAAAATGCGTGTGTTATGAATAGTAATTTTTTGCATTTTGTTGAAAATTTCCGTGGTAAAAAAATCGCCGTCGCGGTCAGTGGTGGTGTGGATTCGGTTTGCCTGGTGCATTGGTGTGTTGATGCGGGCTTGGATGTGGTGGCGTTGCATGTAAATCACGGATTGCGCGCGGTTGCCGATGTGGAAACACAATATGTGCGCGATTTGTGCGATGCGCTGCATGTGCCGTGCCATATTTTTTATTGGGCGGGGGATAAAAATATGCCGGGACTGGAAAGTGCGGCACGTGATGCGCGGTATAAATTTATGACGGATTTTTGCAAACAAAATAATATTGATGCGTTGTTTGTCGCGCACCAGGCCGATGACCAAATCGAAACTTTTTTGATGAATTTGGCTAGGGGCAGTGGGTTGTATGGATTGGCGGCGATGCGACGCGAAACCGTTCGTGACGGGGTCAAAATCGTGCGGCCGTTGTTAGATGTGTCGCGGCGCGAACTGCGTGAGTGGTGCGATGCGAATAATGTTAAATATTTTATTGATGAAATGAATCATGATCCACACTATACGCGTGTGAAAATTCGCCAAAATCGGCATTTAATGGATGAAAAGTTGGGTATCAGTGATGCGCGCATTTTGTTGGCAATTCAAAACCTGGGGCGGTTGCGCGATAAAATCGAACGCGATGTGTCGGAATTGGTTGATACGGTTATAGAAGATGGACGTGCGATGTTTTTGGATGTTTTTCTGTTTGACCTGGATGGGGATGTTCGATTAAAATTCATCGGCACATTGATTCAAAAAATTGGTGGTGATAAATATCCACCGCGGTTGAATTCTTTGACAAATGCATTGGATAAATTGCGCGGCGATTGCAAATTTACATTGGGACATTGCGTGTTGCGTCGATTGAATAATAAAATTTTGGTCGTACCCGAGGGCGCCAAAACAACATTTAGGAAGAAAAGACATGAAAAAAGTAAAAATAAATGATAAATCTTGGCTGTTTTTAATACTGTTTGTGGTTTTGTTTGCGGTTTTGATTGTGCGCACTTTTGTTGGGGAACGCGCATCGAATATGGTATTAAATACAGAAAATACATCGTTGGTGGATGCCGCGCCTGTCGTGGTCAGTGATAAACCCGTTGTGTTGTCTTTTTCGGATGTGTTGCGTCGTGCGGGTGATATTAAAAGTGTGACGGTGCGTGGGACGGATGCCACCGGCGTATTAAAAGACGGAACAAAATTTACCGCGACCGTCAATTCGGACACTGAATTTTTGAAAAATTTATCGGATAAAGGTGCAACTGTTTCGATTGATGCATCACGTGGTGTGTTGGATGTGTTGGGAATATGGTTGCCGATACTGTTTTCGTTGTTGTTTATATTTTGGCTGTTTCGTGGGCTGCGCGGTGGTGCGGGCGGATTAAATCGGACACTGTTGGCGCAAAACCCGACCAAGGTCACGACCGGCAAACCAAAAACTACATTTGCAGATGTCGCGGGAATTGATTCTGAAAAACAAGAATTGATGGAAATTGTCGAGTTTTTGAAAAATAAAGATAAATTCCGTGCGCTGGGCGCGCGTGTGCCGCGTGGCGTGTTGTTGTCGGGTGAACCGGGAACGGGTAAAACATTGTTGGCGCGTGCCATCGCAGGCGAGGCAAATGTTCCGTTCTTTGCCACATCGGGCAGTGATTTTTCCGGAATTATCGTTGGGCTGGGCGTTGCGAAAATCAAAGAAATGTTTGAAATGGCAAAACGCAATGCGCCGTGTATTTTGTTTATTGATGAAATCGATGCTATTGGACAAAAACGCAGTTCGCATTCGCTGAACGACCAAGACCGCGAACAAACACTGAATCAGTTGTTGATTGAAATGGATGGGTTTGCAAACGAAACCGGGATTATTGTAATTGGTGCAACAAATCGTCCGGATATGTTGGATGCGGCATTATTGCGTCCGGGACGTTTCGATCGCCAGGTGCAAATTGAATTGCCTGATTTGGCGGGACGTGACGCGATTTTGCAATTACATGCGAAAAAATTCAAAATATCTGGGGATGTTGATATGCATAATGTCGCGCGCGGCACAACCGGTTTTTCGGGCGCAGATTTGGAAAACCTGTTGAACGAGGGCGCGTTGCATGCGGTGCGTGCGGGACATAAATCGGTGGAACAATCTGACCTGGACGAGGCACGCGATAAAATTTTAATGGGGCCCAAGAAAAATCGTAAAATGCGACCCGCGGACATCAAATTGGCCGCCCATCACGAGGCCGGACACGCGTTCGTCAGTATGATGTATGCCGATGTGACCGATCCTATTTTAAAGGCGACAATTATTCCGCGTGGACGTGCGCTGGGGATGGTGCAACATTTGCCGGTGGATGACAAAGTTTCCATGACCGTGGCCGAGGTTCGTGCCGATTTGGCGGTGTCTTTGGCGGGGCGTGCGGCGGAACAAATATTTTTTGGTGCGGACAAAATCACGACGGGTGCCGAAAGCGATATTGACCAGGCAACGCGCCTGGCACGGTATGCGATTGCAACGGCGGGATTGTCACCAAAACTGGGTATGGTTGCGGTAAAGCAGGTGACATCTTTTGGTACGCGTTCGCAATTGGAAACGGCGTCGGAAAAAACCGCCGAGTTAGTTGATACCGAGGTTCGTTCTTGGTTGGATGTGGCGTATAAAGACGCGGTCAAAATTTTAACAAAAAATAAAAAGACCGTGGCGCGCCTGGCGGATGAATTGTTGAAACGCGAAACATTGACCGGGGATGAAATCCGCGAAATTATATTTGGTAAAAAATCGGCAAAATCTGTGGAAAAAACTGATACGGCAACCAAAGGTGCAAAACGTGTTTTGCGTGAACATAAAAAATCAAAAAAATCCGCCGATTAAATTTGAAATGCTGATGATGGCGCCAGAAAACACTAATTCTGTATTGGTGTCACGTGGCGCGGATTGTGTCGTGTTTGACGCGTGGGGGGAGGCGGACGCATGGCGCGATATGTTGCAAGAACGCGGATTAAATCTGCGTGCGATATATGCAACGCATGGGCATCCCGATCATATATCGGCGGCACCTGGATTGGCGCTTGATGGGGGTGTTGATTGGTTTTTGTCGCGTGATGATAATTTTTTAATTCGTGGTGCAAATGATTTTTTGGATATGTTCCATTTGCCGCATATTGCGCCCGATTATAAACGACCTGTGCCGATGCCGACGGGCGAAGTTGAAATTTTGACAGGGGTAAAAATGCAGATTATTCCCGCGCCGGGTCATACGCCGGGTGGCGTGATGTTTTGGTTTGCAGAATATAAAGTATTGTTGGTTGGGGATACAATTTTCCAAGAATCTGTGGGTCGATATGATTTGCCGGGTGGGGATGCGAAACAGTTATTTGAATCCATCCGTCGTTTATATGATATGAATTTGGCGGATGATGTGACGGTAATTCATGGGCATGGTATGCATACGACGATTGGGTGGCTGCGTCAAAATAACCCGTGGTTTATTTCATCCCAAAACACAGAACGCGAATAACGTCGCCTAAATCGGTTGCGTGTTTAATAAATCGCCAACCGGCATCTTCGAAAATTTTTTTAACATCATGTTCCATACCAATTCCAATTTCAACATAAATGCGTCCGTTGTCGCGAATCCATTGTTTTCCATTTTTTGCGATTGCCATATATGCCGCCGTGCCATTGTTTTTTGCAAACAGTGCCATTTTCGGATCATGCATTGCGCCCGTATCAACACGTGTGTCGCCGTGTGCAATATAGGGCGGGTTTGACACAATTACATCAACTGATTTTTCTGGCAAAGCCGACACTCGATTAAAATCGCCATGTCGCACAGATATTTTGTCGCCCAACCCCAGTTCACATACATTTTTGCGTGCAACGCGTAATGCCGCGCGCGATTTATCAATTGCGATGCCGGTGGCGGGCGCGTTTTTTGCAATAGCACAAATTATGCACCCCGTACCGGTGCCTATATCGGCAATGGTGAAATTTTTTGCGCCCGCGTAATCAGTTAACACGGCATCAACCAAGGTTTCGGTATCTGGGCGCGGGTCCAATGTGTGTTTGTTTGTATAAAATTTTAATCCGTAAAACCATTTGTTGTGTATGATTTTTGCAACAGGCACGCCGCGTCGCAACGCGCACGACACGCGAAATAATTGCAGACACCCCATATTTGGCATGGCATCGGTTATTATGCGTGCAACATGCGGTCCGGCGATATTTGATAAAATCTTGAACGCTTGATTTGTTGTCATAAATCGATTATAATATGCAACATGAAAAAAGTAAAAGAATATCTGAATCCATCAGTTTTGACCAAGATTATTATTGCGTTGGCGGTATTGCTGACCTTGGTTGCGTGTTTTGTTGTTGTGTCCCATCGTGCGCCGGGTGCGGCGGAAAAAAATGTCGTGTCGGCTGACACATGTAAAACGGTTGTTGTTGTGGCGTCGGGCGACACTTTGTCGGGACTGTTGTCGAAACAGGGGTTGTCGCACACGCAGATAAATGAAATTGTGCGGGTGTTAAAATCTAATGGTGTGTCGGGATTACGTGCGGATCGCGATAAAATCGAGTTTGTACGTGCGACGGCCGAATCGCCGGTGAATAAAATTGTGGTTATTCCGTCCCCATGGCGTATGGTTGAATTGACTTGCGATGATACCGGTGCGTGGAAATGCAATACGGTGGATGTGGAACGCGATACGCGTGCGGTGTATAAATCGGGTGTGATTTTGGACGGGGACAGTTTTTATTTGGCGGGCATGCGTGCGGGAATTCCGGCGGGGGTATTGGCGGATGTGTATGATTTGCTGGCATTTGAAATGGACTTTGAGCGCGATGTTCGTGCCGGTCAGCGGTTTTCGGTATTATACGAAGAAAATTTTTCATCTGGCACGCATGTTGATAACGGGCATATTTTGGCGGTATCTTTTGATGCACTGCGCGGAAATGTGAAAATGTATCGGTTCAAGAAAAAAGATGGCAGTGTTGGATTTTATAATGAAAAGGGCGATGGTGCAATTAAATCGTTAAAGCGAACCCCAATCAATAATGCCAAAGTCACCAGCAGTTTTCAAACCCGGCGTAAACATCCCGTGCTGGGGTTCACCCGCGCACACAAGGGTGTTGATTTCCGTGCGCCAACCGGAACACCAATTCCATCCGCCGGGGCGGGACGCGTCGTGAAACGCGGATATAACAGTGGTCATGGTAATTTCGTGCGCATCCGTCATAATGGTTCGTTTGAAACTTTGTACGCGCATATGTCCCGATTTGCCAAGGGGGTAAATGTTGGCACCGTTGTAAAACAGGGTCAGATTATCGGATATTCGGGTTCGACGGGATTGTCAACGGGGCCACATTTGCATTATGAAATAATCAAGGATGGCAAACACGTAAATCCGTTGACGGTGAAATTACCGGCGATAAATAATTTGGACGATGCGAATAAAAAGCGGTTTTTGGAATATCGGCGCGCATTGGATGATGGCATAGAATATTTATCATCCCATCCGAATATGTTTATTGTATTGTAAAAAAAAACGGGCAAGTTCCCCCTTCTGCCGGAGGGTTGGGCCGGCGACGAATTCACCAGTGCCTTCTCCCGGACATTCCCCGTCTTTTCTGTGCGTCAGCACAAAAAGAAGGGGTGGATTGCGACAAAGTCGCAAGACGGGGCAGTTCGTCATCCCGGCGCATCGCGCCGTTGTACAAAAAACACCCCGAGTTATCGGGGTGTTTTTTTGATTTTATCTGGCAAGGCCTTTTTCTGATTGGGAGTTGGTTTCGGGGCCACCAAATAAAATCAAAAGGCATTAATCGAATATCACTCCGATAATCCAAACACCGCAGACCGAAACGACGCGCTAAGACGGACGCGGTCCGCGCAGTCGTACGCACAGATGTTCGCACAATTGGCGGCCGAACCGTACGTGTCGGCGAAGACCCACGCAGAGGACGACTGGTTTACAGGGTAAACATCCCCGTTTGCAGCCGTTCCATCCTCGCCAGGGACACCAACCGCCGTCATCTTGCACCAGCACTGTTTAAAGTTTTCCCGTTCATATCCCGTGCGGTCCGTTTGACCCACCGGTGCCGGCAATTCATAGAACGCGCTCTCGTTCGCCGATGTCAATTTATTGGCAAATGTCCCCGCCACAGACGTGCATTTTGCAATACCGTACACCGCGCCCGCGTCGATGTCGCCCTCGGTCCCATCCCATTCAACCGCCCAAGAACCCGCGTTTTCAATATCACCCGCGGGCAAAGTTTGATACATGCCGCCAACCGTGCGTACGGGCGACGCCTCCGTCCATTGCCGAACATAGACAGATGTTGAACCATCAATATATGTTTTGCGGAAATCTGGGTTGCCCTGCCACCGGCGGAAATCTGCGCCACCATCGACATATTGTCCGTCCGGGTTTGTTTTGAAAAATGCCTCCATCCAGCGGTTTATCGGGTCGAATATTTCGTACCAGTGGGGAACATTATTTTCGTCGGTGACCAGCAGGCATTTCTTGCCGGCGGGACAGGTGTCGTTCGCTGGGCGGGTTTGCTTCCCCGATTGCAGTGTCGCAATACTCGCCGCCTGATTGATAGTGTTCGTGACAACGGTGTTCACCGTCGCGACCGCCGCCGCCAACCGTGTCCCTAAATCACTAAACTGCGTTTCAACATATTTCGTCGTCGCAACCTGAATCTCGACACATGACGCGGGTTTGAAAGATGTTTCTGTCGCATAAGGTTCGTACACACTAAACCTTACGTATTTTGCGTTATTTGGTGCAACAAACTTTTGTGAATTTTCACCACTGTATAAACTTCCAGAAATATATTGTTTATTTGAATTGAACCAAGCCAAACCATAAAGAGACGAACCTAGTTTTGCAGGCGATAAAACATATGCTGTATTTGCTGTAATAGACACGTAATCAGTTGAATAATAAAGTTCTTCCGTTGCTGAGAATTCACCGTTTTTAGAATTTATTAGCCCCTGTGTTATGATTGATAAATTAAACATATTCGCACATGGGCCTGTTGTTTCGGGGCCGGCAATGAAAGTGCCAGTCCCGGCATTGGTATAAAACCGCCCGCCAACCGTGTCGTACATACCAATCGCGCCGTCGCTGTTCCGTTTCGCCGAGACCATATCGCGAATAGTGTCTCCATCTTTTTTTAATTGTAAATATTTAATCCTTCCAGGATTAATTGTATAACTTGTAATACCGGTCGGATTTACATGAAATATATAAAAATCAGATATCGTGACAGTGTCCGAATTAGTTATATCTATATGTTCCCATTTGTTCACATCTGCGATAACATTTCCGTTCCCAGCTGCAAAAGTTTCTTTTATCTTGTTGTTTGAAACCCAAACACCTAAAGGGCTGCCACCAGTATCTGTTGAATAACCAAATAAATATTGCCAACTTGTAGAACCCGCTGCATACACATCGGCAATAATTTTGAACACACCTGTTTGTGTACCGGTATCCAAATCCAAATACTGTGTCCCGGTGCTTTCGATATACTCTAATTCAGTATATCCACCAGGTAATGCGGCGTGCGCCGGCACCGCGAATAATGCACAGACAACCCCAACCAATCCCAATAAAATTTTTCTCATAACTTTTCTCCCCGTTCTTTTGGTTCTGCGTTTTTCTATTTTCGCGATTGCAAAAATAAAAAAACCGCTGGGAATCCAACGGGAATACGGCCGGGGTGTTAGCAAATCAGTATATCAATGATTCCACGGGCGTTTTTATCCGACACCGCGGCACCCCGACGAAACATAATTTCGCTTCAGGGGTTATCACATGGGAAAAATCTGCATTTATAAATCCGGGTAATTTTTTTTTACCGACGATAAATAAATGTCGGTGCAAAAAATGAAATGCGACAAACACAACCCCGCCGAATCGAATCGGGCGAGTGTGGGAGAGTCACGATGCAAATCTTGCACCGGATATACAGGCCTGCTAAAGCCACCGGAATCCAACTCCCTTAGTTTTTTTTGGATTCACATTTGCATTATAGAAAAAAATTTTTTGCGTGTGCAATATTTTTTTGCACTGTCCCGTCTGTTTCGCTGACGTGATGGTTTGCCCGCCTTCGCCGATAACAGTAAAGTTTTTTTCTTAAAAAACGAACAATGCTACGGCGCGGCGCTCAATTTTTTATCCTCGGTTTTACCTCGGTAAAAATTGGCGACGGGGAATGTCCGAGGGGGCGCGGTAAAGATAAATGTCCGGAAAGTGGCGGTAAAAAAAATCCCGATAAAATTACCGGGATTTTTTATGTGCAAGAGATATAAAATTATTTCTTGCTGTTTTCAATGGCAGCGCCCAAGATGTCGCCCAAGACAGAACCAGAATCGGCCTCGTTCGCGAATTCTTTGACCGCTTGTTTTTCCAATGTCACCTGTAAGTGACGGATGGACAATTTGACCGTGTTATCTTCGACGGATACAACCGATGCCTCGACAGTGTCGCCAACATTGTATTTGGATGTATCTTGTTCGGATTTAACACGCGACAGGTCCGTGCGACGGATAACGCCACGCGCATCGCCCGCCAATTTCACAATCAATTCGTCCGGTGTGATTTCGGAAACTGTGCCCGATACAACCGCGCCTTTCTTGATTGCGATGTTATTGTTTTCCGCACTTTCGGTTAATTGTTTAATGCCCAATGTGACACGTTCTTTGTCCGGATTGATGTCCAAAATTTTCGCCGTCACTTCTTGGCCACGAACGAATTTTTTCAATTCTTCTTCGTCCAATTTATTCCAAGACAGGTCGGAAATGTGAACCATACCGTCTAAATCAGGTGTCAATGCAATAAACAAACCAAATTCAGTCGTGTTTTTAATTGGACCCGTCACAATATCGCCAACATTGTGTGTTTCGGCAAATTGTTTCCACGGGTTTGGTTGTAATTGTTTATAACCCAACGAAATACGACGTTTTTCTTGGTCAATGTCCAAAACTACAACATTAACATCCTGGCCAACGGATAAAACCTTGCTGGGGTGGATGTTTTTGTTTGTCCATGACAATTCAGACATGTGGACCAGGCCCTCGATATTATTGCCCAAATCGATAAATGCGCCGTAATCGGTGATGGATGCAACACGGCCGGAAACGGTATCGCCAACATTAAATGCGCGGGACGCTGTTTCCCATGGGTCGTCTTCTAATTGTTTTGCGCCCAATGAAATACGGTGTGTTTCCGGGTCGAATTGGATAACTTTGACCTTTATCTTGTCGCCAACATGAACCAATTCACGTGGGTGATTGACGCGTTTCCATGACAAGTCCGTCACATGCAACAAACCATCGATTCCGCCCAAATCAACAAAGACACCATAATCGGTGATGTTTTTGACGGTACCTTCCAAAACGGCGCCCAATTCGATGTTTTTCATCGCCTCTTTTTGTTGGGCGGCGATTGTGTCGGCCTGGATTGCACGACGGGAAACAATCGCGTTTGTACGCAACGCATCCATTTTCAAAACACGGAATTTGTCGGTCAAACCAATCATAGATTTCGCATCGCGAACAGGTTTGTGGTCAATTTGAGATGACGGCATAAATGCAAATACGCCATTGATGTCGACGGTATAACCACCACGGACAACATCGATAATTGTGCCGGTTGGGTCGATGCCTTCGGCAACAATTTTTTCCAAATCTTTCCATGCCTTTTCGGCGCGTGCCTTGGCATAAGATAAAACGGCGGTACCCTCGCGAGATTCGTATCTTTCAACGAAAACATCAATGATGTCACCAACGGCGGGGACAGATGCGCCGAATTCTTTTAATGGAACGCGACCCTCGGATTTCAGGCCCACATCAACCAAAACGAAATCGCCACGGATGTCTTTGACCGTGCCCTTGGTTGCGAAACCCTGAAGTGTTTCCTGGGTGCCGTAATTTTTGTCAAACATGGCAACGAAATCTTCGTTTGCCACCGGATTAAATAAACCTTTGGATAAATCTTTCATATTTTTAGAATTAAACAAAGTTTGCCATTAAAAAATCGCAGGGCGATTTTTCAAAGTTCAAAGTTCAAAGTTCAAAGTTCAATTTTTGTGTGCAACTTTGTTGCACTGCATTATTTGTACTTTGCACTTTGCAAATTGCACTTTAACAAATGTGCCGGGCACATTTGTAAGGACTTGTGGGGTTTGTCGGATGATTTCCGCGCCCACCCGCGAAAATCAGGTCCATTTTATAGTAATATTTTGAAAAATGCAAGAAATTTCGTTATTTTATTTCCATTGTTTCCAGTAATTCGTCCAATTTGCGCAGGGAGCTGTTTTGGCAACCGCGGCCGCGCCAGGATAAAATTTCTGTGCCGGTTTTTTGTTCAACGATGGATACATTAAAATTCCACCACCAAAATCCGTTAAACATGCACCAAATGGGACGGAAAATTTCACTGCGTTCACGGACGCGAACGGAATATTTTGTGCCAGATGGAATCTGATATGTTTCCAGGTCAAAATCATTTGAATCATCGGCGGTATCGTGGGTTTTTATCAATGCGCCGGTGCGGATGTTATATCCGCGGTTTTGCATGGCAACCTTGATAGAGCGTTTCATAGAATAACCGCCAACGGGAACATAAATCTTTTGTGAAGTGTCCAATGAATTTGGTTTGACATAAACGCTGTTGCATGCGGTCAGTGGCAAAATTACAGATAAAATGATGATAAAGCGAAACATATTATAAAAGTCCTTGAATTGTGCGTTTCACGCGCAATAACGAAAAATCGATTTGTTTAGCCCGCCTTCGCCGATAAATCTGAAATATATTTCCCAGGTTATGCATAGCTACGGCGTGGCACTCAATTTTCTTAATTGTGCGTTTCACGCGCAATAACGAAAATTGGTGGCGCACCCGGCGCGATTCGAACGCGCAATCCCCACCTTCGGAGGGTGGTGCTTTATCCAGTTGAGCCACGGGTGCATATGTGTGCATTATAAAAAGAGTAGGGTAAAAATCAACATTTATTTATCCCACGTGTCACCGATGACGCTTTCGGCGACCAATGGCACGGACAGTTTCGTGATGTTTTCCATTGTTGATTTTATCTGGGTGGCAAATTTGTCGGCCGCGTCGGCGTCGCATTCAAATATGATTTCGTCGTGAACCTGGAGAATCATTTTGATTTTGTCCGCGTTAGGGCGCACGATGTCGTTGGCAATTTTCACCATCGCGCAACGCATTAAATCGGCCTCGAATCCCTGGATTGGGGCGTTGATTGCGGCGCGGATTGCATATTGCCGCAGCCGTGGGGTTTTTATTTCCGGTAATTCAATTCGGCGACCCCATGGTGTATAAACACATGCGTTTTTGGTGGCGAATTCCCGTGTGTCGTCGATGTATTTTTTTATCTCGGGCAGGCCCGCCATATACGCGTCGATGATTTGTTTTGCGTCGCCCCGCGAGAGCCCCAGTTGCGCCGCCAATCCAAATGATGAAATGCCGTATATGATTGAAAAGTTCACCGTTTTGGCCGCACGACGTTGTGATTTTGAAACGGGTGTGTTTGCACCAATGTTAAATATTTTTCGTGCCGTTTGTTCGTGAATGTCGGTCCCGGCATTAAATGTGTCGCAAAATGTTTTTATATGCGCAACATCCGCCAATAACCTGAGTTGAATTTGTGAATAGTCAACCGATATCAAAACGCGACCCGCGGGCGCGACAAAACAACGACGGATTTCGGTGCCTAATTCTGTGCGGATGGGTATGTTTTGCAGGTTTGGATCGCGACTGGACAATCGTCCGGTATTTGTTGATGTTTGCATATATGTTGTGTGGATGCGCCCATCGGCGGCAATTTGTTTTGGTAATGCGTCCGCGTATGTGCCCGCCAATTTTGATATGCTGCGCCAATTCAGGATTTTTTCAATTATTGGGTGTTCTTCGCTCAGTGCGTTTAATGCCTCTGCATCGGTGGAACGTTTTTTGTTACTGGGTAATTTTAATTCATCGAACAAAACCGTGCCCAGTTGTTTCGGACTGGCGATATTAAATTCGTGCCCGGACAAATCCCAAATTTCGCGCTGTAAATTTTCCAGTTGCACATGAAACACCGATGATAAATTTTGTAATCCATTGCGATTTACCAAAACCCCGTTGCGTTCCATATCTGTTAAAATTGGCATCAATGGTCGATCGCATGTTTCATATAAATTTTTTAATTTCTCGTTTGAGTCCAATTCGTGGCGGAATTTTTCGTATAACGCAAAGCAAACAACCGCGTCTTCGCCGGCATAATCGGTTGCAGGCGCGATATCAACCGTTGCAAAATTGCGATTTGCATCCGAAACATTTGCCGGGAACAATGATGAAAACTTTATATTTTCGTGATGTAGGTATTTTGACGCCAATTCATCCAACCCATGACCGTGTAATGTGCCGTGCAAAATATAAGACAGCAACATCGTATCGTCCATGTTTTTTATTTTTGTGATGTCTAGGCCGGCGTTTGCCAAAATGTGCAAATCGTATTTGAAATTATGGGCAACTTTGATAATTTTTTCGTTTGATAAAATCGGCATGATTTTGTCGATAACGTCAGATATATTTAACTGGTTCGGGGCGCGTGTGTTGGTATCAAATAAATTCGTGTCGGGGTTGACGTGATTTAATGGAATATACGCACCGTGTATTTTATCATATGCGATAGACATACCAACGATTTGTGCCGTCATTGTATCAACGCCGGTTGTTTCGGTATCAATGGCGACAATGTTTTTTATGTGTGATAAAAATGCATCCAGTTTTTTTATTGTGTTGATTGTTTCAAATTGCATAGTTGCCAATTCGTCAATTGGTGCGGCGGGCGTGTCGCATGGCGCATCGGGTGCCGCGGGACAAATTGACCCGGCGTATGTAAATTCTGTTTGACGGGACGGGTCATAGTTTTCAATCGGGAATAATTTCTGAATTTTGTCCGCCAGAGAATTACTTTCGATTTCATCGCGAACATATTTTAATGCGGACGGCGTATTAAACACAAACGGTGTGATTTCTAAATCGGCCAGGTCAACATCATCTTTTAATGTGACCAATTTTTTTGACATATATGCCGCATCGCGTCCGTCAATCAATAAATTACGCACGCGTTCATTTTTTATGTCATTGATATGTTCATAAATGCCGTCCAGAGAGCCAAATTCGGTTATCAGTTCCGCCGCCTTTTTTGGACCAATGCCGTGAACGCCCGGCACATTGTCGGATGTGTCACCAATTAAACTTTGTGCGTCGATAACTTGGGTTGGGCGGACACCAAATTTTTCGAAAACTTGCGTTTCGTGAATTTCGGTTTGTTTCATCCCGTCATATAAAAATACACAATCAGACACCAGTTGCATTAAATCTTTATCACTGGAAATAATGCGGGTTTTGTCATGCATGTCGCAAAAACGCCGCGCCAATGTTGCGATAACATCGTCGGCCTCGACCCCGGGGATGCACAAAACCGGCATACCGATTGCACGCATACAATCGCGCACCATATAACTTTGCGCGATTAAATCAGCGGGGGTTTCATCGCGATTTTGTTTGTATGCAGAATATATTCCTTGACGGAAAGTTTGACGCGATGCGTCGAAAACGCACACAAAGCAATCGTCCGGTTTTGCCGCACCCAAAACGGGCAAAATCATATTCAGAAAACCGTAAACCGCCCCGGTGGGTTTGCCGTCCCGCCGCGTCAAACGCGTGTGCACACCGTAATATGCACGAAATAATAAAGAATTTCCGTCAATTAATGTCAGCATGCGTCATCCATTAAAATATATAACGCAATTTCAAACGCGCATCATATTGCAAGAAATCAGGTTTGCTGTTGCCGATTTCTGCAAAGTTTGGCGCGTACAGGGCACGACCTTCGACATCGAATTTTAATGGCAATGCCAAAATGTCAAATGTCAGACCCAACATACCCTGGTATGCGACGGTTGATTTGATGTCGTAATTGATATTGTTTTCAGATACATGTCCGCCAAATACCGAACCGACACCCACACCAATATACGGGTGAATCATTGTTGATAACATTTTGAAATATGCGTTCAACATCGCATCATTGGTTGAAAAACTGTCGTTTGTTAAATGGTTATATTCGGCCTCGACCCGAATAAGCGGAATATCAATACCAAACAGGGCGCCAAAAGATTGGGCCGCGTCGTTTTTATGATGATGGTCCATATACGCAACCGCGCCACCCGCACCAAACATGCCGCCGGCATATACATCAATAACCGGATTTGCCGATGCCGCGCCGATTGTAGCGGTTGTTAAAACGGTGCCTATAAAAAATTTTGAAATTTGTTTCATTTTTTTCTCCTTTGTATGATATTATATTAAAAAAAGGGTTATAGATATGCAAGAAAATAAACCGTTGTTGATTGTTGGACTGGGCAATCCCGGGGCGGAATATGCGGTGACGCGTCATAATGTTGGATTTATGGCGGTGGATGCAATTGCGGGCGCGGGGGCATTATGGAAACATGAAAAAAATGCACTGACCACGCGGGTGGATGTTGCGGGGCGCGTGGCAATTTTGGCAAAACCACAAACATTTATGAACGACAGTGGCCGTGCCGTCTTGGCGTTGATGACATTTTATAAAATCCCACTGGAAAATTTAATTGTGATTCATGACGATATGGATTTGCCAAATGGTAAATTGCGCGAAAAGACGGGCGGGGGCAGTGCCGGTCACAACGGTATAAAATCAATTGATGCGGCAGTGGGACGTGAATATCGGCGTATCAGGGTTGGTATCGGTCACCCGCGTGATTTTGAAAACCCGATGGACCCGGCGGATTGGGTTTTGGGAAAATTTTCCCCGGCGCAATTGGGCGAGATTAAAACCGCAATTGAAGAGATAAAAATTTAAGTAATTCTTTTTTATTCGGGCGCTAGCCCGTCTCCTTCGTTTCCACCCAAACAAACAGGTTTGTTTGGGGCCTGGGTTATGAAAGAAGGAGTACCCACGTTAGCGGGGGAGGTAATTGTGATTTTTTTTAAACTTTTTATGGCGATTTCGTTTCACTACATCGCCGTGCACAATTACCCCGTCTGGCTGCGCCATCCACCCCTTCTTTCATAAAGAAGGGGATGGTCAAAGGCCGAAGATTTTATTGATTTATGCTATTTTGATTTTGACCGGATAATAATTTCATGCAATTTTCGCCGTTCGCATCACAGAATTTTGTGTTTTGGGTCATGTGGCACGCAGATTTGGCGGTGGCACCGGCCGTGCCGGTTGTTGCGCCCGCCGGACACGCGGTACATGATACGGTTCCGGATGTTTCTGTTTTGTAATATCCGACATCACATGTAATTGTTGTTTGACACCCAGTTGTTTCATTGTATGTGGTTGTGCAAGAACTGTTTTCTGGTGGTGTGCATGAACATTGCTCGCAAGAGTATGTTCCGTTGTTGTATGCCAAGTGTGTGCCAGTTGGACATATGCAATCGTTTACATCATCAGAGCCAGCGGGGCTGATTGCACCAGTTGGACAATGAACGCAAGAATCGCCAGATTTATACCAATTGTCGGTACATATCCATGGGCATTCGGTATTGCCTCTTGAATCATCTGTGGAATCCCACTGTTTTCCTGTATTCATTGTATCAAAATCATAATCTGTTTCACAACTCTTGCACGAGGTTGAATTTTCTGTTGAGTTATTGAATTTATATGCATAACATTCTTGACAGAATTGGCCAGAAAAACCTTCGTCTTTAAATTCGCAACCATTATAAGAAATACATCCTGTTGATTCACTGTTCAGATTGCAATCAGCCATTGTAAAGGTTGGAGATAATATTATAGCAAAAAAAATAGATAATAATTTACGCAAAAAAACTTCCTTTGTTTTTATGTTAAACAAAAGGAAGTTTTTTTGCAAATGAAAAAGATGGTTTTATTGCCATCTTTTTGGTATAACTTGTATGTTTTATTTGTTAACGGCTTTTTATATCATTGTTAACGACAACGGTGAATCCCATATTTGATAACTGTTGTCTGTCTGCTGGGTTTGTATATTTGTTTACTTCTAATTTGTCTTTGCCACGAACTTTTGAACTTAAATTGACACGGTCCTGTAAGAACAATGTAGCGTTATGTATATTATCAATTTCTACGAACATATCAGATGGATTTGCAATCATGTAAATGGAATCGAAACCTTGGTTCAGATAATAACGAATTGTATCCAATTCAATATGGTGACCATTTTTATCGAAAACCAATCTTGCTATTTTTGGTTTATTGTTGTCTGGTTTCACTGGGTCTTTTTCACAGCCGCCAAATGCAAATGGTAATGTTGCCAAAATTGTGCCCGCCAAAACTTTTTTAATATTATAAGAAACTGTTTTTTTCATGGAATGCTCCTTAGGTTTATATACATGGATGTTGACATAAAAAAATTGTTTTGTCAATAATTAAGTGTTGGGAAACAAATCCAAGAATTTTTTAAAATTTTATCATCCAATGACCGCCGGTGCCACCACATCCGTTGCCGGTCCAGCCGGTTGTGGTGCGGGTGCATTGGTTGGGTTGGTGGTCGTCGTTTGTTGGGCAATATGCGCTCAGGTCCGCGCTGTCGGTTATTGTGGTTATTGTTTGATTGTCGCCGGTGCCGGACACCGTTGCGCCGTCGGCGTTGATGAAATAGTTCGCACTGTAATCATCTGTATAATCAATCCCGTTGCCCGCCGGTATTGGGGTTTTGTATGTGCAGGTTGTCCCGTTGCATTCAACAATTATATAATCGCCATTGCAATTTACCTGTGCTTCGTCGCCAATCGTACCGGTCACGTCCCCGGTGCAGAATATGCGCGTTGTTGTGTTGTTGGTTGTGTATTGAGCAACCTGGGTCATATTTGATGTGCCGGTTTTGGTGCAGTATGCGCCGGTATAGGTGTTATCAGATATATGATCTGTGTATTGCGATATCATATTATCCATGCAACAATTGCCGGCAATATCAAAATTATTTGTCGGACAACAGTTTGTTGTGCCGGTTGGGGTTGTAAATGTTTCCTGGCATAAAATGTTTTGTGTTGGACATTGAACAATGTTATTTGGTGCGACACACATAATTGATGTGCCAACGGTATAATCTAAACTGCCCGCGGGACAAATGGATGTCGCACATGAATTTTTGTCGGTGTCGGTATGTGTATTTTTAGCAAACCATGATAATAATGTTGTTGTTGCCGGGTCGTTTGGAGTCAAAATTGGATTTTCAGAACGGTTGTCGGGTTTGGATTTGCAATTGCCCCAAATTTGTTCGGCAATACGACATTTATAGCAATCTGTGTCGGGACGATCTGTGGCGGTTGTGCCGGATTGTTGGGTGCATTTTCCTTCGCCATCGCGGCATATATCATATACGGAATTGTCGCCCAATGATGTCAATTGTTGGCTGTACATTTGTTCATACAAACTTTGCGGTGCGGTGTCGGCGTTTGGTAAAATGTTGTATATATTTTTAATAGTTTCGTTACTGGCCGATGCGACACAATTATAAACCTCGTTCCAGCATGCCGCACGTGTCAATATCGAATGACGGTTGACCGAACCGTTTATACTTTCGCACAGACCGAAATTACCCGTGATTGATTTGCAAGAATTTATTATGCAATCGCGTCCAATTTCACGACATGTGTTTATAATTTTATTATATGTTTCGCTTGCCGCAATGTCGCGAACGCCGTCAGACCATGCGTTTTGGTTGGTGGCAATTTGGATTGTGTCGTCAGGACTGTATTGCATAATCGCGTTGCAAGATGCGCGCACATTTTCGCACAATGCGTTTGCCGTTTTGTCAGATATTACACCAAATGTTGACAGGGCACGTGAATCAAATTCAGATAAACTGTCGTTTGCGTTGGCAATGCATTCGGTCAACAATGTTGTGCATGATTGACGCACTTCTTCCAATTTGGCATTTTGTGCCAATTTTATTTTTGCCAATGCATCGTCGATAAATGTGTCCCATACATCGTCGGCAATAGATTCACAATTTTTTGTTGCAGGTTCAATGTATTTTTTCTTGGCATTCAGGTATGACACAAATGATGCGTTTTGCGGTATTTTTGCCCAAGAATCGCTAGATGTTGGTCGCACAATCAATGTCGATATATTCACCAGTTCCGGTGACAAAAACGCCGCGCCCGTTGTTGGGTTTATATATCGCCCCGATATATCCAAACATTTTGTTAAATCCGTACCGCATACATTGGTATCGGTCAACATATCCAACATTTTCGATTTGCATGTCAAAATGTCGTCGGCATTGTTTTCTTGGTATTTATTTAACCGCGTCATGTCCAACAGTGCGCCCGATTCCAATATTTTTGTGCGTGCCGATTGTGTTTGTGTTTCAAACGATTTTTTGACCGTATTGCAATCTTGTTCAATCGCCATATTATAACTGTTTTCAACCAGTGTGATGTCGGTAGCATCACAAACCTCGGCCGCCATTTCACGACAAATTGGCAGTGCCGCATTACGCAACGCAACACCGGATTTTGCCGTTGTTGATGCACCCGATAATGGGTCAACAGAATCAAACGCCGAATCAATGTCCAAAGACCATGACAGTGCAGACATGTTGTTGCCCGACTGTTCAAAATTGGCATTTAATTTTTTCGCAATTTCATCCAATGTTTTTTTAGATGCGGTTTTGTCCGCGGTTGCGTAATATGCCGTCTCGCCCTCGGTTGCACGGTTTATAACCGCGGCATCGTTCGGGTCCATGTTGACCCGAAGCAGGCGTTGACTGAAATCTAATAATTTATCTTCGACATCGTCCAATGATTTTTTCGTTGCCGTGAATTCGTTCGCACGGGTCGAACATGCGCATCGTTTCAGTTGTGCATCCTTGTTAGCGCAAAATTCATCCATACAATCGAAAAATACAGTTTTACATTTGCCAAAATCGCGCGACATTATCGCATCACGTGTTTGGGTTGTTGTTGCCGCACGTGACACGCCGGTACGAGATATGCGTGATTGTGGGTGGACCGCCGCACGTGATGTGGTGGATTTATTCGTTGCCGTGCGCGCGGTTGTGGCGCGGGTTGCCGTTGCCGTGCGCGATATGGTTGATGCCGGACGAGATATGATATTTTTATTTGTTGCCGTGCGTGATGACACCGTTGTATTTGATTGTGTTCGTGATCGGATTGTTTGGGCACCACGTGTTGATATGTTTTGGGTTGTGCGTGCCGATGTGTTTTGTGACCGTGTCGCATTTTTTGCAACGGCGGCAACTGCGCCATCACAGATTGGCACAGCGAAAAACACGGCTAAAAACAGATTTAGAGCCCTCATTTCCTTTCTTTAGTTAAAATGTTAGCAAAAAAATTAAATGGCGAGCAAGGATATTTTTATATTGTATTTGCTTGTTGTTTATTTGCTTGTGGGCGTAATCTCGCTGCGGCGAAAACGGGCCCCGCAAAATTTGAAAAATTTTGTGGGTAAACCCGAAAGCGGATGGTGCAGCCAGGGGGACTTGAACCCCCAAGGATTTATCCACAGCATCCTTAGTGCTGCGCGTATACCAATTCCGCCATGGCTGCCCGAACAAAATCCGGATTTATTTTTGCAATAAGATGTTCCATTTTCAAGTTTTTTATGTTATAATGACGGCGATAATATTAAAAGGTAAGGTGAAATGTCAAGAAATCTGCGTGTTTTATTACATTGTTCAATTTTCGCGTTGCTGTGTGGTGCATCCCATGCGGCGGGAACTTATTATAATTATAATGGCACGGTTCAGCGAAATTATACTTCGTCGGCAAATCCGTTTTATACATACGGTGAAAATAATGCAAATGCGGTGGCGTCGGGATGTAATGGTGCGGCATGTGCAAAATCGGGGGCGGCAACAAAAAATACGGCAACCGCGGCAAAACAAACACGCACGGCACAAAAAACGCCGGTTTATAACAGCACGCGTCAAAATGGTGGCTTTGGTTTGGATGTTGGTTTATCACACCAATTTGCCGAGTGGAATTTTGAAATGAAGACCGCGGGGTCTAAATTGCATTATGATAATTTGCATTGGAACGTGTTGGATGGTGCGGCGAAATATGACTTTAATTGGGGACGCAGTTTGGTGCGCCTGCAATTGGGTGGTCAATATGGTATGCAATATGGCGATTCGCCCATGGTTGATGACGATATATCGGCCGGTGGTTATGCGTTGCAAAATTGGAATGTTGATTTAACAAATGATGGTGTCGCAGATCAGATTTGGGTGCAACAGGGGCGCGCGTTATCGGTTGGAACATCCAGTGATGGTGATATGATGGGATTGTTTGCCGGTGTCGGTTTGGTTGATATGTGGCATTTGGGCGGTGTTCGGATTACTCCATCGGTCGGGTATCGTTATTTGAAATACAAATTGGAAACGAAACAAAATTATGGTTTGTCTTTTGATACGGCGTCGGGTGCGGATAATTATTGTGTGACGCGTGGTGACGAAACACAATGTTTGCCGTTCTTGGTTTTTGTTGACGGGTCGGGCAATCCGGCGTTGGGAACGGTCGATGCAAGCAGTTATTATGTCGTCATCCCCAGTGGCGCCCAATATGTCAGTACCGAAAACAACTATTATTACTATCAAGATGGTGTCAGTCATTCTTACGAGGCCGAATGGGCGGGACCATATTTGGCATTAGATATGATGTATGACATTACGCAAAATGATGCCGTAAATGCGCGGTTGGAATTTGGTTTGCCAACATATAATGTGACGGCGGATCAACCGTATCGTCCGGATTGGCAACATCCAAAAAGTTTGGAAGACAAGGGCGGATTTGGTGATGCGTATCATTTTGGATTTGGTGCGAATTGGATGCACTCGCTTACGGATTCTGTGATGATGACATTGGGTATGACATTTGATTATTATACTGTGTCGGGTGCGGATGTGACATCGTATTTGAATTCGGCATATTATATGGAACGTTTTTATAATCCGGCGGTTGCAGAAAACAATGCGCTAGAGGCAACATACGGTAATTCAGATTATAACAGTTGGACGGGTGCAAGTGCCACGACAGATGCACAAACATACGTGGAAAATTTGGAAACAATTGCCGCGATAAACGCAATGCAGGGCGCGGGTTGGAAACAAGAAATGTCGGACGAAATCGAATCGATTTATAAATCGTTGGGTATTCGTTTGGGCATCCAGGCCAAATTCTAGGATATAAGGATAACTATTTATGCGCAGAATTAAATTTTTGTTCGCGTTTTGTTGTGCGTTTGCGGTTTATGCGGCGGGGGCGGTTGAAATTACCGGTGTGATTCCCGTCAATGTGACGGCGGACACCGCGGCGGCGGCCAAGGCGCGTGCGTTTAATTCGGCACAACGCGATGTTATCGCAACCGAATTGCGTCCATACGCCAATGTGGAACAATTAAATGCGGCAATCAAACAGAGTTCTGATGATGAATTGTCGGATATAATTTCTTCGTCGGCGGTGACCGGGGAACGTGCGTCGGATACGACATATACGGCAAATATTTCTTTTGTGATTGATGGGGATGCGGCGAAAAGTTGGATGGAAAAATATTCTGTTGAAAATTCGTTGCCGTCATCAAATGCGGCCGCGGTTGTGGCACCGGAAAATTCGGTGATTGCGGTTGCAACATTGTATAACCCGATTTATGATTGGGCGGCGTTAAATGCGGCGGCGCGGGCGGTTGATGTCGATATTGCGACGAAAAATATTATTGGGTCGCGTGTGTCGTTTGTTGTGCCTGATGTGGACGCGTCGAAATTGACACGTGCATTGCGCGAAAATGGTTGGCGTGTGTCAAATTCGGCGGGTGGTATAGTTATTTCCCGATAATTTTGGTTGAATTTATTCTTAATATCTTTTACCGTTGCATTGTAGTTTTTTAACCAAAGGAAGTGAAACTGATGAAAAAAATTGCAGTTGCGTTGATGTGTTTGGTGCCAACGGTTGGTTTTGCGTTGGATACACCACATGAATCTAAATTTGATTTGAATATTCGCCGGATTGGGGTTGATTGGACCAAAACCCAAATCGGTCACGCCGAAGAATATGCAGATTCGCCGGTGTCTGCGTTTACCGCATCGTCCCAGGATTCTTTTGTTGGTGTATTTGATACCGCGTTGGAATATGGTTTTGACCGGTTTCGTTGGGATAATTCATTGTTTATGACATATGGTAAAACAACACTGAAACCATATAACGAACCGCGGACGACGGATGAAAAGGCGGATAAGATTTTATTTACATCGGATTTGTCGTATGCGGTGTGGGATTGGGAAAATCTGCGGTTGGGACCAATTGTTCGTGCCGAATATGAATCTGAATTTGTGGGTAATCCGCATATTCGTAAAATCGTCCGCCCATCTGCCGGTATTGCGTTATTTGACCATAAAATTTTCAAGACATTGTATTTAACCGCGGTTTATGAAAACGATTTCACGGATGTGCATGAACCCGTCAGTAAATTCGCAGTCGAGGCCGGATGGCGTGCCGAATACGAAATCAGGGAAGGGGTCAAATTCAACAGTGACGGATACTATCGTGAATATTTGGACTATTCGCGGTATGTTGCGACCGATTTTCGCCGTGATTTAAGTGTTAATGCCCGTTTGGATACGAACCTGTGGGGGAATTTCACATTTGGTCCGTATGTGAATTATCGGCGGGCCCTGGCACGTGCCGCAGAACATTACGGTTCAAACACAACCGTTGGTTTGTCGTTTAACTATATAAATAAGTTTAATTTGAAACGCGCAGAATCTTTGCCAACAGAAAAATAAATTATTCATAACGGCGCATCTGCTGGTTGTTTGCTCGTTTATGTAGTGTTATATAAAAACGCCTGAACCCACCCAAAAAATTCGTTGGAATTTTTCGGGGCTCCGTGGACGGTCGTTTTTTTTGTGCAAAGGGGCGATATCGGGCCCCGCAAAATTCTGAAATTTTATGGGTGATTAGTTCCCCAGGATGGCGAAATGCTTTTTTGTCAAAATATCTTGATATTGCCGTTTTTTTTGGTATTTTGACTGTGGGTATAGTGATTAAAAAGGTAATAAAATGTCATACAGTGTGTTTGATGAATATGGACAATATAAACCCGGAACATATAATAACGGGTATGGGGCAAAGATAGGAATGCCGGTTAAACAAAATCCAGAATGGCATGAAAGCGATTTTCATAGCACGTCCGCTATTTATCCAACGTATGTTTATAATGTGTATCCTTATCGTACAATGGGTGGTTTATTTGGTAATAAACCTGTCACATACTATAACGTTCGTGTTCGGTTTAATTCTGAATCCAAGGGTATGAAACCACCACGCGCATCGAATTGTGCAGAAATTTATGTGGACAACAGCCCTTATCAATCATATTGGGAAGCGGTATATGAATTTCATGATGGATTATTAAAATCTGCGCAACAAAAGGCAAATGATTTTTATAGCGAAATTGTAAATCAAATACATTCAAATAAAAGATAAAAAGGTTCGCAATCATGGCAAAATCATTGTATGTAAAGGATATTGTAAGTGCACCTTATATATGCACTATACCCGCTGGTGGTTTGCGTGCGATTAAATGTTATCCTGATGCCATAACTTGTTTTATTCGCGGTATAAAAATAGGATATTCTGAGCGTGAAAAAACTATGATTGTTCCTTTAGGCACGTCTGTGGCTAAAATAGAAGAGTGTAAAACAATTTTGGAAGAACATTTACAAGAAAGAACACAACAAATCAAAAGATAAAAGGTTCGCAATCATGACAGAAAAAAACGAAAATCAAACAAATAAAAAAAACAAAGATGTATCTTCATCTTTTCCACTTTATATGATGTGTGTTCTGGTCGCGGGGCTTATCGGTGCCGAGATATATCTGACGTTTGGTCTAAAATCAGAATACAAAAATGTTGTTGTTAAAAACAGCAAGGATAAAATATTAGTTCGTGATATTTGTACCGACAAACAAGAAAGAATTTTAACTGGTATTGGTATGCATGATGCTAGTAGCGACTATAAATATTTGGTTCCTGGGGATACAATAATCGTCAAAGCAGACAAAGATGAGTATAAAAGCAACAAAGTACTTTATTATCCATTTATACAATACAATCGTGACAGTACCTGGGCCAGACAGCAACGTGCTAAATTTAACCAAATCAAAGATTCAGTGTTTACCGAAACACAACAA
Organism: Alphaproteobacteria bacterium UBA3635; assembly: GCA_002373935.1. Lineage (GTDB taxonomy): Bacteria > Pseudomonadota > Alphaproteobacteria > Rs-D84 > Rs-D84 > Enterousia. The sequence continues at coordinate 19,242 of DFKW01000002.1, read as the reverse complement.
AACAAAAGATAAAAAGGTAAAAAATCCTGCGAAATGCGGGATTTTTTTATAAAAATACTTGATTTTCCGATATTTTTGTGTCAAAATCAGGGCACGCTGTCTTAGCGAAGAACACAGTTTTCGTGGTTGATTCTGTCCATAACATATTGTTTTTGGCTAAATCCACGGGAACGAGGAATTAACAGAAAAAAGGATAAAATTATGGCATTGCCTACATTTACTATGAAACAATTGATGGAGGCCGGCGTTCATTTTGGACACCACACTCGTCGTTGGAACCCTTTGATGACCCCATACGTTTATGGCGTCAAAGATAAAATTCACATTATCAATTTGAACAAAACTGCACCGTTGTTGCATCGTGCATTGGTCGCATTAGAGGCCGTTGCCGCCGCCGGTGGTAAAATCTTGTTCGTCGCAACCAAGCACCAGGCCAAAGATATCGTTCGCGATGCGGCCGAACGTTGCGGTCAATACTATGTGAACAATCGTTGGTTGGGTGGTATGTTGACAAACTGGACAACGGTTTCGCAATCTATTCGTCGTTTGAAAAAAATGGAAAATGACATCGCAAATGCTGACAAATTGGGATTGACCAAAAAAGAAGTCGGTGTTATGACCAAAGAAGTCGAAAAATTGCGTTCTGTGTTCGGTGGTATTTTGGAAATGCATGGCACGCCCCAGGCGATGATTGTTATCGATGTGCCACGTGAAATGAACGCTGTGCGCGAGGCAAAAATCTTGGACATTCCAACAATCGCAATTTGTGATACAAACGCGAATCCGGAAATGGTTGACTATCCGGTGCCGGGTAATGACGATGCGGCACGTGCGACACAATTGTATTGCGATTTGTTCGTTGATGCAATTTTGTCGGGTATTGAAAAACGTTTGGGCGGTGCGGCGGCCAAAAAGGCGGATGCTGACGCGGATGCGGCCGATGATATCGAGGCCGATGCCAAAGATTCTGCGGCCCGTGAAAAGTCCAAGGCGTCTGTTTCACGCGCGGAACGTCGTGAAAAGAAAGCCGACAAATAAAAATTAGACGCTGTTCGGGGATGCGTCCCCGAACGCAGAATTTTTAATCAGTTATATATTTAAGTAAGAAAGGAAATAACAATGGCAGAAGTGACAGCAAAATTGATTCAAGAACTGCGCGAAAAAACCGCGGCGGGTATGTTGGATTGCAAAAAGGCATTAATCGAAAACAATGGCGATATTGATGCGGCGGCTGACTGGTTGCGTAAAAAAGGTATTGTCAAGGCGGCATCCAAGGCCGGTCGTGTTGCGGCATCTGGTTTGGTGACCGTTGTTAAATGCGATAACTTGGGATGCGTTGTGGAATTAAATGCCGAAACAGATTTCGTTGCCAAAAACGAAAAATTCCAAAAATTGGTTGCCGATGTCGCAAACAAAGCATTGGAATTGTCTGGCGATTTTGATGCCACATTGGCGGCGGTCAAAGATGATATCGCGGCAACAATTTCCACAATTGGCGAAAATATGAACTTGCGCCGTATTGCCAAGGTCAATGGCGACCATATTTATTCTTATATTCACAATGCATTGGTGCCGGGTATGGGACAAATTGGTGTTGCGGTTGCAATCAATGGAAATGACCCGAAAATCGATGAAATTGGGCCAAAAATTGCAATGCACATTGCGGCAAACAAACCGGAATATATGACGATTGCGGATGTTGACCCGGTGGCGGTTGAACGTGAACGTCGTGTTTTCATTGAATCGGGCGCGACAAACGGCAAACCTGAAAACATCGTTGAAAAAATGGTCCAGGGTCGTTTGCAAAAATACTATGCGGAATCCGTTTTAGAAGAACAACCGTTCGTTATGGACCCGAGCAAATCTGTGAAACAAGTTGTGGCCGAGGCCGGTGGTAAATTGGCCGGGTTTGCATACTATGTTTTGGGCGAAGGTATCCAAAAACGCGAAGATAACTTGGCGGACGAAGTTGCAAAAATGTTGCAATAGTTTTGCATAAATAAAAAACAACGGAGAGAGTCGCACAGATTTTATTTGTGCGACTTTTCCATCGAAAAGGGGGTAAAAATGTATAAAAAAACTGAAAATTATCCAATTCAAAATCCAATCGTGTTATGTGACAAAAACGGAAATTATCATGTCGCGTTTGATTCTAAAATTGGACGTGAGGAATTTTCCGGCACACGTGCGGAAGTGTTGCAACAAATGACACTGCGTGTGAAACGTTTGTTGAATATTCGATAAAATCTAAATCCGCCAAAATCTTGGCGGATTTTTTGTTGATATCATTTGTTGCAAGGCACGATTTTTCGTGCTATTATTTTTTCTGATATAGAAAAAGGTTTTGTGATGAAAAACAATTTAATGTTTGAATTGCGCGAGCGCGGGTTTATCAATCAATGTTCAAATATGGATGCGGTGGCGGATTTGTTGGATAACGGACAAATCGCGGTTTATTTAGGTTCGGACCCGACGGCGGATTCGCTGCATGTGGGACACCTGGTGCCGGTGATGATGATGCGTTGGTTGCAAAAATATGGGCATAAACCATTGATGTTGGTTGGTGGCGCAACTGGGCGCATTGGGGACCCGTCGGGCCGTGATACGGGTCGTCCCATGATGACCGAGGATGTTTTGCAAAAAAATATCGCGGGGTTAAAAAAATCTTATTCTAAATTTTTGAAATTTGGTAATGGTGCATCGGACGCGTTGATTGTTGATAACTATGATTGGATGCGCGGATATTCGCATTTGGATTTTTTGGCGCAGTATGGTTTGGATTTCACAATTCCGCGTATGTTGTCGATGGAAAGTGTGAAAAAACGTTTGGAAAATGGTATGACATTTTTGGAATTTAATTATATGACTTTCCAGGCGGTTGATTTCTTGACACTTTATCGCGAACATAATTGCGTGTTGCAACTGTGTGGTGCGGACCAATGGGGCAACGCGATTATGGGTGTGGAATTGATACGCAAAAAATTAGGTAAAGAAGCATTTGTGTTATCAACATCGCTGATTACGGATTCAAATGGAAATAAAATTGGAAAATCTGCGGGTAATGCGGTTTGGGTGAACGAAGATAAAACGACGCCTTATGAATACTATCAATATTTCCGCAATACGCCGGACGAGTTGGTTGAAAAGTTTTTGAAAATCTTTACCGAAATTCCATTGGCAGAAATTGCAGAATTGTCACGTAAGCAAGGTGCGGAATTGAACGAGGTTAAAAAAATACTGGCATACGCGGCGACCGAAATTGCGCATGGGACGGACGCTGCGCGGGATGCAGAGGCGGCCGCGGCGGCGTTGTTTGGTGGCGGTGCGAACAGTGCCAATGTGCCCTTCGTTGAATTAGAAATGCGTGAACCAATGAAAATTTTGGATTTCTTGGTTGCGATTAAATTGTTTGATTCAAAATCTGATGCGCGCCGTAATGTCGAACAGGGTGGTGTTCAAATTGATTCACAAAAAATTACCGATAAAGAATTCGTCGTGTCAAATGCGGAACACATGGTTCAGAAAGGAAAGAAAACATTTTTGCGTGTTGTTGTAAAATAACATAATGAAAAAAATACTGATTATTTTAATCGGTTGTGTGGTATTTATGTCGCCGGCACTTTGTGCCAGTGAATTGTCGCGTATTCAATCAGAAATTAAACAGGTCGAACAAAAAAATAAAAAGTTGGCCGAACAGGTCAAGCAATCTGATAAAAACGTTGCACAAACAAAACAAGATTTGGTGCGCACCGCCGACAGAGTGAGTGACTTGGAAGAACAACGCGGCAAAATGCAAAATAAAATTGATGAATTGGATGCGCGACGGGGTGACATTTCTCGCGAATTAGATGCAAACAAATCGCGCGTTTTGGATTCTGTGTCGGGAATTTTATATATGGCGATGCGCCCCAGTTTTGATGCGCAAAATATGCGTGATTATGTTTTAACTGCGTCTGTGTTGACCGGCGTTACCGGGCAATTTGATGCCGAAATACAACGGGCATCGCAACAATTGGATGAATTGGAAAAAATACGTAATGCACGCAGTGTCGAAAAAGAAAAATTGGACAGGTCTGCAAAAAAATATACTCGTGAACGCAACGCGTTGGATAAACTGTTAAAAACACGCAGTGCGCAAAATGAAAAATTAAAAACTGAACACGCCGCATTACAGAAAAAATTAAAGGCATTATCTGAACGTGCAAAAAATATTTCGGAATTGTCCGCCGGCGTGGGCAGTTCGGAAATGTCATCGGATGCACGTTTTTCACGGCGGAAATTAAACCTGCCGGTGCGGGGGCGGATTGTCGTGCGGTTTGGTGAAAAAACGGCATTGGGATTGACATCGGATGGTTGGCGGATTCGCACATCGGGTGATGCGTTGGTGACGGCGCCCGCCGATGGTGTGGTAAAGTTTGCTGATACTTTCCGTGGTTTTGGTCGGGTTGTTATTATGTCGCACAAAAATGGTTATAACACCGTTATCACAAATATGGGACGCGTGGATGTTGTCCCAAATCAAGAGGTCTTGGCGGGCGAACCAATCGGTCGCGTGCATGCGGATAAACGCGAAATGTATATGGAGGTTCGTCGTGGTAATCGTGCGGTTGACCCGGCGCGTTTATTCAAAGAGGAAAATTAAAATTCTGTGAAATTTCGTGTTGCAGAAAATCTTTTTTTATAATATGCTGAGTTTGATAATATAGAGGAAAGAGAAAGGGCGTTTTATGTTGAAAAAATTCCTGTGTTTTATTGTGTTGGCGACCGTGGCGGTTGATTGTTTTGCCGCGAAAAAATCGGAAAAAACCGAACCTGTGGTGCATTTAACCGACGAAGAAATTTATACCGAACTGCAAAAATTGGCGTTGGTGTTCGAAACCGCGCGCGATAATTTTGTCGAAGAGGCCGATGAAAAGAAAATGTTAGAGGCCGCAATGAACGGCATGTTGGCGGAATTGGACCCGCACTCGTCATATTTGAACACCGATGATTTCAAAGATTTTAATGATAAAACCCAGGGCGAATTTGGTGGTTTGGGAATACAAATCACATCTGACCGTGGGGCGATTCGTGTTATTTCGCCGATTGACGATACACCGGCGGCGCGCGCAGGTATCAAGGCGGGCGACTATATTATGAAAATCGATGATGAACCGGTGTTTGACATGACATTGAACCAGGCGGTGAAAAAAATGAAGGGCCGCCCCGGAACCAAGGTCAAACTGACGGTTGTGGACGAAGATCATGAAACCAAAACATTGACATTGAAACGCGATATTATCAAGGTCAAATCGGTGAAATATCGTGTTGTACAATTGGCGGATATGGATGAAGATTCCCCGAAAATTGGATATATCAGAATTTCTGAATTTGGGGCGACGACGGTCAAAGAATTGACGGATGCAATTAAAAAATTAGAAAAAGACAAGGTTGCCGGTTATGTATTGGATGTGCGTAATAATCCGGGTGGCTATTTGACGGCGGCGATTGGTGTGTCGGATGCATTTTTGGATGATGGTGAAATCGTTTCAACCCGCGGCAAAGAAAAAACAGACATCGAACGCAATTTTGCAAAACCGGGTGATTTAACAAATGGCAAACCGATTGTGGTTTTGATAAATCATGGTTCGGCATCGGCATCGGAAATTGTTGCGGGTGCGTTGCAGGATAACGGGCGCGCATTGGTGATGGGCTCGCAATCTTTTGGCAAGGGCAGTGTGCAACAGCAAAAACCATTGGGTGACGGCACGGCAATTCATATTACAATCGCGCGGTATTTCACCCCCAGTGGTCGTTCAATTCAAAACGAGGGGATAACCCCCGATGTCCAGGTCTTGCAATCCCGGGTCAAGGTTTTGGAAAAACGCGACAGTGAATATTCCGAGGCATCGTTCAAAAACTCGCTGAAAAACGAGGATGCGAAAAAGACCAAGAAAACCAAATCGGATGACACTAAATCGCGCAAGGATGATGACGACGACGAAGAAGATATTGACTTTAACGATTTGACCGACGCGGAAAAAGACGCACGTGATTACCAGTTGCAACGCGGAATCAGTATGGTTATCGCGATGACTAAATTACAAATGACGGTCGAAGATCGTCGTGCGGCGGTTGCAACGGAAAATGCCGAAAAAGAAAAAGCCCAAGAGAAAACGCGTGAAAAGTTGCGAACGGATGCAGATACAAAAAAATAAAAAATCGGGGAATCGTCCCCGTTTTTTTATGCGGAAAATCTGCCTGTGGTTGGGGGGTGAAATTTGTGGTACTATTGCGGATATAAATATAGGAGAGAAAAATGAAATCTTTTTTTACTTTGATTGCCGCAATACTTATTTCTTTTATTCCAGGCGCAATCGGGGTGTTGTTCACACCGGTCACGGGACACACGGACGCGTGGTTCAATACTTTGGCAAATTCAACGCTGACCCCGGCACCAATAGTTTTTAGTATTGCGTGGACCATTTTATATACTTTATTGGGTATCGCACTGTTTATGATTTGGCGGGCAAAACGCCGCATGCGCGAGGGTGGCGTATGTGCCGCAGAGTGGCTGTTTTTCGCACAAATGGTGTTGAACGCGTTATGGAGTTATGTGTTCTTTGGTTTGCACATGGCAACATTGGGCTTGTTCGTGTTGTTCGGTTTAATAATTGTGTCGATTTATATGGCCGCAGAATTCAAAAATATCAGTAAAACCGCGTATTACCTGGTGTGGCCATATATCGCGTGGTTGGTGTTCGCGTTTTACCTGAACGGGGTTATCGCGTGTATGAATTAAATTTTTAATATTCTGGTTTTGGCATCGCCCATATTTAACCGTTTCAGTCCCAGTTCTTCGATGTAATCGGGACTGTTTTTTTGGACCAAATCGATGTGCATTTGTAATTGATGTAATTTCGATTGTTCCGATACCAATTGTTCGTTCGCCGCATTCAAACGCCATATGTTTATAATAAAACCCTGGATCGTGGTTTTGCCGGTGAACATCCCCACCGACCAAAATATCGCCACAATCGTCATGATGACACCCATTTTGCCGCGTGAACCCGATGTCCATGCAGTGGACACAAATGTAAATAAATTTTTGATTTTTTCCTTCATGCATGTCATTATATCACAAATGTTAGAAAAAAATAATTTTTTTGTTGCGCCACTGGCCGGAATTACAGATAAACCGTTCCGGACGATTGTGCGTGAATTTTCCCCGGATGTGAATTTGGTGACGGAAATGATTTCTTGTCATTCTTTGGTTGCACAACATAAAAATTGTCCGCGGAATTTTGATGACTATCGTGCCGAGGGTAATATCGGGGCGCAAATTTTCGGCGCGGATGTCGGACTGATGGCGGATGCCGCCCGAATTTTACAGGACGCGGGTGCAAAATGGATTGATATAAATATGGGATGTCCCGTGCCCAAGGTTGCAACCCGCGCCGGTGCCGGGGCGCATTTAATGCGCGACCATAAATTGGCGGGGAATATTATGCGTGCCGTGGTGCGTGCGGTTGATATTCCGGTGTCGATAAAAACACGCCTGGGGTGGGATGCCGCGCACGTCGATTGGCGCGAATTGGTTGATATTGCCGCGGATGCGGGGGTTAAATTTGTCACGCTGCATGGGCGGACACGGGCGGCGGGATATACCGGGGCCGCCGAAAATCCGGATGTTGGTGGTGCACCGATTCCAATTATTGCAAATGGGGATATTAAAACCGCGCGGGATGTAGAGAATATGGAAAAATTGGGCTATGCGGGGGTTATGATTGGGCGCGCGATGTTGGGGGCGCCGTGGAAAATAGCGGAAATAACCGGGGGGCGCGTGCCTGAAAATATTGGGGAAATTGTGTTGCGGCATTTGGATGCGGTGATTGATTATTACGGTGAACGCAGTGGCGTGCCTTTGTTTCGCAAGCATGCCGCGTGGTATTCGTCCGGAATGCCGGATGCCGGCGCGTTTCGGGTCGCCGTCAATCAAATCACGGACGCAAATGAATTAAAAGATAAAATATCTGAATTTTGGGGTTGCGTTGCCAAAAAATGACGGTATCATAAACATATATAATTTTAATTGGGGGCGAATATGAACGACGAAAATACAGTGCAAAATTTAACAGTTGGTGAAATTCTGCGTAATGCGCGAACAATGGGGCGCAGAAAACGCGAAATTGGCACAATCGCAAAACAGTTGTGTATTGCTGAAGATTTTTTAGAGGCGTTGGAAAACGGCGATTATAAAAAAATTCCTGAAATCGTGTATGTGTTGGGATTCGCACGTAATTATGCAATGGAATTGGGATTGGATCCGGATGAAATCGTGGACAAGGTTAAAGCTGAATTGGGAATCGAGGCGGAAAATGATACCCCCGTCACAATCGAAGATTTGGCAGAACGCGACAAAACCGCAGAGTACAAGGCCAAAATCCAAGAATTTGTTCGTGTTGCCGTGGATTATGTTCGTCGGCATTGGTTGTGGTTCGCAATCGGCGCGGGCGTGTTGGTTGTGGCGATGCTGATTGTGATTATATTTGGTGGGTCTAATAGTGCGCCGGCGGATACGCCTGTGGCGGCACCGGCACCGGTTGTGGCGGCGGTGGATGTCGAAGAACCGGTATATAATATCCCGGTGCGTGAACGGTTTGGCAAAGAAAATATGGCAAAATCACACGTCATTATCCAGGCGGTCGAAGATTCTTATGTTGGTGTCGAAGATTCACGTGGCAAGGTTATATTTGGCCGTTCGTTGGTCGCAGGGGATGTGTTCTATGTGCCAAATGGGACAGGATACAAGGCAAAATTTGGTAATGCCGGTGGTGTCGATATTTGGGTGGACGGTGAATTGGCACCCAAGGTTGGCGCAAACAAAACATCCAAGAAAGATGTATCGCTGAATCCGGATTCTTTGATGAAAAAAGCGAAATAATAAAATCCTAAAGTTCGGGGGTGCGATGATTTTTTCGTCGCGCCCTTGTATTTTTTAATAAATTTTCTATATTTTAGTTACTATGAGTGGAACAATAAAAATTCGCGGTGCACGCGAAAACAATCTTAAAAATATTGACCTGGACATACCAAAAAACAAATTGGTGGTTTTTACCGGTGTGTCGGGGTCGGGAAAATCGTCGTTGGCATTTAATACCATTTATGCCGAGGGGCAACGTCGTTATGTTGAATCTTTGTCGTCGTATGCACGGCAATTTTTAGATATGCAGAAAAAGCCAGATGTCGATTTTATCGAGGGTTTGGCGCCCGCAATTTCTATCGAGCAAAAAACAACATCGAAAAACCCGCGGTCAACTGTGGGGACGGTCACGGAAATTTATGATTACCTGCGTTTGTTATGGGCGCGGATTGGTGTGCCTCATTCGCCGGTGACGGGATTGCCAATTAAATCACAAACAATTGCAGAAATGGTCGATTGGACCATGAAAATACCGGTCAATGTGCGGTTCTATGTTATGGCGCCATTGGTCCGTGATCGCAAGGGTGAATATAAAAAAGAATTGGCTTTTTTGGTCAAGCAAGGTTTTACCCGTGCAATTATCGATAATGAATTGGTCGATTTGGGCAGTGCGCCACAGTTGGATAAAAATAAAAAGCATAATATTTTTGTTATTGTTGACCGGTTGCAAATGCCGGCGGCGGATGATGCAAATATTGATGAATTCAAATCGCGCCTGTATTCTTCGTTCGAGGCCTCGTTGCGTTTGGTGCCGGGTGTGGTGCTGGTGCGGCGGTTGGATACAAACGAAGATGTATTATATTCGCAAAACTATGCATGTCCCGTCAGTGGTTTTACCGTGCCGAAAATCGAACCCAGATTATTTTCTTTTAATGCGCCGATTGGGGCGTGTCCGACATGTGGTGGTTTGGGCGTGCAATTAAATGTTTCACCGGATTTAGTTGTTCCGGACCCAACAAAATCTATATTGGGTGGGGCGATTGCGCCATGGTCGCGTGGCGGGATGTTGACCCAATATGACCATTTGTTTGAGGCGTTGCATAAAAAATATAAAATATCGCTGTCTAAACCGTGGCATACATTGAGTGCGGAACATCGTAATATTATTTTGTATGGAACGGGGGATGAAGAAATAAAGATAAATTGGAACGGATTTGTGTATTCAAAACCGTTCGAAGGGGTGGTGCCAAACCTGGAACGGCGGTTGCGGGAATCTGATTCGGATGTGGTGCGCACAGAATTGGGTAAATATCAATCTGAAACAGAATGTCCAATGTGTCATGGCAAGCGGTTAAATATTCATGCGCTGTGTGTAAAAATAAATGGGTTTGATATTATTGATGCGTGCGATTTATCGGTGTCTGATTCGTTGCGCTGGTTCCGGGATTTGCCGAATCATTTAACAGTTCAGGAAAATGATATTGCGAAAATTGTCCTGCGTGAAATTACCGACAGATTACATTTTTTGGAAAATGTTGGGTTGGGGTATTTAACTTTGTCGCGTATGGCGGGAACCCTGTCTGGGGGCGAGGCACAACGTATTCGATTGGCATCGCAAATTGGGTCGGGTTTGTCCGGGGTTTTGTATGTGTTGGATGAACCGTCGATTGGTCTGCACCAGAGTGATAATGACAAATTGTTAGATACATTAAAAACTTTGCGTGACAAGGATAATACGGTTATTGTTGTTGAACATGACGAAGACGCAATGCGTGCGGCGGATTTTTTGGTTGATATTGGTCGTGGTGCGGGTATAAATGGCGGTAATATTATAGCGGCGGGGACACCACAACAGGTAATTGAAAATCCGGATTCTTTGACGGGACAATATTTATCGGGTGCCCGCCGTATAGAGGTTCCCACCACGCGTCGTGCGGGTAATGGAAAATCCATAGTTATCAAGGGCGCACGCGCGAACAATTTGAAAAATATTGATGTGGAAATCCCATTGGGTAAATTTGTTGCGTTGACCGGTGTATCGGGGTCGGGAAAATCGACATTGTTGTTGGATACTTTATATCCGGCGTTAATGCGTGCGATTTATAATTCTAAACTGGAAATTGGCGCGCACGATGTTATTCGTGGTATGGAAAATGTTGATAAAGTTGTTGATATTGACCAATCACCAATTGGACGCAGCCCGCGCAGTAATCCGGCAACATACGTTGGTGTGTTTTCGGATATTCGTGATTTCTTTGCTAATTTGCCCGAGGCCAAGGCCCGCGGTTATACATCGGGACGATTTTCTTTTAATGTCAAAGGCGGTCGATGCGAGGCGTGTCAGGGCGACGGTCAAATCAAAATTGAAATGAATTTTTTGGCAGATGTTTATGTTGAATGTGAAAAATGTCATGGAACGCGTTATAACGATGAAACATTGGCGGTTAAATACAAAGATAAATCAATCGCAGATGTTTTGAATATGACCGTAGAAGAAGCGTATCGATTCTTTATCAATGTGCCAAAAATTGCGCGGAAATTGGAATTGTTAAAACGCGTTGGGTTGGAATATATCAAATTGGGACAAAGTTCTTTGGACTTATCCGGTGGCGAGGCCCAGCGCATAAAACTGTCCAAGGAATTGAGTGCGGTCAGTACCGGACAAACAATTTATATTTTGGATGAACCGACGACCGGATTGCATTTCGAAGATATAAAATTGTTGCTAAATGTTCTGCAAGAATTGGTTGATGCCGGTAATACGGTTATCGTTATTGAACATAATTTAGATGTTATTAAATCTGTGGATTGGATTATTGATTTGGGACCAAACGGTGGTGACGCGGGCGGTCGCGTTGTGGCAACCGGGACACCGGAACAGGTTGCCGATGTTGCGGAATCGCTGACGGGGAAATACCTGAAGAAATATTTGAATAAATAATAAAATTTTGTTAAGATTTTCAAGAACAAGGAGTAAGAAATGTTTGGTTTTGGCAAAAAGAAAAAAGAAACAGTTGAAAATACAACCGCCGCGGATGATGTTAAAATGCCATCTGGCATGCGCGAGACCGCGGAACGCATGATGTCGGGTCAATTTGATATGAACGATATGTTGGCACAATTAAAACAAATTCGTAAAATGAGTAATTTTAGCGGTCTGTTGAAAATGGTGCCGGGGATGTCGGGTGCGGTAAATGCCATGAAAGAAAAAATTAAAGACGGCAGTGTTGATGCCCAAATTAAAATTTTGGAATCTATGACCGCCGAAGAACGCGCGGACCCGGAAAAAATTTTTGCCAATGCCAAGGCGCGTATCGCAGAATCCGCAGGTTGCACGGTGCGTGATGTTGAGCACATTATCAAGCAATACTTGAATATGAAACGGCAAATGGCGATGATTCAACGTATGGGCGGGATGGAGGCCGTTATGCAACGTATGCAACAATCAGGCGCGATGCCGGGTGGGGTGCCTGGGGCAAAATAAATGAAAATACTAAATAAAAGAAGTGAAAAATGTCTAAATTTTTGAAAGAAAAATGGAATAATGTTCGTGCCACAAAACAAGCAAAAAAAGATGCGATATCGGAAATAAGCGTATTGTCGAGTACAGAATACGATGATGTCTGTATCCAAGATGTTATACAACAGCGGAACCCTGGTAATCCAGAAATACCATTAGCATTGAGAAAATATTGCAAACATTTTGATGAAAAGCGCGTATGTGATAATGTGGATTGCCCTATGCATGATAAAAATGAGCAATATATTGCAACATGTTTAGAATATAAACGGGCGCTAGGTGAATTTTTCAATATTCTATTTCATGGTCGTAAAAATTACTTTGATAAACGATAAAAACAAGTATATTAAAGATGGAAAGAAATAAAAATGGATAAACAATGCTGAATATATAGTTGTGACCCCTATGGGATGGCCAAGTGCATTGTATTTTTATTCAAACAAAACCATAGCATATGAATATCGCGATTTATCGGGTTGGGGATATAAACGTGCGTTGCAAAAAAGACAAAAGTTGTTGGATAAATTGGTTCAACTTGAAAATATAGAAAATGGTAAATAATGAAAATACTAAATAAAAAAATTGCACAGCATAAATCTTCGGTCGCATGGTTGCAACGCCAGGCGGCCGATCCGTATGTTGCGCGTGCACATAAAGACGGTTATCGTGCGCGTGCGGCGTATAAATTGATTGAAATGGATGAAAGATTTCATTTCTTGAAAAATAATCAGGTTGTGGTTGACCTGGGGGCGGCGCCGGGTTCATGGTCGCAATATATTGCGCGGACATATCCAAAGTCACAAATTTTCGCGATGGATTTATTGGAAATTACACCAATCCCGGGGGTTGAATTTTACCAGGGTGATTTTACAACCGATGCGGCTCTTGATTGGTTGATTCATAAATTAAATTTGGAAAATGCATCATCGGGGACGGTGGATGTTGTGGTGTCTGATATGGCACCGAATACGGTTGGACATAAAAAAACCGACCACTTGCGTCAAATGGTGTTGTTGGAATATGCGTTTGATTTTGCGTGTCGCGCATTAAAGCCGGGTGGGGCGTTTGTGGCAAAATCTTTTACCGGTGGCACAACGAACGATTTATTAAAACAAATCAAAGAACGTTTCCAGGATGTTCATCATATAAAGCCACCTGCATCGCGCAAGGACAGTGTCGAAATGTTTATTGTGGCAACTGGATTTCGGGGGTGATTTTTATGAATATAAAATATAAATCGGTTGTGTTGAAATTTGGTGGTTCGGTGATTTCTGATACGGCCGCGGTTGGACGTGTTGCAAATGTTATAAAAAAACTGACGGATGCGTATGATATTCGGGCGGTGGTTGTGTCGGCGATGGGCAAGGCAACAAATAATCTGGATGCGATGGCGCAAACGGTTGCGGCGCGTCCCGATGCGCGCGAATTGGATGCGTTGTTGGCGACGGGTGAAATGCAATCTGCGGCGTTGGTTGCAATGCGATTGAATGCAATTGGTGTGCCGGCGCGCGGTTATAATGCCATGCAATTTGGAATCAAAACCGATGATAATTTTGGTGCGGCAAATGTTCAACAAATAACAATGGAATACGTAAATCGTTTGTATGGGATTCCGGTTGTGGCGGGATTCCAAGGCGTCACAAAATACGGCGATATCACCACATTGGGACGCGAGGGGTCCGACATTTCGGCGGTGATTGTTGCGGCGGCGTGCAGTGCAGATTTTTGCTGGTTTTTCAAAAATGGCGGCGGTATTTGTGATAAAAACCCGAATAAAGAAAACGGCGGGACTGTGTTTCAAAAAATATCTTATACGCGGATGCGTGATTTAATGACGGATGGTCGGGGTCAGGTTTTGCATAAACGCAGTATTGATTTAGCAAAAAAATATCAAATGCCGTTATATGTGTCGGGAATTGATGATTTTAATAATGGAACATGGATTTTGCCGCGTGTGCATGCCAAACTGCGTTAGTTTTTTATAAAAATGTGTGCCGTTTTATGGTATAATTGACCTGAGAATAAAAGGAAAATTTATGCCAGAAATTGATACAGATAAAGTTTACAAACAATTAAAAAAACAAAATGGCGAGGGTGTTGCCAAAGTAATCCGCGAAGCGGTGTTGTTGGATGTACCAAATATTGTGCATATTTTGGAATTTGTCGGAAATAATCCAGATGAAGTACGTGCGTTAATTCCTTTTATTCGTGAACGTTATAAAGCCAAAACAAAATCAGAAATTTTTGTAGATAAAAATCCGTTGGAATTGTTAAGTGATGCCGGATATGACGCGTTTGTTGTCGATACATTAGAAAAACAAAATTCAATTAAAAAATATTTCCGGGCGGGCGAAGAGTTATGCACATTTGGTGACCCAACGCGTCATGAAAATTTTTATATGATTCACGCGGTTAAACGTGGTGCTGATAAAATTAAACCGGCGGCAAAACCGATGCGCCAGGATGAATACGGAACGTCCGTTATATCAATTCAAATTGCCAAAGATGGCGGTTTTATATCAATAAAAAATCGTTATAATCATACGGTGAATGACCCAGATGCAACATTTAGTAATTATCCTGATTTCATTATTCCAGGGCTAACAAATTCATTAAGACAATTTTTTAATGTTGATTTTGATGTGACAGAAAGTTTGTTGCCAAATGGTTTTTGTTCTATTAACGGACAAATATTTAAATTTAATTACAGAATATGGGGACGCCTTCCGGGAAAGACGAAGTCCGGATATTATGGATATGGTGATGGTTTTTATTTTTATGGCGATAATGTTATAAAATTAAATCGTGATTATGAAATAATGCTGGAAAATTATGTCTTGAATCTTCGTGAAGGGACATTAAAAGATTTGATAATACATGAATCCACGGGCCCAACTGAATGGGAACAACAACGGTATCAAAGAAAAGAGAAAACCAGGATTTTATTAGAAAGGTTTTTCAAGGGTAAAAATATAAAAGTCACTATTAATCCAGAAAATAAACATGAAAAAATTATATCTGCGGATGGTGTTTGGACGGCCAAGGTTGTTGATGGCAAAATGATTGAGCTGAATTTACCAAATATTACAGAAGTTGGAGATGATTTTTTAAATGATGCCGGACATTTACAAAAATTGTATATGCCAGATTTGGAAAAAGCAGGTGACATGTTTTTGTGGAATGTTTATTCAATAACACAGGTGCATTTGCCAAACTTAAAAGAGGTTGGCTATTCGTTTATACCTAGTGGTGCGTTGAGTCACATAGAATTACCAAGTTTAAAACGATGTGGTGGTAATTTTTTGGAAAATAATAATTCTTTGACGGAATTGTATTTGCCAGAACTACAATATGCCGGTGGTAGGGAATTTTTACCTAAAAATTGTGTGTTGCGTCGTTTGGATTTGCCTAAATTGAAAAAGATACCAGAAATGTTTTTATTAAAGAACACAGTTCTGGAATATTGTAATTTGCCCAGTGTGCAGAAATCTGATAGTAAAAAATTACGGCATGTGCGTTATGTTGTTGCCAAAAATAAATTAAAATCTGGATTAAAAAGGGTGTTTTTACCACGCAAAGTGCAAACTCATAGTAAATAGTTTTTGCAATAAAATTATATACGAATTATCGCGAAAAATCTTTCGTTTTTTGTCATAATTTGACTTTTTTTATGGTATAATTATTGCAAATGGTGCGCGATAATTCTAAAAGTTTAAAAGATAAAAAAGAAAAACCGTCTTTGCGTCGGTGGTTGTGGTCGGCGACATTTAATATACTTTTAATTTGTGTGATTTTTGTTGCGGGATATGTTGGGATTGTGTATCTGCGTATGCCGTCATTGGATGCGATTTTGCATGAAAAACGATTGCCGACAATTGTGTTCCTGGATGATGCGGGCAACGAGATTCGCAGTTCTAATCGCATTATGGGAACGCCCGTCACGGTCGAAACATTGCCCCCGCATGTATGGCAGGCGATTGTCGCAATCGAAGATAAACGATTTTTTGAACATGGCCCCATTGATTTGCGTTCAACAATACGCGCCGTTGTTTTGAATCTGTTTCGTGGACATTTTGCCGCGGGTGGTTCAACCATTACACAACAGACCGCGAAAAATATATTTTTATCACGTGATAAAAAAATTTCCAGAAAAGTCCAAGAATTGATTTTGGCACAATGGTTGGAAAACAGATTTTCAAAAAATCAAATTTTGGATTTGTATATGAACCGCGTGTCTTTGGTTGGCGGTATGCGTGGAATTGACGCCGTGGCGCGCACTATGTTTGGTGTCGGGGCCGATAAATTGTCGGTTGCACAATCTGCACAAATTGCCGCAATGTTAAAGGCACCAACATATTACAGTCCGTTAAAAAATCCGGAACGCAATATTGCACGGGCGCGAATTATATTGGCGGAAATGGTGCGCCAAAATTATATCAGTTTGGATGTGGCGCGGCGTGCGGCGGCGGAATTAAAACCGGCACCCGGCATGCGTGATACAAATATATATCGTTATTGGACCGATTTTGTGTTGGATGAATTGGATTCTGTTGTTGGGGTGTTGGACAGTGATATTTTTGTCTATACCACAATAAATCGTGCGACCCAGGAACATGTTGCCGCGGTTTTGCCACGCCATACATCCGATTCCCAGGGGGCGGTTTTGGTTATGGCGCGCGATGGTGCAATAAAATCTATGGCCGGGGGAACAGATTACCAGGTCAGTCAGTTTAATCGCACTTTGGCACCGCGCCAACCCGGCAGTGCGTTCAAGCCGGTGGTTTATTTAATGGCATTGGAAAACGGTTTGACACCGGAATCTTATGTGAACGATTCGCCATTTTCGGTTGGGGATTATAACCCCAAAAACTATAATGAACATTATTATGGCGATATACCATTGTCCACCGCGTTCGCGAAAAGTGTAAATTCTGTGCCGGTGAAATTGACCAAGATTTATGGTATTGATTCGGTGTTGGATATGGCGGGACGATTGGGGGTCGGAACAAAATTAAAACGCGAATATTCAACCGTTTTGGGTGCGTCAGAAATGACACTGATGGATTTAACAAATATGTATGCGGTGATTTGGAACAACGGGCAATCGGTGCGACCGTATTCTATTACGAAAATTACACGTCCCGATGGCACAATTTTATATGCGCGAAATCCGTCGGACGCAATCCAGGTTTTACAGCCACAAACGGTATCTTTTATGACCGAGTTGTTGGCGGATGTTGTGGCACCCGGTGGCACCGGTCATCGTGCCGCCGCAGCGGGTGTCTTGGGCGGAAAAACCGGCACCAGTAATGATAATAGGGACGCATGGTTTGTTGGTGCAACCGATAAATATGTAATTGGTGTATGGGTCGGTAATGACGATTTTTCACCCATGTCATCCAAGATTACGGGTGGAACAGTACCTGCCGAAATATTTAGAGAAATAGTGAAATAAATTCTAAAACGGCGCATCTGCTGGTTGTTTTATAATTGATTTGTTTTTTTGTTGGGCGGTTGAGATAAAAAAACTGTTTTTTTTAATGTGTGATTTGTGATATAATCTGTGCAGTAATAATAAATTTAAGAGAGCAGAGATGAAAAAATATATCACCGGTTTTTGTGCGTTTATGTTGATGGGAATTGCCACGGCGGATGCAAATTGGCAATATCCAACGGGTGTGCGGCGCGATGCGTGGGCGGGTGACGATGGTATGCGATTTGTGTTGTCTGTGCGTGGCGGTGGTGCAATGGGGCGTGCAAAAATTCAAAATGATATTGGGGGATTGACCGGCAATTATATGGTTAACACAACCAGTGGTGAAGTCGTGACCCAGGCATGGTATGATTTACAAGACCCAACGGTCCAGGCGCAATACGCACCAGCGGGATATGCGCGTTTGGGTGATTTGGCGGTTGCAAATGATTATTCTGAATTTTCATTTGTTGCGGGAATTAGTGTTGGGTTCACTATACCGGATTCCCCGCAATGGCGTATAGAATTGGGTTTTGATCATATTGCGGAATCTGATTATAACGAAAATCCGTTGTTCCAGGGCGGGCTGATTACATCCGATGGTTATGTTGTTGATGCACAAAGTGGTGGCGTTCAATCAACATTGGCCAGTGATATTTACAGTGTGATGGCTTTTTATGATTTCTTTGACGGGGTTCAAAAACCGTTAAAGCAAATGATACCATATATTGGTATTGGTGCCGGATATGCAGATACAAAAACCGTGTTGCAATTGACGGATTCTTATGGGGATTTGTCGGACGTGTATGAATTGATGGGATATGGAACGGTTGATACCGCCGGTGTTATTCAGTTTAACAAAAGCAACACACATACATCAAATTTGGCACCGGTTGTGGCGGCGGGTGTGTCGTATGGCGTGTCTGATAAAATATTCTTGGATTTGGGTGCGCGCGCGATGTATTTGCCCAAGGTTAAATGGCAACTGACCAGTGCAGATGACGAATTGCGTCGTGATTGGTTCAGTGCGGACAATATGTTGTATATAAATGCAATGCTGGGGTTGCGTATAGAATTTTAAAAAAATACTTGCAAATATAAAAAATGTATGCCATCATAAGCACACATTTGCGAGCGTAGCTCAGTTGGCTAGAGCGCAACCTTGCCAAGGTTGAGGTCGAGGGTTCGAGCCCCTTTGCTCGCACCAAAAATTTTAAAACCGTCCGTCAGGGCGGTTTTTGATTTTTGCGGCAAAGGGGCGAGAACCCGCAGGGTTGCGAGGCGAGGCAACTTTAGTTGCCGAAGTACTTTGCTCGCACCACCCTTCGCCAAGGCTTCGGGTGGCAG
>DFKW01000010.1:3703-12305 GCA_002373935.1 Alphaproteobacteria bacterium UBA3635 | reverse complement strand
AATCCAAATACTGTGTTCCGGTGCTCTCGATGTATTCCAATTCAGTATAACCGGTTGGTAATGCATGCGCCGGCACCGCGAATAATGCACAGACAACCCCAACCAATCCCAATAAAAATTTTCTCATGTTTTTCTCCCCGTTCTTTTGGTTCTGCGTTTTTTTATTTTCGCGTTTGCGAAAATAAAAAAACCGCTGGGAATCCAACGGGAATACGGCCGGGGTGTTAGCAAATCAAATAAGTCAATGATTCCACGGGCGTTTCTATCCGACACCGCGGCACCCCCGCCAAACCAAACATGGGCATTGGGGCGTTATCATATACGGGATAAAATTTACATTTTTATTTGGTGAGAGATTTTTAATCCGGCACCGAGATAAAAATGTCGGTGCAAAATATGACGGCAACAAACACAACCCAGCCGAATCGAATCGGTTATGGGTCGGGAGAGTTACGATGCAGGTTTTGCACCGGACTTATTAAGGCCTGCTAAAGCCACCGGAATCCAACTCCCTTGGTTTTATGGATTCACATTTGCATTATAGAAAAAAATTTTTTGCGTGTGCAATATTTTTTTGCACTGCCCCGTCCCGCTTACGCTGACGCTTGGGGCGGAATTAAAAAACCGCCGATTGGCGGTTTTTTTTATTTGTCGGTCACATCAACCGGTGCCGGGCTTTGTTCGGACACCGCATCCGCCGTCAATTCTTGGCGTAAATCACTGACACCGGTATTGTTTGCCGTTTTTGCCGAAACCAATGCCAATAATGCGCATAAAACAAAAAATATTGTTGCCAACCATGCCGTCGCACGCGTTAAAAAATTACCCGCCGCCGCACCGGTCAATGCACCACCAAACATTGATGCCGCCGATGCGCCCGACATACCCGACCCCTCGGATTTTTGTAATAAAATAATTGCAATCATAAATACCGCAACGATAATCAGCATAACTAACAAAATCGAAAACATTTTTATTCCTTTTTATTACCTATATGTAAATCAAAAACTATTTATTTGCAAGAATTTTCAATAATTCTGCCGCGGCATTTGTCGATGCCACCTTTTTAGAACTGCCCGAACCGGTGGCGGTTTGCCCCATCGCCGTGACCGTCGCGGTAAACACCGGATTATGTGCGGGACCGGTTTGTTCAACATATTCGTATACCGGTAAATCGCCGGTGCGTGTGGCCTGGACAAATTCTTGTAATTCGGTTTTGGCATCTTTTGGTGCAACCAATTCTTCGTGCGCCAAATCACGCCAGCGCGTCACAATAATATCGCGGGCGGTGTCGAATCCGGCCTCTAAATACATGGCACCAAATACGGCCTCCATCGTGTCGGCATAAACATGTTGCAAACGACCCGCCGTCATATGTCCATGGCGAATATATGGCCCCAGGCCAATTTCTTGGGCAACGCGTGCCAATGTTTCGGTCGATACCAATGATGCATGTCGCCGCGCCAATTCACCCTCGTTCTCTTTGGAAAATAACACAAACAGCATGCCCGCCACCGCCAGGCCCAATACACGGTCACCAACAAATTCCAATCGTTCATTATTGTGCAGGCAATCCGCCCCACTCTGCGTCAATGCCAATTCCAACAGACCCTTGTTCCGGAATCTGTATCCCAATATTGTTAAATTATCAACCGGTTTTGCCTTTGCCATTTTTTCATCCATTTTGTTTATTATTTTATACCCATACCAATACGATTCCAACGAATTTTATTGCCCCATGTCCATAACGCAATCATCGGCGCATAATAGTTATGTGAATACCACACAAACCACACACGACCCAATATATTATCGCGTGGAACAAAACCAATTTCGGCGCGACTGTCCGAACTGTTGTCGCGATTGTCGCCCATGAAAAAGAAGTGACCCGCCGGCACGGTATATTCAGGTGTATTATCATACGGCGCATTGTCCGCCATTTCAATAATACTGTGTTTCACACCGTTTGGTAATGTTTCGGTGTATTCGGTTGCGTCAAACACCCCGCACAGCCCCGCCACCATGCGACAATAAGAATCAGGTTTATATTCAATCGTATAATTAAATGTTGCCGGCGCATTGTTCACCCAAACCTTGTTCCCACGAATAACCATATCATCGCGATAAAAACCAACCGACCGTATAGATTTCGGTAAAATCGCAACAATATATGGACGCGGGTTTTCGCGTTTAACAATTTTACCATTTATATATAAACGGCCGTCACGAACCTGGATTTTATCGCCCGGTCGCCCAATCAGACGTTTGACAAAATCCTGGGATTCATTGATTGGGTTACGAAATACAATTACATCACCAACATTTGGTTCGGTTGCCAAAAACCGCCCATCCCATAAATGCCATGAACCAAATGGAAAAGAATAACGCGAAAAACCGTATGTCCATTTTTCAACAAAAATATGGTCACCAACATTTAATGTCGGAATCATAGAACCCGATGGTATATTAAACGGTTCTAGTAAAAAACTGCGGAAAATGATGGCAATCAACGCGCCATAAAATATTGTGTTAAACCATTCACGAAACGCATTTGGGTTTTTCAGCGGCATAATTTATTGTTCCTTTTGTATATTTGTTTTTGCATTTTATAACTTGAAAATGCGTAAAGCAAGTTTATAATGCGAATATGATTTCATTAAACTCTATTATTTTTAATGGTATGGACGCCATAAAAATAGAGGTCCAGGTTCAATTAGCAACCGGTCTATCGGACCCAGAATTTCATATTATCGGTTTGGCGGACCGTGCGGTCAAAGAATCTGCGGAACGGGTGCGCAACGCGATGAGTGCTTTGCATGTGCCATGGCCGCCACGGCGTTTGACGGTGAATCTGTCGCCGGCCGATGTGGAAAAATCCGGTTCACATTTTGATTTGCCGATATTATGCGGAATTTTATGTGTATTGGGTATATTACCACGGGACGCATTATCAAAATATATTATCATGGGCGAAATCGGTCTGGACGGGTCAATATTAAAAACAGATGGTGTATTACCGGCCAGTGTTTGGGCAAAAAAACACGATATGGGTATAATTTGTCCCGCACCCCAAGGGGCCGAGGCACGCCTGTCGGGTCTGACCGATATTTTGGCACCACAACACGTTTTGGATTTAATCAATCATTTTACCGGTGTGCGTGCGCTGGAATTGCCAACGGGTGATTTTTCATCTGTGACGGCGCCGTCTGATGTTGGCGATATGGCGGATGTGTACGGGCAACAGGCGGCAAAACGCGCATTGGAAATTGCGGCGGCGGGTGGACATGCGATGTTGATGGTTGGCCCCCCGGGGTCGGGTAAAACAATGCTGGCGTCGCGTTTGCCGGGGATTATGCCGGATATGACGACGGATGAAATATTGGAAACATCGGTTATTTATTCTATGGCGGGCAAATTGCCAAATTCGGGTTTGGTGACGCGTCGTCCGTTTCGCGCGGTTCATCACACGGCCAGTCCTGTGTCCCTGGCGGGCGGTGGGTCGGATGCAAAGCCGGGCGAAATTTCGTTGGCGCACAATGGGGTTTTGTTTTTAGACGAATTGCCGGAATTTAATCGTTCAACACTGGAAATTTTACGCCAGCCGATGGAATCTGGAAAAATTATGATTTCGCGTGCGCGACACAATGCGACATACCCGGCAAAATTTCAACTGATTGCGGCGATGAATCCGTGTCCATGTGGACATCTTGGTAATGCGGCATTGTCTTGCACGCGCGCGCCCCGTTGTGCCGAGGCATATCAGAATAAAATTTCCGGGCCATTATTGGACCGAATTGATTTGCATGTTGATGTTGATGCGGTCAATCCATGGGATATGAAACCGAACACAACGACGGATGCCGAAACATCCGCTACAATTCGCGCCCGTGTTATTGCGGCACGACGCCGTCAAATATCGCGTCAGGGTTGCGTCAATGCACAATTGGACGGACCGGCGTTAGATGCGGCGGTAAAAATGACATCTGACATGACAGAATTTTTGAACAATGCGGCGCAACGCGTGGGATTGTCTGCACGTGGATACAACCGTGTTAAACGCATTGCGCGCACAATTGCCGATTTGGCGGGACGCGACGCGGTTGAAATGGGCGATTTAATCGAGGCATTGTCATACCGCCCAATAAATCGTGGCAAATACGGCGTGCGATAAAATTCTTGATTTTGATATAAAAAATACTACATTATTATGTCGATAAATGTAGGATTTGGCGCATTACCATCGGGGATTTACTACCAATAAAGACAATTTTTACTAAATCTTTATTTGCAATAAATTCGCGTGGTAATGCAAATGTTTAACTTTAGATAAAGGATGATAAATGGTATTACTACACAAAAGAAATGCCGCGGAAACACCGGCAAAAAATGAAAAAACAAACAATACAAAAAAACATACAAACGCGGCGACAAAAACGGTGAAACCTGCGAAAATCGCGGATAAACCCGCACATGAATCTGACAAAAACGATAATAAAGTGTATTTTATGGCGTTGGGCGGTTTGGAACACGTCGGCCAAAATATGTATGTTTATAAATATCGTGGCAAATATTTAATTGTCGATTGTGGTATGGGATTCTTAGAGGAAGAAATCGGTGCGGGCGATGTGCAATATTGCGATACAACTTGGTTGGAAAAGCATAAACGTGATGTTGTGGCATTTGTTATAACCCACGGCCACGAAGACCATATTGGCGCATTAAAATTCATTTGGCCGAAATTCAGAAAGCCAATTTATTGCACACCTTTCCCGGCGGAAATTTTGCGTCAAACATTTGATGGTATCGAATTGGATTATGATAAAAAACGCGACATTGTTGAATTTGATGCGGCGGGCGCAACATTGAATTTGGACCCATTTACGGTTGAAACTTTTCATGTGTCGCATTCGATACCCGAAGCACAAATGTTAATTATCAAAACAGATGCGGGTAAAATTTTACATACCGGCGATTGGACATTTAATGATGACAACCCGATTGAGCCGGGAACTGATTATGCGCGCCTGCGTGAAATTGGTTCGGACCCGAAATTATTGGCATGTGTGTGTGATTCAACATCTGCATCCCGGCAAACACCCCAAACAACCGAGGTCCAGGTTTGTGATACATTGACTAAATTGATGAAAAATGCCCCGGGTCGTGTGTTTGTGACGGGTTATTCACGCAGTATTGCGCGTTTGAAAATGTTCGCGACGGCGGCACACAATGCGGGGCGCATTGCCGCAATCAAAGAACGCAGTAATCCAAACCCGGTGCCGTTTGTGGGTCTGCCGGAATTTCGCGAAATCGGTATTGAAATGAAATATCTGAACGATGATGATATATATTTGCATCGTGATATTCGCGATTTACCCGCCGAAAAACAGGCGATATTCCTGACCGGGTCCCAGGGTGAAAAATTCGCAATGTTGACACGTCTGTGTGCCGGAAATGTGCGAGAGTTAAAATTATTACCAACCGACACCGTGATATTCAGTGCGATTATCATCCCGGGTCGTGAACAAGATGTATCGGCGTTATATAACAAATTGGCGCGTATGGGAATTAAAACCCACACGATATTTGATACCGACCATGTTCATGCATCGGGTCACGCGGGTCGTCCGGAATTTGAACGTTTCTATGACATGGTTCACCCCCAGGTATCAATTCCAATGCATGGTGATTACATCAATGAAATGTTGAACGGCAAAATGGCGATGGAACGTGGTGGTGCAAAACAAATGATGGTTGTGCACAACGGCGAAATGATTGCGCTATCTGATGGCGAGCCGGCATATGTGGCGGAAACAATTGAAACTAAATTCGTCGTGATGGAGGGCGAAACCGAACGCAGTGCCGATGACCAGGTTTATAAAAACCGCAAAAAAATTGCGACTAACGGCGCGGTGTTTGTGACATTGCCGGTTGATAAACGCGGTTTCTTGAAAGGCACGCCAGAGGTTTCCAGTGCCGGTATTTTCGAAACCGATGACACCGGGTTTATGAAACGTCAAATTCAAATTGAAATAACACGTGCAATTGATGAATTGACCAAGGCCGAACGCAAGGATAAAAACAACCTGGCGCGGGCGGCGCAAGCGGCATCGAATCGTGTTGTTCGTGCGGCATTGGGTGCGGATAAGAAACCCCAATACGTTTTTCACTTTATACAAAAATAAAAAATCCGGGCAAAAAACACCACTATTGCGGCACAATACCGCGACAAGTGGTGGTGACATGCCCGGTTTTTTATGATATAATAAAACCACTTGATTTTGTTAGATTTCGTATTATTATTGACAAAAAAGGATTTTGTTATGCAAAAAATATTTAAAGAATATATCGCGCCGGTAATGCGCAATATGGATGAAAACACGAAAAATCATTTGATGTTTCGGTTTTATTCTATATATAAATTGGACCCGCAACATATGTTTCGCATGGTGTCACGCCAAATCAAGACCGATCGTATTCGGAACTTTTATTATTGTATTTCGCAATTATACAACCAAAAAATCGATGGCGTGCGTGTTATTGCCAACGCGGGCCAAGGCGAAATTTTCGAAAAATTAAAATCTCAATCGGGACAATTACCGTTACCGGGCGTGAACACAATGCGCGACATTTTGACAGATTTGGCGGAAAATTCCACGATTTCTACATGTTTTGTCAGTCCGCAAATCCCGAAACAAACATTTGCCGCATGGGCAAAACGGCTTAATAATCGTCAAATCTAGAATATGCAATATTTTGATGCACATTGTCATTTACCCTGCGACAGAAATTTTTCTGGGGTGTTTGCAAATGCGAATGCGGCGGGGATTGTTGGTTGTGCGGTAAATTCTGTGGTGATGGATGATTGGGTGCATATTGTTGATTTTGTCACGCACAGTAAAAATACGCGTGGCGCAATTGGAATTCATCCATGGTATGTTGATACGGTGCGACCGACGTGGCATGCCGAGATGTGTGCGATATTGGATGAAAACCCGGATTTAATGGTTGGGGAAATTGGTCTGGATAAATCGCACGATGATTTTGAGTCCCAAGAAAAATTGTTTATTTCAATGGTAGAGATTGCGATAAAATACAATCGCACCATAAATCTGCATTGCGTGCACGCATGGGACCGGGTACTGGAAATATTCAAAACATATCGTGGAAAATTACCAACGGTTATCGCGCATGGTTTTGATGGAAATCAAAATGCGATTGGTTTTGATGCAGATATATATTTTTCTTATTCGCCAAGAATCACTAATTCAAAACATAAACGCGCCCGTGAATCTTTGTTAAGAGTTCCAAAAAATAAAATTTTAGCGGAAAGTGATGGGGATAATTTATTAAAAACGGTCAATGCGGCATCCAGTATATGCACGATTCGTTCCGATATATCTGTTGATGATATTTTTCAAAATTCAGCCGGGGCATTTTTCAATGGACAGATTGCATAGGATTCGATTATTACTGGGGGATGCGGCAATTGACGCATTACAATCAAAAACCGTAATGGTGGTGGGTTGCGGTGCGGTGGGCTCTATGGCGATAGAGGCCCTGGCGCGCAGTGGTGTTGGACACATTATTGTGGTTGATTTTGATACGGTTGATGTGACAAACATAAATCGGCAACTGATTGCGTTATCAACAACCGTCGCCCGGCCCAAGGTTGATGTTGCGCGCGCGCATATTCACGACATATCGCCGGACATTCGCGTCACGACATTTAATATGTTTTGGGACGAAAATACCAACCCGGATGTGATGCCTGATTTTGTAGTGGATGCGATTGATTCTGTGCCGTCAAAAATCGCATTGTATCGTTGGTGCGCGTCACACAACATCCCATTTATTGCCAGTATGGGTGCCGCGAACAAAACAGACCCATCACAAATTCACATTGCGCCGATTTCAAAAACAAACACATGCCCGTTGGCGGCGCGCATTCGAAAATTAGTGCGCACGGAAAATCTGCCTGATTTTCCGACGGTATTTTCGACGCAAAATCCAATCAAGAACGACACCAATACATTGGGTTCAATGATTACGGTGACGGGATGCTTTGGGTTAAATTTGGCAAATTATGTTATACAAAATCTGACACATATTTAGGCGCGCAATCCCAATGTGACCGTGGCTTTGCACTTATTCCTAAAACGCGATTGGCAATTGAATTTGGGGGTCAAATGCCCTATAATGACAATGTCAAAAAGTTTGGCTTTTTGATATAGTTTAACCATAGGGAGAAAAAACAGATGAGAGGACTAACAACATATGTCTTGGAACCATTAACTTTCATTGGCGCTTTGAATTGGGGGCTGATTGGGTTATTTGGCTTTGATTTGGTTGCATGGATATTTGGTTCTGCGACCACAGCATCCAGCATCGTATATTCGATTATCGGTGTTGCGGCATTATTGTGGTTGATATGGCTGTTCATTGACCAGCCCAAAACCAATCGTTAAACCAAAGAAAACCTGTGTCGATATTAAATCCCCGAATTGGGGATTTTTTTACAAAAAAATATCCTGTTGAAAAACAGGATCGATTTTATCCCTAAATGATATTTACCCAATAATGGCGCGCCCAGAAGGATTCGAAC
>DFKW01000010.1:0-3614 GCA_002373935.1 Alphaproteobacteria bacterium UBA3635 | reverse complement strand
CTATCCAATTGAGCCATGGGCGCAAACCTGGGATTTATTTTATATCAAAAAACACAAATTGCAAGAAAAAAACACATAAAAATAAAAACCAAAAAACCAACCATACGCCCACAACAAAGAACTTGACAAATTTATTTTTTATACTATATTACAACTGACTAACGAAACCAAAAGGCAAAAATATGGTCAAAAAAGCACAAAAAAAATCAACAGCGCGTCGCGTATGGGATGCGATTTGTTGGCCGTTCAAAAAATTATGGGCGTTCATTGTTCGCGTATGGCAATGGATTGCAAATATAAATATGGTTGCATTGTTAAATTTGGCATTATTGGTGTCAATTATAGTATTGTTTTCCCTGTTGATAATTGACCTGCGCAAGGGTGCCAATGCCAGTGATACCGAAATGTTGTTAAATTCGGGTCGCCCGATTGTGCTGCGTCCGGTCACGAATGCAAATGCACCGGTGGAAAAACCAAACGCACGCATTAAACCACGTCCACAAAAAATTGCACAATTACCGATTAAACACGATAATGTTGGCGGCAAAATAAAATCTGCGCCAATCAATGTTGCGAAAACACCGGTCAATAAAACGGCCGTTGCGCAAATTGCAAAACAAAATAACAACGCGTATGGCCCGGTTATTATTGACCATTATGACATGCGTGGCGTATTGCAAAACGGCGCACACATCCGCGGTGATTTATATATCCAAGATTTGCGTAAATATACATTGCCATGCGACATAGTGATTGATGGCAACCTGTATTTGCGTGATGTGAATATGTTAAATTTCTGTGGTGATTTCACCGTTCGTGGAAATATTTATGTTTCACCGCGTTCGTCATTTGGTCCGGTTCCATCGACGGCGCGTATCGGTGGCAATGTTATTTTATAAAACAAAACTTTCATGAAAAAATTCCGTATGTTTTGTCCGGGCCGCGAAAAAAATCGCGGTCTTTTTTTCTGTATTTCACGCGCAAAAAATGGTATAATTATGTCAACCAAACAAAGGAGAAAAAATGGAATCAATTAAAAAATTCATCAATGTAATGGGCGCGAATTTAGGCCTGACCATTGTGTTATGTGCGGCAATTATTTTGTTCGCGGTGTTTTCAGACGGCCTGTTACCGGGATTGATAACGGCATTGTCGGCATTGATTGCATACACATGTTGTGAATTGTTGTATCGCGAATATCGTGCAACATCAACACACACGACAAAACCGGCACACGCCACAAAGCCAACAAAACGCACAACAAAAAAATCAAAGTAAAAAAATCCGCCGATTGGCGGATTTTTGATTCCGCCCCCGGACGTCCCCTTCTTTCCCAAAGAAGGGGCCTGCCCCCCATAGCCTTTGGCGACGGGGGGTGGATTGCGACAAAGTCGCAAGACGGGGTAATTTGTTAACAAAAACGCATCCGCGTTTTTGTCATCCTGAGCGGAGTAAAACTGCGATGTCGCGCATTCGCAGTTTTGCGCAGTCGAAAGGATCCAGGTCGATTAAAGCACCAGCCGCAGGCTGGACTTTTTTATTGACTGGATTGCCACGTCTCTCTCGTTCGGCTTTGCGCTAACATCACCCACAAAATTTTGCAATTTCGTGGGGCCCGATGCACGCAAATTGAACTCGTTCGCTCGCAATGACAAAAAAACATCCAACAACGGATGTTTTTTCAGAGTTCAGTTGATGTGTCGGCGCAGCCGACGGCATTCCCCTCCCTGGGGAGGGGCCCCGTTCCGACGGAACGGGATTCAGGGTGGGGATTACTGCATTACATCCCAAACAATGCAGACCGAAACGACGCGTTATTACGGACGTTGGACGCGCAGCTGCCCGCACAGTATTCCGCACAAACGGCGGCCGAACTGGCCGTGACGAGGAAGACCCGCACTCCGTCTACCTTGCTTGATTCGTTCCCGTCGTCAACACCGGTTGCACGACACCAGCAATTTGCGCCATCGACTGACCAATTTGCAGAACTCATTTGCGCACTAGTTGCAACTACAGATTGCGAAGAACTCACCCCATTACACAATCCCTCACCATACACCGTGCCGGCGGCGACACCAGTTGTGGCGTTTGCCGCCCAAGTCGCCGTCCACGTTCCATTCGCCGGAACATCGGTATTCGCAACCACCGGCCCCGCGGTGAATGTACCACTGCCCGCATTCGCAAAGAACGTTTTGCTCACCGTGTCGTACATCCCAACGGCAGAATCACTGTTGCGTTTTACTGGAACAAAGTCACGAACCAACGCGCCATCGTTGTTCCAAATTCGTGTTGAATGTATTTTTAATCGAGTAGGATAGCTGTTCGCTTCACCACGGTTTGTTGCAAACAAAAATAAATTCCTCTCACCAACATATCCAGAATACACACTAAACCTAAAAGTGGTTTGTCCTATTGTTATTCCGGAATTATTATATTGTGCAACATATTTTGTATTTGGGGCAAAAGTACCAATATGCTGAAAGGTACTTGTCGTGTTATTTGTAGTTGGCCAAATTACATCATATCCATCTCGTTGAAAGAACAACGAAACCTCACCACCATCATACGCACTGCCATTTGATGCACCAAAAAGAGCCGTATTAACGCCAGTAGTAACAGGTGTAAATGCCATTTCTAACGAATAACCGTAACGCCATTTTACCCCCGTATCGATATACTGTGTTCCGGTTGATTCGATGTATTCCAATTGGGTAAAACCGGAACTGTTCGTGGTGGATGCAGGGGCGACATTATTCGCAATAATTGGGGCGACGAAGTCCCGGAACGGGTCGGTGATTTGATACCAATGTGGTTTGCCTTGCTCGTCCTCGACCAATAAACATTGTTTATATGCGGGGCAGGTGTCGTCCGCCGGGCGGGTTTGTTTGCCGCTCTGCAAAGTCGCAATACTCGCCGCCTGATTGATAGTGTTCGTAACAACGGTATTCACCGTCGCCACCGCCGCCGCCAACCGTGTCCCTAAATCACTAAACTGCGTTTCAACATATTTCGTCGTCGCAACCTGAATCTCGGAACAATACGCCGGTCTGAAACTGAACGTGTCACCCCATTCAGATCGGTAAGATGTTCGTGCATACGCCGCATTTGCCGGCGCGGTCACACGCAATACATCGTAATTAAACAAAGTTCCAGAAATATATTGTTTATTCGCATCATACCAAGCCACGCCCAAAACAGATGTTCCAAGATATGCAGGTGATATAATGTAAGTTTCATTTGCCCGGACCGGTATATAATCAGATGCGTAATACCCATTTGTACCATTTCCTACTGTTCCGTTAGTTGCGTTGACCATTCCACCCTCTGTTGCGGTTGATAAATTAAACATATTCGCACATGGGCCTGTTGTTTCGGGTCCGGCAATGAAAGTGCCAGTACCGGCATTGGTATAAAACCGATTGTTTACCGTGTCGTACATACCGACAACACCGTCGCTGTCGCGTTTCGCCGAGACCATATCGCGAATAGTGTCTCCATCTTTTTTTAATTGTAAATATTTAATTCTTCCATGATTAATTGTATAACTTGTAATACCGGTCGGATTTACATGAAATATATAAAAATCAGATATCGTGACAGTGTTCGAATTAGTT
>DFKW01000003.1 GCA_002373935.1 Alphaproteobacteria bacterium UBA3635 | reverse complement strand
GGTGGCAGGCCATATTTCGCCAAGGCTTCGGGTGGCAGGCCAAAAAATTTTTTACGCGCCAATGAATTGATGAACAGAGTGGTTTTTGACACAGTTGATGTAAATGTTCTATTAAATGGGAGTATTTTATCAACCAAAGGATTATAAAAATGGCGGTTATTGGCTATATTCGTGTGTCATCAAATAAACAAACGGTGCAACATCAACATTATGAAATTCAACAATTTGCAAATCAAAACAATATAATAGTGGATAAATGGGTTGAAGAAACCATTACTTCACGTAAACCATTAAATAAAAGAAAACTGGGGCAAGTACTGGATGAATTAAATGATGGCGATATTTTGATTGCTGCCGAAATTTCGCGC
This sequence comes from Alphaproteobacteria bacterium UBA3635, assembly GCA_002373935.1. Classification (GTDB taxonomy): domain Bacteria; phylum Pseudomonadota; class Alphaproteobacteria; order Rs-D84; family Rs-D84; genus Enterousia. The sequence goes on along the minus strand of DFKW01000003.1, from coordinate 77,123 downwards.
CTGGGGCGTTCGTTATTGGAAGTTATGCGGATTTTGGAAACTTGCTTGAATAAAAATTGCCGGGTTTGGACATTAAAAGAAAATTATCGCCTGGGCAACGATATTCAAAGTAAAGTGATGGCGTTTGCGTTCGGTCTGTCTGCGGAAATAGAACGAAATTTAATATCACAACGCACCAAGGCGTCCCTGGACAGTATTCGTGCAACCGGTAAAAAATTGGGACGTCCATTTTCAGCACAGTCAAAAAAATTAAAATTATCACGCAATACAAAGCGGATTAAAAATTGGTTGAATTCCGGTATGACACATTATCGTATTGCAAAAATGATGAATGTCACCCCAACAACAGTATCAAATTTTATCAACCGGATGGGGTGGTGAACAAAATGTATTTTTGGAATCTATGGCGGATGCGGCAAAATCGGTTGTCGAATATGTTGGACGCGACAATATGGTTTATATAAATGTATTAAATCGTATCAGTATTGATTGCGATTGTGATGGAAACCCGGCAGAACCAGATATTCACGATATTGGTATATTGGTGTCAACTGACCCGGTTGCCATTGACCAGGCCGGAATTGATATGGTGTCTGTTGCGGATGGAAACCAAAAGTTGATGGAACGCATTGCCGATAGAAACGGCCTGCACACGTTAGAGGCCGCAGAAAAAATCGGTGTTGGTTCGCGCAAATATAAATTGGTGAATTTGGACGAATAATCGTTCATTTGTAATATGTTTTTATCCCAAAGTTTCGGCTTTGGGATGTTTTTTGTTGCCAATGTTGGACTTGGTTTTCTATAATCTGTATTGTGAAAGGAGTTGTGTTATGACGCAAATTTTGTCCGAGGTTTATCTTGATTATTCTGATATTTTAATTCGTCCAAAAATGGGTATAAATCTGAATTCACGGCGCGATGTTAATTTGCAACGTGTGTTCAAATTCAAACATGGGCAAACGCGCACGGGGTTGGGTGTGTTTAATGCAAATATGGCGACGGTTGGAAATATGGATGTCGCAGAACATTTGTTGGCGCGCGGGATGTTTGCGACACTGCATAAACATTATTCTGTTTCCGAAATTGGACATTTTTTGAAAAACACGACTGCGCCACTGGATAATTTATTTATAACAATTGGGTTAAAAAATATCGATGCAGATATACAAAAATTACATGCGTTGGAATCTGAATACGGGTGGGTAAAATCGCAAAATATATGTATTGATGCACCAAATTTTTATATCCCGCGGGCGTTGGAAATTTTGGCGCGGGTGCGGCTTGAGTTTCCAAATTCTGTGATTATGGCGGGTAATATTGCAAGTGGTGATATTTGTATAAAAATGTTGGATTATGCCGATATTATAAAATGCGGTATTGGGTCCGGGTCGGCGTGTTTAACACGGCGACAGACGGGCTGTGGTGTGCCGATGGTGTCACTGATTCTGGAGTGCGCAGATGTTGCCCATTCGGTCGGTGGGCATATTTGTGCCGATGGTGGAATTGTTGTTGTGGGTGATGTTTGCAAGGCATTTTGTTTGAATTCTGATTTTGTGATGGCGGGTGGTATTTTTGCCGGCACCGCCCAGGCCGCCGGTGAAATATACGAACGGCATTTTGAAACAAATGAAATTGTGGATGGTGTGCGTCGCGTTGAAACAAAACTGTTCAAACAATATTATGGGATGTCGTCTGAATATGCAAATAACAAATTTGCCGGCGGGATGGCGGATTACAAGACATCCGAAGGGCGCGAACTGTCTGTGCCATATACCGGCGAAATTGATAAAGTATTGCAAGATATTGCGGGTGGTATCGCGTCGTGTTGCACGTACATTGGTGCGGCATCGGTCAAGCATATGTCAAAATGCGCAACCATTATCCAGGTACATAATCAATTAAATCGCGTGTTTGAAAAATATTCTGTGTGATATGCGGGAAAATAACAAATACGACGTTTTAATTTTTGCGTTTTTGTGATATAATTGTTTGGGCAGAGAGAGTTTATGAAATTTTATCGTGGCATTTTTGCAGGGGTTGTGTTTTGCACGTCCTGGGTGGGGGCGGCGTTTGGCGCGTCTGTCCCCACCAGAACGGTAAGTGCGGGCAGAATAGAAACCGGTTATTCGGGTGCGCAATCGGGCGGTGGTATGAACGATAAATTGTGTGCTGGCAAAAAAGTTAATGATCCATGCAGCGATAAAACAAAAACGGGAATATGCCAAATACAAAAAGATAATGGCAGGGATGTTTTAACATGTGTCAGAAAATCGTGCAGAAATGAAAATGGATATTATTTGTCTTATTACAAGGATTCAACAACCGGTGCCCCAACGCGTTCTAAGGGAATTTGTCGACACAAAAGTTTTTGTAAAACCGGATATGAATTAAAAACATATAATCTGAACGGTGTGATTGTTACAACAGACGATTGTGTAAAAGATGATAATAAATGCACCAATACAGAATTGGACCGGCTGTATGCACAAACAGGTATAAATCATGAATTAAATGCCGAACATACCCAAGATTTGGATGGAAATTCCGATGTTATTTGTATGCCAACAAAATGTATTCCGGGGTATGTGTTGGAAAACGCAAATCAAGATGATGCAAAATGTGTGCCGTGTAAATCATGTCAACCAACAAACGCGACGTGTGAATTGACCGGGGGCGATGGAATATCGCGGTGCGATTATAACACAAGATGTATTGATGGTTATGGTGATATTCAAAATATGAGTAAATATAATCCTATTTGTTCTGAAATTAAATATGCCGATGTCGAAGAACCCAAAATTGATTTAGATGTCCCAGATGATGACAATGTGCCGGTTGAAACACCAATGCCGAATGTTGAAATTCCGACCGAGGAGGAAGAGGCGGAAGAAGATGTTTATCAAATTCGTTATAATCTTGATGGTGGGGCGGGGTGCGATACTGCATACGGTTATGCCGATGATACGATTGATTGTGTGCCAAAACGGGATGGATTTAATTTTGATGGTTGGTGTTATGATGCGGGGCGCACAGATTGCGAAAATGGTGGGGAATTTACGGTTAAACCGACGGATGCTGATACTAATAAAATAACCATGTATGCAAAATGGACGGCCGTGCAATCGCCGGTTGTGCCGCAACGCACAGAGTGTTTGGATGAAGAAAAGGCACAATTTCCACATGCAACCGAATTTAAATTCGCGGATGATAAATGTTTGCCGACGGCATGCGAGGCGGAATATAAGTTAGAAAATGGTAAATGCGTTGATGATGGTATCAAGGGTGTCGAAGATGATTACAAACGCGCACGGGATAATGAAACATCCTTGGAAAATCGTTTGTGGTCTGCGGGGGCTATGGCGGCGACGGGATTGGGCGGTATGGAACTGGCGCGGGGATTGGCCGAGAAAAAAGCCGATAAAGATGCCGAGGCGGACATGGAGGCGTATATGGAAAATTTCCGGTGCGAGGTTGGAAATGATAAAAATATTTTAGGACAAACAAAAAATATCACGACACCCGGTGCGAACCAGTTGATAAACCTGTATCAATCGTATGTTGATTTGGCGGCGAGTTTAAAACAACGCAAGGCGGATTTGGGGTTGCAGCCTGGAATCGAGGCAGAGGTTGTGTTGGATAAATCGGTGGTGGGGTTATATGACGACAAAGGAAACGGCGTTCAAAATGGAACATACGCATCACTGTATCGTGCGGAAATGGGCAGCGAGGCCGACAAACAAAAGTTAGACACCCAATCCGATGCATCCACACGGCGCGTTTGGGGCGGTGGTGTGGTGGCCGGTGTGGGTGCCGTTGGTGGTGCGTATAAAAATATAAAAATAAATAAAGACAGTGTTGATTCAGATTCAGGTGTTCTGAATCAGGCCGCCGGATTGTTTTTGGGAAAATAAAAAATTTTTTGATTTAAAATGTTGCCCGTTTCACTGGTTGAAACGGGATTTTTATATAAAACGGAGGACGCATGAAATTTAATACACCACGCAATTTCAAAGAAGAACTGATTATGTCATTGCCAAACGGGTTGACTATGGCGATGGGGATGATGACAATAAATTTATGGATTTATGGTGCGTTGACAATGGAAAAATGGGTGGTGACATTGCCGTTTATTTTTATGACGGCGTTTTGTTTGGATTTCTTTATTATTGGTAAAATTGCGATGGCGATTTCACAAAAATATAATACATGGAAATATCAACCGTTATATCGCGTTTTGATGATGGCGGGTATTTTGACTTTTGTTGCGCCAATTGTGGAAAGTTTTGGTGCAAACATTGTGTCGGGGGCGCAGTATTTAACCGCGTTGCCGCGAAATTACATGTTGGCATTGGTATTACAGGTCTTGGTTGCCATGCCGTTGGAAAATTATGTTTTAGGCGCGTATCAGAAAAATACACTGAATTCGGCAATATAAACAAAACGCCAATTTTCATTGGCGTTTTTTTATAATATTTGTTCGTATGTGTTCAGATATTTGTACAATGTTGTTTTATGAACCCCCATTATGCGAGCAATTTCATTTTTACTGATTCCGCGAGTTATCAAATTGTTTAATCGTTTTTTATTGCGAGATAGTTTTAATTTTTTTGATTGTGCGCCACATGGTCGCCCCAGTTTTTTTCCGTTTGCTTTTAATCGGGCCAAACTTTCGCGAACGCGTTCTTGTAACAGTTGTTTTGATAATTCCGCAGACAAACCAAATGCAAATGCCAAAACCTTGGATTGAATATCGGCACCCAGGCGGAAATTTTCTTTTAGTGTCCAAACTTGGCATCCTTGTTCCAGGCACATTTGTAAAATTCCCATTACTTCCAATAAACTGCGTCCCAGACGGGAGATTTCAGTTGTGATTAAAATATCACCGGTTTTTAATTTTTTTAATAATGTGCCTAATTTGCGTTCAGATAATTTTTTATTGCTGGAAATTTTTTCTTCGACCCATGTATCGATGTGTATATTGTTTGCCTGGGCAAAATTTTCAATTACAAAATGTTGGTTTTCTTCATGTTGATGTTGTGTTGAAACACGGCAATAACCATAAATCATAAAATCTCCTTTGTGTTTATAAAAAAACAGGCCGTGCAAAAATTATGCCCATGCCTGATATTATCTGATATATAGTAGTTTTTTTCCTTGTGTCAAGTGGTCGAAAAAAAACCTAGGTTAAAAATCAACCAGTTTTTTTAATTTTTTTCAAACCATGATTTTTTCGTAAAAACAATAAACAACTCATGATTCCTGTGGTGTCCAAAAGACCCGGTCGCAAAACCTAGGTTTTTTTATACTGATATCAGTGCCTAAAAAGGAAGGCCTTTTTACGATTTAACGTTGAATAAAAAAGGAAAAAAAATGAAAAAACATTTAGTTTTAACTTCTTTGGTTGCATTGATTGCGACGGCGGGTAATGCAAACGCAATTTCTGCCAGTGATATCAATGATATTAATGAAAGTATTAACATGGCGCAATCGTCTGGGAATTATACAACCAGCATGGGTGATTTTAATGCAGGAACAACAGATTATAGCACCGAAGCTGGATATGGGTTATATACATATGACCATGATAATAATCCAGAAACAGCTGAAATTGCATTAACTACAAACGATGGTACTGAAACATTAGATAATACAGTATTCACATATACAGACAATACTGGTGCAACAACTAACTTAGGTGATAATGCAACTGGATTTACAACAAGCGATTTTACAGGTGCAGCCGGAACAATAGATGTTGCTGATGGTACAACTGATTTGACAACATTAGAAGCTAACACAACAACCGTTGGTTTAGGAAATTATCAATATATGGCTAACTTTGATAACTCTGGTGATGCATTAACAGCTTTGACAGCGGATGCACCAGAATTGAGTTCTTTCCATAATGATATTACTTTAACAACAGGTGCAATCACTGTTAACGGAAACGACGAAGTAAACAAACCAAGTATCGACCAATACGGTTTTACTGTTGATTTACATGATGGTAGCACAGGAAACTTTGATTTGGTTTATAATGAATCTACACATTTGTATTCTTATAATTACGATGGCGATGTTGTGTTGGATGCAACGGATATTGCGGCCGCAGATGCACAAGTTTCATCAAAATCTGCCGATTTGATTGCTGACACAACATTGTTCAATACTGCTGTCGCAACAAATACGACTAATTATAACAGTGCCCTTGGTCATTATAATAACGTTCATGGTGTTTATGAATCTGATACAAGTACTCAAAGCACATTAAATACTAATTATGGTAATTATAAAACAAGCTTTGCAGAAGCACAGACAAATCAAGCTGCTGCTGCTGGAAGCTTATCGGAAGCACAAGGTGCCTATGCTGCAGATTTAGCAATATATACTCAGGAAGTAGCTAAATATAATAACTACGAAAATTCTTTGGGTAAAAGTATAGATGAAAAAGATGCTGCAGTGTTGGCAGATGCGATAACCGCCGCAAATGATGCAATTGATACATCGGTAGCCAGCGGAACAATCAAAACCGCGTTGGATGATAAAGCAGATGCGGCAACAACATACACCAAAACAGAGGTTGATACTGCGTTGGATACAAAACAAAATGTTTTGACATCTGGTCAACTGGCGGCAATTGATTCTGGTATTACTGCTGATAAAGTTTCTGGGTATGATGCCACGGTGAACAATATGGGAACAATTCATGGGTTGGTAGCTGATGCAAATGCGACGCAGACAACAAATGGTCGGGCATATAATGGAAACTTGGCTGTCGGAACAACCGTTGAAGATCATCTGTTGGCGTTGGATGCGGCAATTGGTGATAAACGTAATTTGAGTGGCGATTATGTATCAAATGCGGATGTTGCAACAAACTTGCAATCTTTGAACGATGGTATTGAATCAGAGGTTCAACGTGCAACCAATGCCGAAAACGCATTACAAGCGGCGATTGATAATATCAATACGGCGTCTGTGGCGGCGGTCGAAGGTTTGAGTGAACGAGTTGATGCAAACACATATGCGATTTCAGGTTTGAACAACAAGGTTGATTCGTTGGAGAAAAATGTGTCTGGTGGCGTTGCTGCCGCGACGGCGTTATCCGCGGTTGAAGTATCAAATGTCAAGAAAGGCGAAATGTCTGTGGGTGGTGGTTATGGATATTATAACAACCAATCTGCAATGGCGTTTGGGGCCGCGTTAGGATTGACGGATAATTGGTCCGTTAATGCCGGTGCCGGTGTTGCCACGGGTGACAAAAACCAAGTGTCTTTCCGTGCCGGAACAAATTATAAGTTCAAATTGTTCTAAAAATAATTTGATTCTTGTTTTTGTTAATCGCTGGGACGTCATTAGTATGGCGTCCTGATTTTTTGTATAAATGTTGCAGATTTTCAAATTATCCTTTGACAAATGGGGTGTTTGATGGTAATAATGGGGTTGATACCTGAGATAGAGTAATTTATATGATTTTGAATATAAAAAAATTTTTACTGTAACGGGTGCGATCCAAAATTCGAAACGGACGCACTTTTTCGGCGTCCGTTTTTAGTAACTGAAAAAAAACCAAGGGAAAAACAAAATGGCGGAAAATAATACAACCATATCTACCAATGAATTAGAGGCGCGTCTGCAAAAGGCGGAAAATATTCGTATGCGTGACGGTGTTGTGTGGAAAGATAAATATGAACGTTCACACAGAATTGCCGAGGCTCGCGAATTGGCGGATGATACACCTGTGAAATTGTGTGGACGCATTACGGCATTGCGGTGGCTGGGTAAATTGATGTTTGGTCGTATCTATGATATTGAAGGTGAAATTCAGTTTTCTATGTCGCGTTCTGATGTTGGCGAAGAAGATTATAAATTTATGAAGGCCAATGTTGATATGGGCGATTTTATCGGTATCGAGGGGACACTATATCATACAACTGCGGGTGAGTTGACCGTCAAAGTGGAAAAATATGAAATTTTGGCCAAGGCATTGCGTCCGTTGCCTGAAAAATACCATGGTTTGACTGATATGGAAACACGCTATCGTCAGCGTTATTTGGATGTTATTTCAAATCCTGATGCGCGTGCGGCTTTGTTTGGACGATTCAAAATGACGCAAAACCTGCGTGATTTTATGAATAAACACGGCTTTTTGGAAATTGAAACACCGATTATGCAGAATATTGCGTCCGGTGCCGCGGCACGTCCGTTCACAACACACCATAATGCATTAAATGCAGATTTTCAGTTGCGTATTTCCCCAGAATTATTCTTGAAGCAGGCCATAGGCGCAGGTTTTGACAGAGTGTACGAGGTCGCCAAGGATTTCCGTAACGAGGGTATGGATGCTATGCATTTGCAGGAATTTACCATGATTGAATGGTATGCGGCGTACTGGGATTACAAAAAAAATATTCAATTTACTTGGGAATTGGTTCAAGAATTGATACTTAATGCGCGTGGCACATTGCAGATTGAATACCAAGGAACAAAATTGGATTTCTCGTCGTATGAAATGATTGACTATACCGCCAAGATGAACGAATTGTTTGGATGCAATATTTTGGATTTTGATGATGTTAATGTGTTGCGTCAAAAATTGGTTGATATGGGTATGTTCCCAATGAGCGAATTGGAAGATTTGAATTCTTTGGCGACTTTGGTGGATTATGTTTATAAACGCAAGATTCGTGTGAATATTATTCAACCAACATTTTTGTATAACTATCCAACATATATGGTGCCTTTGGCACGTCGCAGCGATGCAGATGTTCGCAGTTTGGATATGTATCAGTTGTTGGTTTGTGGCGGCGAATTGTGCAAGGGGTATTCTGAATTGGTAAATCCAATCCAACAAGCCAAGGCATTTGAAGACCAGGCCAAAGATATCGCCAATGGCGAAGAAGAGGCGTTTAATCCGGATAATGATTTTGTGCGCGCAATGGAACATGGTTTTCCACCAATTTCAGGCGTTGGTATGGGTATCGACAGATTGGCAATGATTGTATTTAATCAACCAACTGCACGTGATGTTGTTTTGTTCCCAATCATGAAATAATTTATGCGTGGGGAAAGATATGTCAGATAATATGGATGCGTGGGCGCGGACACGCGCCCGGGATGCGGAAAATTTGGCGGTGATTGATGCGGCGCGTGCGTCGGGGCGTATTAATGCGGACGCGGCAGATTATTTGAAATTGGCGTATTCCAATGGGATGGATTGGTTGCGCGAGGTTTTTCATGTTTTGGGAAAATGCCTGGGTGCGCCCAAGGCCGCGGTTGTGCCGTATGATAAAAAAACAAATTCTGGGAAAAATGTAAAAATGAAAATTGCGGATATTAATCCGCTGGAATCTTATTTGGTGCAACATCGTTTAGATATGGACCCAATGAGAAACCAATTTTTTACATCACCTGAAAAATACCAGATTGATTTATCGGTGTCATCTATTGTGACGGTTATTGTTGGTGCGCAAAAAGATGTCAATCGTGCGATTGATAAAATTACCGGTAAATATTACACGCGTTTTTTAGATTCGGTTTTGACCGTCGTGTGGGATGTGTTAAATACAAATGTTGATTCGCAAATGTTGAATAATCTGGAAGTGCGTATCCGGGAACAATTTGCCGCGCGATATGTGACCGATGCGGCGGCGACTGTGTTGGATTTGGCGGATTCTTTGGATAAAAAACTGGCGGTGGAATTGGTGCGTCGTTTGGATGAAATTACACCACCGCATCGGTGTTTGGCGGATGTGTGGCGCATAAAATGCTTGTTCGATTTAATCCCCCAGGCACGCACATTTATCGAAAGAATCCAAGAAGTTATGCCGGACAGAATTATCGAGGTTCGTGATAAATTTTATGATATAACAAATCCGCGTAATTATCGTGATGCGAAAATTATTTTGAATATTGGCAAAAATGGTAATGTTGTCCCGATGGAAATTATTTGCCAGGTGCGCAAGTTTTTCGAGGCCGAAATTCACACCCATGAAAATTACGAGGTAATTCGTAAATCGGATGGAAATTTGGATAAACAGCAAGAATCTTGTGATTTTATGGAACAAGGGGTGCGCCAATATAATCTGATGATTGTGGATTGTTTGTCGGATTTATTCGAACGGGTGGGGTGGAATATTTTATACTCGCGCGGCAGGGATATTTCCATGTTCGAAGGTTTCCCAAAAGATTGTAATTTATATTATCCGGCGCGTTTGATGGAGCATATTCGTGCAAAATTGTTTTTGGCCGTGGAAAACGAAATTTTCCATATGACACATGTGCCGGCAAAACTGACCCGCGAACAAGAAAATCAGATTTTCTTGTATATGGCGCGTTTTGTATTGGTTGCCGCAATGCCGTATTCGCAATCTGAATGGAATGTGCCGGATGATACAATGCCCCGACGTTTGTTTAACTTTGTTATGAAGGAAGTTCAACGTTATTACAAAAATAACCGTGTGGTGGAATAAAAACCCGGGGGATATTTGCTTGCGTTCCAGGTAAAATTTTTTTAACATGAAAATAAAGGTTTCGTTTTAGTTTTCGTCGAAACCATAACAAGCATAAGAAAGGATTGGTTATGCGTCAAGGAAAGGTTAAATGGTATAACGGTAAAAAATGTTTCGGTTTTATTGCACCGGATGTGCCGAACGCGGATGGAAATACGGATGATGTTTTTGTTCATTCTTCTGCATTAAAAGATGCCGGAATTAAATTTTTGAACGAAAATGATATTGTCGAATTTGATGAGGAACCACGTAATGGTAAATTGTCGGTCACAACAATACGGGTCGTGCAACGCGATGAAGAATCGGCGGCGCGTTTCCAAGAACGCAAGGCCGAACGCCGTCGTGCCCGCGAAGAACGCAAAAATCGCGAGGCGCGCGAAGAACACACGGAAAAAAAGCGCGGATTTGCGTTTTGGAAAAAATAAAACAAAAAATTCGTTAAAAAACAAACCGTCCAAAATTTGGGGATTGGACGGTTTTTGTTTTTCTATGTCTTGATTTTTTATGTGGCGTATATTATATTTATTCATGATAACAAAGGAGTTTTTTATGACCACGGTTTTAATTATATTGGGTGTTTTGATTTTATATGTTGTGTTCGTTTATAATGGTTTGATTGCCCGTCGGAACCAATGTCGCGAGGCGTGGGCAACAATTGATACCCAATTAAAACGTCGGTATGATTTGATTCCAAATTTACTGGAAAGTGTCAAGGGTGCCGCAAAACACGAAAAAGAAACCCTGAATGCGGTGATTGCGGCGCGTAATGCGGCGATGACGGCAACCGGTGCGGCGGAACGCGGCGTGGCGGAAAATGCTTTGTCGGGGGCATTGAAAAATATTTTTGCGTTGGCGGAAAGTTATCCAAATTTAAAGGCCAATGAAAATTTCTTGGAATTGCAACGGGAATTGACGGATACGGAAAATAAAATCCAGGCAACTCGTCAATTTTACAATACGGTCGTGATGGGATTAAATACCGCGATAGAACAATTTCCAACAAATCTGATTGCAAATATGTTTGGTATTAAATCTGAAAAATTGTTTGAAATTGATGATGCCGAACGGCGCGCACCAAAAGTTCAATTTTAATATTTTTGCCCCGAATTTTTGTTCGGGGATTTTTTTAATGAACCGGTATTGACAAAAAGGATAATGGGGCTACAATAACATTGTTGAATAAAGGATTTATAATGACAGGTAAATTTATTGATAATGCAAAACGGTTAAAGTCAGATATTGATTTTACGAACCGTATTTTAACGGGTCTGGATTACGAAGATACGCGTGTTAAATTGGTGCACGAAACCGTTGTGTATAAACAATATATAATGGATTGGTGCGAAGATGGTCATGGATATCGCACAATAATTGAATTTAATGGTTATGTTGGTAAAATCACAGAGAACGGTTTTGTGCGTGTGTTTGATGCAACAGGGTATATGAAATGGAAAATGGGACTGGTGCGTCGTGCGTTGGATAACAAAATAAAATCCCAAGAAAAAACCAATGCAAAAGCCGCAAAAAAGCAAGTGCGGGCGCAAAATCGTGCGAAAAAGGTTCAAAAAATGCGTGACGCGTTGGCGAAATTCGTTTTTGACCAAGAAAATGATAAATAAAATCATAAAAAAACTTGATTTTCGGGTAATTTTGCTTTAATATATGCACCGCTGGGTAATCAGAACTGATTAAACGGCGGTGCTTTTTGGTCCCGTCCGCGATAAGGATTCTGTGAAACATCCGGCACAATAAAAACCAAAAAATAAAAGGATTAATTATGGCAAGAGCCGGTGCAAAACGTAGCACACGTAAATTAAAAATCGCCCGTTCTTTGGGTGTGAACCTGTGGGGCCAGGCAAAATCCCCGTTTAACAAACGCAAATATAAACCGGGTCAACATGGACCAACATCCCGCGGTGGAAACAATTCTGCATACGCACAACAGATGCGCGCAAAACAAACATTAAAGGGTTATTACGGCAATATTGGCGAAAAGAAATTCCACAAATATTATGCCGAGGCCGACAATATGCGCGGCGATACTCCGGATAATTTGATTGGTTTGTTGGAACGTCGTTTGGATGCCGTTGTGTATCGTGCAAAATTGGCGCCAACCGTATTTTCATCGCGTCAATTGATTAACCACGGTCACATTATGGTGAACGGCAAACGCGTGAAAATTCCATCATATCGTGTCAATCCGGGTGATGTCATCACCGTCAGCGAGAAAGCAAAACAAATGCCGTTGGTTGTGTTGGCATTGGAATCGGGTGAACGCAATTTCTGTGACTATGTTAATGTTGACAGTGCGAACTTTACCGCGACATTTGTTCGCGTGCCTGCGTTCGCAGATGTTCCGTACCCCGTGCAAATGTCACCGGAATTGGTCGTCGAATTTTATTCTCGGTAATCGGGAATATATTCGAAACAAAAACCGCCATTTTGGCGGTTTTTATTTGTTGTTATCGGTGTGTGCAAAAGGGTGGGCGTGGGTGTAAATATCGTTTATTTCCGCCATATTGACACGGGTATAAATTTGGGTCGTGGACAATGATGCGTGGCCCAATAATTCTTGCAAACTGCGTAAATCAGCGCCGCCCGCCAATAATGCCGTCGCAAAAGAGTGTCGCAGAGCGTGTGGTGTCACGTAATCGGGCAACTGTAAATATGTGCGCAGGTTTTCAACAACTTTTTCCGCCATACGCGCCGTCATTGGCAAACCGCGAACACTGCGGAACAATGGTTTTGTTTCATCGCCGGCATAAGGGCAGGTGGCAATGTATTTTGCAACCGCATCGTTCACCGCCGCCAGGACGGGCACAATCCGTTCTTTTTGACCCTTGCCCATGATGCGCAGTGTGTCGGGGCGCGATGCAAAATCCCGTTGACGCAGGGCCAATGCCTCGGATATGCGCAGACCGCATCCAAACAGTAATACCACCAATGCCCAATCGCGTGCGGCAATCCATGGATTTTTATTGTCAATCACATTAATCGCGCCGTGCATATCGGATACATCATGTGCATCAATGGCCTTGGATAATTTGCGCGGAACGCGTGGTGCCGATATCAGTCCGATTGCGTCATTTTGAATATCGTATTTTTTTGCGATGTATTTGTAAAAACTGCGAACGGCGGACAGTGCGCGTGCGGTTGATTTATGTTCCATTTTGCGCCGTGCGCGATCCGCCAACCATGCGCGAAACGCGATTGTGTCAATGCGCGACAAATCGTTCGCCATGGGTGTTGTTCCCGACCATCGTGCATAAAACGACGCAAAATCGTGCAAATCAGATTCATACGCCGTCGCCGTATGCGTCGAATAATTTTTTGTGTTTAATAAATAATTTATAAAATCCGCAATAATTTCGTTCATTTTACTTTATTTCAAATGTGGCAGAAACAGACACCGAAACATTTGTGTCTCGTGCAGACAACGTTCCAAACGCGCCGGCACCGGCATCCATCGTTTCGGCCTTGGCCATTGATGCCATCAATCGATAGTTTGCGGTTGGCGCCACAACATTACCGCCCGCACCATACGACACAGACAACATTTTTCCAACATACGAATTGTCACCCGCCGCCAATGCGGTCGCGCGTGCGCGTGCATTTTCAACCGCCGCAGACATACAATCTTGGACAATTGGTTGCAATGTTTCGGCCGATGTGAACATTTGCAGGTTTCCAACATAGATATTTTCCTGGCCGGCGAATTGGTTCAAAATCTGTTCGATTATATCCATATTGTCGGACGAAACCTCAATCGCGATGGTGGTTTCAGTGCCCAAATTTATTGATTTTTGTGTGGCATGATTCCACTCGGTCTTTTCATACGAATTAAATTCAGTGGTTTGCGTTTTCACATCCAGGTTTTCCAAATACGCATTTATTTCGGCAACCCGCGCCGTTGCATCACGCATAGATTTCAATGCGTTTTTATCCAACGTTGTGACACGCAGGGTAATCGCCGTCCGGTCGCGTGGCGCCGTGGTCAGGCATTCACCCGTTGTTGTAATTGTGCGTGGCGTCACCGGGGTTATAAAATTATAACCCAATAAAGCCAAAATAATTCCGATAATCCACAGTGTTGATTGTTTCATATTCTCTCTCCCTTGTTCTTTTTTTTACCCCAGCATTGCACGCATGACGCGTTCGATTGTATTGTTGGCAATTTTGCGTGCGCGCGCGGCACCCGTTGCCAAAATTTCATCCAATTCGTCCGTGTGCGACATTAAAGATTTATATTTTTCGCGTGGCGCGGCAAGTTGCGCATCTATCGCATTGAACAGCATTTTTTTCGCATCGCCATAACCGATTTCGCCGTTTTCAAACAGTCGGCGCAAATTTGCAACATCCGCGTCATTTGCAAAATGTTTATACAACAAAAATATCGTAGATTCATCCGGATTTTTTGGCTCGTTCGGTAATTTACTGTCGGTGATGATGCGCATAACAAGTTTTTTTAATGTTGGTGCATCGGCAAATAATGGAATTGTGTTGTCATAAGATTTACTCATTTTACGACCGTCCAAACCGGGGACCAAACCGGCGTCCGCGCCAATCTGGGGTTCGGGCAACCGGAACAGGTTGCCGTATGTCCGATTAAAATATTCCGCGATGTCGCGTGCAAATTCGACATGTTGTTTTTGGTCGGCACCAACGGGAACAATGTCGGTATTGTATAACAAAATATCGGCAGACATCAAAATTGGATATGTATATAAACCCATATTTACACCCGCATCCATATCATCACCCGCGGCGGCATTTTTTTCCAACATGGCCTTGTAAGAATGGGCGCGATTCATCAATCCCTTGGGCGTGATGTTCATTAACAGGGTATTTAATTTATACACCGCATCAATATCAGATTGCCGAAACAAAATCGCATTGTTCATATCCAAACCCATCGAAATCAACAGCGCCGCGATTTCATAGGTATGCTGTTTAATTGTTTTTGCATCGTGGATAGAGTTCAATGCGTGCAAATCCGCAATAAAAACAACAGTTTTATTGTGCCGGGAATTTTCAATCAACGGTTTTAATGCACCGATATAGTTTCCAATATGCGGCATACCGGTTGGTTTAATACCGGTTAAAATAATTTTTTCAGACATCAAATAACCCTTTATATATCTGTGTGATTTTATCATATTTTTTCCCGAAATGCAAGGGTTTGCAACAAAAAACCAGGCATCCCCCGGTTTTTTGATTCCGCCCCATTGGGGAGGGGGACCGGTGGTCCGTCCCCTTCTTTATGAAAGAAGGGGTGGATGGCGAAGCCAGACGGGGTAATTGTGCCCGGCGATGTAGTGAAACGAAATCGCCATAAAAAGGTTTTGAATCACAATTACCTCCCCCTCGCGCGCTAATGCTTGCTCGGGTACTCCTTCTTTCATAAAGAAGGAGACGGCGGGAAAACCCGCTGGACATTCCCCGTCTTTTACCGCGCCAGCGGAAAAGAAGGGGTGGCACGAAACCACGATAGTGGTTGAGTGACGGGGCAGTTAAATTATTTTCACAACTACCCCACCACCTTCGGTGGTCCCCCCCTTCTTTCATAAAGAAGGGGAATATCCGAGAGGGTTGCGGTGGGGCAGTGCAAAAAAATATTGCACACGCAAAAAATTTTTTTCTATAATGCAAATGTGAATCCAAAAAAAACTAAGGGAGTTGGATTCCGGTGGCTTTAGCAGGCCTTATTGAACCGGTGCAAGATTTGCATCGTAACTCTCCCGACCCATAACCGATTCGATTCGGTGGGGTTGTGTTTGTTGCATTTCATTTTTTGCACCGACATTTATTTATCGTCGGTAAAAAATTACCCGGATTTATAAATGTGGATTTTTCCCATGTGATAAACCCTGAAACGAAATTATGTTTCGTCGGGGTGCCGCGGTGTCGGATAGAAACGCCCGTGGAATCATCGTTCAATTGATTTGCTAACACCCCGGCCGTATTCCCGTTGGATTCCCAGCGGTTTTTTTATTTTTGCAATCGCGAAAATAGAAAAACGCAGAACCAAAAGAACGGGGAGAAAGAACATGAGAAAAATATTGTTTGGGTTGTTGGGTCTGTTGTTCAGTATATCGGCCAATGCGGCTTGCAATTTATTCGATATGGATTGGTTATTAAATGCGCCCAATTGGACGAAAAACGGCGATGTTTACAGCGGCCCTGCTGACTCAATGTGGTCAACATACGCCAGTGGCGGTAAGCATTTTCCGTTAACGTTCGCCGCAAACACCCAATACACGTTCAGTGGTCATGTTGGGGCAAATTCTGCCAATGCAAGATTTACAATTGGTTATACTGATGGTACTTCCGAAATGCTGCCATTTGGTATTGATGGAGATTTTTTACACACAAGTAGTGCCGGAAAAACCATTGGTTATGTGAATTTCGGAAATAGTAATAGTGGTAGTATTCAATTGTCTTATATTCAAATCGAACGTGGCACGACCGTAACCGCATACACACCATACGATGCGAATTGCGTAGACCCATGTCGAAATTTGTTGTCCACACCAATGATTTTAGAGGGTTCAAAATGGTATGAATCAACCGGAACAATTGTCAGCACCGACCCAGATACCAGAAGGTATGCACAATTTATAATACAAATCATAAAATCAGGTAGCGATACACCTGTACATAGTGGTTGTGCACGCAATTTTTCTGGACCAGAAAATAATGTTAAATGCACATTTACAACCCCAGAAAATACAACATCTTGTCGTTTTTACAACAACGGGGAACGCATAAACTCTGGAACATCCGTTTTCCCATGCGAGCCAAACACGCAATATACATTTTCTATGGATGTTATATCGGCAAACCCGACCATTGCAAACGGTATTATTTATTCCCATATGCAATTAGAAAAAGGCAACACCGCCACAGAATTTACGCCTGCGTGCACAGGCATTAATGTTGCAACAACAAAATATACAAATACACAATTTGAACCATTGGATTTAATGTTGTCCAATGCAATTTCTGTGGTGGATTCTGTCGTGACCCAAACGATTACCCAGGCGGCGAGCATTGCGACATTGCAATCGGGCAAGCAAACCCGCCCAAACGACATTGCGGACGACAATGAAAAATGCCCCGCCGGCAAAAAATGCCTGCTGGTCGAGGGGACCGACGGCAAACCCCATTGGTACGAAATATTCGACCCAATAAACCGCTGGATGGAGGCATTTTTCAAAACAAACCCAAACGGACAACTTGTCGATGGTGGCGTCGATTTCCGCCGGTGGCAGGGTAACCCGGATTTCCGCAAAACATACATCGACGGCAGCATGGATGTCTATTCGCGTCAATGGACGGTGGCATCGCCCGCCCGCACGGTTGGCGGCATGTATCAAACACTGCCCGCGGGTGATTTAGAAAACGCGGGTTCTTGGGCGGTTGAGTGGGATGGCACCGAGGGCGATATCGATGCGGGCGCGGTATATGGCATTGCAAAATGCACGTCTGTGGCGGGGACATTTGCCACAAAATTGACATCGGTGCAAGAGGCCGCGTTCTATGAATTGCCGGCACCGGTGGGTCAAACGGATAATGCAAACTATCCGCGGGAAAACTTTAAAAACTGCTGGTGCAAGATGACGGCGGTTGGTGTTCCGGGTGCGGATGGAACGGCTGCAAACGGGGATGTATACCCTGTAAATCCGTCGTCCTCTGCGTGGGTCTTCAACGGCGCGAGCAGTCCGGCCGCCGATTGTGCGTACAACTGTGCGTACAGCTGCGTGCTCTACGTCCGTGCTCGCGCGTCGTTCCGCTCTGCGGTGTTTGGATTATCGGAATAATATTCGATTAATGCCTTTTGATTTTATTTGGTGGCCCCGAAACCAACTCCCAATCAGAAAAAGGCCTTGCCAGATAAAATCAAAAAAACACCCCGATAACTCGGGGTGTTTTTTGTACAACGGCGTGCCGCGCCGTCATACCGCCGCAGGGCGGTATCCAGTTTGCGCCGTTGGCGCAAACTTGTGTAATTTTTGCTTTTATGACGCAAGTTTTGCGTTCCGCAAAACTGGATCCCGGCCTGCGCCGGGATGACGACTTATCGTGATAATACGTTATTTGCGGTCAATATGTTTGTCAATGTTGCGTAATTCGCATCAATTGTTGTGTCCGCAATCGGGATTTCTAAAAATTTAACATTTTTTGCAGTTCGCAACCAATTTATCGCCGGAATTGTTTCGTGCATAAATGTATCTAACCTGCGACGAACCGCCGCGCTGTCCGCGTCATCGGCACGGCCGGCGCCCTCGGTTATGCGATTTTGAATTCGTTTTAACATCAGGGTTTCTGGGATGTTCAAATACACCGCAATGGTCGCAAATTTGTCGCCAAATGTGTTTATCAACCACTGGGCCTGGGTCAATTTGCGGGGAAAACCATCCAATAATACGTCCCGTGGTGCCGATGTGATTTTAGATTCCAGCAATTTGCACACTTCTGAATCAGGCACCATTTCACCACGCGCAATCATCGCACGCAACGGTGAATTTTCAGGCAGAGCGCGCAACATCGCACCGGTTTCGATATATGTAAAGTTTTTGTTTGTTTCCAGTAATTTTTTGGACATTGTTCCCTTGCCGGAACCTTGGCCACCCATCATCAATACTAATTTATTCATCCATTTTCCTTTTTTTTATGCGGGGTATTTATAGCGGATTTTTGACTCGGTTTCAAATAAAAATTTGTATTACTGCTTGACTTTTTGTGTTTTTTGTCTATATTATCTGTAAACAGAGGGAAAAATATGAAAAAAGACAGTTTTTACAAGGCGCAACACATTATCGTTTTTTTAATTGCGATGATTGTTTTGGGAATATCAGGGTATGTTATTGTGACGGGGGATTGGGAAAAAATTGACCCTACACGCAAAATACGTGAAAAAAATATGGCACAAATGCGGCAACAATGGCGTATACGGGATGCGTATTCTGAACAATTTTACGCGTTGCAAGATCAAGAGTGTGCCGATTTTTATAAAATGAAAAACGAAAAATTGGATTCTATGCGTGTGGCACATCGTATGGCCGAGACCGAGATTTCCGTGCGTGCAGACAAACATTACCGTGCCGCGGTGCAATATAATCACCAAATTCGTGATATAGATTCGGTGTTGGCGGCAATACAAAATGATACGGTAAATGCGTCGGATACCACCGAATATGCCGCAAAAAAACAAGATTTAATCAAAAAATCAAAACAACATCAGGCCCAGGGTGATGCGTTGCTGAGACAAATGTCCGTGGTCGAACACAAAAACGATTCAGTGTGGATGGATGTTCTTGACAACTATAATTTTGATTTTCAACATCCAGAAAACCTGATGAATAAAAGTAAAATGTATCAAATGAAAAAATTTATGGATTTGTATGTCCGTAAAGTGCGGTATAATTCAAAATAAAAAATCCCCGATTTCGGGGATTTTTTTTGTGATTGTTTATTTTAATTTCTCGGCGTATGTGCGCGCCAATTCGTCACAACGTTCGTTGTATTCTTCGCCGTTGTGGCCGCGGACCCATACCCAATGCAATTCAATGTTTTGGGACAGTTCGTCCAATTTTATCCACAGGTCTTGATTTTTTACCGGCTTTTTATCCGCAGTGCGCCAATTGTTTTTCTTCCAATTTTTCATCCATGATTGCATGCCGTTTTTGACATACTGACTGTCGGTGTGGATTTCAATCGCCTTGTGTTTGCGTGCCGCCGTTAGGGCAGATATCACCGCCATCAATTCCATACGATTGTTTGTTGTGTTGCGTTCGCCACCACTGCGTTCCGCGGTGTTTGTCCCGTCGGTCGCAACAAATGCCCATCCGCCCGGACCCGGATTGCCCAGGCATGAACCGTCTGTCCAAATTTTTATCATTTTATTATCCTTGGTTTTATGTTATAATATCACATTATGAGGTTTAATGCGAGAGATTTAACAGATATGTCAAATGCCGTGCGCGCAAATGCGTTGTATGCGATACACGCGGCGCACAGTGGGCATGTCGGTATTGTGATGGGTGCGTCGGGCGTTATTACCACCGTGTTTGCAAATTTTTTGCGCCCGGGTGTTGACCGGTTCGTTCTGTCGGCGGGGCATGGGTCGGCGATGCTGTATGCGGTATTAAAATTGGCGGGGTATGAAATTGGGGATTTGGATTCTTTTCGTAAAATTGGCGGGTTGCCGGGACATCCGGAAATTGGCATTCCCGGGGTTGATGCAACAACGGGGCCCCTGGGCCAGGGGGTGGCAAATGCCGTTGGTTTGGCGTTGGCAGCAAAAATTCGCGGCACGGGCGCGCGGGTTTATTGTTTGTGTTCTGATGGTGATTTAAGCGAGGGCATCGCGTATGAGGCGATTGCTTTTGCCGGACGGATGGGGTTGGAAAACCTGGTGTTATTATGGGATGACAATGGGATTACAATTGATGGTGTGGCGCAAACGCCGGTTGATGTGCCGGGTGTTGTGCGTGCGTGTGGATGGCGCGTGGTGAACGATATTGCAGGGGATGATTTCGATAGATTAAATCGTGCGTTGGTTGATGCAAAACGGTCCCGAAACCCCGTATTTATCCAGGTGAAATCTGTGATTGGTATGGGAACACGTTTGGCGGGCGATGCGGCGGCGCATGGTTTGGCATTAAATGACGACGAATTGTTAAAACTGATGCGGCAATGTGTGTCGGGGCGGGGCGAGGCCGCCTGGGCCCAGGTTGCGGCCGGCACGGTTAAAAAGAAAATTGAAAAATCATATACTATTGTGCCAAATCCAAAATTTGATGTGTCGGATACCGATGTCGCAACTCGTGAATTGTCGGCGAAATATTTGAATTTATTGATTGGTGCGGGTGCAAATTTAGTCGGGGGCAGTGCGGATTTAGGAAAAAATACCGGCGCAAAGGTTCAAAATTCGCATGATATTGTGCCGGGTGATTTTAATGGGAACTATATAAATTATGGTGTGCGCGAACATGCCATGGCGGCGATTATGAACGGGTTGGTCGCGGGAGGTGTGCGTGCGTATGGTTCGACTTTTTTGGTGTTTTCTGACTATATGCGGCCGGCAATACGGATTGCGGCATTGTCGGGGATGCCGGTGATTTATTTATTCAGTCATGACAGTGTCGCCGTCGGCCAGGATGGCCCCACACATCAACCAATTGAACAGTTGGCGTCTTTGCGTTTAATGCCGAATATAAATGTGCTGCGCCCATGTAATGCGCGCGAGGTTGCCTGGGCATGGCAAACGGCGTTAAATGATATTGCCCGCCCCAGCGCAATTATTTTATCGCGTCAAAAGTTTTTACAGATTCCAACCCCGGCACATGCCGATTTGACGCATGGCGCGTATATTATTCGGGATGCCACCGCCCGGCGCGTGCGTTTGACGATTATTGCAACGGGGGCGGATGTGCCGTTGGCGATTGCGGTGGCGGATAAAATTGGGGCATCTGTGCGTGTGGTGTCGATGCCATGTGTGGAATTGTTCCGTAAATCGCCAATGCGGTTTCAACGCGATTTGCTGCGCGGCTATGTCGTCGCGATAGAGGCCGGCGCAACGGCCGCGTGGTTCGAATTTGCCGATGCAGTTTGTGGCATTGACCGGTTCGGTATGTCGGGCGATGGTGCGGCAGTGTATCACGCGTTGGGTATGGATGCCGATGCAATTGCAGTTGACATTTGCAAAAAGATGAAATAATTTTGTATCGATGTCTGAATATATTTTTGAAAGTTGGTCGGGACAAAAAATTCCTGTCGTGATTGAGTCGCGGCGCGGGGCGCGTAATATCGTTATTCGGCCTCATGTCGTTGGAAAACAAGAAATCCATATTTCCAAGCCCACTTTGGTTGCCGATATTCGTGCGTTACATTTTTTGGAAACCAAGCGCAAGTGGGTTGAAAGTGTCTTTGCCAAGGCGCCAAAAAAAACGGATGTTAGTAATTGCGAAAAAATCGAATTTTTGGGGCGAAATGTGAATTTGGTGCGTGTGCCGGATTTGGTGTCTAATGATTTGGTGAAAAATAATGACGGAACGTGGACACTGTATGTCGGGGGCGGCGCGGATGTATTCGCACGGCGCGTGCGTGATGTTATCAAGGATGAATTTTTAAAAGAAGTAAAAAATATTATTCGCACAACACCACGGGAATTTTGGCCGGCGCGTATTGCTTTGCGGGATACAACAACACGTTGGGGGTCGTGTTCATCGACGGGAACAATGTCTTTTTCATGGAGGTTGGCTTTTGCACCGCGGGATGTAATGCGATATGTTGTGATGCATGAATTGGCACATAAAAAGTATATGGATCATTCGCCGGAATTTTGGCACCAGGTTTCAGAGTTATATGGTTTTGGTGTGGAGCGGGCAAAACGGTGGCTGAATCAAAATGGAACATCGCTGCACCGGTATTTTTAGTTGATTTTTGAAATATATATGCAAATATAATACACGTGATAGGGAGCCGAGAGTTATATACATAAAGGTAAGAAAGATGAATAATTCTGTGCAACTCCCGACGGATAATTCCTATTATATTTCCAATACACTTGTTGCTGAACCACAAATCGCAGATAAAAAGGTCAGGGTTTATAATGTTCTGGGTGGTAAAATTGTAAAAAAACCTTATGTAGAAATCAGCGGTACCCCAAAAAAACCGTCCAAGGGATTTGAATGTAAAGTAATTGGTATGGTACAGAAAACTGGTTTTTGTAAGTCAAGAGAAATGTTGAAAAACAGCTTTTTTACCCCAGTGGATACTAAGGGTAATACAGGGAAATTTGATTCAGCTATTCTGCTTCGACTGACCACGAATTATTTCCTTTTGTGTTTTTTAAACTGCAAGGAACACAAAGTTGCTGTAGCGTATTTAGAGGATTTGTATTATGATAACAAATCTTTGGAATCGTTCTGTTTTGTTAATGAAAAGGTATTTGCTTCTTTTGCAGAATTCAAGGAAAGTATTCAAGAAATGACAGATTGGAGAATTAAACATATAAAATTTTGCGAAAGAGTGTGGGGCAAATGTAGATAGTTTCGTAGTTGCGAATAACACCACTGGTTTTAGTGGTGTTATTTTTTGTTGAAATTTCTGTGTGTTGTTGGTATGGTTAGGGTATGAGATTTCAAAATGCGACTTTTAATCATGTTTTGCATCACGCCCGTGCGGGTGTGTGTTATTAGCGTTGTATTAAATATTTTATCGTTCTGTGTTTGTTTTAATTTTTTAACCAAAGGAATTTTATTATGGATTTGAAACCAACAAAACCATTGTCAGGATTTATAGAACTGTTGCCGGCGCAACAAAGATTATTTGATGAATGTATTTCGCGTATGCGCGATGTGTTACGCGTTTCTGGATATGCGCGTTTGGATTTGCCTGCAATTGAACGGGCCGAGGTTTTGACCGATAAAGATAACTGGGACGAAATTGAAACCCAGATGTTCTTGTTCCAAAAGGGCGATACAAAAATGGGGTTGCGTTATGACGGAACTGTTGGTTTGTCGCGTTTTGTTGCGGGGCATCTGAATGAATTGACTTTTCCGTTCCATGTTTACCAGTTTGCCAGAAATTATCGTGGTGAACGTCCACAGCGTGGTCGGTATCGTGAGTTTTATCAATTGGATGTTGATATATTAGGTGTTCAAACATTATCTGTAAATTACGATGCGGAAATCGTTGCCACTATGTCGCGTATGTATGAATCTATTTCTGATATTGTTGGACGTGTAAAGGTCAAAGTTGGCAACAGGCGTTTTTGGAATGCTATGTTTGAATATCTTGAATTGGATGAAAAACAATCACGCGAAGCGTTTGTGTTAATAGATAAAAAAGACAAGTTAAATGACTTTGTTGGCGCAATGGAAGAAACGGTTGGGACAAATGTGGCAAATGAAATAAATTCTGTGTTCACAAATGGTTATCGGTCATTTTTAAACAAAACTGACAAGTTAGACGATGCGATATGTGAAATGGATAATTTTATGAATTTGTTGTCTGATATGGGTATAAAAAATGCCGAAATTGATGTTTCTATTATGCGTGGGCATTCGTATTATACGGGTATTGTGTTTGAATTTTTCAGTGTCGATCATCCGGACTTGCCGGCCGTGGGTGGTGGCGGTCGTTATGAAAATTTGGCATCCAAATTTTCCAAGACCAAGATAGTTGGTGTTGGGGCATCAATCGGTGTTTCGCGTTTGTTGGTCGCATTAATGGAATCTGGGCAAATAGATGTATCGAAATTTGAAACCCCAATCGATGTGGCGGTGCTGGTTATGGGTAATAACAATGTTGGTTATGCGTCGCGCGTGGTGCGTGCGTTGAGGGATGAAAACATCGCGACGGTATCGTATCTGGACACGGATAAAAAATTCAAAAATCAAATTGAATACGCCGATAAAATTCGTGCTAAATTCAGTATAATAATTGGTGATGATGAATCAAAAAATCAAGTTGTCGCATTGAAAAATATGGCATCCGGAAACCAGGAAACTTTGACGATTTTGGATGCAATAAAACAGATAAAGGCGGCATAAGTTATGATTATTGAAAGTAAATTACGCGATATTCAACGCAGGGCCGCCGAAATTGCAGAACAAATGAATTCTGGGACGGTTACGGGCGATGAATTGTCAAAGTTGGCGCGTGAATATTCCAGGTTAAATGAATTGTTGCCTTTAATAGATGAATATTTTCAAACGGTCCAGGGTATCGCGGACGCGAAAGAGATGCAAAATGATGCCGAGTTGCGTGATATTGCAACCGAACAGTTGGTTGAGTTAAATCATCGGCTGCCGGACGTTGAACGCAAATTGCAAATTGCACTGTTGCCACGCGATGCGGCGGATGATAACAGTGTAATTATGGAAATTCGCGCGGGTGTGGGTGGCGAAGAATCTGCGTTGTTTGCGGGCGATTTGTATAACCAATATAAATCTTATGCCTTGCGCAAGGGATGGAAGGTAGAAGTCATCGAAGAAAACCCAACATCATTACATGGATATAAAGAAATTGTGTTCAAAATTGATGGGGTTGGGGCGTATGCGCGTATGAAATTTGAATCGGGGATTCATCGTGTTCAGCGTGTGCCCGAGACCGAGGCAGGGGGACGGATTCATACGTCTGCGGCATCGGTTGCCGTTATGCCCGAGGCCAAAGAAATCGATGTTGTTATCGAAGATAAGGATATTCGTATCGATGTGTTTCGTGCGTCTGGTGCCGGGGGTCAGCATGTGAATAAAACCGACAGTGCAATTCGTATAACGCACTTTCCATCCGGTATTGTTGTGACATGTCAAAATGAACGCAGTCAGTTTCAAAACAAGGCATCGGCGATGGCGGTGTTACGGTCAAAATTATACGAAAAACAACGACTTGAGCAACAAAATGCCAGTAATTCTTCAAGACGGTCTATGGTTGGGTCGGGTGACCGCAGCGAGAAAATCAGAACATATAATTTTCCTGAACAAAGGGTTACCGACCACAGGATAAAACTGACATTATACAAACTGGATGATATTTTGGCTGGGGGTGCGGCGTTGGATGAAATGATTGATGCATTAATCAGTGCCGATCAATTAGAACGTTTGGCGGCGATGGAATAATTTTATTGTGGTAATTTTCAAATTATGATATGATTTGATTCATGGTACGGACACCGAAAATTATTTTAGATAAACCAATTGTTATGGTTGGTTTGATGGGGGCGGGCAAAACGTCCGTTGGGCGTGCGTTGGCGCGCGCGTTGGGTGTTGATTTTGTTGATTCTGATTCCGAGATTGAGGCCGCCGCCGGTGCGTCCGTGGTTGATATTTTTTCAATGTATGGTGAACAAGAATTTCGTCGTGCGGAAACATCTGTGATTGAACGGTTGTTGGATGCAAAGCCCCGGATAAAGGTGATTTCCACGGGCGAGGGCGCGTTTATTACACCGGCGGTGCGCGATATGGTGCTGAAAAATGCAATCAGTATTTGGCTCAAGGCGGATTTGGATTTGTTGGTTAAACGCACAAATCACAGAAATACACGCCCCCAGTTGTTAAATAACGACAGCAGGGTGATTTTATCGCAACTGATAAAAGAACGGTATGATACATACGCGATGGCAAATATTATGGTCGAAACGCATGACGAAAGTTTGCGTAAAACATTAAATGCGGTTCTGCGTGCGGTCGCGCAATATCAAAAGGCGGCGGTGCGCGAAAATAAACAAAACAAAACAAAAAAGGAGTAAAAAATGGGTATGATCAAGGACTTTAAGTCGTTTATAAATCGTGGTAATGCGATTGATATGGCGGTCGGTATCATCGTTGGGTCGGTGATGACTGCGGTTGTCAATTCGTTGGTCAAAGATGTTATGATGCCGCCGATTGGGTTGTTGATTGGTGGAATTGATTTTTCGGATTGGAAAATCGTTCTGGGGGCGGATTCGGCGATTGGTATTGGCGCATTTTTGAATTCGATTATCAGTTTCTTGATTACGATGTTTGCGGTGTTCTTGGTTGTGCGTATCGCGGCCAAGGCCAAATCAAAACAGCCCGTCACGACACATGCGTGTCCGTATTGCCAATCGACAATCAGTAATGCGGCAACAAAATGCCCATATTGCTGTTCTGCGGTGAAACCTGTGGAAAATGTCGCGGGGGAAGAGAGTGATTTGGAAAAGGGTGTTAAAAATCTGACCAAGTTGGCGGGCGTTGGCGTCAGCAAGATTAAAAAAGTTGCAAAAATTAAAAAATAATTTTTGCAGTGAAAATATTTTATGTCGCGCGGCGTTTTTGCCGTGCGATTTTTTTGTGTTTTTGTGATAGGGTGACGGGCAACCGGGGGAGCGGTTGCCGTCATAAAGTTGTCGTCATAAATATAGTGGCGTAATTTGGATTTACAAAAGGCGCATAATGTATATTATGTATAGTTTGCTACACTCGCTAATGCTCGTTTGGGCAAACTATACATAATATAACCGAACGGAGTTTTGTGTTTTATATAAAACAACAAATTCGCTACGCTCACACCGACGAAACTATATATAATATAACCAGATAATTTGTCATACTCGCTGATGCTCGTTTGGGCAAACTATACATAATATAACTGCAAGGAGTTTTGTGTTCACGCCAACGAAATTATACATAATATAACCGGATATAATCGAACACGGTTGGTTGCGGTACCTGCTGACTGGCATAATATAACCGGACTAAAAAGTTGATGGGGGTTGTTGTTTGTGGTATAATTAATAAAAAGGATGTTTTTGATGAAAAGAATATCAACTATGCGATTGTTTGTTATTTTGCTTATTGTCTGTTTTGTGTTCTGGTTTTTGTTTGGTGGCGGTTTGTCGTCTCTGATAAGGTATTTAACTTGGAATGGTCAAACATATAATATAGTTTATTGACGGTTTTTCAGCGACCTGAACGTCCAATTATATGGTTTGTGATATTTATCGCGCTCAGAATCGATTGGTGTTTTGTGTGATTTTTTTTGTGTGTGGTTGTTGGTGGCTTTGTGATTGTTTGAATTTGCAAATTTTTCGCGGAAATCTGGGCGCAGGGCGAGTTTTGTGATTTTTGAAAGTTTGACCCGTCCCCATAATTTTGGCGGAATTCTGCGTTGTTGGCGTGGTTTGCTGCTGTGTAAATTATTTTTTGTTGTGTGAATTTTATAAATAAAAATTTTTATATTTTTTTAGAATTTTTTTAATTTTTTTGATGTGTGTGGGAAATTTTTGCCGCGGCAATATGTGGATGTGTTTTATTGTAAAATATTGGTGTTTATAAAAAATAGTCGAATTTGTGCCAAAAGTCCAAAAAAAGCAAAAATCGCCCTGCTTTGCCGGTAAAATTTGCAAAAAATGGCGGATTTCTGCGGGTTTGTGGCGGTTTTTGATGTATTTTTTTGTGTGTTTGCCCTTTCCTGCCCCAAAAATGGCGTGTTTTTTGTATAAAACATTTGTGTAAAATCGTGATTTGTGATAAAATTAACAAAAAGTGAGAGGGAATAAAATGTCGGTATTTAACAAAATTGCAGTGATGATTATGGTTGCTGTATGCGCAACAAATTCGTGGGCGGCTGATGTAATGAAAAATGACCCAAATGCAGTTGGTATTTTGGATTGTGTTGGTACAGATGGTTATTGGGATGATGATAATACTGATTGTTCGGCCAGAGATTATTGGTGGTCGCATAATTATCATTCAACCAAGGCGGTTTGTAAAAGGTTTGTTGCGGATGCATATTATAAGAAATATAAAGACAATACAGGTATGACTGGTGGTGATGAGTGGCCTGATAGTGTTATAAAATTGCCTGAACTTATTGATGGCAAATACATGTTGCGCTGTGTTGCGACCGAATGCGAGGATGGTTATGAACTGGCGCGTGATAAAAATGGTAATTCCCGGGGCTGGTGTCAGAAAAAAACAGAACGGTCGGCTGCAGCAAAAGTGTCAACGGGTGGTGCCGGACAAGGTGAACAAGGTCAAGCCGTAAATGGCGATGTGGCAGATGGAGTCATTGTGCCGGGGAATCCAGATCAAGACAAACTTGTTAAATCGACTGATGGGGATGAGGCACAAAAATCGGCGTTTGATTTTTCAGAATTGGATAAAATGTTAGATAAACATTTTGTGTCGCGTTACAGTGATGTTTGGAAAAACAGTGATGGTAATTTTAATACCGCGCGTTTGGCATCTGATTCAATTGCGGGTGTTGTGTTGGGAACCACCGGTGGTGTTATTACCAGTAAAATTGTTAAAAAGAATCAGATAAAAAGTGGATTTGAAAGTTTGAAATGCACAATTGCCGGTCAAGATGTCGCAACATACGGTGACGATTTCACGGTCGGGGTGAACTGATGTTGAAAAATTGTTTTGTGGGGCGCGATGCGCCCTATTCTTTTGCTTGAATTTTGCGGGTTTGTTGTATAAAATTGGTTGTGATTTAATTTTTACAAAGGATATGTATCATGACAGACAATATGAAAAAAGTTTTGGAACGCGAGGCAAAATGGCAACGCCGTTGGCGCGATGCACGCGCGTTTGTACCAAAAAATGACGGGTCACGCCCGCGTTATTATAATTTGGTTGAATTTCCTTTCTTGTCTGGTGCGGGTATGCATGCGGGGCATATGTTGAATTATTCGGGTATGGATGTGTTGGCGCGCTATCGTCGTCATTTGGGGTATGATGTTTTATTCCCAATGGGTTTTGATGCGATGGGAATTGCCGGTGAACATTATGCAACAAAAATCGGTCGGCACCCGGCGGATGTGGCGCGTGATTTGGTGAAATCTTATTCAGAAGTTATCGATCGGGTTGGTTGGTCTGTGTCGCCGGACACACGGGTTGCGACATCGGATCCGGAATATATCAAATGGACACAATGGATGTTTATTCAATTCTTTAATGCGGGGTTGGCGTATAAATCCGCCCTGCCCATGAATTGGTGCCCGAATTGCAGAACGACATTTACAAACGAAGAATTGGAAGATAACAAATGTCCGCGCTGTCACGGATTGATAGAAAAAAAAGAAAAATTACAATGGAATTTGGCACTGTCGAAATATGCGGATAAATTGTTAGATGGGTTAAATGATGTCGATTTTGATGAACGTATTAAAAAAGATGAAATAAACCTGATTGGAAAATCGTATGGCGCGGATGTTGATTTTCGTGTTGGCGACGATATTATGACGGTTTATACAACGCGTGTTGATACTATATTTGGTGTGACATTTTGCGTAATTGCGCCGGAGCATAAATTGTTGCGCAAATGGTTGAACGATGGACGCATCACAAATGCGGCGGCGGTGGAATATTATATCAAACAATCTGCGGCAAAATCTGAAATTGAAAGAACGGACGCAACGCGTGAAAAAACCGGTATAAAACTGGAAGGCGTTACCGCGATAAATCCGTATACGGGGCGTGAAATTCCAATCTTTACATCGGACTATGTTTTGGTGGATTATGCGTTTGGAACAATTATGGCGGTGCCGGCGCATGATTCGCGTGACTGGGATTTTGCAAAAAAATTTGGTTTGGAAATTATCCCGGTGTTGGCGGGTGGTGAACCCGATAAAGTTTGGGAAGGCGACGGACCGCATATAAATTCATCGTTCTTGGATGGTATGGGCAAGGCGGATGCAATTGCGGCGGCGATTAAATATGGAACCGAACGCGGATTTGCGCGCGGCACAACAAAATACAAATTAAAAGATTGGGGTTTTTCACGTCAAATGTATTGGGGCGAACCTATACCACTGGTGCATTGTGAAAAATGCGGTTGGGTACCGGTGCCGGATAATCAATTGCCGGTGATGCAACCGTATATGACAGATTATCGCCCAACCGATGATGGCGAAAGTCCGTTGGCACGTGCCACCGATTGGGTAAATACAACATGTCCAAAATGCGGTGGTGCCGCACAACGTGAGACGGATACTATGCCGGGATGGGCGGGTTCTTCGTGGTATTATTTGCGGTATTTGGATCCAAAGAACGATAAAGAATTTTGCTCTCGCGAACAGATGAAAAATTGGATGCCGGTCACGCATTATAATGGTGGGCACGAACATAACACTCGCCATTTGATTTATTCGCGTTTTTGGCATCACGCATTGTTTGATTTGGGATTGGTAAATACCCCAGAACCGTATGCCAAACGCACCGCCCAAGGGTTGCTGATGGGGTCGGATGGGTACAAGATGTCTAAATCCCGCGGCAATGGATTTATGGTTGTTGATTTGTTGGAACGTGTCGGCGCCGATGCGGGACGTGTTGCGGTTTTGTCACTGGGGCCGTGGGAAAACAATGTCGTTTGGACGGATGGTGCATTGGCCGGCGTGCAACGGTTTTTATCGCGTGTCGAGGCATTTGCCGATAATTTGACCGATGATGCGTTGACAGAATCCCAAGAAAAATTGGTCAATCGTTTGATTGCCGATGTGACGGAACGGCTGGATAATATGAAATTTAATACCGCAATTTCGGGTATGATGGAATTTATCAATGCGTTCCCTGGGGGTAAAATGCCACGGGCGGCCTATTCCGTATTGATTCAATTGTTGAATCCGTTTGCACCACATTTAACCGAAGAAATGTGGGAACGCATGGGGCATACCGGTATGTTGGTGTTTGAACCGTGGCCGGTGGCGGACGCGTCTAAATTGGTGGATTTTGATATGACAATTGTTGTGTCGGTCAATGGCAAACGCGTGCGTGACTTTGTTGTCCCGGTAGATATTGCCGAATCTGATTTGGTGGAACAGGCAAAACAAAACGCAACCAAACAATTGGATGGCGCAACAATTATCAAAACAATTGTGGTGCCAAAAAAATTGGTTAACTTTGTTGTAAAAAAATAATATAAAAAATCGCCTCAAATGGCGATTTTTTAAAGTTCAAAGTACAGAGTTCAAAGTTCAATTTATGATTTATTGATTTTTATTTAAACTTGACAAAAAATATTTTTATACTATATTTATAGTATGAAGAAAGAAAATCAAATTTTACCAGGAACCGACGCGTGGGAACGCATTTGTGAACAATGCGGGTTGTGTTGTTTGCTGAAAACCCCGGATGAATACGGTCGTATATGTTTGACCCGCGTTCGTTGTCGGCATTTGGGTAAAAATCGTTTGTGTGATTGTTATAATATGGATTTTTCGGCGCGCGCGGATGAAAATTGCGACAGTTGTTTCAAAAGCAACGGCAGTCCGGTGAATTTTGATACCCTGCACCATGATTATGTGGTGCCGGGATTTTGTCCGTATGTTAAAAAGTTTGTTGGTCCGAATAAATTGACGCGCCCCAACATCGATTTTGAAAATACAATTTCCGAAGACGAATTGGCGGCGGGTGAAAAATTGACGGACTATGTTATCCCGGGAACGGCAAAGTATTTCAAATATAATCCGGCGTTATCTAAAAAATTGCAGGATTTATATACAAAATAAATTTTATCGCGTTGGAATTAAAAACATATCCGCAGAAAAATTTGTCATTTCTTGTTTTATTTTTGCCAATTTTGGACAATGTTGGACATCCGCATTTTGCCATGAATTAATTTGTAATGTTTTTGCGGAAATTTGTTCCTGTGGTTTTGTGCTGATTAAGTGTTTGCTTGAATTTATTTGTTGTTTAATTGCATTATAAATTTTATGGTTTGGGTGTGGTAAAAAATAGAATAATAATTCGCCCGTTGTATCAAGTGTGTGACGGATTGCGGTTAATATTACCTGTTCACTGGGGGATTTTATATAACGTAATATTTCTATGCCGTGTGCCCGGGCCGCAGCCAATTTTACAGATTCACAAGGGTTTGTTATATATTTGTACGCCTGTATGTCGTGTGTCACCGCGGTAATTTGCATTTTGACCGTTGGGTGTTTTATTTTTGTTATCAGCCACGGTGTCTCTGTTTCGTGTGACAGCCCCAATAATATTTGTTTTGTGGTTGGGTTTGATAAATGAATTAAATTTTGTCCTGCGGTTGTCAGTGCGGTGGTTATAACCCGGGCGGATGGTTGTTTTAAGAGTGATAATATGTCTCCGTCATAATCTTTTTTGGCGGCATAAATTTTAATATATTCTGGGATTTTATCTTCGCCAAGGATATCCAGAAAATGTTTCATACACCAATTAGAATTAAGCAAATCAATACAATTTATCATAAATGACGGGGTGCATTGTTCGTGGCTGACAAGGTTATTGGAAAGCAAAAAATCGTATCTGACCCGCACTTTGTCAAACCGAAATGCGTAATTTTTGTTTTTATAACAGGCATAATTCAGTTCTTGGATTGGACTGTATAATTGCCGTGATAATGTTATTGTGTAGGGCATAGATATTGCTTTGTTATGATATTTTTTCTAATCTGCGACGGCGACGTTCGATGTCGTCAAATGGGCTTTCCAAAAATGCCTGGGCGCACAGGTATGCAACCTCGATATCTATATCGTCGGCGGCCAATGCCAAAACATTTATGTCGTCGTGAAAACGGTCATCACGGGCTTGCTCGGGGTGGTCGCATCGTGATGCGCGGATGTGGCGATAACGATTTGCGGCGATTTCCATACCCGCCCCCGTGCCACAAATTAAAATGCCGCGGGCGGCATTGTCGCCCATCATCGCATTTGCCAAATCGGCGGCAACATCGGGAAAATCAACCGGGGTTGTTGGGTCGGATGCACCCAAATCAACGGTTTGATATCCGGCCGCATTTAACATTTCAATTAAATACAGTTTCAGTCCCACACCACGATGGTCCGCCGCCAGAAAAACCTTGGATATTTTATTTGTCATATTTATCCCCTTTGCGTTTTTTTAATTTGCATTCTAATTCAGTGTTCGCGGTTATGTTTAATGTCCGATATGTCAGTGTGCCGTCCATTTTTGCGTTGCTGAATATATTTGCGGTATATGTCAATGCCGAACCAGACAGTTCACCGTGCAAAAATAACGCATCGGTTGTTATGTCGCCAATAACATGTCCGCCCCGCCCGATTACAACGATAGACGCGTTCACATTGCCGCGGACGGTGCCGTGGATTTGAACGGTTAAATCAGAATTGATGTCGCCATCAATTTTGCACCCCGCCCCGATGACGGTTGGTGATTGTTTTTCGTCCGCGTTTGTAAATGCCAGCATTGTTTCCTTCCTTTCCTTGATTTTCTTTTTTTATTCTTGAACAAATTTTGATGGGTTAAACTGATTGCCTTTGTATTTTATTTCATAGTGTAAATGTGCGCCGGTTGAACGTCCCGATGAGCCCCCCAGGCCAACCACCGAGCCAGGACGCACCCAATCGCCACGGGAAACCAAAATTTTAGACAGGTGGGCGTATAATGTTGAAAATCCCAGACCGTGATCAACCTCGACCGTCAGGCCATATCCATTTCTTTCACCCACAGATACTACGCGGCCCGGTGCCACGGCGGTCAGTTCTGTACCGATTTTGCCGGCAAAATCAATGCCCTTGTGTTGTTTTGGTTTTTTTGTAAATGGGTCTTTGCGTATGCCAAAGCTGGATGTGACGCGGGTGTTTTTGACCGGTGCCCCCAAGGGTAAAACCTGGGACAGTTTGGACAATCCCGCCCACATTTCCAAATCGTTTGCCAATTTTTTATATTTATTGTCGATTTTTGCATCAAACTTTATTGGTGTAAATATTGTGTTCACAATTGGATTAGAATATTTGTTTGCGTTTTGTATCAATGTTTGTTCTTGGATGCCTAATGATAATAATGTAGAACTGATTTTATTTAATTGTTTGCGTAATTCTTGGATGCGTTCAGATGTTAATGTCGTGACAGCATTGACGATTTCGGTGTCGGCCTCGGATATCATGGCCATGGTTTCAATAATTTGTTCGTTTTGTTGTTTTATTGTGTCGTTTTCGGCACGCACCATATCGTATGCAACCGATAAATCCGCCATTTTTGTATATTCTGGGGAATAATCACGGTCGGCAAATAATTCGGAAACGCGTGTTTTCAGAAAGTCCAATTCGCCCCAAATTTTAACCCGTGAATTGGTCAGTTGTTCGCGTTCGGCATCAGATAATTTTTTAGAATTTAATATTTTGTCGTCAATTACATTTAGATTGTGTGTTAAATCATTAAACTTTGATAAATATACCTGTAAATCAATCAGTTGTCTGTCGTGGCGTTCCCGTTCTTGTTGTAATTGCATTGTTCTTTTTTGCAGCATTGGGCGATGATACACAAAAACATATGTTGACCAAGATGCCCACACAATCAATCCAATTTTACCAACGAATTTTGTAAAGCGCCAAAAACTGCTTTGATTAAAACTGTACACGTTGCCACGGGGCGTGTCCATGACCGTAAATTCGCGCGGTGGAAATATTCGCACAATGATTTTCCAGCATGCGCGAAATGGCCATGTTATAAATGACCACAGGGATGTAAAATATCTGGCGATAAAGTTTAACATTATGCCCGTATGTTAGACAAAATTTTCTCGATAGTCAAGCCATCACGCAAAATTGGATCATAATTCATTGGGTAACCCAAATGCACCACCGATGCACCGTTTGTTCCCAATCGGCCACGAACCAGAACGCGTTCGGCAACCTGTTTTGTGCCAAACAGCGGGATGATTGTGACGTGACCGCAACTTTTTGCGATGATACGGACAACCTCGGCCATGCGGGCGGCATCAATGACAACGCAAATATATCCGCGTGGTTTTACGCGCGCCAAAGATCGCCGTATCCAACGGGTTAAATCGGCGTTATGGTGTGCGTCCGGATTTGAACGCGATGGCGTGCCGACAAAATATGGTGGATTTGTTATAACCAGGTCAAATGTTTGTTCGGTGGACCATGTAAAAATATCTTCATTTATTAAATCAAATTGATACTTGTTCAATTTCATATTGTCCGAACACGCGTTCAACATTGCCGGGGATAAATCAATTCCCGTAATTTTCGCGTTTGGAAAATGGTGTTGCAGGCACAAAGATACCCCGCCCGACCCAATGCCGACATCCAAAACCGTTTCGGGTTCCGCACATGGCAATGCCGCCAACCATACGGCATCAGATGTTGGATTATAACATGATGTGCGCATTTTTATTGCGCCGTTCAATAAAGTAAATATTTCTTGTTTTTCAATCATGCCTGTATCATAATAATAAAAAATAAAAAAGGCAAGTATATGTTTGAAGAATCTTTAATCGTGCAAAGTGCAATCAGTGCGTTTAACAATGCGGCGTTGGCGGCCCCGGCATTTTTTTGGTGGGCTATATTGATGGTGCCGTTGTTTTTTGTTGTATATAAATACGGCAACAGAATCTTGGATATGATTGGGTGGCGGCGCGATACATTGCAAACGCGTATTATAAAATGGACGATTTGTTTGTCGTTGGTTTGGTTGGTTTTGTTTGGTGGAAATTATGGGGTTTTGCGTGATGCTGCATCTGTGTTGCCATTTGTGACCGCGGCGGTTGCGTTTATGGGGATGTGCTTTATTGGTTTCGTGACGCGTGATATGAAATTGCCAAAATTTCAAGATATGTCCCGTCGTGATAAATTCAAATTTATATTTTTGTGTGCGGTGGTGTTGGGAATTATTGGATTGACCGATACGCATACATGGTGGGGGCCGATTTTGCAAATCGTGGCGTTCGTTGGCGGTGCATGGTTTGGGCGGCGCATGAAATATAATTTGCGGATTGTGCCTTTTGTTGCGGCGTTTTTATTTTTGTTTGTGACAATGATTTTGATGCAACCTGAATTTTTCAGATATGGCCAGTTGGGAAATTTAACGATTTTGCACTTGGTGGGTGTGTTGTCTGTTGGATTGCCGATTGTTGATATGGTGGTTTTGCGTAATACGCGGGCACGCGGCAAAATTTACAACAGTGCATTTGTTAAATTGAAATGGATGGTGCGTTGTTTGATTGCGTTGTCTGGGGTTTTGTTTGTTATGACGGAATCTGTGCCGGTGTTTGTTGGGCTATTGTGTTTGGTTGGATGTTTGGCGTGGTTAAAAATTGTGCATGCGCATAATGGTGATGTGCCGGAACATTTGGCAAATCGGTTATTGATGCTGGCATTGTTTTGCTTTGGCGTGATTACGGTTATGCCGGTGGTGTCTGTGTTGGCAATTTTAGGATGGTGCGCCATACCGCGTGGTGATTTTGTGCGCGAGGTTCGGTTCTTGTTATAATTTGTTATATTTCTTGAATACCAATTTGCGCCAATGTGATGTAATATTTGCGTGTTTAATATAAAGGTTCAAGGGTAAAAATATGTCTGATATTCATCCAACGGCAATTATCAAAGATGGCGCGGTTATTGGTGCGGATTGCAAAATTGGCCCGGGCTGTGTAATTGGTCCAAATGTTGTTTTGGGCGATCGGGTTGAATTGGTTGCAAATGTTATTATCGATGGAAAAACCAGTATCGGCGACGATTCGATTGTGTATCCGTTCGCGGTATTGGGTGTAATGAGCCAGGATTTAAAATGGCAAGATGAATCCACAATGACGGGGTTGCGTATTGGAAAACGTTGTAAAATTCGCGAATATGTGACAATTCATTCGGGAACACCGGCGTCGGATGGCACCGAAATTGGTGATGATTGTCAAATTATGGTAAATGCCCATGTGGGTCACGATTGCAAGGTTGGAAACAGCGTGGTGATGTCTAACCTGGTCCAGGTTGCCGGTCATGTCGAAATCGAAGATTTTGTGATTTTGTCTGGTGGGTCGATGGTACTGCAATTTGTGCGTATTGGTCGTAATGCGTTTATTGCCGGTATGTCGGGGGTTGGAAATGATGTGTTGCCATATGCTATTTACGAGGGCATGGGTGGACGTGCGGTGTATCGCACAATCAATCGTGTGGGATTGATGCGGCATGGGTTTACCAACGAAGATATGCACGCGATTCATTCGGTGTATTCTGCGGTATTTCGCGATACGGATGGCACGGTCGAGGAAAGATTGAATCGTGTTCGCAAGGAAGTAAAAAATAACAAATATGCGATGGATGCAATTGATTTTATAGAAAACCGTTCAAAACGTGGAATTGGAACATCCAAACATGCCGAATAAAAAAACTGTATTTATTATCGCCGGTGAAGTGTCAGGCGACATTTTGGGCGCAAATATTATGCGCGAATTGCCCGGGTTTAATTTTGTCGGTATTGGTGGGCAAAATATGCGCGACGCCGGATTGACACCGATTTTTCCAATGTCTGATTTGGCGGTAATGGGAATTGTCGAGGTTTTGGCAAACGCTCGCACATTAAAACGTCGAATACACGATACAATTCAAAAAATCTTGGATGTTAAACCAGGTTTGGTATTGACTATTGATTCGCCGGGTTTTGCGCGTTCGGTTATAGCGGGATTAAAAAAATCGCGCGCGGGTCGTGATTTAATTCGTGACGGTTTGCGGTTTTATCATGTTGTTGCGCCCCAGGTTTGGGCATGGCGGCCGGGACGCGCAAAAAAATACGCAAAAACATTTGATAAATTATATGCTTTTTTTGATTTCGAGGTGCCCTATTTCACCCAACATGGGTTGGAAACGATTGCCGTGGGACATCCGATTGCAGATAATATAATTGGAAAATATGCGGCGAAAAAAAGCAGAGGAAAAAAAATTGTCGCACTGATGCCGGGCAGTCGCCGGTCCGAGGTTAAAAAGTTAATGCCGGTATTTCGCGAATTTGTTGAATTGGTTGGGGACAAATATAAATTTGTTATACCGACGGTTGAAACAACCGATAGTATGGTGCGTGATATGGTTGCCGATTGGACAATACGGCCCGAAATTATACCATCAAGTGACCGATATAAATTATATGAAAAAACATATATCGCCATCGCGGCCAGTGGAACCGTGTCGGCGGAATTGGCGATGGTGCATGTGCCGGCGATAATTGTGTATCGGATGAACTGGCTGACGACGATAATTGGAAAAATTTTGGTTCATGTTAAATGGGTATCGTTGGTAAATATTTTGTTAAATCGCACGGTATATCCGGAATTGTTGGGTTCGGCGGCATCGGCAAAAAATATTTTTCACGAATTTAATCGTATCGCGTCGGATGAAGCGGCGCGTGAACATATGATACATGAATTAAAATCTGCGGATAAATTATGGCGGCCGGATAATAAATCTGTGGGTGCGCGAATTGCGATGGATATAAAAAAATCTGTATAAAAAACGGCGAGAAAATCGCCGTTGTTTTTTTTATAAATATGCCCCGCCCGTTTAGCCATCAGGAAAATTATTGCCCATAAGTTCAGATGATGTTTTTTGTGCCGGTACGGTCAATGTGGTGCCATTTTCTGTTTTGGTGCATTTTTGTGTGCTGCCATCGTATGTGTAATCGGATGGACAACAGATACCATTTGATTCCAACCAGTTTTCGGGACATTCCTTGCAATTGCCGTTCGTATCAACATGGACACCAAATGGACAGACCTGGTTTTTGTTGTTGATGTTTGCGTTGCACCAATCTTGTTCGGTTGGTGATGCAATATTTCCACTGTATGGCCATTTGATAAACATGTTTGTTCGTGTCAGGTTTTGTGGGTTGCTGGCATTTGTCACATACCAATTATTTGTGTTTGTATCGGAAATAGAACATTCGTTGTTTAATCCGGGGGTTGTTATTTGTTCAATGGTATTGGAAATCAGATAATTTACCAACGGTTGTGCCGGGAACGTTGCAACACAACGCGTTGTGGTGCCGTTGTTGCTGCGGCGGCCACCGTTTTCCCAACACAGGCACGCGCCCCATGATTGAACATCAACATTTGCATTATAATCACGTGGGCACATGTTTTCTGGGTATGTATTTGTTGTTTGTTCAATGGGCCATATTGATAAATTGGCGCCTGTATTTGTTCCGGATGATATTACGGGTTGCAGACCTGGTCCACTTGCCAAAGATAACTTGCGACCGATGGTGGCAACAGATGTTACTTCTTTGCCAATACTGTAATCTGTGTACAGGTGGTAATACCGACTGGATTCGTTGTTAAATGTTGCGGTGCAAAAAGAATTGCTGTTGTAATTTGCACTGTATAGTCCAAGGTTTTGGACATTCATAAATGTTCCGTCCAGGTTGCCACATCCGGTTTGTAATATGTCGATGATTTGGTTATAAACCTCGGTCGCGATACCGGTTGAACGTAATACACGTGGTTGTTCGTTATATTTGTATTTATCATAAATGCCGGCCGTCGGGTAATAATCAAACCCACCGAAAACTTTTTCTATATTGTCCGCGCACGCGTCGATTTGTGCCAACTGTTTTGCGCATTCGGATACATATCCGGATTTTTTATTGCCAGCATCGTCGTATTCATATAACGAAAACCATTTTGGGGCATCGCCCGATGCGAACAGGCCACTGGATGGGTTGTAAAAGTTTTCGTAATTTTGACCGCCATAATTGTCAAAGCATTGTTGGACAACGGCGCGACATGCGGTCAAAGAATCCGTGTCGTGACGATGTGCAATGTAATCTTGGACAATATTGCCGTCAAACATATTATTGCAAGACGCAATATAATCAGAACATAAACTGCGATTTAAATTTAATATATTTGGATTTAATACGGTTGTTTGTGCGGCAACCAGGCCCTGCATTGCATTGGTCATTGCGGTTGATCCATTCATATAACACGCGGATACAAAATCAAAACATCCCTGCTTTATTTCATCAACCTTGGATTGTTGGGCGTAATAAATGTCCAATAATGCCTTGTTCAAATAATCGGTCCATGCAGTGTCCGCGTCGTCATAACATTTGTTCAATGCAGGTTCGGCAAATTGTTTGACGCGTTTTTCAAAGTTCGTGACGAATGTTCGGTTGTTTGGGTTTTGTGCCAATTTTTGTTCGGCGTTGTTGCGACCCGCACTGAACGTCAGCATTGTTCCCAATTTATAGAAGTCCACCACGCCAGCAATTGGTGCGCCGGTTGAAACATCAATGTATTCACCATTGTCCAGGCATTTATGATAATTTGCGCCACAAACTTCTTCACTGAGTATGGCGGATTCAATGTTTGCAATACATGTCGCGATATCGTCAGAGTTATGTGCGCGATGATTGTCGGCGCGCGCCATATCCAGCATTGCACCACTTTCACGGATTGCCGCGTGTGTTTCCTTTTGTTTTGTGTTGATGGCGGTTTGAACCGTGTTGCAATCTTGTTCAATTGCCATTAAATATGCGTTCACCGCACGTTGTAATGATGCGTTATTACAATTTGTGGCGACCGCCGTGCGACATTGTGGATACACCGCCGAATATAATGCGCGCCCGTTATATGCCGCAACGGTTTGACCGATGCCCGCGGTGCCAAAAGAATTGGCGACATCGAAAGATAAATCAATACTGTTCAAATCAGACAGTTGGTTGTTTTCAACGCGACTGTTGTCACCACGGATGGAATTCATAATTGCGGTCAATAATGCGGCGGATGCAGATTTGTCGCGCATCAGTGCCAATTCGCCGTCGGATGCGGTGTTCATGGCCGTGGCCTGGGCCGCGGTTTTGCCCACAATGTCCAGGTTTTCATTAAATGCCGTCAATTGTTCGCCCGCGCGTATCAGATTGTCGCGCGCGGATTGCAATGATGTTATGCGGTCACTGCATGAACAGCGGCGATATTCGTCGTTCTTTAATTGGCAAAATTGGTCCATACACGCGAAATATGCGGTTTTGCATTGTTCGTATTCGGCACCCGTGCGTGTGTCGGTCGTGGCGCGTGCAATATTTGCCGCGCGTGCAGTGCTGGTTCCCCGTTGGGATGTTGCGCGTGTGGCGGTGGTGTTTGTTTGAGGTAATGTGGCGCGTCCGGTTGTTTTTTGTGTTGCAACACGCACAGATGGACGTGATGCGACAGTTTTTGTTTTTACACGTTGTGTGGTGGTTGCCGCCCGCATTGTTGGGGACGTGTTCTGCACGCGCGATGCGGCGATGCCGCCCGTTACGAAAACCAAGCAGAAAACCAGTGTTATTCCAATCCTTCTCATATCTGATAAAAATTTTAGCAAATTTCAGAAAACCGTGGCAAGCAAATTATCATTGTTTTTTCATAATAAGTTGCCAAGTTTTATAAAAAAAATTATAAAAAAGTGTTGATTTTTTTGTTGCAATAGGTTATTATGTGCAACGCATTTGTATGCGCGGGGCATATGGCAGCATACGAGTTTTATGGGCATATGGCGGAATTGGTAGACGCGCCAGTTTCAGGTACTGGTGGGGCAACCCATGGAAGTTCGAGTCTTCTTATGCCCACCACCCTTCGCCAATGCTTCGGGTGGCAGGCCACATTTCGCCAATGCTTCGGCTGGCAAGCATGTGTCTTTGCGTCAGGCAAAGCCGCGATAGTTGAAAAAAAGTTCTGGGGTTGTAGCTCAGTTGATAGAGCGCTACGTTCGCATCGTAGAGGTCGTGGGTTTGAGTCCCATCAGCTCCACCACCCTTCGCTAAAGCTTCGGGTGGCAGGCCACCAATTTATTGGTAGCGGGTCATCAAAAGCGTGGCAAAAATAATACAAAAAGTCCTGGGGATATGGCGGAATGGTAGACGCTGAGGACTTAAAATCCTTTGATCATTGCGATCGTGTGGGTTCAAGTCCCACTATCCCCACCACCCTTCGCCCTGTGGGTTTCGGGTGGCAGGCCACAAAATCTTCGCCTTGTAGATTTCTGATGGCAGGTCGTTTATTTGGATGTGTAGCTCAGTTGGTTAGAGCGCTTCGTTCACATCGAAGAGGTCAGCGGTTCGAGTCCGCTCTCATCCACCACCCTTCGCTAAATCTTTGGGTGGCAGGCCACATTTCGCTAAAGCTTCGGGTGGCAGAACCGTATTTTTTGTGAGATTTTATGAATTAAAAAAAATACCGCAATTGGGCGGTGTTTTTTTGTTTTTTATCTTAATCCCTTTTTGCGACAGCATGCGTTTGCCGCATCTTGCCATGTTTGATAGTTGGATGTGGTGTTGCGCAAATCACGCCACGCACCCCATGTTGTGCAATTATTATTTATGCATTTTGCATATCGACGTAATGCGCATTTTTCGTCAGATATCCCGCCCGTCGGGGTTGTGCATTTTACGACAATGTTTTGGTTACGGGCATCGCCCACACCAAATTCGTTCGATGATATTTTTTGATACGCAAATGTGTTGCGACATATTAAAAGCGCAAATAAAAAAACAAATATTTTTTTCATAAATTTCCCCTGACCTCTTGGGTTTATTATAAAACAAATTTGCATATTAAATCAACAAGGTTTTTATTCGGCGATTGTGTGGCAACCATTG
This sequence comes from Alphaproteobacteria bacterium UBA3635, assembly GCA_002373935.1. GTDB lineage: Bacteria > Pseudomonadota > Alphaproteobacteria > Rs-D84 > Rs-D84 > Enterousia. Next base: position 33,760 of record DFKW01000003.1, on the reverse strand, counting down.
GCGCGATACAGGTTTAATCCGTTTAACCAACCGCGACGAAATGTTTTTTTGCCTTGGCGAAATTGTGCCTCGCGCCGGTCCAAAAATCGTGTGCGCAAATCCGAACCGGTATAATTTTTTGCGGCGGTGATGGTGGCATTGTCAACGATGCCTGTTTTTTTCACACCTAACAAATCTTGCAGTAAACCGATGGAGTTTTTCTTGCTGCCGGTGCCCCATAATGCCATAAAAACATCGCCACTGATTGCGTCGGGTAATTTGTCGATGTTGTGCTTTTTCCAGAAACTGTTATACGCAATGTCTTCGGCATTGGCACGGGAAAAACCGGGACGCTTTGCCGCAGGAAAAAATCGGGATGATACGCCAAAACATGTGTATCCGCCGGGATCTTCGGGGTGTGCCCCACACCCGCCCTCGGTTCGAAATTTTGTAATCATTGCCTTTTCAAATGCGGGCGATACGGACGCATAACGCCCCGTGGTTAAAATATCAGATTTAAATGTTCCGCCGGATGACGATGGTTTTGTGCAAGCCATGCCTATTCTTGACCCATCATATGGTGGTTCGGTCCATTTCAGGTTTTTTGATGTACCGGATATGCCACCGGTGGCATCAATGTTTATATAGGATGTCACATTGCCATTGTTTTCGATTTCGTTTGTGTTCAATTGTTTGTTTGCTGTTGTTTCATTATATCCATTTGTTGTCCATGGAACATCGTTCATGAACAGGTAATATAATTCTTGGTTGTCTGTGCCGGGATTTCGGATAATTGGGCGCACAACATATATATCAACATTGCATGCGGCAATGCCGGCCTCGTCTTGGACATCGACCAGGTCTTGGTGAAATTTTTCGGCAAAACTCATGGCCTGTAAAAATGCGGCATCATCATCGTTGGCGGATGTTGATGACCCGGCCCAGAATAACCACATACCGTGATTGACAATGTTTTCAAATCCCGGTAAATTATCCGCGGCCAGTAATAAAAATGGTTCTATATCAATATTGTTAGTGTAATCGCCGGTTGAAACATCGGTGACATCATACATATCGCCCACAACTTTTACTGCGATGTTCAATCCACTGATTGCGGCGGGAACCTTGGAAATTGCGGTGATGTTTTTCATGGTACTGTGGAACAACCAATCGTTGACCTTGGCGGCGGCGCCACTGGTGTTGGCACGAACGGTTTTTACGGCGCGGTCCATATTTTTTGCACTTTTTAATCCCGCGCGTGTGGCGCGTGCCGCACGATACGCGCGTACCGGTAATAATCCACGATTGGCGCGCCATGCAACCTTGCCCTGGCGTAATAAATATGCGGTATGTGCCAATTCGCGTTTTGCGTTTAATAAATCACGGTAATCTTTGACATCGTCCAATTTTTCCAGTGCAGTCAATTCAGACGCGTGTGTTTTTTGTAATTCTGTCAATTCTGTGATGTATGTTTGTTTCAAATCTGCGATTTCTGTTTTTGCTTGTTCTGCCGTTTTTTGGACGTTTTTTAATTGTGATTTTGCCCCGTTCAAATTGTTTTTTATTTTTGTCAATTGTGATTGTTGATTACGATACAGTTGACTGTTTTTTTTCAATGTTTTCATATTGTTTTCAATATTTTTGATTTCTTTTTCCATATTTGCGATGGTTTTTTCCGTGTTGGACACGTTTTTGATTGCTGTTTCTGCGGATTTAATTTTTTCAGCCGTGGCAGCGGCGCGTTCGGCGGCGGCGGCCTGTTTTGTGACACTTTCCAATTCAGATTCCACGGTGCGAATTGTTTTTTTATCGGCATTGCGCGCCCGTAACAGTTCCAATTTACGCGATGTTTGTTTTAATGTTTGTTGCGCCGTGCGATTGATGCCAGCAATTGTGGAATATGCATCGTCGGCGCGTTCGGCGTATTTTATGGCACGTGCAACATCGTCGGCACGTGCGGATGATTTTATCCAACGCATAACATCGTTTGATGTGCGCAGTGTTTTTAATGCAGTTCGCGATTTGTTAAATGCGCGTGTTGCACGGGCGAATTTTAATGTGCCGTTCACAATTTCATAACCGCCAAATGTTACGACGGTTAAAACAACATCGGCGGCAACCTCCAGTGCGGTAATCCATCGTAAATCTGCATCGCCATAGACGTAATAATCGTTGCTTTCGGCGATGTCGGCCTGTTCGCGTTCGGCATCTGTTTGGTTTTCGTCGCGTGGCAGTCCGCCGCCAACCGTGCGTGTGACCGCGCGATTTATCATGTCGCCATCGCCGGCAATCGCAGAACGCGATGTGCATCGGCGGTTGCGAGGATATAATGATTTTATGTTATCCGTCAAATAACGCAATGCAACAATATTTGTTTTGTCCGGTCCAACATAGTCGGATAGCGCCCCATGTTCGGTCACCAAAATCGCATACCATGCCGGGTCAACATTTACCCACACCGTGCCTTTTTCGGCATCCGCCACGATATTGGGACTGATGTCGTCGGTTGCCAGTTTTGGTTTCGTTGCCAATAATAATTTTTGTTTTAATACAGATTTTTGTGTTTCGTAATTTATATCAATTGTGCGGCCATTTGGAAATGTATAAGATACCGTTTCAAAAACAATAGTATCATTGTCGGCGGCATTTTTAACCTCGGGGCATTCCAAGATTTTGTTTAATGTTGCCGGCATAGAAAACGCCAAATGAATCCATGTATCGATTTCGGAACCGTCGGCATCTTGTGGTGCCTGTTCATCGGGGCTGCCGGTGTTTTTTAGTGTGTCAACTGTTGCGCGTAATGCATCGGCAAAAACCGCGGTTGCGCATTTTGTGTTATCGGGGTTGCGTTGTAATAATTCGTCAACCGAATATGTGTCGGCGGCATGTGCCACAAATGGCGCAAATAAAATTATTAAAACACATACAATTTTTTTTATCATTGTTTTTTACATGTGGCGCGATATGCATCCAATGCGTCCAGCCACGTTTGAACCGTGTGCCGATGGATTTTTTTATCGTCGGGTTGTGTGGGTTGCGCGGTGCCCCCACCGGATGTTTCATCCCCAGAACCACTGCCGCCAGAATTATCACCATCATCAGGTTCATCACCGGGACCGTTACCGGAACCGTCGTCGCTGGATACATTGTTTGGTAAATCGCTATCAGAAATATATGCAATGCATTTAATATTGTATTCGTTCATTAGGTTTTCAAATCCTTCCTTTGAAATCCTTTGCTCGAACAGCCACAAACGAGAATTTTGTGATGATACAATAGATTTTGCTATTTTGCCGGTGTTATCACTTAATATTTTATTATCATTTGTTAAAAAAACAGGATATTTATTTGGAGCTTTTGGATATTTTTGGCAGTCAGGTATCTTGTTGTCAATAAGCAACCAATAATCGTCGCCGTCGGTAATCGCATACCAGCATCTGTTTATATCGATTTTACTGTGTTCTTTTTCTTCTGTGCGTCCTAGGATACATACAGCTTGATCTTCACAAAAGGTGTCACCACCATCGTCGTCTGATATGTAACATTTGCCATTTGTATGTATATATTCTTCATCTGATTCGCATTTTGTTTGAATGGTACATCTGCCACGATTGTGATAACCATCATCGCTTAAAGTTAAAAGGTCAGACATTGATAAGTCAATCGAAAAACATGTGCGAGGCACTATTTCAAGTATGCAAACACAACAAAAAATCATAAATATTTTTTTCATTTTTAATTCATCCCCATTGTGCGAAATGTTTGTTTTAATTCCTCAAAGTATCTGTTTTTTATTTCGTCTTTGTGTTTTTCGAATTCTTCGTCGCATGCGTTTATGCCCATGATGTGTAATATTTCATCACGAAAACGCGAATTGCGCGTGCATGTGCACGGGGATTCCAGTGCCTCGCCCAGGGCGGTGCCATAGGTACTCATTTTGGTGTTTATAAATTCTTCGGCGGTTTGGTTGCCGGAACCGTCGATTTGACGTCCGGCCTCGTTAAACATCATTGTTTCGGCGGCCTCTTCATCGGCACCATATTTTGCAATACATGTGCGGACGGATGCAATTTCGTCACACAGGGCGTCGGTCGCACTGTGGTATAATTTATCATCGCGTTCGACCTTCAATGGAACATATGTTTGGGCATTTTTATATGGTTCATATCCGGCGCGTTTAATATCATTTTTTTGTTCAAAAGATAAATCGTCAAATGTTTTCGGAAATGCCGCGGCCGTGATATTGTCGGTCGATGTTTGGGTTTGAGATTGCAGAGATTTCAATTCCGCCGCACGGGTTTCATATTCGGTCTGTTTTTTTGTTGATGTCGCAATTGGTGTGCCGGTTGGAAAAGCGGTTTCGGTCGCGGTTGGGGTCGCATTTATCGTTGGCATAATACGCCGCGCCGATTCCGCCGCCGTTGTATTTGAATTTGGATTTATATATTTTTGATATTCGCCATCAATATAGCCGGCGCAACTGGATGCGTAATTATATACCGGTAATTTCGATAATGCGACCATGATTTCCGGGCGAACATCCGATAAATTCATATTTCGACAATTGTTATGTGTGGCACATATATTTTGCACCAGTGCGGCAACAGTGACCTGGCAATCGGCGGGTTTCAGCGCCGGACCAGAATTATATACGATTTTTGGATACGATGCGGTATATGTGCCGGGTGTATAAAATGGGTTGGATGAATAGTTTTGGGCGTTTTGAATCAGGCCATATTGCGAAAAAGGTGCCGGTGCGGCGTGTGTTTGTGTCGCCATGCACAGTATCGCAAATGTCCAGAAAACCGGTAAAAATTTATGGTTTGATGACAATTCCCCTACTCCCTTATGATGCGATTATAACAAAAACAAAATTGTAATGAAAGACAAAAATCCGCCGGCAAATAAAAAAGGTGCAAACGGGATGAATTTTTGGTGCCGTTTATGTCCCCAAATCATGCCAAATATGCACGAAAACACCAATGCAATGGCCAATCCAAATGTTCCCAGCCACAATCCAGCCACCGCCAATAATTTTATGTCGCCCATGCCAATTGGTGTGTTTGTTTTATCGCGTGAAAAATGTTCAAAAATAATTCCAACAATTGCCGCCATGGCATACCCTAAAACGGCACCTGCAACCGATTCGGCGGTACTGCATATCCATGGGAAAAAATGTGTCACAATCAATCCAATCAGCATCAATGGAAATAAATATGCGTCAGGGATGATTCTGCGCCGGAAATCCGCCACAGATATGCGCCACGCACAAAACGCGGCACCCAATAATAACGCACCAAAAAAAATGTAAAAAAACATCAATTCCCCCTTGCAATGCGATTCGTTTGTATGATACACTGGTACATATATATAAAACAAGGATTTTTGTGATATGGCAACAGGTTGGGACGCAAATAAATTAAAAAAATTAAAGGTGCTGGTTGGCAAGGGTTTATCAACATCGGAAATCGGTAAACGTTTGGAAATGAGTAAGAACGCCGTTGTTGGTAAATTAAATCGTTTGGGTTGGAACTTAAAGGCCACCACCGGCAGTGCCGTGCGTAAACCGGCGGCGACAACGGGTGCGGCGGCGGCGAAAAAGCCCGCGGCAAAAAAATCTAAATTGCCAATTTCTAAAAAAATTGCGCCGGTAAAACCGGTTGTTATGCCCAAGGTTAAACCGGTAAAAAAATCTGCACCGAAAAAGGTCACAGATAAAGCAGATAAAGAATCCAAGAATACAAAGCGTGCGGTTGCGCCGGAAAAACCGGTTGTAAAGCATTTGCCTCGTGCGGTCGAGGTGGGTAAAAAATCGGGCGCAAATTTGGCAATGCATCAACGTATTATTCAGCACTCGTTGGAAATGGCGGCGTTGAAACCAAATCAGTGTCGTTGGCCGATTGGGGATCCGGATTCGGAAAATTTCCATTTTTGTGGCGAGACGGTATTTGTCGGAAAACCGTATTGTTATGAACACTGCCGCCAGGCGTACCAGTTCACGGCACCTAAGAAAAAATAATTAAAACATTTGGGGGATAAAAATGCCAAGCGAGAAGAAAAATGTTCCATTAAAATCAACCGAATATGAAATCGGCGGTAATTCTGTTCGTGCATTTTATGACGCCAATGGCAAATTGGTGTTTGTTTTGGATTTGACAACAAATGATATAAAACCAAATGTGTTGTTGGTTATGACATCGCATGGAAATCGCAAGTGGGACGATGTGTTGGCAAATGATTATGGGATGAATTTGGAATTGGTACGGCCTAAAAAAGATAATAAATATCAAAAACTGGATGTGGAATACGACGGATTGGCGGTATATGATGATTTAATTCGTGCGTATGAAAATGGCGATAATCTGGATGAATATTTGAACGATTTGGCGGATTTTCGTGTCGCGGCGGTGCGAAATTCGGCAACGGAACGGATTGGTTTGGCGCGTGCGGTTATGGAAAATGCGCAGGATACAATTGATAAAACATCGGATTCTATTGTTGAACTACAGGCCAAAATAAAGGCGGCGCGTGCAAAAATCGCAAATCTGCGTCGTGGTATTGGACGCGAACCGACCAAGGAATCTGCGGCAAAAATATTAAAGGCCGAGGCCGCATTGGATGCGTTAAATGATAAATTGGCACGTGCGCAAAAACGGTTGGAAAACGCAAATAAACGATTGCTGTCTGCCCAGGAAGATATGGCCGCGGCGCAATCTGTTTTGGATTTGTTGCCTCGTGGACGCGGTGATAAAAAACATCAATCGAAAACCGGAATTGCGTCGGTGGCACCGGTTGCGGCGGTGCGCAATAATGACGCGGTGGCGCGTGACAATGTGGTGGCGGATGTGGATGATGCATCGGATTTGGACACGGATGCCGATGCCGAGATGGATGCAGATTATGATATGGATGTGGATAATACGGGAATAAAACCACTGTTTGATAAAGACCCGAATATACTGGATGATAAAATTGCGTTCAAACCAATTGATTTTGGTGCATCAACATCGTTTGATGTGGATGAAAATGTATCCGGTTCGGATGTAAACGTGGGCGGCAATGTGGGCCCGGATTTGCCAGAGATTTATGAATCTGATGACGATACGGATAATAAAACAGATGATGTGGATGATAACGATGCGGATGACGCTGATAATGCGCCGGCCGTTGCGTTTGAACCACCGCGTGCGATTATGGATGCGGTGAAATTGCCGGACGAATATAATAACGCGGATGTTAAACTGGACGATGTTTTTTGGAACAGTGCGGATGATGATGTGTCGGATACGGCCCCGGCGACGGATATGGCGACAGAACAAATCGCGACAAACGATGCGATGAATATGGACGATGTAGTGGCACAGGATACGCATAATGCGCCGGTGTTGGATTCTTTGCAAAATATAAATTTTGTTGCGCCGGGGGCGGATAATGAAAACACATCGGATGATGTTGCAACGGATGATTCTGTAAAACCAACGGTTGTGGCACCTGTACCGGTGACACCGGATGTTGTGGCGGCGCCCGCACCGGTTGTTGCGGCAACAAATGTGGATGCGGGGGTGCGCCCGTCGGTTCCTGGTGCCGCGCCACAAGTTGTGAACGATATTCCCAAACAAACGACCACAACGCATAAACCTGGGTTGTTGTATTATGTGTTGTTGATGGTCTTGATTGCGTTGTCGGTGTTCACGTTGTGGCTGTATCATCGGTCAAATGTGTCCAATGATGTAATGCCGACCGTTGTTGCGGAAAATGTGCCGCCAATTGCGACACCGGCGGATGTTGATGTGACGGATGATACGAATCCATTTATTGCCAGTGGTGATGAGGTGACATCGCCGGCGAAACCAATATTGACCCAGGCGGTTGAAACATCTTTGGATAAAATTGCGAATGCGACGGATACAACAAAAACGTCGGATGTGACATCAAATGTGGCGGATGATGTATCGACGAACAATGATGTGATTGATACGGTTGTGGCGCCGGATGTTGAACCCATGATTGATGCGACGGATGCGTCGGATATGGGTGTTGCGCCGGTTGTAAATAAACCGGAATACAATGTATCCCAAGAAAATGTCTTTACAAGTTCTGATAATGGTGGCGGTAATTTGTGTGCGGGTGATGTGGCGCCCGATGCAAATGGTTGTTGTCCGGGTGAAACGTATTCAACGGTAAACGGACAAAAAGTTTGCTGTCCGGATGACGGAACGGATTGTTTCCCACCGATGTTTTAAGTTATAAAAATCACCCGGGAATTACCCGGGTGATTTTTATATTTATATTTTTTTATTTTTCGATTGTTTCGATAACGACAATTGCGGCGGAATAATCCGATTGGTCGGTGATAGATAAATGTATTTTTGTGTTTGCACCGTTGCACAATTCTTTTAATGCAACCTTGGCACCACCGTTTAATAATAATTCGGGTGCGCCCATGTCGTTATGAATAACGGACACGTCAGAAAAACTGATGTCGTCGCCGAATCCGGTATGTAATGCCTTTAGACATGCCTCGCGTGCGGCCCAAAAGTTTGCCAAATGTTTTTCCGCATTTGCGTTGTCGTTGTCGGCATATTCTAATTCGTTTTTGGTAAATATGCGTTGTTTTTTAAATGCAGACCAATCCAAAAAACGGTTGCATTCAACCAAATCAATTCCAATACCAATAATCACTTTTTCCCCCTTGTTATGTTTTTTATAACAAGGGTATATTGTATATTTTAAACGATTCGTGCAAGTATAATCATACGAAAAAATAATCTAAAAAAATCCCCGGAAAATCCGGGGTTTTTTGTCTATCGCGCACACGCCTGTGCCGGGTCGGTTATCCATTTTTCATGGTTGATTGAATTACCGTTTTTGCAAGTACATAACCGTGTTTCTGGGTCATACTCAGATTCCGGTGGGCATTCCATGCAACGTCCCTCGTATGTGTTTAACATCATGTTATCGTCTTGGCATAAACATGTATTGCCCTTGTAGTATGAATTTTCGGGGCATTTTTGACAACTGCCAGATTCTTTGGTGTTCCAATACATATTTTCTGTTTGCGTGCAACGCGCCTGGCTTTCGGAAACCTTGGTGCAAATACCGCCCGCCACAGAAAATTCTGTCATTGGGTCAGCGCATTGGCAACGCGCACTGCCCCCGATGAATTTTGTGATGTTTGGTTCGTCGGCCGGGCATTTCAAACATTTTGTATTTCGTGTATCCCAATACATATAGTCCGTAGAATTACATTTCGTCGCGTCGTTAATATCGTCTGCAGCCACCGCGGCAGATGTCGCCGCCGCAACCGATGTTGCAATACTGGTTGATGCGGTCATGTTGGATATGTTTCCAACGCGACTCAATTTTGTTCCGACACCGGATGATGTTTTTGTTGGATCCAATCCCAATGTGCCGTCCGATTTAACCATCAAAATGCCCTGGGTTAAAATATTACTTAAATCATACATGGTCAGGGCCTGGTTGTTGACCTGGGAATTGATATCGGATGTTTTTGCAAATCCGGCATTGGTCAGTGCGGTCTTTACGGTTGTATCGGATAAATTGTCCGTCGTGATTGCCTTGGCCGCGGCCGTTTCCAGGGTGGATGTGCGGGTTGCCAATGCGGAAACATCGGAACTTTGGGCAAAGCCGGCGTTGGTTAATGCAGATTTGATATTATTATCAGTTGCGATATTAGATGTAGTCACAACCGTATCAGGTAACGCCAATTTTAATTTGTTGTTGCTGTCCAAAATGTCGGATGTTTTAACAACTGTATCAGGCAATGCAGACGCCGCAATTTTACCGTCGTTCGTTGTTCTGACAACATTAGACGGTAAATTGTTAGAAACCTGTGTGGCGATGTTGTCCGATGTGATAACCTTGGATGTGACGGCACCGGTTGATGAATCGACATTTACCAAACCCAAATCACGCAAAGAATTGTTTGTTGCGTTTGATAACGCGGCCTTGACATTATTATCGGTTGCGATATTTGATGTTGTTATAACATTGGACGGCAATTTCGAGGCAACCAATTGATTGTTGCTGTCAAATATATCGGTCGTTCGAACCAAACCGTTCAGATCTGTCGTTTTTGCAACGGTTGTTGGCAATATACCCTCGGCAATTTTGCCATCGGTGGTTGTGACCACATTTGTTGGCAATTTTTCCGCAATGTTGCCGGTTGTTATCACGCCCGCGCTGCTCAGGCGGCTGGCGAAACTGCCCTCGCCTGTGCCATTTAATGTGTTGTTCAATGTTGTCGTGATATCACCCGTTTGGGCAAATCCGGCGGTTGATAATGCCTGTTTTACCGCACTGTTTTCCGCAGATAATTTTGCCGATAAATTGTCGGCGGTCAATGCGTTTGATTCCAGTGATGCCGTGCGTGTCGTTAAATCGGATACCGTGCTGGTTGTGGCATAGCCACCCAATCGGGTTGTCAACGCATCAGATGTCACCAGGTTGGTTGGTATAGTTGTGGTTTTTAATATGCCGTTGTTATCTAATAAATCGGATGTTTTTGCATAACCCGTCAATGCACCGGTTTTTAATACATCAGATGGCAAAATATCAGTGTCGATTTTACCATTGGATGTTCGAACTATGTCGGACGGTAATGTTGATGTGGTTAAATACGCACTGCCTAATTTTTGGGTCAATTTGTCCTGGGTTAAATCGCTGTCGGTTAAAAATCCTTTGCCGGTTACCGCGTCATCAATAATACCACTGAGTGTTGTAGATTTAGACAATGCGTTATTGATTGTGGTTTCGTCAACAACCGGCAAATCATCGGTGGTTGCCAGTTTTTTTGCAGTCATTACATCGTCAAAATTGGTACTGGTGATAACACCGGATGGTAATTTTGCCGCAATCAATTTATTGTCGGTATCGAATATATCTGATGTTTTAGCATAGCCCGACAATGCACCGGTTCTGAGAACGGTTGTTGGTAATTTTGAATCAATGTTATCGTCGGTGACAACTTTCAGAGTGCCAAGTTTTGTGCCCAAGTTATCGTCTGTGACAATTTTTTTCGCAGATAATTTCGTATCTAAATTAGAGTCAGTAATAACGCCGGATGGTAATTTTGATGCAATCAATTTATTGTCTGTATCAAATATATCTGATGTTTTAGCATAGCCCGTCAATGCGCCGGTTCTGAGAACGGTTGTTGGTAATTTTGAATCAATGTTATCGTCGGTGACAACTTTCAGAGTGCCAAGTTTTGTACCCAAGTTATCATCTGTGACAATTTTTTTCGCAGATAATTTCGTATCTAAATTAGAGTCAGTAATAACGCCGGATGGCAATTTTGCCGCAATCAATTTATTGTCGGTATCGAATATGTCGGTTGTTTTTGCATAGCCCGTCAACGCGCCGGTTCTGAGAACGGTTGTTGGTAATTTTGAATCAATGTTATCGTCGGTGACAACTTTCAGAGTGCCAAGTTTTGTACCCAAGTTATCATCTGTGACAATTTTTTTCGCAGATAATTTCGTATCTAAATTAGATTCAGTAATAACACCGGATGGCAATTTTGATGCAATCAATTTACCATTTTCGAATACATCAGTTGTTTTTGCAAATTCGGACAAATCGGTCTTTTTTGCGATTGTTGTGTCGGCGGATATTTTGCCCGCAACCAATGTATCCAATTCGGAATCGGTTTTCGCGATTTTTATGGCATCGGGTGTTTGCCCGGATGTGCCGCGCGACCAACTGATTTTGCCGGTTGCAGAATCAAATGCCGGTATAAATGTTGCGCCATCGGCACCTTTGATATTTCGGGCCGTTGGTAATTCTGAATTTGCGGAACCTTTGGTCCAACTGAGTGTTCCGTCGGCGGCCAATGCCGGTATAAATGTTGCGCCATCGGCACCAGCGGCACCCCGTTGTCCACGGATGTTTTTTGTGCCCAGGGATGTAATTATTGCGCCCTTTTCATCACGCCAAGACAGGTTCCCCTCGTCGTCCAGGTTTGGTATGTATGCCGCGCCAGTGTCGCCCTTTAATGCGGTGCGGATTTCAGAATTGTTTTTGATTTTGTATAACAAACTGTTTTGATTCGTTATGTCACCGTTCATGTTTTCAACGGTTGATTCCAATGTTTTAGACGCATATTTCGAATCTAATTTTTTGCCAAGTTCTTCGGTGGTTATATCAGATGTTTTGACCAAATCCGCGGTTGCAACCTGTAATTTGTTTGCAATAGATCCCGGGGTGTTTTCGTCGGCGTTCAATTTTGCGACGCTGTCTTCTAACATTTTTGATGCGTATTTATCCTTTAATACATCGTCGGCGTTATCGGTTGTGATAACCTTGGCATCGATTGCATCCATTGCGGCCAATTTGGTTTTTAATGTGTCGTTTTGGGTTGTCAAATCAACGGATTTTATGGCGTTTTCAACATCCGTACGCGTTAATTGGTTGTTGGCGATTGTGTTGGTCTGGGTTTGCAGGGTTGTGATGTCGTTTTGTACAGATGAAATTGCGGCATTGGTTGTATTGATTTCATCTTTAGTGGCAACCTGTAATGTTTCGTTGTTGTCATTACTTAAAATACCGGTGCTTTTTAATTTGTTGGTAACGATATTGTTCACCTGGTCGGTGTTTGGACCAATTTGTCCGGATAATGTTTGTTTCGCAGAATCACTGCGTGCGATTTTGTCGGCGATTGCGTCGGCGGTGACATCGGTTGTTTTTGCAAAACGGTTATCCAATGCCGCAACCTCGTTTTTTGTCGCCAATGTGTTGATTACGGATGATACATTGTTTGATAAAGAATCAACACTGGATTTCGTGGCAACATTTAATTCGGCATTATCATTTAATATTCGTTTAGATTTCAAATTTCGTGTGATGGAATCGTCCAAAATACTGGAATTACGTAATGCCGCAGATACGGTTTCTTCGTTTATTTGTGGTAATTCAGATTTTGTTGCAAAATTTTTGTTGCTCAATTCAGTTGGCGTTACAAAAACATTGGCTAATTTATTGGATAATGCGGTTGGGGTAATCGCACTGGGGCGGACATAAATGTTATCCAATTTTTGCGACAAAGATTCCGCCGTAATATCAGATGTGCGCGCAAAACCCGCGGTTTTTAATTTGTTTGCAATAGATCCCGATGTGTTTTCGTCACCGTCTTGGATAATTGATAATCTGTTTGATAATGTTGCAATATCACCGGTCTTTGCGTATTTAGAATCCAATTTTGTTGCCAAAAAATCCGGTGTGATTTCAGATTTTTTCACCAATTGCAATTGATTGTTCGCATCATAAATTCCACGATTGGTTAAATTTTGCGTGACCAAATTGTCAAATGCAGGTGTGTTTTGTAATGCCGCAGACACGGTTTCGGTATCAATCACCGGTAATTCGTCCTTGGTTGCGACCTGTAATTGATTGTTGTTGTCAACAATTCCGCGTTTTTGCAGGTCTGATTTTATTATGTTTTTAACGGTGCTCTCGTCTGTACCGATACGGTTTGATAATGTTGTCACGGCCGCCGTATCGTTTGCAATATTGGTTGCGATTTTTGATGGCGTGTAATCAGATTTTTTGGCAAATTTTACCGCCAATGTACTTTCCAATTTTTGCGATAATGGGATTGGTTGGATTTCGTCTTTGGTTGCGACCTGTAAATTTCCGCCGGTATCAACGATACCTTTGTCGACCAATTTCTCATTTATTTTAGAATCAATCGCAGAATCAGAAACAACAGATTCTTGCAATTCGGAAATCGCGTCATTAAAACTGTCGTTTTTGGTTAAATCAGAAGTTTTAATTGCAGTTTGGACGGTTGTTGGCAAATTATCCTGCATTTGGGTTTGTTTACGAACTAAATCATCAATTTGTTGTTGCATGGCCGCAATTTCTTGTTCGGTATTTGATGTGTGTGTTGTTGTGCCGCCGGAACCAGATGTTGGAACATAATATCGATTTGTTTTTGCCAATGGTGATGTGAACGCAATGCGCGATGTGTTGATGTCAACATTGGTTGGGTTGGATGTCGGTTTTGCATTATCCGAATCGGGGGTTGTTGATATTGTGGAAACCGTGACTTTTGGTGTGCTGACGGTTGTGCCACCGGCCAATGGAACAGAACTGGCGCGGATGCTGGCCGCCGCCCATGCCGCACCACATAATCCACAGAAAAACGCAAAGAATCCAAATTTTTTCATATCCTTCCCCCTGTGCTTGTCGCAAAATAATCCTTTCTGATATAAATGTTAGAAAAAAACAAAACATCAACGCAAGTGTATTTTTGTTTTGTAAATGATTTTTTATTGCTTTTTGTTGGGTTGTGATTTAATATGCGATTGTTTGTCGGGGTGTAGCTCAGCCTGGTAGAGTACTTGCATGGGGTGCAAGGGGTCGCAGGTTCGATTCCTGTCACCCCGACCAAAAATTCAAACCGCATTTTTGCGGTTTTAATTTTTGTTTGTGTGACGATTGGAATAGGTTTTCGTCATTGCAACGCAATGGCTGGTTCGAAAACAAGTAGATTTGATAAGCATAGCGCAATCAAATCGTTACGGTTTCCCCGCAGGCATTTATGCCGAGGGAATCCTGTCACCCCGACCAAAAATTCAATGAAGTAAATATGGCAGAAACTTGATGGGTTGCAAACGCACTCGCAGGTTCGATTCCTGTCACCCCGACCACACTTCGTTAAAACTATGTGTGGGCAAGCCATAAAATTCAAACCGCATTTTTGCGGTTTTAATTTTTGTTTGTGTGACGATTGGAATAGGTTTTCGTTATCGTAATAAAAAATTCCCGGGTTGCCCCGGGGTTTTATTAAAAATTAATTATTTCTGCTACCACAAGATGTTTTTCTGGCCAGGCCCGTAGTTATGTTCGTTGTCAATGTCCCCGTTTGACCGACCGAACATTGTCCCAAACCATCGTCAATATATATTGTCCCGTTGGTTTTTCCGGCAATCTTTTCAAAGCTGGCACGTTGGGCACTGTTGACGGTTATGGTGTTGGTTGTATCAAATTTTAATTTGTTATTTGAATCCATTACCAACAATCCTGCATTGATATAATTTGCCAGGTCATCCATAGTTATCGCTTTGTCTTGGACCAAATCGGACAGGTTGTCCGTAGATGATCCGCCCAGGCCGGTTTTTACCGCGGTCAATGCCAATGTATTCAATTCTGAATCTGTTTTGGCGACTTTCATTGCGGCCGGTGCCGATACATCGGATTTACTGGATGTCCACGATAATTGCCCGGTTGTGGCATTAAACGATGGTGTGAACGTTGCGCCGTCGGCACCAGCAGCACCTTTTAGATAATTGTCACGAAAACCGCTGCGGTGGGTGCTTAATCCACTGAACGCGTTGGCCAATGTGAATTTACCGGCCTTGATTTCAGACACCTGTAATTCATTGTATTTTGTGTCGGCCTCGGATTCGCCACCCATCAAATCTGGGTCGGCGGCAACCGCGGCCAGGCACGCATCCATATCCGTGAAATATCCATTTCCGGCGTTTGTATCCAATGTGATTTTAGCGGCGTATGTAGAAGAAATTTTGGACAATTTGTCGTATGCACGCGCCATTTTTGCCGGAGATAAACGAACATTTACAGTGCTGTTTTTTATGATATGTGCCTCGCACCAGGTTTCGGCCGCGGATTTTCCGTCGGCACCAGCGGCGCCATCTGTGCCCGACATAATTTCGTTGTATTTTTCTTCGCACGCGGTTACAAAGTCCAGATTTTTGGATGCACCAAATGTTTTTAACGCCATTCTGTCGGTCAGTTTTGTTGTTTGTTTCAAAGAGTCAACCGTGCCGCGACCCAATGATGATTCTAATTTTTTGCCGATGCCTTCGGTTGAAACCAATTTTGCCGGCGATTGAATCACAGACAAACAGTATGCGCGTGCCCCGCCCTGGATTGCGTTGTATTCGGACGATGTAAAGTTGTCACATGTTTTACTGTTGCCGTATAAGGGTTGTATGATTGCTGTCAAATTTGTGACAGAAGAATCGTTGTCGTTTTTGGCGTTGCACCATGCATACCACGCGGTTTCGCCATCATCGCCATCAGTGCCCGACATAATTGCGTTGTAATTGTCAATGCATGCCTGGTTCAGAGATGTGGTACCAAATAATTTTTTAGATGTATCAAAACGGTCAATAATGGCGGCGTTTTTAACATTGTTGTTCAAGTGTGTCTTGGCGGCATTCAATGTGACAGAATTTTTTGTCGCATATAATTTCGCCATGCGTAATCCGATGCCATCGTCCAAAGATACCGTGCTGAAATTCTTGGTCAATGACATACAGAACGATTCTGCCCCACCAATGATTGCGGCATATTCGGCCTGGGTGAAATCGTCACACCCGTTGGTAAATGCCTTGCTCGGGTATAATTTTTTAATCAAGGTTAAATTTTTGGTGTTGGATAAACCTTCGGCATCGGCCTCGCAATATGCGTGCCATGCGGTTTCGGCATCCGTACCATCTTCGCCCGACATAATTTCATTATAACGTGCCTCGCACGCGGTCATAAAGTCCGTTGTTGTGTTTGCGTCTTTGGCGGCGCGGAATCCAGTCAATTTTATTCTGGATTGGGCATTAGATGCACGGTTAAATTCCGTCATTTTTTCAGATCCAAATGTTTTTACCAATTTTTTACCGATACCGCCTGTTAAATCCAATGTGTTTTGTGTCAATGACAAACAGTATGCTTTTGCGCCACCCATAATTGCGCTGTATTGTGCATAACTGAATTTAGTCGCGTCGGCACAATCAGATGAATTTGTGACGGATGAATACAATGCCTTGACTATTTCCAGGTTTTCTTCGCAATACTGTTGTTGAACAGATTTCGCAGATATACCATTGTCACCTTTCTCGCCCTTTTCACCACGGAACGGAACGCCGTTATATTTGCACGTGTTGTTGGTGCAACTGCAAATATATAACAATTCATCGGTGGTGTTATAGTATGCGTGACTTTGTGTTTCGGTTGTGCATTGTGGCATGGCGGATGTTGACGAAACATTTCCTTTGAAACTGAAACCGGAACCGGCGTCACCCTTTTCGCCTTTGACAGATTGCAAGAAAGTTGTGTCGGTTTTCAAGGCACTTGCAACATCGGTTGCGTTTGCGGATGTGCCGGCGTCACCTTTGTCGCCCTTTAATGCGGTGCGGATTTCAGAATTGTTTTTGATTTTGTATAACAAACTGTTTTGATTTGTTATGTCACCGTTCATGTTTGCAACGGTTGATTCCAAAGTTTTGGATGCGTATTTCGAATCCAATTTTTTGCCAAGTTCTTCGGCGGTTATTTCGGATTCTTTGACTAAACCATTGGTTGCGGATTGTAATTTGTTTGCAATAGACCCCGGTGTGTTTTCGTCTTTTAACAATGTGTCCATTTTTTCAGATAATGTGGAAACATCCCCGGAAATTGCAGAAACACGCGCGTCTGTGGCAATGGCCAGGTTGCCGTTCGTATCAACAATGCCGCGATTTTTCAAATCCGAATCAATTAAATTTTTTACAGATTTTTCATCGGGCCCTATTTCCCCAGATAATGTCGATTTGGCGGCGGCACTGCCCGCGATGGCGGTTGCGATTTTTTCAGGCGTCACATCATCGCGTTTCGCAACATTTAATACGCCGGCGTTTGTTATGATGTCATTGTCTTTTAATTTTTGAACAATCATATTATCAACCGTGGTTGCATCCGGACCAACTTTGCCGGTTAATGCGGCGGTGGCGGTTGCACTGCCCGCGATGGCGGTCGCGATTGCCGTTGGTGCAATTTCAGATTTTGTTGCCAAATTTTTTATTGTATCTGAATCAGGTGTGACAAAATTTTTTGCATTTAATGCGGTGTTTGTCACAAAATCACGATCTTCTAATGCGGTTTCGGTCACATAACCCTTGGTTGCGATTTCGTCAGACACCATGGTTTTGAAGTTTTGTGAATCACGCAATGCGTTTGTGACGGTGGCTTCGGATACAACAACCTGGCCTTTCTTTTCGACATCCAATGTTCCATCATTTTTTAACACCCCAACATCGGTCAATTCATCGGTGATAATGTTACGGATGTCGTTTTCTGATGGTTGAATTTTATCCGCCAATGTTGCGGTGGCAGCCGTGTCGGCAACAATGTTTTGTGCCAATACGGTTGGTTCGATATCTGATTTGCGAGCAAATGGAATTTGATTATTGCTATCAATCAGGCCGCGAACCTTTAAACGATTATCAACATCTTGGTTCAAAGTATTTTCGTAATTGTTTGTCCGTTGTTGTATTGTGTTCACCGATTCAGACAGGTTTTGCGTTGTAGATTGTATGTCTGATACGGTTGTTCTGATTGCAGGCACATTTAATTTCGATATGTTTGATTCTACGGTTTCATCAACATATTCGCGTGTGACCTGGTTTTTTTGGGCATCAATCAATTCGTTGATTTGGTTTTGCAGGTCTTGTAAATCTTGGGATGAAACGCCACTGCCCGTTGATTGATTGTTGTTTGTGTTGCCGGCAACCGTCACGGTTTTTGGGGTGAATTTTGTTGCAGAACCGCGATTTGTGTTTAATTGGATATTACCGGATGCAGCGGGCGTCGATGTTGTTGATGTGACGGATGTTGATGCGGGTTTTACACCGGCGTTCATACTGATAGAACCGGCGCGAACCGATGGTTGTAACGCATTCGCCACAGAACATGCGGCGGCACAAATAAACGCAATAAACAAACGCAAGCGATTTAACATGATGGTTCCTCCTGACTTTTTTCAAAAAAATCCTTTCTTGTTAGAAATGCTAGCAAAAATAAAAATTTTGACGCAAGGACTTTTTTATTTGTCACCACATAATTGGTCAATTGTGTCGGAAATATGCTGAAACATCGCCCTTTTGCGGGCAGAATTTTTCGCGCATGGGTCGCATGTCGCACGAATATCCCCCATTTTACAAACAAATTTTTTGCCGTTGCAAACACCGGTTGTTCGCACAGGAACAATTCTGTTAGCATAGTTCTTTTCCATCAATAAGTATTGTTTTGGTATTTCGTGTGGGCGCATTTCCCAAATAGATGTTATTTGGTCTGCGGCGGCGCGTTGGCATGTTTTGTTTTGTTGTGTATGTTGGGTCAACATTTTGTCGTTCAGGGATGCTTCGCGATTGTTGGCGGAAATCAAAACCCACACAACGGCAATGGTGCATAAACATGATACCAAAAATAACAATACATAATGTGCCACAGAAAACGCAGATGGTGTGTCGTTCATGAAAAAATCTCCCTTGGTTCTATACGGTTGAATATGGTATGCGTTTTGGAGATGTGTAATGTATAAGTTTATTTTCATTTGAATATTTGATTTTTAGATAATTTTGGTGTAAAATATATGGTCGCATTGCGAAAAATTATAACTGTATTATCAAAGGGGTTTTGAAATGTTTGTCACCGAAAAATTAAAAACATTTTCATGGGTAAATGTCGGTAATCCGGACCATGATGATTTTGAAAGATTGCAATCAGAATATAAAATTGATGAAGACAATATTATCGATATTTTGGACCCTGATGAACAACCAAGATTAGAAATCGAAGATGATTACAAGGTTATAATTGTTCGTTTCCCAATTATAAATCGTGAAAATGATACTTTGTGGCATACCGAGCCATTGTCAATTATTTATTCGCCAAATCGTGTAATTACTGTATGTAGAAAACGGTGCGATTTGTTGGATAAAATTAAAAAAGATGAAAAGACATCTCGTGAAGATTTTATTTTGAATATTTTGTATTATATTGCGGAATCTTATTTGCGGTTTTTGAAAGAGTTAAACAAGCGCGTTTTGGCAACCAAGAAAGGTTTGCAGAAAAATGTTTCTAAATATGACTTGATGGCGTTGTTAGAGGTTGAAAACAGTTATACTCTGTATATGGCGGGTATCAAGGGTAATGTTTCGGTGCTGGATAAATTGGAAAAAATGCGTGGCTTTATAAAAACGGACGAAGCACAAGAATTATCAGAAGATGTTAGAATTGAGTTGGGCCAGGCAACCGAGGTTGTGACAAGTTATAGTAAAATGTTAAAATCCATCAAAGAAACCTTTGAAAGTATTATAAATATGGAATCAAACCGGTACATCAATCGTTTAACAATGTGGAATATTGTATTGGTGATTCCAACCGTGATTGTCGGATATTATGGTATGAATGTGGCGTTGCCTTTTGCAGAATCCCCGTTTGCGGCAACCGGGATATTCGTGGTAATAATATTATTGCTGATTAGTTTTGCGTTTTTAAGTTGGTTCAAAACCAAGAATTTGCGTTAAAAAAACCGCCTAAGTGGCGGTTTTTAAATTTTATTTTTACATTTTGTCCGGTATTTTTAACCCCATTAAGTCGGTGGTGGTCACCAATGTATCCCGGGCGATTTTTGTGATATACAGCCGGGATTGTTTTGTATCATCATCGATGTCGTCGCGCAAAATTGGGCAACTGTGATAAAATGCATTTATTAACTGGCACAAGTTGTACGCATAATTTGCAATCATGTCGGTTGCACGATTTTCGTATGCCGATTGTATTGTTCTGTCAAAATCCATAATCGTCATCAGCAAATTGCGTTCGTCTGGCAACAATATGTGGTTGTTTAATTTTGGCGTGTTTGTGGCGCGTTTTAACACAGAATTCAAACGCACGGCCGTATATAAAACGTATGGACCTGTTTTACCTTCGAAACTGGTGACAGAATCAGGATCGAATATGTAGTCAGAGCGCAAATCGTGTATCAAATCATTGAATTTTAACGCCGCGATTGCGATTGTGTCGATTGTGTCGTCGTCTAATTCTTTGTTGTTTTCAGATGCGCGCGCACGAACCGCGTCGGTTGCAATCTGGATAATATCATCCAAATCGGCGGCGTTGCCACTGCGTGTTTTGAACGGTTTGCCGTCGGCGCCGTTAATTGTTCCGTACCCGATGTGTTCCAGGTTTTTTGTATCAAAAAGACCGGTAAGTTCCGCGATACGAAACAGTTGCTCAAAATGCAAAGATTGTCTTGAATCAGTAAGATATATTATTTTATTCGGGTTGTCTGTTAACTTTCTGTAATATATCGCCATAATGTCGGTTGCGTCGTATGTTGTTGCACCGCGAGAGTTATGAAACATTACCGGCGGCATTGGTGCGGTGTCGGTATCGCGTTTTACAACAACGATTTCGGCACCATCGCTTTCGACCAACAAGTTTTTTTCGCGTAATAATTTTTCAACGGGCGCCTCATAAAGTGCTGCATTTTTTTCGCCCAAGTCATTATCAAAAGGCAAAATATTTAATTTATGAATTGTGTCATGCATGGACTTTAACGATATTGGCATAAATATATTATACAATGCATTATAACCCGGATGTCCCCGTTGCAATTCGGCGGTGATAGTATGGACATCATCCATAAATTTTTCGTCTTGTTTTGCCAATGCCGATGCCTGGGGATAAAAAGTATTTAATTCGGATGGGCTAAATGTATATTTTGATAAATCCATATTTGCATCAAAATTATTTTGGAAAAATGGCCAATCGGGATGGATTCTTTTTATCCATGCGATAACCATGCCCATAGACCTGCCCCAGTCGCCCATGTGGTTATAAGAAATGGTTTTATGCCCCATAAAGCGAAATATTCTGTTTAATGTGTCGCCAACAATAGATGTGCGCAAATGTCCAATATGCAATGATTTCGCGACGTTATATGCGCCGTAATCCATATCAATCACCAATGGAGTTTCGTTTTTGTATGGTGCCGGTGCGGTTGCATTTTTCAAGATAAAATCATCGCGAATTTTTATATTGATAAAACCAGGACCTGCAATAGTTGCGGCGTCAACAAAATCCAATTCTTGGATTTTTGGCAATATTTCGCCCGCCAATTCGCGCGGGTTTTTGTGTGCCAATTTTGCACCAACCATTGCGGCATTTGTTGAAAAATCGCCAAACTCACGATTCCGCGGTATTTCCAAGTTTGCAGCAAAGCCCAATTTTTCGTTTATTGCATCTGATACATATTTATATAAATTCATTGTGTGATTCTCTTGGTTTTTTTAACAATTATAAAAATTTATTCAATTGGCAAAACAATGCGGACACGCAAACCACCCAGGTCGCTGTTTTCCAAAAATAATTGTCCGCCATGGTTTTCAATTGCGGTTTTTGCAATCGACAGCCCCAATCCCGTTCCGCCGGTGGCGCTGCCCCGGGCATCGTCCAGGCGCACAAACGGACGCAGTGCATCATCTTTGCGATTGTCAGGGATACCGATGCCGTCGTCTTCGATTATAACCTCGATAGATTCTGGACCGTCGTGTTCGGTGATTTTTATTTTTTTATTTGCATATCGTGCCGCGTTTTCAATGATGTTTGCAAAAGCACGCGTCAGTGCCATTGGACGTGCATAAAACTGTGTTGGTGTGTCCGGTAAATCCAGTTCTATTTTTTTGTTCGGTGCCGCATCACGTGCCAATCTGATTAAGGTTGGCGGTAATTCGGTTGCCTGTTCAATTTCGGGTGTTTCACCACGTGCAAATGCCAAATACCCGTTCACCATTTCGGTCATACGGTCAATATCTTGCAACAATGTTTTTTTATCGGCAGCATCGGTTTCAATTGCCAAACGCATGCGCGTCAATGGCGCTTTCAGGTCGTGGCTGACCGCGTTCAGCATATCTGTTTTTGTGCGATTATACCGGTCGATACGTTCCTTCATCGTTATCATAGATGCCGCCGCGTTTCGGATTTCCAATGAACCACTGGGTTTGAATCCGGGTGCATCCAAACCACGGCCAAAACGGTTGGCGGCATTTGAAATGCGTCGAATACTGCGCGAGTGCAGAATTATAAACGGTGAAATCAAAATACACACAATCAACATAGACCCAATCAGCCAGAGGATAAAAACCTCGGTACTGGTGGAATAAATGCGATAAAGGGACGTTCCAAATGTGGCTATTTGGCCGCTTTTGGTTGGAACATCAACAAAAACCAATCGTTCGCCGCGATCGATATAAATATCGGCGTGACGTTTCAGTTTTGATTGTAAATGTTTCGCCAATGGTCCGGTAATCATGGATTTGTTATCGTTTTTTGCCGGACGATTTAATTTTTTATTAATAGAAACATTTATGCCAATGTCGCCCGCCATTGTTTTTGCCGCCGGCAAATTATCAGAATCAATAAAATTCATCATTGTGGTTATTTCCGCCGACAGACCACGTGCCAACGTGTCGTGAACACGCGTCCAATGGTTGCCAAAGAAAAATTCGGCGATAATAACCTGGGTCACAATTAATGGCACCAATACCATTAAAATTGTGCGGGCAAGAAAACTGCGTGGTATCAATCTCATGTTCTTTTACCGTTTTGTTTGTTGTGGCGTGGCCACCAATTTATAACCGCGGCCACGGATAGTTATAATGTCCAAGTTTGATAATACACCATTTATTTTCATACGCAAGCGTTTTGCAACCATTGGAGATGCCGCAACGATGTTTCCAATTGGTGATGTTAAATTTTGTAATAATTTTTTTTCTTCGCCTGATAATGCAAACAGTTTGCCGGTTGTATCGGTGGCGCGTTTGATAAAAAATTCGTTATCCGCGAAAATCAGGCCGTCCGGCATGGTTTGTGCGGTGTGCGGTGTATTTTTTATAATATTTTTTAATCTTAATACCAATTCTTGTAATTGAAACGGTTTTGCCAGATAATCGTTTGCCCCACCCGCCAGTCCGTCAATGGCATTGTCCGCCCCGGACATCGCGGTCAACATTATAACCGGTGTTAAATTACCAGATTTACGCAAGTTTTTCAAAAAACTCAAGCCATCCAGGCCCGTCATCATACGGTCCAATACAATCGCATCAACCGACACGCGCGACAATACTTGGGCGCCCTGCTCGGCCGAATTGGCGGTTAAAACAGAAAAATCATATTGTTGCAGACCGCGTTTCACCCCCCGGGCCAGCACATCATCGTCATCAATAACCAGAACAGTTTTATTCATCTTTGATTACATTGGTTCCACCGCGTATTCGCCCGGTTGAATTGTTAAAACAGAATCCGTGTCGTTTGATTGGTTGCCACGGCTTTGCCCATTAACGCGTATGCCGCGGGTCGAATATTCGGTTTTGAATAATGCGTAACCCGTGCCGCCACCGGATGTTGAGCCTTGAGTCCCGATGGAATAGTAGCCGCCCAAAATACCATAATCCAAATCAATATAGTCCAAATTTATCAGCAAAGACATACTGCTGGTGCCGTCACTGGTTAAATTGCATGAAAATTCACGATTCGACAGTGTTGCCTGGGAATTTATGGGAATTACAATATCCATAACCGTTTGTTCGCAACGACGGTCAATGCCGTTTACCAATAATGTATATGTCATACCCACCGATGCCCGTGACAGACCGGTTGATAAATTTACCTGGGAAATCGAGGCCTTGGGGATTTTGACAATCGCGTTGGCAATACCACTGCGCACAGGGAAAGAAATGCCCGATTGCAAACAATCACGCGAAAACGGGTCGGCCTCGCATATATACATGCGGGAATAACCGTTCATCATGAACATTTGACTTAAACTGTTGAACAAGAAATTGCGTGTAATGCGGTCGTTTAATTTAGTGCAATTAAAATTGCGACAAATAACCATTGGCCGTTCGGCAAAACCAACGCCAGGATGGGCGCATGCCTGGACATCGCGATTGTTGATTATATTTTGGTCGTAATTAAAATCGTCATCCTGTTGCATAAATACCGTTTCAGGAATAAAATTTGGGTCACTCGGGTACGCATAATACGATGCCACAGGTGTTTCTGTGTATATTGTTTGTGTGTCCTGGTAAATAATGTTGGCCATCGCAGATTCTGCGAAAATCAGCCCGAAAATTGTCATAAAACCGGATTTATACATTTCTTCTTCCTTGGGTTCCTTGGTTTAAGTTTAGAATTTTTTTATACTCTATGTCAAAGCAAAAATATTTTTATTGAAAAACAAATTCGATTTGTATTATAAGTTAGGTTGTATAAATGTATTAGGTAAGGTGAAAAATTATGGTTGATGTTATTATTACAGGCGATGGCGGAAAATTGCACGCGGTATATCATAAATCTGACACTCCGGGGGCGCCGGTTGCGGTGGTTTTGTCGGGAAATCCGCGCCAAAAATATCATATGAATGACCGGGTTTCTTATGCGATGTTTCGCGCGTTTATGGACATTGGTTTTTCGGTTGTGCGATTTAATTATCGCGGCGTCGGTGATTCCGAGGGTGCAATTGGAACCGCATCTGAGAATATGTTGGATATTGCGACGGTTATTGATTGGATTCAAAATAAAAATGAAGACAGTGACCGTATTTGGCTGGCCGGGAATCAAATGGGTGCATGGTATGTTTTACAGGCCATGATGCGCAGGCCTGAAATTTCGGGTTTTGTGTTGGTGTCACCGGATACAACGGTTTCTGATTTTCAATTTTTATCGCCCCGCCCTAATCGCGGATTGTTGTTGCAAGGCGCGGCCGAGGGTGACGATGCGCGCGCGTTTGGAACACATTTGACGCATGTGTTGAAAAAACAGGCCGACATAGATTTGGAAACGATTTATGTTAAAAATGCGGATGCAACCTATTCTGCACCGGCGGATTTGCGCCAAATGTATAATGATTTCAAGGCGTATGTTGGCCGCGAAGATACAGAAATGAAATTGCTGTAAGGTTAAGATTAAAATGGATGCGAACGAGAGATTTTTAGACCCGAATATTCCGGATGAATTGGCGGTATCTATTCGGCCCAAGGTTTTGTCTGATTTTATTGGGCACGATGCGTTAAAGAAAAATTTGTCTGTGTTTATCGCGGGTGCAAAATCCCGGGCCGAGGCAATGGACCATGTGTTGTTGTATGGGCCACCGGGGTTGGGTAAAACCACATTGGCACACATTGTCGCAAACGAATTGGGAACAAATTTCCGCGCAACGGCGGCGCCTATGTTGACCAAGCAAGGCGATTTGGCGGCGATACTGACCGCGTTGGAACCGATGGATGTTTTATTTATTGATGAAATTCATCGTTTGCCGACCGCGATTGAGGAAGTTTTATATTCCGCAATGGAAGATTTCAAGTTGGATATCATGCTGGGCGAAGGGCCATCGGCAAAAAGCGTTCGTATCGATTTGCCTCCGTTTACATTGGTTGGCGCAACAACGCGGACCGGGTTGTTGTCTAATCCATTGCGCGAACGATTTGGTATTGATTTAAGATTATCTTTTTATTCGCCCGACGAATTGGCGCAAATCATCCGGCGCAGTGCGCGCATTTTGGGCATGGATATTGACGAAGATGGAGCGTTAATGTTGGCGCGTGCATCGCGTGGAACGCCGCGTATTGCAAATCGTTTGTTAAAGCGTGCGCGTGATTTTGCAAATGCGTTGCATAAAAATACAATTAGCCAAGATACCGTGAAAACCACCCTGTTCCAATTGGCGGTTGATGATTCTGGGTTGGATTCAATTGACCGCGAATATATGATGACAATTATAAATCATTATGCCGGTGGCCCGGTTGGAATTGATAATTTGGCGGCGGCACTGTCGGAACCTGCGGATACAATCGAAGATGTTATTGAACCTTATTTGATGCAGTTGGGCTTTATTCAACGCACACCACGCGGTCGAATTGTCACCGAAAACGGATACAAACATTTGGGATTGGAAAAATAATGAAACATTTGTTTGCGGTCTTTATTGCGCCGGCGCGAAGTAATTTAAGAAAAACATATTCAGGGGCATTTATTGTGGGGTAGCGTGATGAATCCTGAAAAATTGGTTGATTTTATAAAGATATCTGAACGATTAGAAGGCGAACATCGTTTGACACACTTGTCAAATGGCGACAATCAAACCGTGGCCTCGCATTCGTGGAATATGGCAAATATGGCGATTATGTTTTGGCCATATTTAAATAATAATGTTGATATGAATCGCGTTTTGCAAATGTGTATTTTGCACGATTTGCCCGAGGCTATTGCGCACGATGTTCCGTTGCATAAACAGACCCCATTGGCGAAACAGCAAAAACAACAAGACGAGATGCACGCCGTCGCAACAATAAATGCTTTGTTGGATGATAAAAATATTGCGTCTTTGTTTGCAGAATACGAGGCGCGACAAACCCCGGAATCCAGATTGGTAAAAATGTTGGATATATTGGATACCGGGGTGCAACATATGTGTGCGCGTGATATATCATATGTTGGGATATATGAAAATTCTTTTTATTGGAAATTGTTTTTTTCTGATGATTTCGCACATAGTTTTGATGTTGAGCCCGCGTTGAAAAAAGTGTATAATGAAATTCGTAATCGGGTCGCCAAGCGATTAAAACAAGAACAAAACATAGATGTCACGGTGTTTTATAAAAAATAGAGCAAAATAATGACAGTACATAAATTTCATTTTCAAATTGCGTATGCGGATACAGATGCCGGTGGTATTGCGTATCACGGGCGGTATATTGAAATGGCGGAACGCGCACGTATGGATTGGTCGCGGAATATAAAACTGCCCGATGGTGATTTGGGCTTTGTTGTGCGCGAATTGGACATAAAATATAACAAACCGTTATTGCTGGCGGATGATATTATTATTGAAACACAGCCAATAAGTGTTGGTGGGGCGTCTGCGAAAATTGAACAAAGGTTTATTCGTGACACGGATGTGTGTGCGGTTATGCATATAAAAATTGCTTATTTAGGGCATGATATGCGGCCGCGTCCAATACCGGAACAATTGATGGAATTGTTAAAATAAAAAAAACAAAAAACGAAAGGAAGGGAAAAATGACAAATAATTTTTCATTGTTGAATTTATTTACTGGCGACATAATGACGATTTTTGTGTCGATTGTGTTGGTGGTTTTAAGCGTTCTGTCATGGGCGGTAATTATTGAAAAATACCGTATTTGGAAAATGGTGAAACATAATCCGGTAAAAATTAAACCGGGGGACAACCTGGATACGATTGTCGATAAATTAATACGACCGTTTGATAAAAATTTATGGTTTTTGTCGATGGTGTCTTATGTGTCGCCGTTTATCGGTTTGTTTGGGACGGTGTGGGGTGTGATGGATTCGTTTGCATCCATTGGTATCAATCAATCGGTCAGCATTGGTGTTATTGCACCGGGTTTGGCAACCGCGTTGGGAACAACCGCATTGGGCTTGATTGCGGCAATTCCGGCGGCAATCGCGTATCAATATTTTGCGAAAAAATCTGATGAGTTATATAATCGGTTGGATGAAAATCGCACTGAATTAAAATCACAACATAAATAAAAGGCAAAACTATGCAACGGAGAACACGGCGATTTGATGCCGGGATATCTTTGACACCAATGATTGATGTTATGACAACATTGTTGGCGGTGTTTATGGTGACAACGCCGATGATGACGGCGGGCATTGATTTGGAATTGCCGCGTGCGGGGAAATCGTCTATGACGGGGCACGACCACGCAATTCAAATCAGTGTGGACAGTGCCGGTCGGTATTATTTGGCGCGGGACGCAATGCCGTTGGATGATGTTGTAAAACGCGCGGCGGCCATGCGCACAGAAAACCCAGATTTGGCAATCACAATCAGTGGCGACACACATGCGGACTATGGTGCGGTTATGCGTGCCATGGGGCGGTTAAAAGATGCCGGTTTCCAACGGGTCGGATTAAAAACTCAGATAGATAATAAATAATGAAAAAACGCGCAAAACAATTTTATTCGGAAAATATATTGATGTCTGTGATGGGGCATTTGGTGTTGGTTGCCGTCATGATAACATCGGTTGCAATATTTGTCGAACGGGCGGAAATGGTTGCGCCGGATCGTATTCAAATTATGGAAATTGATTTGAGTAATGTAAAAATTACGGGTGATGAAACAAAATTATACAACACCGATGCACCACGGGTAAAAAATACAGATGTGCAAAAATCCGACCCGGTGCCTGCGCCAACACCGGAACCGGTTGCCGCAGATTCAGACAAAGTTGCGGATTCCATGATTGATGATACGGTGGACAAAAAACCGCAGAAACCCGCGGCGGCGGACAAAAAAGAAGATGTGCCGGACATTAATGCACCGAAAAAGAAAACCGTCGTCCGTGTCAATCGCGAGGTTTTGTCCCTGGACAGAACAATGACCGTGTCGGTTGTTGATGCGTTGCGTGTGGCGATGACACGGTGTTGGGTAATTGATGGCACACGCCCCGGTTTGTCCGATATTCGTGCGGTTGCGCATTTGAAAATGCGTCCCAATGGAACGGTCAGTGACGTATGGTTCGAAAGTGCCGCACGTGCCGATACCGACCCATTGTTTGCGTATGTGTTGGATACAATTCGTGCGGCAATACAGGCATGTGAACCGTTGTCTATGTTGCCACGCAATGAATACAAACATTGGGAATCGATAACACTTACATTTTATCCAACATCACACAGTGTTATGTAAAAAACGGGCATCGCCCGTTTTTTACAGTGTACAGTGCGCAGAGTTCAGAGTACAGTTAATGAATTATTACACAGGTTTGCGCCGTTGGTGCAAACTGGATACCGCCCTTCGGCGGTATGAGGCATTTGATAAGCATATTGTTTTGAGTTTATGTCTTTTTGGGGGCGGAATCTGGTGTCAAATTTTTTTCGTAATTTTTTTCATATTTTTCATTTGCCTAAATACAGATAAATGTTCTATGCTGAAGCATAAGGGAAAGGATTTTGAGAGTTTTATCACGGATTTTTAGGTGTTTTTGTGTGGCCGTCGGTTTGGCGTTCGCCACCCTGCCCGTCATGTCTGCCGAATTACCC
Organism: Alphaproteobacteria bacterium UBA3635; assembly: GCA_002373935.1. Lineage (GTDB taxonomy): Bacteria > Pseudomonadota > Alphaproteobacteria > Rs-D84 > Rs-D84 > Enterousia. Next base: position 3,883 of record DFKW01000003.1, on the reverse strand, counting down.
ACCAACAAAAGAGCATGTGAGGACGAGGGGTTTGTATGGAACAATGAAAAATGTTGTTTGTATATATATAACAAACAGTGTATCACGTTTGATAATTGGGAAGAATTGTTTGGGAACACTTGGCAGGAGTTAGGATGTAAAGCTCCGGCACTGTATATTGATGCGCACGGCAATCCACAATGCTGTCCGGATGATTCCACGCCGAATCCAGAAACACATGTATGCGAATGTGCGGACGGTTTTGTTTTTGATTCATCCGCCGGCAGATGTGTCCGGGAAGCCAGTGAGCAATCATATACAATTACACTGAACAGCAATGGTGGCAGTAGTGGGAATACTTATATTTATACTGTGCATGGCGTGGGCGGCTATTTGGAATCGACACATCAAAATTTGATGACAACATCCGCGAATCCGGCGCATGTGCCGGTTCATTCCGCTGGATATGCATTTTTGGGATATTACACTGCCCAAACCGGGGGAACCCAGGTAATAAATCATAATGGTTATGTTACGTCTGCCGGGACAACTTTGTTGTCGGGATATTCGGCGAATACATCGTTATACGCACACTGGAATACAAATTGTTATGTTATAGAATTGGATAATACAACCTATTGTGACGGCGGTGGCGTGTTAAGAATTTATACAACGAATAATGGCAATGAGTATGGTAATGTGCGATATTCCGACCCGAATTGCAGTACCAGTATTTCGGGGCTGTCTGCATTACCAACCGCCAAAAGCCATTCGACATTTAATGGTTATTATGCCCTTTATACACCAAATGGTGCGACACCACGTGTGATTGATTCTGCCGGTGCTTTGACAAGTTTGGGCAGAACGGATTCAATTTTGCCGGGTTATACTCCCTGGCATGCGGTATGTACTTGCAATGACGGCTGGCAAGGCAGCGGTAATTATACAGGAACACAATCGGGTGCCACATGGAGTGGCACATGTACCGAAGGTGTGACAGTAACTTTGGATGATACTATGGGGGGTAATAGTTATATTTATACCCGTAAGGGAACAACATCTACGGGTGGTGTATATTTGGATGATCATCGTGCAAATAAAATGTCAACATCTGCAAATCCGGTAACGGTTCCAACAAATAGTGGCAGCGGTGTTTACTTTGACGGTTATTGGTCGGCAGCAACGGGTGGAACACAGTATATTGATGCAAATGGAAGAATAACGTCTGCGGGTATAAATGCGGGTATCGGTTATGGTGCCAGTAATACAGGTGTTATTTGGTATGCGCATTGGAATCAGGTTTCGTATACGGTGACGTTAGATGCAAATGGTGGAACGATACCATCGGGCGGAACGACATCTGTTAGTGCGGTATATGGCGATGCAATGCCGACAATTCAAACCGGTAATAAATTGCCAACACGGGAATATTATACTTTTGCCGGATATTATGACACATCGGCGGCAACGGGCGGAACAATGTATTATACGGCCGCCGGCGCATCGGCGCGCACATGGGACAAAACGGCGAATACCATATTGTATGCGCGTTGGAAAAAAGTATCGTATTCTTTGCAATTAAGCAAGGCGCCAATAACCGAGTGTCAATTTGCAGATAAATTTTATTATTATACGCCGGCGGATGGAAAATGGTATTCGAATGCCGCCCTGACAAACGAGATAACCACAGGTGGTGTAAATTATGACCCGTCGTGTGATGGTTATGTGTTTCGTGGTTGGTATTGGAATTCCCCCAGTGGGTATAATGATCCAATCGGACCGGGTGCGGTTATGACGCATAATACAACAATTGCGGCAGGACAAAATGCCCCAAACAGTTATCAACCATACGCATTAAACGCAAATAATTTAACGGGCAAATCTTTAAGTTCTCATGCTCATTTGTATGCGCGATGGGCACAAAATTGTGCCACCGTTGCAAATGGCAGTTGTTCATTAAATGTCGAGGCAAATGGTAATGTCACATATACTGACAGTTGTAATTCTAATTACAGTTTGGTCGAAAATGGTGTGTATAATCCGGTGTGTTCGCCCGTATATACCGTGTCATTTAGAGCAAACGGCGGCTCGGGGTCGGCAAGTCCGACATCTGTGACATGTGTATATGACCAAGATTGTACTCTGGCGGCCAAGGGGACATTGGCAAAAAGTAACGCAACGTTTGACGGATGGAATACCGAAACCGACGGCAGTGGGGATGGTTATTTGGAAAGTGATACCGTTCAAAATTTAACCAGTACGGCTGGGGCAACAGTTGTGTTGTATGCTGTGTGGCGAACATCCGGATGTTCGGCGGGACTATATTTGAACGGTGGTGCGTGTGTATCGTGCCCGGCGGGATATTCTTGTGCCGGTGGCGATGCGTCGCCCGTAATGTGTGGAACAAATAAATACAGTACCGGTGGGGCGGTGAATTGCTCGTCGTGCACGGGTGGGTTGACCACGTCGCCAATTGCGGATTCACGCTATCATGACGAGGCCGCCGACTGTGGACGCAAATTGCACATTGGGGCATACGAAATACGGTTAAAATCAATTCCGTCAACGGGTTCTCTGTCATCGTTGGTGCCGTCGCCGGCTTTGCGGTTTAACTATGCCGGTAATGCAAGTGGGCGACCAGATTTTTATGCAAAGATGTCAACCATTGCATCGCCTATGCGGATATCTAGTACCAATGGAATGGGCGCAATTTCAACCACCGGCAGTGGGGACAAATTCAAAACCAGATACAACAATACCAATTATTATGTTTGTGATGATGTGACATGTGTCACGGAATAAAAAAACGCACCAAATGGTGCGATTTACCCATAGTTTTGCCCAGGTCAGACATATAAGCCGGATTCTGTATCGCCATATAATGCGGTTGCGCCGGGTCAACGCAGACATGTAATGGTGACAAGCATAATTAATCTGCACAATGCGTTGCCGCAAAGTGTCAAGCCCCCTACCCGTTAACCATAGTCCTGGGACCGGACGGAAAACCTTTTTGGGGTTGCTGCACATAGAGATTGCTCGTTTCACTCTGAATTTAATCAGCTCGTCTCTGTAGCTCTAATCGTCGGATTACTCCGCGCGGCCGTTAGCCGCTATGCGTCCCAATGCAGTCCGGACTTTCCTCCATCATAACATTATATTATGACGGCTATGCTTCGTCTGCCTGAAACAGAAACGGTAATATTATATTTTATTATATCAAAATTTCAACAAATTATTTTTTTGCGTTTTCGCCCATGTGGCGCGCAGATTTCAATGCCGTAACCAACGCGTGCATTGCAATCGTGCGAATTTTTGGGGCAAAAGCCCGCATATTCATATTGTCGGCAACCGTGTCGCCAATCAGTTTTGCAATATATTCCATTTGTGTTGGGGCGATTGTGTAAATTTCACTGGTTATTTCGGATGTTTTTAATTGTGTAATTTGTTGTTCGTGCATAAAAATTCACCTTTGTGTAAAAAAATACAATTATTTGGTCTTGTTTGTTTTACGATTTAGATTATATCATAAAGTGGCTTGACCGCAAAATATAAAATTGCTATAAATACGGTGATAAAAAAAGGTAGAAGTTCATGAATATTATAAAGTTGTTGTTGGGTTCTGCAAATGACAGAATTGTTAAATCGTATGATAAAACCGTGTCGTTGATAAATGATTTGGAACCGAAATATGTTCAAATGTCTGATGATGAATTGCGCGCACAAACGGATGTTCTGCGCCAGCGGTTGGCCGCGGGTGAAAAAGAAAAGACCATTTTGCCCGATGCGTTCGCCGTCGTGCGCGAGGCCGCAAAACGCGCCATTGGTCTGCGTCATTTTAATGTGCAATTAATTGGGGGGATGGTGTTGGCAAATGGACAAATCGCCGAGATGAAAACCGGTGAAG
>DFKW01000001.1:2773-31476 GCA_002373935.1 Alphaproteobacteria bacterium UBA3635 | reverse complement strand
ACCAACAAACATTGTTTATACGCCGGGCAAGTTTCATCCGCTGGGCGGGTTTGTTTGCCCGATTGCAGGGTCGCAATACTCGCCGCCTGATTGATAGTGTTCGTGACAACGGTGTTCACCGTCGCGACCGCCGCCGCCAACCGTGTCCCTAAATCACTAAACTGCGTTTCAACATATTTTGTGGTTGCAATTTTGATTGCCACCGCCGGCCCAGCAATAAATGCGCCCGTGCCAGCATTCGCAAAGAAAGTTTGTGTCACAGTATCGTACATACCGATTGCATTATCACTGTTGCGTTTCGCAGGGATGAAATTACGAACCAAAGTATCATTGTTCCAAATCTTAGTGTAATAAATTTTTACAACCGATGCCCCAAAAACGGCACCATCAAGATTAGTAGCAAACAAATATGCGTTTATCGGATTTGAAGCAATATTATCGTAAGATCCTTTTGATTCATTATCAAAATACACTTTTTTATTCTCAGTTTTTATAGTGTGTTTATTGTTGTTCAGCGCAAAGCTTGTAGTTACGTCTCTACCTATATATATATTCGCGTTTCCACTTTTATCCACTCTGAACAAATAAGATTTTGGTATGCTGCCAGAAGACGAGATACCAAACAAATCATTATAAGTTCCATCGTGTGATATATATTGAAACGCTATTTCTATCTCTTTATTAGAATCAAGCACCACCCCCGTATTAATATACTGTGTTCCGGTACTTTCGATATACTCTAACTCTGTATACTCTGATCGCGGTACACAATTTGCCACGTATGGTTCGTATGCGGTGGCTGTATCGCCTTGTTTAAACTGTAATTTACTTTGTGCAATAATCGCGGTGCCTTCGTTAGTTGGTGCACCATATTCAACACGAACATAACTGACCCCATCAGGGATTGTAACAACACGACTGGACTGCACAATTCTGGAACCACTGATAAACTGTTTATTGGCATTATAATATCCGGTAATAAACGGACCAAAATCGCGCAAGCCCGAATTAACCATATACATTTGGCCATTGCCGACATATTTTTGCCCAGGAACCACAGGGATAAAATCACTAACAATTCGATACGATAATTCACCTATAACACCATTACTGTCTATATCGCCCAATACGGCCGTGTCCGGATTAAACAAATTACACGCCGCATTTGCAGATATGGTGAATAACAACCCCAACAGCCCGAACAATATTTTTCTCATTTTTCCCGTCCTTTTCTTTTCGATTTTGTTTTGGTTTCTTTGTTTGTTTGGAACAAAAAGCATTTTTTTGTTTGGGAGTTGGATTCGGAGCTTTATATCCCAAAACAAACAAAAAAAACCGCCATCAACAGGAAAGCGCGGTCGGGGTGTTCAAAAATCAAGTACGACAATGATCCCATATACATTACTGCACACAGCACCCCATACCGTCGTCAGGGTTTGGGGAAAACTCATTATCAGGAATAAAAAATACATCTATATATCATCAAAAAAACCGACGATGTATAAATGTCGGTGCAAAAAATGAATTGTTAAACGCACACCAGCCCGAATCGAATCGGGACACGGTGGGAATAACGATGCAGGTCTTGCACCGGCCGTACTTAGGCTTTTGAAGTGCCCTCGAATCCAAATTCCCATTGAATTCAAAATTTAGTATAGAAAAAATTTTATTGCATGCGCAATATTTTTTTGCACAACGTTGAAAACGTTGTGCAGAGTGCAGTGTGCAGAGTTCAGAGTGCAGTTGTGGCATAATTATTATTCCAGATATTCCCCGTCTTTTCTTGCGTAGCAAAAAAGAAGGGGGGGGACCAACGAAGTTGGTGGGGCAGTTCCTTGTCTTTGCCAAACCCAGATCCGCGTTCGTCACCGTTGGTGACTCACTTTCGACTGCGCTCAGGATGACAAAACGCTTTCGCATTTTGTCGGGTTTGGCAAAGATTCCGCCCAAAGCGATAGCGTGGGGAGGGGAACTGGTTATGCGCTGTGTTGGTTGATGGCGGTGGCGATGTCATCCATGTCCGCCGTTGACGGCAGCAAGTTTTCAAAATATACATTTGCAACGCCAGGGCGCATCCGTCCGCGTTTTGGCCAATACAGACCCGTATCCGTGCCAACCGGTAAAATCGGCAGTTTTAATTCGTGCGCCAAATACATCAATCCACGACGCAGTGCCGGGCGCGCACCGGGTGTGACCCTTGTGCCCTCGGGGAAAATAATCAATGTTTCGCCGTTCATAATTTTTGTCGCAACACGTTCGGTTAATTTCCTCATATTCGTTTTGCCGCGTTTGCGGTTCACGGGCAGCAATCCAATGCGCAAAAATATCCAGCCGTAAAATGGTATCCACATTAATTCTTGTTTCATTATAAAAAATGCGTTTGGTATGTTGATATACAATATCGCAATTTCCAATATAGACATGTGTTTCGCGGCAATTATGGCCTTGCCATCGGTGCGGATGTTGGTGTTCGGTTTGGTTGGAATGCCGTTTTCTTCCGTTAGGGGATAATGTATTCGGTATGTGATGCCCGCAATTTTGCGCGCCAAAAATAATACGCCCAATGTTTCCGCACGGACAATAATTTTGGCCAGTCGGCGCGATATCAGCCCGATAAATAAAATCGGTATCCATAAAATAAAGTAAATTGCCAATGTGGTTTTGAAAATAATTGTCCTGAACATAATAAACTCATCCTTCTTTGATACCAAACAGTGTCACGATATATTTCAAATATTCAACCGTCCAACGTTCCAATCGGCGCGATGCCGGCATACCAATCAATGGTGCCGAACATGTCACCAATTCGGTGGCGGGTGTTTCGTGATGTATTAAATGTATTGCGCGTTTCATGTGTTCTTCGGTGGTGACAATTACCGCGCGGTTTAATTTTTTTTGATGAATAATTTTCTTTATCGCCAATGCGTTTTGATATGTCGATTTTGATTTTGTTTCCATTGTAATATGGCGATTGTTCCGTGGAATATTGTGGCCGCCAACACCGATAATATAAATTTTTGCCGATGGATACATTTTTGTTTGGTTCATTGCGTATGGCACACGTCGCGCATCGCCCGTCAAAACAAATATGTTGTCGTTAGGTAATATCGGTCCGCAACCCATTGGGGTGGTTAATTTATATATCATTCCGCCCAATACGAATATTCCCAATATTAAAAAAGGTGGTGTGATTATTTTCATATCTGAATTTTCTTAACTGTTTTTCAAAATTCTGTGTGTTGTGCGTTTGGTGATGTATGTTGCAAAAAATGTGATAAATACAGGCAATATGCACAATATCATCCATCCAAACGCGTTTAATCCAATCATTGCAAACAATCCAACCCGTGCGACCCGCGCCGCCGCCATTACCAGTAATAAAAACGGCAGTGCCAATAAAAATCCAAATATTGTTGCACGTGTGCAAATGCGCGCGACAATAATTTGCATTTGGTGGGCGATGAATCCGTCACTGGCCCCGATTTGGTTTAATATTTCCAATTCGCGTTTATGCAGCATTGCCGTATTGTGTGCAATATATGTTATGCATGTTGTGATTGAACCCAATGCCACCGATAACACCAATGCGCAAATCGCAATTAAATACCAACCCGCGCGAACCGGCGCAGACAGTGCGTTTTTATGTGTTAAAAATCGTGCGTATGGTGTGATTTGTGTTTGAACGGTTTGCATGTCGGCGGTGGTTTTAAATTCAACCTCCCACATTTTGGGTAAATATTTTTCCAATGCCGTGCCGCCCGCGACCCATGGCGACATTAAATTCATCATTTGGCTTTGCGATAGTTCGGTGGATGATTTTATTATGTTTTTATTTTTATTTAACACATCGCGAATTTTTGGTGCGTCGTTCGCATCGTTTGTCTGGATAGTGGCAAATAAATCCCATGCCGTGTTCATACGCATCGCGCCGGTTCCAATCATCAGGGCGATGCCCAATGTTAAAACCGATAAAAATGTCAAAACCGACATAATCGCCGTCATAAATGTGCTCTGTTCGCGTATCAGTGAAAAAACAACAGGTTTGCGTTTCATTGTATGTTTCCAATATCGTCAAATTGTTTTGATAATTCGTTAAAATAGTTTTTTGGCGCCGGACCCTTCCATAATTTTTTGGCGGGTGTCGCAGTGTCATTTTTTGTCACAAATTTCACATGGTGGTTTTCAATATGTATTACCGGAAATTTATATGTGTCGATTAAACGCTGGTTATGAGTTGCCAAAATAATTGTCGTGCCAAACATTTTGTTCATTTGAATAAATAAATCCATCAGGCGCGATGTGTTATCATCATCCAAATTTCCCGTCGGTTCGTCCGCCAATAATATAGATGGTTGCACAATAATTGCACGCGCAACCGATACGCGTTGTTGTTGACCGCCACTTAAACTCAAAGGTTGGGCGGCGGAATATTTACCCAATCCCACCCAATCCAGGACCATTGGCACCAATGATTTGATTTTGTTTTCCGGTATCCCGCGGACACGCAGGGGTAATGCCACATTATCAAACACCGTCAGGTGCGAAAGCAGGGAGTATTCTTGGAATACAATCGCCATTTTTTTGCGGATGGATGTTATCTCATCACGCGACATGTCGTTTGTGATTTTTCCAAATAACTTTATTTGACCGCACCGCGGTTTGTGTAATTGGTAAATCAATCGCAACAGTGTGGTTTTGCCCGCGCCAGATGCACCGGTTAAAAAATATATTGCGCCACCGGCAATGTTAAATGACACGTCGGTCAAAACGTCCGCGCCGTTATCGTATGATGCCGCAACATTGGCCAGTGATATTGTTGATGTCTTTTCTTCCATAATAAAACATGTTAGAAAAAAATGGCGCGCGGGTCAAATATTAAAAATATTTTGAAATTTTATGTTTTTAGGGTTTGGAAAAGAATTAAAAATGTGATAAAATTACATCGATAAACGGTATTAAATATGTCAAGTAAAAGTTTAGTGTTTAGTATGATTTTTGCCGGATTTGTGCCGGTTTGCGCTAATGCATCGATGGTTTATACCCCGTCGCGTCCGTGCGGCGCGGTTATGGGGTGTGATGGTGGATGTTATCCATATGCGCGTTCGGTGGAATCGCGTCCGGTGGCATTGTGGAACAATGATGTTGCGCAAAATGCGCGCCTGGAACAAAACAGAACGCAAAACAGTTCGCCCGCCGATTGGTATATTGCGGCAAATGCGGTGATGAATTTTTGGTCTTGGGAAAACGAATATAATTCTAATTATAATGGAACCGCGTTATTGTTTAACAAGGATGAATATTCGTTTGAATCGGTGTTCGGTGGCGCGTTGGCGGTTGGAACACGGTTTGCATCCGGTGTGCGGGGCGATATAGAATTGGGTATGTCGGCGGAATTTTCGGATTCTGATGATTTGGCGGAATATAAATTGTCGATTCCGTATTTGATGGCGAACGCGTATTGGGATTTTGATTCTGGATTATATTTTGGTGGCGGTTTGGGTGTTGCACGGCCGACAATCACATTAGATGGTGTGTTATTTGATGGCGGTAATGCCGAAGAATCATTCATATCGCCCAAGGTTGGATTGGCGTTGGGTTATGCAACCGAAATCGCCGATAACACATTTATTGATTTCAGATATCGGATATCTTTGATGAAGGGTGCGGATATTTCACGGACTTTCCAATGGGAACAGGTCGAAGGTTCCGGGGTTTTTGGACAGTATGTTTTACAGGTCGAAAATGATTTGATATTGGAAAATGCGTTGTCTGTGGGAATAAGGTTTGCATTTTAGATTTGGTGGAATTAAAGAGAGAGAATGAAACACAGAACAGGATTTTATTCATTTATTTTAACCAGTGTGATTTGCATGCTGGGTGGTGCGGCAATGGCGGCACCGGCTGTTCGTGTGTTGGGAACAAATTCCGGTAAAACGGTGACGGGTGCAACGTCGGGCGCAACCACAGGCGCAACCACAGGTGGCGCGTTGGGTGGTGTTTCCACGACGGCGGTTGCGACACGTGCGTCTTCGTTGCGGTTTTCGCCAAACGCAACCAATAGTGTTTCGGCGGCACCGACGGGCGCAACAATGCCGACAAATAATAATGGAACATCCGGTGGGGTGGTGGTGAATAATTCTGCATCGCCATCGGCGCGTTTATCTATTGGAAAATATTTGAATTTAACGCATTCAACGGGTGCGGTGACACCGGGGGGAACAACCGGTGGTGGCACAACGGGCGGCACAACCGGTGGCGGTGCGTCGGATGCGGATTTGGATGCGTTGCGTGGTGAATTGGATGCATTACAAGGCCAGGTTGACAGATTGCGTGATGATAAACAAAATGCACTGATTGTCGAAGATAATGAATATATTGATATTGGTGGCCCGGACAACAATGTTATATCAATTGATATCAGTGCGTTGAAAACAGATTTGCAAAATGCGTTGGATACAAAACATCCGATTTTGACCGAAATTGATGACGGGTACAAATTATGGTGGTGCTATGCCAATAATGCGGGGACGGCATGCGATGGTGAAAAACAATTAGTTGTCGATTTGGGTGGTGTATTAAATTCATACGATTTGGCGACGAATAATATTTCTTTGGCCGAAGCATTGGCCGGCAAGCAGGGTGTTTTGGGCGAGGCCGACAATGGGTTTATTACAATAAATCAATCTGCCGGGACAATCGGAATTAAATTTGACGAGTTAAAAACCGCATTGGGAATTGATAATACCAAAACATCTGAAATCAGATATGAAGATGGAAAATTGCAATGGCGGTATATGGATGAATTTGAACAAGATGGAACGACAAAAAAATGGAATACCGCCGATATTGCCGCGTTGATACAGCAAAGTTTGGAAAACTATGTCCAAATTCAGGTGTTAAATGATTATGTGAAAAAATCAGAATTGGCGGGATTACAGGCAACATTGACCGCGTCTGACAACGGATATTTGAAAATTGATAACAATCAAATTGGTGTAAAATTTGATGAATTAAAGGCCGCGTTAAATATCCCAACAGAACGCCCGGTGGAAATAGAATTTGATGAGGCGGGAAAAATCCAATGGCGTTATGCGGGGGCCGACACGTGGAATAAAACCAACAGCAAGGTTTCCGATTTTGTTGATTTGTCGGCGTATGTTTTGCGGTCTGAATTGGCAGGGTTACAGGGCGCGTTGACGGCATCTGATACGGGTTATTTGGAAATCAATAATAATCAAATTGGTATCAAATTTGATGATTTGAAAGCGGCACTGAATATTCCGGCGGCGCAACAAGATATCGAAATGGAAATCACATCGACGGGTCAGTTGCGGTGGCGGTATCTGAACGCATTCGAACAGGATGGGACAACCAAAAAATGGACGGTTGTTTCCGAAAATATTAATGATTTGATTGATACCAAATTGGCAAATTATGTCACGCTTGGCGCGTTGGATGATTATCAGTTGAAATTGTCATCTGATGCAAATGGGTATTTGGTAATTGATGGCAATACAATCAATTTAGATTTTGATAAATTAAAGACCGCATTACAAATTCCGGATTCGCAATCTAAAATCGAAATGCAAATAACCGATGCGGGTGTGTTGCAATGGCGGTATTTGGATGCGTTTGAACAAGATGGCGTGACACCAAAATGGACGGTTGTGAATAAATCTATTGGTGATTTGATTGACGGCAAATTGGCAGATTGCATCAGCAACACTCGGTTGACCGAAATTTTGAATAATTATGTGACGCAAAATGATTTATCAAATTATACAACCAAGGTTTATGTTGATAATGCGCTGGCAACAAAACAGGTTAAATTGACCGAGGCCGAAAATGGTTTCATTGAAATCAAACCCACGGATGGTGCGGACGCGGCAACAATCGGAATTAAGTTTGATGATTTGAAAACTGCATTGAATATTCCAGATGCCAAAACATCGGAAATGCGCGTTGATAATGGTGTGATACAATGGCGGTATTTGGATGAGTTCGAGGTTGATGCCGAAACCGGTGAAAAAACAGATGTAAAAAAGTGGACAACGGTTTATGATTTGAATTCTTTGTTGGGTGATTGGGTGACATCGTCTGATTTCAATGCGGCGATAAGTCGTATAGATTCAGAATTGGCGGGCAAACAAATAAAACTGACGCCAACGGCCGATGGACATATTTTATTGAACGAACAAACGGGTGAAATCGCGGTTGATATGTCGTCGTTAATGCGCGAATTATCAATCGAGGCCAATGGTGCCCGCACATCGGAATTGCGTGTGTTTGATGGTCGTTTGCAATGGCGATATTTGGATGAATACGAACCCGAATTGGATGCCCAAGGTAACAAGGTTGAAATATGGCATGTGTTGGATTTGTCCACGGTTGAATTGCCGCTGTATGTGGAAAAGACATATTTGTGGAATAATTATTATAACAAAACGTATGTTGACAGTTTGGCGCGGACAATTGAAAATAATATCAATGTGACACTAGAACGGTTGGCATTGCCCGATGGACCCGAGGCCGGTTTATATATGCTTAGTGTGACCGGCAGTGGCGATGACAAGGTTTCCCGGTGGAGTCCGATACAAATTGTTGATGGTGCGGGTGTTGTCCAAAATTTGACTTTGGATGATGCCGATAATGGTGATTAAAAATTTTCAATGTTTTTTATAAAAAAATATCGCCGTTGCCGGCGGTATTTTCGAATGCCCAGAAAGGAAGGAAAGGAGAAAAAGAAATGGGCATTCTAAACTGAATAAAATTGGTGGGGTCCCAAGGTCCAGAGGAGAGAGAATGTAGGAGGGAGTCTGAACCCTCGGGGCCCCTGTGGATTGTTTTCACAATCACTATCAAATGGATTAATCCCTTTGACGAATCGTAATGTAATACATTTTATTTGGTTTGTCAAGTAATTTTGTCAAAAAATTTTTTCGTATATTTTTTATGCCGGAAATCCTGGGAAAAATCGCGTATTGTGGGGTGGGGCGCGGTGCGGTAAAATTATAAAAAAAGCATATCTTAAGATAGGGGTATATGAAATGACTCACGAAGAAGTATGGAATGCGATTGAAAAATTTGCGGTTGAGCATGGGATGTCTTGTTCGGGCCTGGCGCGGTGTGGCGGATTGGATGCCACCACATTTAACCGCAGTAAACGTTGGTCCAAATGTGGGCAACCGCGTTGGCCGTCCAGTAACAGTATCGCGAAAATTTTAAGTGCGACAGGTGCCGATTTGCACGATTTTACGAAACATATGGAACATTAAAAAACGGGCGTCGCCCGTTTCTTTTACAAAGTGCGGGGAACTAAAAATCCCCGTGGCGAACCACGGGGAATACAACAAACGAATTTCTTTTGTAATTATTATGTTTTTTTTACACTCCGTCACTGCCGGTGCTGCTGGCGGACAACGAGTCCGTCTCCAGTGGTGTCCAACGAGTGTAAACTTTGTTATCTTTTTTATAGTATGTTAACATGCACGGGTTATTTTCCACACAAACCCCCGATGCCGGTGCCACACCGGTATTAATATCAAACAAACTTTCGTTATTCATGTGTTTAGCATATTGTACAACCTTGGCCGCAATCTTGGTGCCATCAACAGCATCCGCAGCGATTTTTGCACGTATCACCGCACTCGCCGCCAGGTCATCCGTTTTTACCTCACCATCTTTGATTTTGTCACTTGTCACCGCGTCGGTCGCCAATTTATTATTGGTCACATTCAAATTTTTGATTTTGTCAGTGATAACCGCATTATCTGCCAAACCGGCATCGGTAATAGTTCCGGTTGTTGCTGTCACCTTACCATCGGTCTGGCCAACGGTTATAATTGGTTTTCCTGTTGCGGATACCGTAGCCACGTCTAAGCCATTGATTGCGGTATTTACGGCACTGGATACATCGACCGAACTGACCTTGGAATCGACGTAGGCCTTGGATGCGATGACTGTATCGGCCGCATATGCGTCACCCAAAACCAACAGGTACATCATACCGATTCCGGCATATTTATTAAATTTCATTTCCCTTTCCTTCGTTTGTGTGTGCGATAAATATTGGGAAAGATACGTCGTTACAATACCCTCCCTAATATATGTCATTTTTATTTGTAGCAATTTTTCGTGTATATACGCAAGCAAAAAAATCAAAAAAATGAAATTTTTTTCAAATTTTTTCATTTTTGCCGGTTTTCTGCGGGTTTTGGCATGCGTTTTTTTTGAATTTTTTCCATATTTTTTGTATATACATCCGGATTTTTTAACAAAAATACATCTGGTTTTTTTGTTAGTTTTCAGAGTGCAGAGTGTAATAAATGCACAGTTATTTTATATTGCGACAATGAATATCTTTGCACGGTTTGCCGCCGCAATTACCGCCGGTTTATCAATTACAAAGCATGTTTTTGCATTAACCACAATGCCACGTAATTTTGCCGCGGCGACGGCACGCACGGTGTCAACCCCGATTGCCGGGATGTCGATGCGTAAATCTTGGCCCGGTTTTGTCATTTTTGCAAAAACCCCGGATGCCCGTCCGCGTTTTGTTTTCCGCATTTCAACAACACGGTCCAGCATACGCGCCGTGCCTTCGGCGGCCTCGACCGCGAAAACCTGGCGGTCAACGACGACCGATGCGCCGATGTCGGCGGCACCAATGACGTGCGATACATCGATTGCGCGTTCAATGTTTTTCTTGTCCGTTGCGGATGGTTTTGTTTTGGTTTGAACCCCCGGCGTTTCAAAGGTCAGTTCCGGTGCCGCGTCCTGGGCCGCGACAATTTCATAACCGCGTTTTTCCAATGCTTTTGTAAATGCAACCGCCATAGAATCATACCCCCGTTGATGTTTTAATACCGACAATAATACCCCCATCGACCATAAATCCGGCCGAATATCAGATAAATTTACATGACCCAATGCGCCAACAAATGTCAATTTGCGGATTCCGCGCCGTTTACATTCGCGCGCCGCACGTCCCGCGCCACCCAGGCGAATTACCAAATCAGGATTTAATTTTTCATCAAAAAAATTTTTTAATCCAACAACATACACATCCCAGCCCGCACGGCGCAACGCGTCGCGTGTCAGTGCCGGTAACGACAACGCGCCGGCAAATAGTGCAATTTTTTTATCTGAATCAGTTTTCATAATTTATATGATATGCAGAAAATCACTTGGAATCAACAGAAAATATGATACAGTGATTTTCAACAAAAGGATTTTACAATGGCAAAATGTCCGTTTTTTGGCCTGTGCGGCGGGTGCAAGTATGATTTTAATGCCGATGATTATCGCGAAAACAAAGTTCATGATTTGCCGCGTGGAATTGATGGCGCAAACGCGGTATGGGGCACGCCCGGCACGCGGCGACGCGCGGATTTTGTGGCGTTAAACAATCATTTCGGTTTTTATCGTGCAACCAGTCGCGATATCGTCGATATTAATCATTGTCCAAACATGGTGCCGGAAATAGATGCGATTTTGCCGGGCCTGGCGGCGTTGCCGTGGGGCGGGTTGGCGTCGGTATTGGTGACATCGTGTGATAATGGCATTGTTGTAAATGTTTCGTCCGGTGTGCCGTATTGTTCGGTGGCGTTTCGTGATGGTGTGCAAAAATTACCCGAAAACATCATCCGGTTTACTTGGAACGGTGTGATTGTGCGTGATATTGCGGCGCCGACGGTGTCGTTTGGTGAAACAACGGTGCCTTTTCCGGATTCCGGGTTTTTACAGCCAACAATCCAGACCGAGGCCGCACTGCGTGACATGGTGGTCCGGGCGGTGGCGGGTGCAAAACATGTTGCAGATTTGTTTTGCGGGCTGGGGTGTTTTACATTTGCGACCGGGGCCGAGGGGTTTGATATCGTGGGTGCGATTGGAACCAAACGCGATTTGTTCAAACGGCCGCTGGGCGCACAACGTTTAACCGAATTTGATGCCGTAATTATGGACCCACCGCGCGCCGGTGCGATTGAACAATGCAAGTTATTGGCGGCATCCACCGTGCCACGGGTTGTGTATGTTTCTTGCAATCCGGCGACATGGATGGCGGACCGTTGGATTTTGGAACGTGGCGGATATAAAATGACGCAATGTGTGCCTGTTGACCAATTTGTTGGCGCCGCACATTGGGAAATATTTTCGGTGTTTGATAAAGAGGCCACCGACACGGTTGAATAATGCGGTGATTCCGGCCTGCGCCGCGGCGGGGTCCGCCAGCCACGCTGATCTGTGGTTTGGCAAAGGCAAAGGAACTGCCCCGTCTGACTCGTTGACACTCGTCATCCACCCCTTCTTTTCCCGTCCCCGCACAGCGGGGCCGCGGTAAAAGACGGGGAATATCCAGAATAATAATTATTTTTCCACAACTGCACTTTGCACTCTGCACTCTGAAAACTGTTTTTGCGTGTCGGCGACACGCAAAAAATTATAATCGCGGCTGTTGCGATTACAACAGACGGATGCCCATACAAAATGCGAAAAAAAATTACTTGATTTTTTCAAAAAAATAAATTTTGCCATCAATCATATCGGCGCAAACGCGCCAAAATCCGGTGTTTGTATCCAGCCGGTGGGGTGACGCGCCGACATAAAATTTTTTACACAAAAAATTGATTCCGCGATTTGCGTATATACAAAAAATGTGGTATAATATGTGTAACAGATGTGGGACAAACACAAAGTGCAATTTGCAAAGTTCAGAGTTCAATTAATGTGTCGGCTATGCCAACGGCATTTATTGCACTTTGCACTTTGAACTTTGAACTCTGTTTCGCACACAAACAAACAAACAAACAAAAACAAAGGGAAAATAACATGAAAATCAGAAATCTGGCCTTTTGCGGTGTGATGGCATCTATATTGGGGGTGTCGGGGGCATACGCGGCGAACGATGCAACAATCATCGCGTCCAAGGCATACGTCGATGCAAAAGACAGTTTGAAACAGGATGAGGCAAACCGTTATCAAATCGGCAATGGAACATGGGCCAATGTGTCAAACGACGACAAAAGCAGCGATGTAAAATACCCATCAATGAAAACATTGAATGCGGCTATTGATGGCACACTTACAAGCCAAACAGAATCATCAAACGTTTTAAGTTCAACCAATACAACATATTTGCCGACCGTTGGTGCTGTCCAAGCCGCTGCCAGCACAACCGCTACGGCAACCTATAGCAATGGCACTGTAACGGTTGCAAGTGGTGATAACACTCACGTTCCAACAACGGGTGCTGTGCAATCTGGCTTGAACGCATTGAAAAGCGCGGTGGAAAACACAACAGAGGCAAATATCGTCGCGACAGCTGCCGATAGCGCAAAATTAGTAAAAGGCAAAGCAATTCAAGATGGTGTTCAATATTTAAAAGGTACAGGCATTACTAATATTACTGCAGATATTGCCGAAGGAAGAGAAGCAAATCAGTTGCATAACGAAACTGTACTAACTGGAGCACAAACAGCATGGAAGAACACCTTAGATAGCAGAAAATCTGATAATTTTGTTCCAACGGTTGCCGCAGTCGAAGCCCGTGTTGCCAAGGCAGAAGCTGACGCAATTGCAAACGTTCCAAAAGAAACAAATAATGTCGTAACATCTGCAAACACAAACAGGTTACCAACCGTCGCTTCTGTTCAAGGTGGTATCGCGAAACAGGGAGATTCAACCAAAAACTGGACAGATGTTACAGACGACACCAAGGGCACCAGTGTGAATTTATTAGAAGCAAAAACAGCGCAGGATTCATATGTTCCAACGGTTGCCGCAGTTGAAAAACGTATCGACGATGAAACATCCAGCATGACAGATTCAACTGCATCTGCAACATATGCTAATGGTACTTTAACTATTGCTACGGCTGATGGCGCAGGTAACCAAGCCAAATTTGCAACCAGTTCCGCCGTTGCATCAACCGCCGATGCGTTGAAAGACTATGCTGATAGTAAGGTATCTGGTTTGGATCATACGGATACAGCCGACGGATTAGCCGTAACCAAAGTTGATACGGTTAACGGTATTGCAACCCCGACAAGAGCGGTGTTAAAATACGGTGTGGCAATGGATCACAAGTTGTCCGAAATTAATACGGTTGGTGGCGATTACAGTGCCAATTGTACAACGGGTAATCCGTGTGTTCTGACCATGGTTATGAATAATGGAACACCAACATACGAATGGACATCTATGGATACAGATAGTTTGACAGGTCAAATTTAATGTCCATATAAACGTGTAAAACCTGTGATGTGGGCGATGCGCCTGCACCACAAAGACAAAAATTGTTATTTTCCCATCCCTCGATTTTTCGGGGGATTTTTTTGTCGTGGGTTTGGCCCATTGCTTGAATATTAAAAATGGTATGCTATACTGGGGGAAAAAGGTATTGATATGAGAAAGCAATTTGATGGGGCGGGACGTAATTCACCACGGGGTAATCGTATCGCGGCACATGTCCAAACTTTGGTGGCGGAAATATTGCGCGATAAATATATGGATGACCCGGTTTTGGCGGGTGTCAATTTGTCTGGTGCGGATGCGCATGGGGGGCTGAGTTTTGTGAAACTGTATTTTTATGCCGCGGGTGATGCGGCCGTCGCGCAAAAGCGGTTGGATGATGTCACGCGTGCAATTCGGTTCGAATTGGCGTCGCGCATGAATCAAAAATATACCCCTGAAATTAAATTCGTTTATGATGATACGATTGAACGTGCCGAAAGAATTGAGGCGTTGTTAAAAAATTTATAATGGCGCATCTGGGGGGTGAAAAGAAAAAAGGAGGATTTGCATGAAGTTAGTTGATTTTATGTTAAGCAAGGCCGATACGCGTATGTATTCGTGTTTTGTGTTTTTGATGACGGTGTGTGAATCTATTTTCTTGTTCGTCCCGCCCGAGGTTTTTATGACGCCACCCATTGTCGCAAATCGTCGTCGCGCCGTGCCTACGGTTGTTGCGGCGTCAATTGGGTCGGTTGTTGGTGGCGCGATTGCGTATATGATTGGATTGTGGCTGTTTGATACGGTGGGTGTGTGGTTGATTGAAAACTTTGCGTCCGCCGCGCAATTCCAATTGGCCCAAGATTTATTTATTAAACACGGTGTTTTGATTATTTTAATGACCGCCGTGACGCCGGTGCCGTATAAACTGATGGCGATGTGCGCCGGGTTTATGGGATTCCCGGCATGGTTGTTTTTGGGATTGTCGGCGGTGTTTCGTACGGGACGATTCGCGATTGTGGGGTATTTACTGTGGCGGTTCCAAGAACGCGCGAATTTGTTGGTGAAAAAATATTTCTGGCAATTGACCGCTGGGGCGATTTTGGTCGCCGGGTTGGGAATTTTGCTGATGGCGGTGATGTGACCAATTTTCAAAGTGCAATTAATGCACAAATCATTTGATTTTATAGATATACTGGTTTATCATTGCCGCAGAAAGGTAATCATAAATGTCCCAAGAGTATATCAGAAATTTTTCTATTGTTGCGCATATTGATCATGGTAAATCGACACTGTCTGACCGTTTAATCGAATTTTGTGGTGGACTGCAATCGCGCGAAATGCGGGCCCAGGTTTTGGATTCTATGGATATTGAACGCGAACGCGGTATTACGATTAAGGCGCAAACCGTGCGGTTGAAATATCATGCGCGTGATGGACATGAATATCAATTAAATTTAATGGATACACCCGGACATGTCGATTTTTCTTACGAGGTGTCGCGTTCGTTGGCCGCGTGCGAGGGTGCAATTATTTTGGTTGACGCAACCCAAGGGGTCCAGGCCCAAACATTGGCAAATGCATATTTGGCGCTGGATAATAATTTGGAAATGCTGCCGGTGTTAAATAAAATTGATTTGCCGTCGTCTGATGTGGCGGGATGCCGCGAACAGATTGCGGATGCAATTGGGCTGGATGCGAGTGATGCAATTTGTGTGTCGGGCAAAACCGGCGCGGGGGTGCCTGAATTATTAGAAGAAATCGTTCATAAATTGCCGGCGCCATCGGGCGATGAAAATGCCTCAACACGCGCGTTGTTGGTGGATTCGTGGTATGATTCTTATTTGGGTGTTGTTGTGTTGGTGCGCGTGGTTGATGGAACATTAAAACGCGGTCAACGGGTCCGGTTTATTGCGACGGGTGCCGAATATGTGATTGAAAAAATCGGGTATTTCACGCCGAAAATGGTTGATGTCGATGTGTTAAACACTGGCGAGGTTGGGTTTATTATCACGGGTATGAAAACAATTCATGATTGTCGGGTTGGGGATACAATCGTTGATGCCAAAATTGGTGGCGCGGCGTTGCCGGGATTCAAACCGTCGGTGCCGGTGGTGTTTTCTTCGTTTTTCCCGATGGCGTCGGATGATTATCCAAACCTGCGCGAGGGGGCGGAAAAATTGGCGTTGAATGATGCGTCGTTCACATTTACGGTTGAAAAATCATCTGCGCTGGGGTTCGGATTGCGGTGCGGATTTTTGGGACTGTTGCATATGGAAATTATCAGTGAACGTCTGCGTCGTGAATTTAATTTGGATTTGATAAACACGGTGCCCAGTGTGCTGTATAAATTACATCTGCGTGATGGGTCGGTTATGGATTTGGAAAACCCCGCAGATATGGTGGATGTCACAAAAATAGAATATATCGAAGAACCATGGGTTTTGGCGACAATTATGATGCCGGATAAATACTTGGGTGGAATTATGGAATTGTGTGCGTCGCGTCGTGGGGTCCAAGATAACATTTCTTATGTAGGTAATCGTGCGGTGTTGACATATCGGTTGCCCTTGGCCGAGGTTGTGTTTGATTTTTACGACAGGGTGAAATCGATTTCGTCGGGATATGCATCGTTTGATTATTCGGTGTGCGGGTATGAAAAATCTGATTTAGTCAAAGTTTCAATTTTGGTAAATGATGAAAATGTCGAACCTTTGTCTTTTATGTGTCACCGGTCTTCGGCAGAATCACGCGGACGGCAAATTGTTGAAAAATTAAAAGATTTAATCCCGCGGCATCAATTCAAAATACCACTCCAGGCGGCAATCGGTGGAAAAATTATCGCGCGTGAAACTATCGCCGCATATCGCAAGGATGTGACCGCAAAATGCTATGGTGGTGATATTACGCGTAAACGCAAATTGCTGGAAAAGCAGAAAGAGGGTAAAAAACGTCTGCGGACATTTGGAAATGTCGAAATACCGCAATCTGCATTTATAAACGCATTAAAGGTTGGAAAATAAAAAAAAGGAAAAATCATGGCGCACCAATTTTTCTTTAATCCGTATATTTTGGATAATCTGCCCGCGCCCGAGGTGGGGTTTGATGTCGTCCAAGATATTTCAGAACCGCGTTTGCGTATGTATGTGACATCGCGTGGGGCAAAAACTTTCTTTGTGCGTCGTCGTGTTCGTGGGCGTGATAAACGCGTGATTATTGGGTCGTATCCGGATATGGATATCGAGACGGCACGTGACCGGGTTGTGACGGTATTAAATGAGTCAAATAAAAAACTGCCGGTGCGACGCAAGAAAATTTCTTTTCATGATTTTTGGGAAATTTATTTAAAAAACAAGGTGCGCAGAAGTGAAGATTCCCAGGTTAAATTGGTGCGCGCGGTGAATTTGCATTTGGCGGATTTGTTCGATAAAAACATTTCAGAAATATCAGAGAGGGATATCAAAAATGTGGTGTCGAAAATTCATGGTGTGGCTGTTGCCGCCCGTATGCAGGAAGTATTAAACAGTGTTTTCAAATACGCCATAGAGCAGGGCTATGCGAAAACAAACCCGGTTGAAAATTTGCCAAAAATTCAACAATCGCGCCGGGTCAGTCCGTTGACAGATGACAGTTTCTTGCGGTTGATAGATGCAATTCGTGCGGTGGATACGGATGTTATGCGTAATGCGTTTTTGATGTTGATATATTCATTTTTGCCGAAAAGCAAAGTGTTGTCTATGCGGTGGGAAGATTTGGATTTTAATCATTATATGTGGCGTGATTGGCCGTTGTCTAATATGGCGGTGGTGTTGTTGGAAAATATGGCGCAATATGGTGATTGGGTCTTTGTTGGGCGGTGTAAAAATCACCTGGCCGATCCGCGTGTTGCGTGGCACAATGTTGTAAATGCCGCGGGTATGCCAAATCTGCGCATGGATGATGTGTATAAATTTTTAATGCGTCGTTTGAAATGGGCCGCCGACCGCGAAGATTTGCGCGAAAATATGAATAAATTATTAGAAAAATACTCTTTATATTAAAATTTTTATTTGTCAAGGTTTTGTTATAGTTTGTTATAATCCCTTGACAGTTGGTGTGTAAAGTGGTACATTTATACTTAATCAACGCCCGTGTTTTTTGTGGGGCGGACAAGTTAACAAAAATAAAGGATAAAAAATGTCAACTTTTGAACAAGTCAGAAAGATTATTGTAGATAAATTGGGTGTCAAAGAGGCCGATGTCACAGAAAGCGCGACTTTTGTGAACGATTTGGGCGCGGATTCTTTGGACGTCGTTGAATTCGTGATGGAGGTTGAAAAAGAATTTAATATCACAATTCCGGATGAAGATGCTGCGAAATTGGAAAAAGTTGGCGATGCAGTGAAATACATTGACGCGCACAGAAAATAAAATTTTGGCGTTAAGAAATTTTGTCCGCCCGTGTGGCGGATTTTTTTTCTGTAATTTTTGTTAAAAATATATTATGATATGTCCGTTATAAAACAAAGGATTTAGATTTATGAAAAAAGTTGTTGTGACCGGTATGGGAATTGTTTGTCCTGTGGGCACCGGCGTTGAATATGCATGGAAAAATATATTGGCGGGCGTGTCGGGCGTTCGCAAAATTGATAAATTTGATGCGTCGGGGTTTGCATCGCAAATTGCCGGTGTGCCGGTGCGTGGTGAAAAACCCGGGGAATTTAACCCGGATACGGTTGTTGACCCGCGCGAACAACGCAAAATGGATTTAGATATTATTTATGGCATGGTGGCAAGTGACGAGGCAATGCGCGATGCGGGCCTGGTGGACGGTGGATATGATGCGGACCGTTTCGGTGTCAGTATCGGCAGTGGTATTGGTGGTGTGCAAACGATAACGGATACAGATGCCGATTTAATACAAAGCGGTCCACGGTTTGTCAGTCCGTTTTTTGTGCCAAAGGCAATTGTCAATATGACGGCGGGGTATGTGTCAATTAAATATGGTCTGCGTGGCCCAAATTTGGCGACGGCAACCGCGTGTGCGACGGGGTCGCATTCTATTGCGTTGGCATTGGATTTAATTCGTTCTGGGCGTGCCGATATTATGATTGCCGGCGGAACCGAGGCCGCGGTGACCCCATTGGCGGTGGCGGGATTTTCGGCGATGCGTGCATTGTCAACGCGTAATGATGATGCGGCGCATGCATCACGGCCGTGGGATGCGGCGCGCGATGGGTTCGTTTTGGGCGAAGGTGCCGGAATATTGGTATTGGAAGAATATGAACATGCCGTCCGCCGTGGTGCAAAAATCTATGCCGAGGTGGCGGGTGCCGGTATGACCGCCGATGCGCATCATATTACGGCACCGGCGCCGAATGGTGTGGGCGGTATGCGTGCAATGAAATTGGCAATAGATGACGCGGGATTGAAACCTGAGGATATCGATTATGTAAATGCGCATGGAACATCAACCGGACTGGGCGATGTCGGTGAATTGATTGCGGTGCGCGAATTGTTCGGTGATAACGGCGCGTGTATGTCATCAACGAAATCAATGACGGGGCATCTTCTTGGTGCCGCCGGCGCGATAGAGGCGATATTCAGTGTTTTGGCAATACGCGATAATATTGTACCGCCGACAATCAACCTGGAAAATCCGATAGAGGAGGTTGGAAATTTCAACCTGGTGCCGAATGTGGCGCAAAAACGTCGGGTTGATGCCGCATTGAGCAATTCGTTTGGGTTTGGTGGAACAAACGCATCGGTTGTTTTCAAACGCGTAAAATAATATTTGAAATTTTATTTTTGTGTTGTAAGATATGCATCACAACGGAGTATAGCTCAGTCTGGTAGAGCGCTACGTTCGGGACGTAGAGGTCGTAGGTTCGAATCCTGTTACTCCGACCAAAAATTAAACCGGCGATATGCCGGTTTTGTTTTTGGTCGGATTGACAATTGGATTTGGTGCATCGTCATTGCGTTAGCAATGGCTGGTTCGAAAACAAGTAGATTTGATAAACGCAGTGTAATCAAATCGTCACGGTTTCCCCGCAGACACGAGAGTGTCGAGGGAACACAAGTAGATTTGATAAACGCAGTGCAATCAAATCGTTACGGTTTCCCCGCAGACACAACCGTGTCGAGGGAATCCTGTTACTATTCTTCTTTTTAATGCTATGGGTGATGCAGACCTTTCTTTGGAGTGTAGCAAAAATTAAACCGGCGATATGCCGGTTTTGTTTTTGGTCGGATTGACAATTGGATTTGGTGCATCGTCATTGCATTAGCAAATTTTTGTTGCGACATGCGGTAGGGTGGTATAAACTGATGTTGCGTATAGATACGGATAAAATTCACAATGTTATTTAACTCATTACCTTTTATATTTTTATTTTTGCCGATAACATTGGTCGGGTATTTTTGGCTGTGCGCACATCGTATGGGTATTGGCGCGCGGGTATGGTTGGTGATTGCGTCTTTGTTTTTTTATTCTGCGTGGAATGTTTCGTATTTGCCGTTGATTTTGGTGTCGATGGTGTTTAATTTCTTTGTGGGGAGCGGGTTAAATCGTATTGATAATAAATATAAAAAATTGTTGTTGACGTTTGGTGTTGTTGTAAATGTTTTATTGCTGGGATATTTCAAATATATTGATTTTATAATAGAAAACATGAACGCGGTGGCGGGTTTGGCAATAAATGCGAAAAATATTGCGTTGCCGTTGGCTATATCGTTTTTCACATTTCAACAGATTGCGTATTTGGTGGACAGTTATCGTGGCCTGACCCGTGGGTATAATTTTTTGAATTATTCTTTGTTTGTGACATTTTTTCCGCAATTGATTGCGGGACCGATTGTTGCGCATTATGAAATGATGCCTCAATTTGCGTCCTTGCGAAATTGGGTGAAAAATTATCGGCATATTTTTATTGGTGTGTTTTTATTTTTGGTTGGTTTATTCAAAAAGGTTATGATTGCCGATTATTTTGCCGGGTTTGCAAACACTGGGTTTGATACAATGACGGAATTGACAACTCTCCAGGCGTGGTTTGTGTCGTTGTCTTATACAATCCAGATTTATTTTGATTTCAGTGGTTATTGCGATATGGCGATGGGGTTGGCGCGGATGTTTAATATCAATTTGCCAATCAATTTCAACAGTCCGTACAAGGCATTAAATATCCAAGATTTCTGGCGGCGGTGGCATATTACTTTGTCGCGGTTTTTGCGCGATTATATTTATATACCGTTGGGTGGAAATCGACGCGGGTATTCGCGCGCGTTGGCAAATGTGTTTATGGTGTTTTTAATTGGTGGCCTGTGGCATGGGGCGGCGTGGACTTTTGTCGCGTGGGGTGCGTTGCATGGGTTGGCAAATGTTGTCTGGCGCGTGTGGCATAAAATGAATTTTTGTATGAAAAAGTGGCTGGCGTGGTTTATTACATTTAATTTTATAAATATTTCAATGATATTTTTCCGTGCAAAATCGTTTCACGATGTGTGGAAAATATTGTTTCCAATGTTTGATTTAACTCATTTGTTTGCACCACAAAATTTAAAGTTTTTTGGCAGTGGTACATATTTGACATTTGCAATTGTGATTGCGTTGATTGTCGGGTGTTTATTATTGCCAAATTCAATGGATTTGGTAAAACATGTCAAGGTGACAAATAAAAAATCTGCGCTGGTATGGGGCGGTGGTTTGGCGGTTGTTGCGGTTATGATATTGGTTAAAATGATAATGATTCCATATACTGAATTTATATATTTTAATTTCTAGAAAGGGCGGGGCACATGTATTACAAAAATGCGTTTTTATATTTTATTAAAATATTTTGTGCGATTGTCGCGTTTATGGTTGTAATGATTTATGTGTCGGACCCGTATATGATTTTTCATAAAAAATTATGGAATCGCAATCAGGTGTATGGTGATTTTCGTGTTCAAAATTATGGTTTAATCAAATTTATGGATTTTGATAATTTGATATTTGGTTCGTCAATGATGGAAAATACATCTGCAATGGACGCAAATGAAAAAATTGGTGGCAAATGGATGAATTTATCTTTTGGTGCACAGCGGCCTTTTGAACGGTTGACCACAATAAATTGGGCGTTAAAAAATCATAAAATAAAAAATGTTATTACTGTGATAGATGACCATTGGTTTGAATTGGGACGCATAGAGGGGAATTTTAATCCAAATTTATATTTGGATGAATTTTCTGCAAAATGGAAAACTTATTTTCAAACAAATGCGTTAAGTTGTATATTTTTTGGTAAGCATTGTCACATGTTAAAAACAAATGTTTTTGATCGTCCGTGTGCATGGATTGATAAACCATTTTATTCCAGACGATTTGGTGGTTTCGAAAATTGGATTGCTGCCGAATCAACCGATACACAAATCCAAGATGCGTTTCGTATGTTGTTGGAAAATGATACGCATTGTGATATAAATGATGAAAAGTATAAATTGGTAATTAATCAAGAATTGGTGCCGTTGTTTCAAAATCAAGATACGGTGTTTCATTTGATTATTTCGCCATACAGCGGTTTGTATTGGGCGTATGATTTTAAAAACTTTGATTGTCGGATGCGTCCATATAAATATTTAATTGAACAAACACGGGGGTATAAAAATGTTGTCGTTTATTGGTTATATGATGAAGATTATGTTTTTGATATTACAAAATACAAAGATTTAACACATCATACAGATGCAATGAATTCTATGGAATTGGATGCTGTGAAAAATCGGTCGCATGTAATCAATGTGCAAAATTATGATGCAAAAATTCAAAAGTTCAAAACGCGTGTGTCGAAAATAAACTTGGACGAGTATGTTCGCCGCATTCGTGATTATTATGATGCAAAAAAATAAAAAAATTATTGTTTGTGTTTTTGACTTTTCATTTATTTTTGTATAATTCAACATCATGGCGAAAATGTTCAAAAAATTTTTCAAACGTTTGTTAAAGAAACACACTGGCTTTGTTATCTTTGTTGTGGTGGTTTTTGTCGGGGTGTTCACTTTGTTCGGTGTTGCAACGCGTAAATCTGTGTTGGTGACGGTGGCGCCGGGTGCAACGGTCGCAGATGTTGCAAACGCATTAAAGGCAAACGATTTAATCGATTCAACATCTTCGTTCAAATTGGCGGTGCGTGGCATGGGCGGCCGGATTCAGGTTGGTCAATATGAAATTCCCCGTGGTGTGTCGGCGTGGCGAATCGCAAAAATGTTGGTAAATGGTGATGTGGCAACGGTTAAAATTTTAATCCCCGAGGGTCTGACATTAAAACAGATAAAAATATTGTTGGCAAATACGGATGGACTGACGGGTGATGTTGATTGTGCGGTTGGTGCTATGGCGCCGGTATGCAGTATTGCCGATGGTGATGTATTTCCGGATACATATCGTGTGGCACGCGGAACACCACGTTTGGCGGTGTTGGATTTGGCGCGTCGTAAAATGGATACGGTTAAGCAAAATTTTGAATCGCGCAGGTTTCCACGCCCATTGCAATCGTGGCATGATGTGGTGACATTGGCATCCATTGTGCAAAAGGAAACTTTATATACATCGGAAATGCCTGTCGTAGCCAGTGTGTATTTGAATCGGTTGCGTGCGGATATGCGTTTGCAGGCCGATCCGACGGTTGTGTATGTTTTGACAGATGGACTGGGGGATATGCAGGGCGAGGCGTTATTGACGGGGCATTTGAAATTGGACAGTCCATATAATACATATCGAAACAAAGGGTTGCCACCCGGACCAATTGCAAATGTTGGGCGCGATGCAATACGTGCGGTGTTAAAACCGGCGGACACAAATTACCTGTTTTTTGTGGCGGATGGCAATGGCGGACATAAATTTTCAAATACATATGAAGAACATTTGAAAAATCATGCCGATTGGCGCGAGATTAAAAATATGAAAAAATAATATTGTGAATTTCGTCATAGATGTTTTTTTGAAAAAACAAATCATTAAAATTTTTAATAAAAATCATAAGGTTTCATTGGGGTTGGTGGAAATGAAAGAATTTTCAAAAAATCTGGGCGAATTATAACACAAAAATCGGCGGTATGCAAATTATCTTTTTTTTGACATCTGCAACAGAAGTGTAGTAAAATAGTAGCAACAGGGATAAGAAGTTTCCTGTTATAGTGTTAACAAAAGGAAAGGAATAATTCATGAAAAAAATTGCTTTATCTTCTTTGGTTGCTGTGATGGCTGTATCGGCGGCGAATGCTGCGACACCGTATATTGCGGGTCATGTTGGTTATACGGTTCCGACGGCAACATTGTATCAAAATCATGAACACAATGGCGCATTTATGAATGATGATTTTGCTTATGATTTGTCCGTGGCGTTTGGTGTAAAACAATCTGTGATGCCGGGTTTGGCAATCCGTGGCGAGGTTGAATATGATTTCGCAAATGGTTTTGTTATGGACGATGGTGCAGATAGTATGTGGATGCGTTCCAATACTGCTTTGGCCAATGTTTATTTGGATATGAAAACAATTTTGGGATTGACACCATATGTTGGCGCCGGTGCCGGTTATCAATGGAATCACATTAATGCAGATATCGACAATCCGCACTCTTTTGCATGGCAGGTTGGCGGCGGTATCGCATACACAATGTGCAACACATGGACATTTGATTTAGGATATAGATATTTGTCGTCTGTGGATAAAGTTGATTCTGCGATTGCTGACAAATTCCATGTCGCATATCATCAGTTCCGTTTGGGTGCCGCATATTCATTCTAATGAATTTGATGTATTCGAAAAAAAACACCGTCCGATTGGGCGGTGTTTTTTATATTATTGGCGGAAAAACGGCACTTTTTTAGATATTGTTTGTTGTAATGGCGGATTTTATAGGGTGTGTGTTTTGTGCAAGGCGAAAAACCGCGGGTTTGACCAGAAAAATCCTTGACAATTTTGATAATGGGGGTTATACTGGGTCTGCTTTCCGTGTAAGTAAGGAAAGTGCAAAAATATACAGAAAACCGGAACTTTTTACAGATTTATAACCAAATGCGTGCATTTGGAATAAGTTTGATAGGGTGGTTTTGTGTAAACAAAAAAGTAAAGTAAAAACAAAGAGATTTTGAATGCCAACAGTAAATCAACTGATTCGGAAGCCGCGTAAAAAGAAAGTGGTAAAAAGTACCGCCCCTGATATGATGGCCAGTCCGCAAAAACGTGGTGTTTGCACACGTGTTTATACCACAACACCAAAGAAACCTAACTCGGCACAACGTAAGGTGGCCCGTGTAAAATTGGCCAACGGACGCGAGGTGACTGCATACATCCCGGGCGAGGGACATAATTTGCAGGAACACAGTGTGGTTATGATTCGTGGTGGTCGTGTCAAGGACTTGCCCGGTGTGAAATATCACATTATCCGTGGTGTATTGGATACCAAGGGTGTCGAATCAAGAAAACAAGGTCGCTCTTTATATGGGGCCAAAAGTAAAAAATAATACATCTGTGATATAAGCAGGTGAGTAATCCGGGGGTGACCCACGGGTGAAGAAAACAAAAGGAATAAAATATGTCAAGACGTAAAGCTGCAACAAAACGCGAAATTTTGCCAGATTCTAAATATAACAATCTGGTTGTTGCAAAATGTATCAATGTTGTTATGTGGGACGGTAAAAAAGAAGTTGCCGAAAACATTGTTTATGGTGCATTGGATAAATTGAAAACTTTGGCCAAAGACGGCAAAGATGAATTGGCGATGTTTTTAGAGGCCGTGGATGCGTTAAAACCATCGGTCGAGGTCAAAGGTCGTCGTGTTGGTGGTGCAACATACCAAGTTCCGGTCGAGGTTCGTGCCGATCGTCAACAAACCCTTGCGTTGCGTTGGTTGGTTATGTTTGCCCGTAAACGTGGTGAACGTTCGATGCAAGAACGTTTGTTTGCAGAATTGCGTGATGCGTTAAACGGTACCGGTGGTGCGTTTAAAAAGAAAATCGATACACATAAAATGGCAGAAGCGAATAAAGCGTTTGCTCATTTCCGTTGGTAATAAATTTAAGAAAAGGAAAGATAAATGTCTGTTGGAAAAACCGCCCCATTACATATGTACCGTAATATAGGAATTATGGCGCATATTGACGCTGGTAAAACTACTACATCGGAACGTATTTTGTTCTATACCGGGAAAACGTATAAAATTGGCGAAGTGCACGATGGTGCCGCCACAATGGACTGGATGGTCCAAGAACAAGAACGTGGTATTACAATTACGTCTGCGGCAACAACATGTTTTTGGCGCGATCATCGTATCAATTTGATTGATACACCGGGACACGTGGACTTTACAATGGAAGTGGAACGTTCACTGCGCGTGTTGGACGGTGCGGTTGCGGTGTTTGAATCTGTGTCGGGTGTGCAACCACAAACAGAAACCGTGTGGCGCCAGGCCGACCGTTATAATGTGCCGCGTATTTGCTTTATCAATAAAATGGATCGTATTGGTGGAAACTTTTTCCGCTGTGTTGATATGATACGTGAACGTTTGGGTGCAAATCCATTGGTTTTGAATTTCCCTATCGGTGCCGAGGCAGATTTCCGCGGTGTTGTCGATGTTTTGGAAATGAAGGGCTTGATTTGGGAAGATGAAACGGGTTCTCATCCGGTGACAATTGAAATTCCCGAAGAATTAAAGGCCAAGGCCCAAGAATTACATGATAAATTGATTGAAGAAGCCGTGACCCAAGATGATGCGGTTATGGAAGAATATATGGAAGGCAAAACCCCTGATATCGCGACGATTAAAAAATTGTTGCGCAAGGGTGTGATTGCACAGAATTTTGTTCCGGTATTGTGCGGAACGGCGTTCAAGAACAAGGGTGTTCAACCATTGTTGGATGCAATTGTTGATTATTTGCCGTCTCCATTGGATATTCCTGCAATCAAAGGAACAAAAATGGATGGTAAAACACCAGCAGAACGTCATGCGGATCCAAAAGAACCGTTCAGTGCGTTGGCGTTCAAGGTTGCCAATGACCCGTTCGTTGGTAATTTGATGTTTATCCGTATTTATTCCGGAAAATTGCAATCGGGTTCATATATTTACAATTCAACCCGTGATAAACGCGAACGCGTGGGTCGTATGTTGTTGATGCATGCGAATACCCGTGAAGAAATCAAAGAAGCGTCTGCGGGTGATATTATCACATTGGTTGGTATGAAGGAAACAATTACCGGCGATACACTGTGTGACGAGGCAAATCCGATTATTTTGGAATCTATTCATGTTCCAGAACCGGTTATTTCGATTGCGGTTGAACCAAAAACCAAGGCCGATATTGAAAAAATGTCCCTGGGACTGCAGGCGTTGGCCAAAGAAGACCCGTCTTTCCGCGTGTCGGTTGACGAAGAATCTGGGCAAACGATTTTGTCGGGTGTTGGTGAATTGCATTTGGAAATTTTGGTTGATCGTTTGCTGCGTGAGTTCAAGGTTGATGTTAATGTCGGTGAACCGCGTATCGCATATCGTGAAACATTCCGTAAACCTGTGACCGAAGAATATACACATAAAAAGCAATCTGGTGGTTCGGGTCAATATGCCCAGGTTAAAATTGAATTTGAACCGTTGGAACCGGGCGCGGGTTACCAATTTGAAAATAAAATTGTCGGTGGTGCGATTCCAAAAGAATACATCCCCGGCGTTGAGAAAGGGTTAAAGATAGCACAACAAACAGGTGTTTTGATTGGCTATCCAACTGTGGATTTCAAGGCAACATTGGTTGATGGTAAATATCACGAAGTTGACTCTAATGTGTTGTGCTTTGAAATTGCGGCGCGTGCATGCTTCCGTGAAGCAATGAAAAAGGCATCGCCAAAATTATTGGAACCGATTATGAAACTTTCGGTGACAACACCGGAAGAATACGTCGGTGACATTATCGGTGACTTGAACAGTCGTCGTGGTCAAATCAACGGCATCGAAACACAATTTGGTAATCAAATGATTTCTGCGTTCGTGCCATTGGCGAATTTGTTCGGTTACGTAAAAACCCTGCGTTCTTTGTCCCAGGGACGTGCAAATCCGTATATGGAATTGTCGCACTATGACGAAGTACCGCAAAATGTTGCCGATGAAGTCATAAAGAAAATGACAAAATAAAAAAAGATTGCGATTTTTGATTTCTGGTTTATGATTGTATTCGAAACCAGATTTCGGAAATCTGTTTAACAAAACCTTATAAGGAGAACAAAACTATGGCAAAAGAAAAATATGTAAGAACCAAGCCACACGTCAATATTGGTACCATCGGTCACGTTGACCACGGTAAAACAACTTTGACGGCTGCGATTGTGCACTATTATGGTGTTGGTATCGATGCTCAAAAAGGTGTTGATCAAATCGATAACGCCCCAGAAGAAAAAGCACGTGGTATAACAATTAACACCGCACACGTGGAATATGAAACCGAACATCGTCACTATGCACACGTTGACTG
>DFKW01000001.1:0-2708 GCA_002373935.1 Alphaproteobacteria bacterium UBA3635 | reverse complement strand
GCCCGGGACACGCGGACTATGTTAAAAACATGATTACCGGTGCGGCGCAAATGGACGGTGCGATTTTGGTCGTTGCGGCAACTGATGGTCCAATGCCACAAACACGTGAACACATTTTGTTGGCACGTCAGGTGGGTATTCCAAAAATCGTCGTTTATTTGAACAAATGCGATTTGGCGAACGATCCTGAATTGTTGGAATTGGTTGAAATGGAAATTCGTGAATTGTTGTCTGCGAACGATTTCGATGGCGATAATGCACCAATCATCCGTGGTTCTGCAATTTCCGCATTGGAAGAAAAGAAAGACGGTTTGGGCAAAGAATCCATTGATGCTTTGTTGAAAGCGTGCGATGAATACATCCCAATGCCAGAACGTCCGGTTGATAAACCGTTCTTGATGCCAATCGAAGACGTATTTTCAATCACTGGTCGTGGAACCGTGGTTACCGGCCGTATTGAATCTGGTGTCGTGAAAGTTGGTGACGAAGCAGAAATCGTTGGTTTGCGTCCAACACAAAAAACAACTATTACTGGCGTTGAAATGTTCCGCAAATTGTTGGATCAAGGTGAGGCCGGTGATAACGTTGGTTTGTTGTTGCGTGGAACCAAAAAAGAAGATGTGGAACGTGGTCAAATCATCTGCAAACCGGGTTCTATCACCCCGCATACAGATTTCGAAGCGGAAGTGTACATCTTGCAGAAAGAAGAAGGCGGTCGTCATACTCCGTTCTTCTCGAACTATCGTCCTCAGTTCTATTTCAGCACAACTGATGTGACGGGTACAATCACATTGCCAGAAGGCAAAGAAATGGTCTTGCCGGGCGATAACGTTCGTATTTCAGTTCAACTGATTGCGCCAATCGCCATGAGTGAAGGTCGCCGTTTCGCTATTCGTGAAGGCGGACGCACAGTAGGTGCAGGTGTTGTATCTAAAATCAACAAATAATAAAACAAATGTCTTGACGGCGGGGAGTTTTGTGATAAACTAAGTCCCCGCTGTCGCATGACAGAAATACAAAAAAATAAGGAAACGAACAAAATGGTACCAACATCAAAAATTCGCATTAAATTGACGGCATTTGATCACCGTGTGTTGATTGAATCGGTTGACGAATTGGTCAAAACTGCAAAGCGCACCGGCGCAGATGTCGTGGGGCCTGTTCGCTTGCCGACATTGATTCAGAAATTTACGGTCAATCGTTCTCCACACGTCGATAAAAAATCGCGTGAACAATTCGAAATCCGCAATCACAAGGCGGTTGTCGATATTGTTAATCCAACCCCCCAGACAGTTGATGCCTTGATGAAGTTGGATTTGGCGTCTGGTGTTGATGTGAAAATTAAATTGTAATTGTTAGGTTGATAAAGGTGTGTTTATTAACCTCTGACAAATAAAAAAGGCATAAAAAAATGAAACGTAGCGGATTAATTACAACAAAAATAGGAATGACGCGTCTGTATGATGATGCGGGCGTGGCACATGCAGTCACAGTTTTGTCTGTTGGCGATTGTGCAGTTATTGGAAATCGTACAATGGAAAAAAATGGGTATGTTGCAAACATCCTTGGTGTGTGCGAGGCACGCGCAAAACATGTTGCCAAACCCCAGGCCGTGGCGGCAGAAAAAGCGGGTGTAAAACCATATCGCAAGGTTGTTGAATTCCGCGTGTCGGATGATTGTGTTATCCCAAGTGGAACACAATTGTCTGCGTCTCATTTCGTTGTCGGACAATTTGTTGATGTCCAAGCGACCAGCAAAGGTAAAGGATTCCAGGGTGCAATGAAACGTCATAACTTTGGCGGTAAAGAAGCATCCCACGGTGTGTTAAAGGCCCATCGTTCTTTGGGTTCAACCGGTATGCGTGAATGGCCGGGTCGTGTATTAAAAGGCAAAAAAATGGCCGGACAAATGGGAAATGAAACCGTCACCGTTCAAAATTTGAAAATCTTTGGCGTGGATGATGCCGAAAACTTGGTATTCGTCGAAGGTGCGGTCCCGGGTGCAAATGGAACATTTGTATTGGTCACAGATGCCGTGAAAAAAGAACAAAAAGAATTGCCAGTGCCAACAGCCGCCAAAGCAGTTGAAACAGAGGCAAAAGCAACAACAGAAAATAATGTTGCAGAATAAGTAAGGTGGAAAAAATGCAATTAGATATTATAAATTTTGATGGTAAATCTGTTGGCAAAGTCGAATTGGCTGACAGTGTATTCGGTGTTGCTCCACGTGCGGATATTTTGCATCGTGTTGTTACTTGGCAACGTGCAAATGCCCGTGCGGGAACGCATGCGGTGAAAACGGTGTCTGATGTGGCCGGCAGTGGTCGCAAGGCATATAAACAAAAAAAGACAGGTAATGCCCGTCAAGGTGAAAGATACAATGTTCACATGCGTGGCGGTGGTGTCGTGCATGGTCCGGTTGTTCGTGACCACAGCATTGATTTGCCAAAGAAAATCCGCGCATTGGGTTTGAAAATGGCATTGTCTTCTAAATTACAAGATGGCAATTTGATTGTTATTGATTCTGAAAAGGTCAAAGCAGCCAAAACAAGCACAATGGCAAAACAGTTGAAAAAATTGGATTTGAAATCTGTTTTGTTTGTGGGTGCGGCAGAATTGGATGAAAACTTCAAAAAATCTGTGGCAAATATCGCAAATGTTGATGCGTTGCCGACGATTGGTTTGAATGTTTTGGACATCTTGAAACA
>DFKW01000011.1 GCA_002373935.1 Alphaproteobacteria bacterium UBA3635 | reverse complement strand
GTGGTTGCCACGCGGATATTCTGTTGGCAATAAGAACCATACGGATGATATGTTGTTCTTTCACTTCCTTGTTCTAATTGTATTTCTGAAAATGTCACATACTTATTGCCATTAGAACCATAGGTTATACCAAAATAGTCATTTGTAGATGTTGGCGTGAACGTAACTTTACTATATCCTGTTTCGTAAGTCTTGGTACCTTCTTTAACAACTCCACCTATATAGCTTAGTACAGTCATGTATGTTGGAGCATCTTCTTTTGTTAAATCAAAAAACACAGAAAATGTATATGTTTTTCCAATCATATCTGAGGTCGCATTAATTTGAATACCTGATAAATCGTATGCAGGCGCTCTATATGTTCCATCAGCCTGTTTGTATTGATCATATTGTGTGAAATTAAACAAATTTAGACTGTTTTTAATCTCACCATCACATGCAGAACAATATGGTGTTGCGGTGTCACCTTGTTCGAACTGTAATTTGCTTTGTGCGATAATCGCGGTGCCCTCGTTAGTTGGTGCACCATATTCAACACGAGCATAACTGACCCCATCAGGGATTGTAATATAACGATTGGACTGCGCAGTTCTAGAACCACTGATAAACTCTTTATTGGCATTATAATATCCGGTAATAAACGGACCAAAATCGCGCAAGCCCGAATTCGCCATATACATTTGACCACTGACGACATATTTTTGCCCAGGAACCACAGGGATAAAATCACTAACAATTCGATACGATAATTCACCTATAACACCATTGGTGTTTATATCGCCCAACACGGCCTTAGTTGGATCAAATAAATTTTTACACGCCGCGTTTGCAGATATGGTGAATAACAATCCCAACAACGCACATAAAATTTTTCTCATTTTTCCCGTCCTTTTCTTTTCGATTTTTGTTTCACACAACGGTGAAACCGTTGTGTCATCCCGAGGGAGCAAAACCTGCGATGTCGCGCATTCGCAGTTTTGCGACACGTGGGGATCCAGGTTGATTAAAGTGTCGGCACAGCCGACGGCTTTATTATTTACTGGATTGCCACGTCTCACTCGTTCGGCTTTGCGCTAACATCACCCACAAAATTTTGCAATTTCGTGGGGCCCGATATGCGCAAATTGAACTCGTTCGCTCGCAATGACAAAGTGCGTTGCACTTTGTCCGGAATCGTGCGGTGGGGTTTTGTATGCCGGGACTTTTATGGCCTTCGATTTTTTTTACTGGGAATTGAATTCGGTTTAAAATTCCCGGCAAAACAAAACGTCCGTTTTTTCTATTTTCGCGTTCGCAAAAAATAAAAAAACCGCCAAATCCATAGCGGGAATACGGCCGGGGTGTTAGCAAATCAAAAACTCAATGATTCCACGGGCGTTTCTATCCGACACCGCGGCACCCCCGCCAAACCAAACATGGGCATTGGGGCGTTATCATATACGGGATAAAATTTACATTTTTATTTGGTGAAAGATTTTTAATCCGGCACCGAGATAAAAATGTCGGTGCAAAAAATGAATTGTTACGCAAAGCCCCCCGATACGAATCGAATCGGGTATAGTGAACACTTTGGGATAACGATGCAAGTTCTGCACCGGAGTTTTTAGGCCTGCTAAAGCCACCGGAATCCAACTCCCTTGGTTTTATGGATTCACATTTGCATTATAGAAAAAAATTTTTTGCGTGTGCAATATTTTTTTGCACTGCCCCACCGCTGCGCGGTCCCCCCCTTCTTTTTGTGCTGGCGCACAGAAAAGACGGGGAATATCCAGAATAATAATTATTCATCAACCACAGTCGCGGCTCTGCGACAGCAGAGACGGATAAACTCTGCACACTGCACTCTGGTTTACCCCCTCCACCGTCTCCGACGGTCCCCCTCCCCACGCTGACGCTTGGGGCGGAATTAAAAAACCGCCCGGATGGGCGGGGTTTTATTTTTCAATATAACGGTTATAAACCTTGCTGTTTATTTTTACCGGATATTTCCGCTGCAAGAATTTGTTATAATCGGCCTGAGTTTGATATGCGTTCATATTTTCCATTTCACGACGCAAATCGGCACGTTTTTTCGCGTCTGTTCGGGGCGCGTTTTCCGATTTCACCGACATTACATAAAATCCGTTCGGTGTTTCAACAATTTTATTTGTGCCAATTGCATTATTAAACGCATCAGACAGCACCGCCATCGGCGCACCGTCGGTACGCGTCACGGTTTTATGTGTTGCACCCGACATTTTATTATTCTGGTTCAAATCAACCAAAATTTCGTTTGCGCGTTCGTATGCCAATTTCCGTTTCTCTGTGCGAATCCATGCAGGCACCAATTCATTTTTCACCGATGCAAAATCCGCAGTTTTCGCCGGGTTTATCGTATCCAGGTGAATTATCATGAAACCTTTTTTGCCCTCGATAATTTCGGTATCGGCGCCCGCATCCATATTAAATATTTGCGCAACCATTTGTGGCGTGATGTTCGCATCGTTCGCCGCACCATTACGCGCAAACGCCGATAATTTCACAAATTTCGCACCGTGCTTTTTCGCGGCAGATTCCAATGTGTCGCCACCGATGATTTCATCTTCGACATGGGTTATGCGTTGCATGCCGGCATCAAACGCATCGGGTTTGGACATGTCGGTCGGAACAAACACGTATGATACACCACGCGTTTCCGGTAATGTTTTCGGGTGCACCGCATAATATTCACGCAACGCATCGTCTGACGGTTTTGCAACATTAAAATCATCAAAGTTCACAATTTTATATTCAATGTCGCGGGTTGCATATCGCGCGTTATACATCGCATCAACCGCAAAATCCGGCACAGGAATTTTTTCACCCATTGGCCCCAATACCATCGCGCGCACAATATCCGCACGCAAAACGTCCGCCAACGCTTGTTCGGTTAAACCGTTTGCAGACAACGCCATATCAAAACGCGATGATGAAAATTTGCCGTCTTGTTGAAATGCCGGGATATCGCGAATTTGGCGTGCGATACGGTGGTCGGACACCACAAATCCCAAATCGCGTGCGCGGTTTTGAACCATTTGCGCCGCCGTCAAATCGCCCATAATATAATTGTTAAACGATTTTGTCGCGTTCGCGTCGGTATAGATTGCACGCTGTTGCTCGCGCGGCATATTGGTCAATATCCGCGATTTTTGAGATGAAAATTGATTCACACTGATTTCGGAATCGCCAACGCGAACCAATGTCATATCACCCGCACCGCCGCCAAAAATCCATTCGGCAACGCCCCATCCAATAAACGAAAAAGCCAATATGGCAATCAAAAATTTCGCCAATGGTTTTTCCGATGCATTACGTAAATATTCTAGCATTTTGTTTCCTTTTGGGTTACCATAGCAAAAGTGATATTTTAACGCAATGAAAAAAAAGAGGGATTTTATAATGAAAATTATTGCGGGTAATTGGAAGATGAACGGTTCGCGTGCGGCGTTGGACGATATGATTGACGCAATATCGCGCGTGGCAACGGGTGATGTGCGTATAGCGTTGTGCGTGCCATACACTATGTTGCGCGCGGGAAACGCGGCCGTTATGATTGGCGCCCAAAATGTCAGTAAATTTGACGGTGGCGCACATACCGGGAACGTGTCGGCGGCAATGGTGCGCGCAACGGGCGCGGTGGCGACACTGGTCGGGCACAGTGAAACTCGCGACGAATTGCATGACAAAAATGCGGATGTATCGATACGCGCGGCGCGCGCAATCGAAAATGATTTATTGCCGATTATATGCGTTGGCGAAACAGACACCGAACGCGATGCCGGTATTGGCACGGATGTTGTTGTGCGTGGGGTGCGGGAATCTGTGCCGGTGTGCGCAACAGACGGTGGTTTTATAATCGCGTATGAACCGCGTTGGGCAATTGGACGCGGCATAACACCCGATATGTCTGATATTGAAAATATGCACAAAATTATTCGCAAAACTTTGGATGATATGGGGTTTGCAAATACGCCAATTTTGTATGGCGCGTCCGTCACCGCGCAAAATGTGCACGATATTATCAATATAAAAAATGTCGATGGCGTGTTGGTTGGGGGCGCATCCTTGAAAAAACAAGATTTCATCCCTATAATAGAAAATGCCAAATGAAATATAATAAATAACGATAGGTAAAAATTATGGAAGATGACAAAAAAGAAGTAAAGGTCGAACAAGTCGAAATCAATAATGCAACGGCAAACGCAAATACACCAGATGCGGCCGATGCAGCAGGCACAACAAATACGGCGGATGCGCGGGACGTAAAGATTACAGATTTGCAAGATAAAATTTCTGATTTAACCGATAAATATATGCGCGCAGTTGCCGAATTGGAAAATACTCGTCGGCGCAGTGCACGGGATATGGAATCTGCGGCACGGGGCGCGGGCATGAGTATTGCAAAAAAATTCTTGCCGGTGATGGATGCGTTGGATGCGGCATTAAAACAGGCCCCAGATGACGCGGGTATAAAATCATTGGCAATGGCGATTGAATCTGCGTTTGCACAAATTGGAATTGTTAAAATCGAAAGTGTTGGACAACCGTTAAACCCACAATTCCACAGTGCTATATCAACTGTGCCGGCGGACGCGACGCATACATCAAACACAATATGCCAAGAAATGCAGACCGGATACATGTATGGTGATGTGGTCTTGCGCCCGGCGATGGTTGTGGTTTATAAATAAAAAAAATTCACAAAAAAAACGGGGCGAAAAGTCGCCCCATATTTTTTACATCCTGTTTCAAATTAGCAACCAGTCACAGCGCCAATCCATTTAGAAACAGAAAGATCTTTGTGCAACAAGAAATCATATTCACAATTTCCCGAACGATAAGAACCCGTGCAGGCCGCCAATGTTAAAACAGCAAACAATGCCAACATTACTTTTTTCATTTTGTCTCCTTTTTATTGGTACGGGGTTAGTATAAAAATTATTTTCACAAATGACAAGAATTATTTCTTAGCGTTCGTTATTTTTTATCGCCTCTAAGCATTTTGCCAGCCCTGCCCGCCAATGTGGAATTTCGACATCAAATGTATCTTTGATTTTCGATTTGTCCAAAACACTGTATGCCGGGCGCGTTGCACGCGTTGGATATTGTTCGGTCGTAATTGGATTGACCACACATTTTAACCCGGACATCGTCATAATTTCGGTTGCAAAATCATACCAAGAACAAACGCCGTTATTTGTGTAATGATATATACCAGAATTTTCCGCATTTAATTTTGGCAATACCGTCACAATCGCGCGCGCCAAATCGGCCGCGTATGTCGGTGTCCCAATTTGATCGGCAACAACACCTATCTCGCTCTTTTCTTTTCCCAGGCGCAACATAGTTTTCACAAAATTCGAACCATACGGCGAATACAACCATGCCGTGCGAATAATCGCATAAACATTTGCACAATTACGCACCGCAAATTCACCACATAATTTCGTTTTGCCATATACAGACACCGGATTTGGCATATCCAGCGCAGAATATGGACGATGTGCCGTGCCATCAAAAACATAATCGGTCGATATGTGAATTATTTTCGCACCGGACATCGCCAAATTACGTGGACCGACAACATTTATTTGTTCTGCCATTTGTATATCATCTTCGGCACGGTCAACCGCGGTATATGCCGCGCAATTTACAATTGCGTCGATTTTATTTTTATCAACAAAACGATTTACCGCGTCCGCGTTTGTGATGTCCAAATCCATGCGGTCTGTTTTTATTGCGTTCGGCAATATCAACCCTAATTCAGTACCCAGTTGTCCGTTTGCACCCGTGATTAAAATATTTTTCATTTTGTATATGCCTTTAATAAATCAGATAATTTGTTTGCGATTCTGTCTTTGTCAGATGTGATGATTTTGTTTGCCGGAACACCCCAATCAACACCAATTTCCGGGTCATCATAACGGATGCCAAATTCAGATTCTTTGTTATATAAATTATCAACCTTGTATGCAAAAATCGCCGTTTCAGATAACACCGAAAAACCATGCAAGAAATGACGCGGAATAAATAACTGACGTTGGTTTTCATCGGACAATTTAACCGCGACATGTTTGCCAAATGTTTTAGAACCAGGGCGCACATCAACCGCAACATCCAACACACATCCCGACAAAACACGAACCAATTTCGCCTGGGAATATTTACCCAGTTGGCAATGCAGGCCGCGAACAACCCCGTATGATGATTTTGATTGGTTATCTTGGACAAAAACATTTGGTATGCCGTTTTTGGTAAATTCGGCCTGGTTATAACTTTCGAAAAAATACCCGCGCGCATCGTTGAATATTTTTGGTTCAACAATGATAACACCGTCAATTTCTGTTTTTATAAAGTTCATTGTTTTACTCCATTTCATAATTCATGGAGATTATAGGAAAAAATCGACGATTTTCAACAAATATTCTTAGATTGCGTTTTTCGCCCAATAAATTTTCAATCCACACACCGCAATAACATCAAACCGCGCCCCACCCGTCCAACGATGCTGTATCAAATATGTGTTTGCCGCACGGCGCAAACGCGCAACCTGGGGTCGGGTTATCGCCGCCCATGCAGTTTCCAAATTAGGCCGATTTTTTACCTCGATAAAAACGATTGTATCGCGGTGCGTCGCGATAATATCAATTTCGGCGCGCCCCGTGTTGCGCCCGGTCACATATCGCGATTTCAAAATTTTATACCCGTGCATACGCAAAAACATACGCGCATACCATTCCGATAAAAGTCCAACTTTATATGTATTCATTAAAAAGCATACGGTTTTGCGCGGAAATTTTCACGCGATTGTTCCGACGATGCCGCGATATCGGTGGCCTGTTTTCCAAGGTTCATTAAATCCAATGAATCGTAATATGCCGTCATTTTTGGGTCATATGAATTAGTTGTTGTTATCCATGTGTCCGCCCCAGAATTTGGCACACCATATTTCGCAACAACATTTTTCCAAAACGCCAAACGCCGTTTGTCGCGTTGGTCGGCAAATTTTGGGTTGGCCCCTTCTAAACGTTCAACATCGTTGGAATAAACAATACGATATACGACATTGTCGGTGGCATTACTGGTTAAAAACACATCGATTTTCTCGCCGGTTTTCACGCGTTCCAAATGAATTTCGGACACATATAACAAACCGCGATTTTGCGCCAAACTGCGAATGCATTTTTCCAATTTGTTCGGTTGCACAATGCCCGATTGCCGACATTCGTAATCCAGGTTATATTTCCAATCGGCCGGGATGGTGTAAACCAAACTGTTGCGTTTGCGCGGCGCATACAAATTGTTGTGTTCATGATACAGATTATATACATCTTCGAAATTCATACCCAACATAATGCCCGCAATATCAAAATCGGCAACATTTATCAGTGATGCACCATCGTTTAATGTGACACCGGTTGTGGCGGCATCAAACACATCCCCATTATCCCCAGAATCAGAATATGTGATGTCTGTGTTATTTGAATCCATAAATGCATCCGCGCCATCGTCATAATCCGCATACGCATTATCCATAATTTCAAAACCGTCGTCCGGCGCCCATGCCGGCACAGCACACATTGGCCCCAATAATATAAATAATCCAAAAAATGTTATTTTTTTTAATGACATTTTGTTTTTCCTATTCTTGGACAACATCCAGTATTCTAAATGTAAATGCAGACACCGGGTCATCGCCGTTTTGCAAACGTTCCAGTGCCTCTTGTGTTTGTCTTACGGTAATTGGTTGGTTGACAACATTTAACAACAAACGCCCCGTTGTTTCAATTGGGCGGGCCATTACATCATTTGGTGTGTTCCATGTTTTTAATTTGTAATCAACGATTAAATGGCCGCTTTCTGATTCAGATACACCCAACAATTCCACCGTGCGCAATCCGCGTTTTGCCGCCAATTCCATAATTTCGGGTCCAACCGTTGTCGCCCATTTTTTCCCCACATTTGGCGCAGCCATCGCGTCCGGCGACAACAGTATTATTTTTCCGTCGGTGTTGCGAAATTCTTGGACACGCATACGCGCATTGTCTTCGTCGGGTATAACATAAAAATATTCATGCAAAATATGTTCTACAATTTTTTCACGCAACTCATTTTGCGTCATATTATCCGGCGACACAGGAATTTTAATACGGTCAGACGATTTATTGTTTGGTTCAAAAAAATATGTTTCAATTTTATTTTTGTTTTCCGCATCATAAATCGCAGCCGTGAAAAACACCATGCCCAACATCACGGTCAACATACAAACACCAATCAAGATATTTTTATATTCTCGCATCAATTCATCCTGAACATATTAAAATCCGAAATGTAATATCCCATCGTTTTTGGATATTCGATTGGATTGAACCCAACACGCGCAAATCCAAAAAACACCGTATCCACACCATCTGTATCAACATGAACGGTCAGTCGCCATGTGCCACCATTTTCCGTTATCGCACGAAAATCAACCGGACGGGCAGACACCGATGCAACACGCCATATTGCCGCGTCATTTGATTCCATATCTTCATATATGGGCAAAACATCTTTTTTGAAATTACCATAAACTGCATCGTTTGAATCACAGTATATTGCGCACGTAGTGGTATCTTCGGTTCGACATTCATCCGAATCGCGCGAACAATCGCCCGACCATACGGCACCATTTTCCAAAATATTATCAGAAACCGTGAACCAATAATGCGCAAATTTATTTAATACAGATTCTTGTAATACAAAATAGACCGGCATTTGATTTACATGATTTTCATGCGACACCAATGTCCAACGTTCACCGCCCGGCGATATTGATATTAAAAACGGACTGGTCCCCTGGGATTTTTTTGCCCATAAAATAACACCACACAAACACACAATTAAAAAAAATAATACCATCACAGACACCGCCATAAATCGCGATATGGCAACATATTTCCCGGCCGGATATGCCGGCGTGTTAAAATCATCAGGATACGTCATGTGTCACCGTTGGTATGTTAAAAACAAAAACAATTATGCCTGGTACACCATGATACAGGCGCAAGGACTGAGTTTCAATTCGTTATTGTCATAGCCAACACCAACCGGTTCACGGTCATAAACCTGGCCACAGCCAGCCAAAGCGATTGCGACAAAAAAACCAAGTAAAAGTTTTTTCATAATGCCTTCCTCCATATAATCTAAATTCAGTATAAAAAAACGCATCCGGACGGTCAAGCAAAAACAAAATCCGGCGCATGCCGGATTTATTTTCTTTTTTCACCATCGGTCATATTGGCATCTAACTTTTCATAATTATTGGTGCGCAATTCTGATAATATGTTTTCAATTTTTTTATCAGATATACCCAAAAATTCCAACAAACCATAGCCCAAGAAAAACGATGATTCAATTGTTTCGGGAAATGTTTGCTGAACCCCGGCACGCAACAACACCCGCGCATCAGTTAAATTACGCGCACGCGCAAATATTTTCGCACGCGGCGCAATCGTCCGCACAGACAATATTGTTTTTTTCGCACTTTCGGTATTATCCAGCGCCAACACAACCGCGCGAGTCGTGCGTGGATT
This sequence comes from Alphaproteobacteria bacterium UBA3635, assembly GCA_002373935.1. Lineage (GTDB taxonomy): Bacteria > Pseudomonadota > Alphaproteobacteria > Rs-D84 > Rs-D84 > Enterousia. The sequence goes on along the minus strand of DFKW01000011.1, from coordinate 36,881 downwards.
CACCCCACATTCACGCAACACCGTCATATTTGATGCATCACCATATACCGCATTGAATCCGTTTTCACGACCCTCCATTATCGAATTTACATTTAACCCGATTGCAACATACGGAATATTTTGTTCACGCAACAGGCGTGCAATAATTTGTCCCACACGGCCAAATCCACAAATCACCACCGCCGGTTGTATTCCGGTTTTAATTGCCTTTAAATTTTTGGCATCAACCGCGGCAATTTTACCACTGCGACGCAATTTATCATACACCGCCATCAATAATGGTGTCGTCATAATCGACAAAACAATTACCGCAATCAAAATTTCTTGGTCGGTTGCCGGAATTGCATCAATTCCATTATTACGCATCATTTGCAACATCAACAAACCAAACTCGCCCCCTTGGGCCAACAGCAAAGAAATAAATGTCGATTCGGGTGCGCGATTGCGACGAACGCGCGCAACCATAAATATCGCAAAGAATTTTATTACAACCAATCCAACCAATCCACCCAAAACCAAATACCATTTCGCAAACAGCAAATCCAAATTCAATCCCATACCTAATGCAATAAAGAATATTGCCAAAAATAATGTGGTATATGGACTGATTTCTGCGGTTATTTGGTGACGATAGATTGTTTCACTCATCAGCATACCGCATAAAAATCCACCCAGTCCCGATGGCAATCCCGCCAAATCCAACAATACCGCCCACATAATGATATTTAACATTATGACCAATAATAATAATTCTTTGGATTTTAATTTTGCAACCGCGCGCAACAATGGGTTCATTACGCATCGACCAATAACCACAACACCAAATATCAATAATACAGACAACACCAAAACATCAATCAATGTGGCGCCCAAGCTGAACGATTTACCGGACAACACCGGCAACATCGCCAACAGTGGAATTGACAATAAATCTTGGAATAACAGGACAGAAAAAATCTGGCGACCGACATTTGAATTTAATTGATTACGGTCACCCAAAATTTGCAAATCTGCCGATGTTGATGACATCGCCAACAACAACGACACCAAAATTGCGCCCGCGACATTCCATGTTGTAAATTCAAATAAAAACGGAAACAACATTACCGCAACCATTAAAACCTGGGCGGCACCAAAACCAAAAATCGTGTTACGCAAAGACCACAGACGCGAAAAATTTATTTCCAATCCAATTGTGAACCACAAAAACAATATGCCCAAATCGCCCAGTGTTTGCCATGTACCGGTTAATTCAAACAGGTTTAACATATATGGACCCGATAAAATTCCGGCAAATAAAAACGCAACCAACGCGCCAATTTTCGCACTTTTGAAACAAAAAACCAAACCGCATGTAATTGCAAAAAACAATAATACTTCCAACGAAATCATATTGGGTCCTCTCTCTCCTCTGGATACAAAATGACTATACTAAATCGTTGAAAGTTATATCAATACTTTTTTTGCAATTTCTAAAAATTTTTCAGGCGTTAAATTTTCCGCGCGTTCGGTACCGGTTAAACCAAACGCCGACCAATCAACATCAGGCATGATGCCGCGTATCATTTTGCGACGCATGCCAAACAATTTCGCCGTTATTTTTTCCAAATTCGCCAAATTTTTTCCCAATGATTTTATTTTGTCTGCATTTGGAATTATTTGCACAACAGCAGACGTGACCTTTGGCGCGGGGGTAAATGCAGTGCGCGGAACATTAAATAAAATTTTTGCGTCCGCCGTCAATCCAACCAATACCGCCAAACGCCCATACGCATCATCAGCGGCACGCGCGATAATACGTTCGGCAACCTCGCGCTGGAACATCAATGTCATAGATTCAATTTTTTCGCCGTCCACGATTTTATGTATCCATTGTATCAATAATTCGGTGCCGACATTGTATGGCAGGTTTGAACAAATCGCATATTTTTCAAAACCAAATTTTGAAAAATCTGTTTTTAATGCGTCCCCATACACAACCGTTAAACGACCGTCTGCGGCGGCGGCGACACGCGATAAAATCGGCGCGGCGGTTTTATCCATTTCAACCGCAACAACCGTTTTTGCACCCGCCAACAACAACGCCCGCGTCAGGCCGGCGGGCCCGGGTCCAACCTCGACCACGGGGATTTTTTCGATATTTGGCACGGCGCGCGCAATACGACCGGTTAAATTCAAATCAAATAAAAAATTTTGCCCGAATTGTTTTTTCGCCAGCATTTCGCATTCGCGCATCATTTGAGACACCGGTGGCAAATTTGCAATTTCATCCATCATAATTTTTTGCGCCCCCCGAACGCCAATGTCAATGTGCCATCGTCGATATAATCCAATTCACCACCCAAAGGCACACCGGACGCCAGTTCTGAAAAAGTAATATTTTTATCATTACCAATTACCGACATAATATAATTTGCGGTTGTTTTACCCTCTATCGTGTTGGGCAATGCAAATATAACCTCGGTTATATTCTCGTTTTCAATTCGCCCAGGTAAATTTTTAATATTCAAATCAACCGGTGTCACACCGTTCACACCCGATAGCACACCACCAATAATATGATATGCCCCGTGAAACACACTTGATTTTTCAAATGTCCAAACATCCGCCATATCACGCACAATGCACAAAGTGCCATTTTTGCGCGATGTGTCGCGACAAAATTCACATGTATCGGCGTCTGTTAAAATTCCGCAATTTTGACATGGGCGTATGGTTGCGGCGGCGTCCATTAAACATTCCGCCAACGCGGTGGCGCGACCGGTTTTATCCGCCAACAGCGATAAAACTATACGCGTTGCCGCACGATTTCCCACACGCGGCAGCCGCGCAAATTGTTTGATTAACTTTTCAATTTTTGGATTCATACACCACACCCAACCAAATTAATGAAACACAAAACTGTCAATGCCGGCGGCGGTTGCAGAATTACGCAAACTTTGCGCCGCGGTTTCCGAAATATTATTCACACGCACACGAAACAATCCACCGGACGCGGGTTCTATGGTCGCATACACACCCAAAGATTGTTCGACATTTTTAACCTGGCGCGCGGCGGCATCACGTGACGAAAACGCACCAAATTGAACACCGGATGCACCATGTGCCATATTATTATTTTTATTTTGATTTATTGTATATTTTGCCAATGGGTTATTTTCGTTTATCGGCGTGGTATTATAATTTTGTTTTGGCATAGGCGCATTGTTTATAACAACCGGTTCCGAATCATTTTCCAACATTTTGAATCCGCGGTTTAACAAACTGGTTGCGACAGATGCACGGACATCTTTGTTTTCCGCACCCAAAACAACCGCAATCAAATGACGACCGTCGCGCGATGCGGTTGCAACAAGTGAATATTTTGATTTGTTTGTAAATCCGGTTTTCATACCGTCACAGCCTGGATATGACGACAGCAAACGATTTCCGTTTGTGTATGTTTTTCCGTTATATGTCCAACTTTTAATTCCGAAATATTTCCAATATTGTGGAAAATGTTTATATACCGCAACCGACAACAACGCAATATCGCGCGCGGTTGATAAATGGTCGTCATCCGGCAGACCCGATGAATTTTCAAAATTGGTATTAGACAGTCCGATTTCCGTTGCAACCTGGGTCATTAATGATGCAAAGTTGCCCTCTTTGCCGCCCTTGAGATTTTCCGCCAGCACGCGCGCGACATCGTTCGCACTGTATACCGCGACGGCCTTGATTGCATCTTCGACCTTTATCTTGGACCCCGCGGGCAGGCCCAATTTCACCGGTTCGGCGGCCGCCGCCGCGTTCGACACAATCAAATAATCATCCAAATGCAACCGCCCATGTTCCAGCGCATTGAAAGTCAAATACAATGTCATAATTTTTGTTAAACTCGCCGGGTAATTTTCCACATTTGCATTTTCAGAATACAGCACCCGCCCCGATTCCATATCCGCAACCAACGCCGCACGATATGATGCCCCGTATGCAAAATTGCACAAAAATAACACGGGTAAAACAAACAAAAACTTCTTTAACATAATTGAAATGTTAGTAAATTTTTTATATATCGGTCAATCAATTTTATAATTCACGCAAACTGATTGTGCCGTCGTCAACGATTACAATCGCGCCCATTTTGATTTTTAATGTTTTTACCGCCGCATCTGTATCACGGCGACCGAATATTTCGGTGTCATAAATCGGAAACACTCCGCGCGATAAGTTCAACTGATTTGCAACCGTTTCATCATTACATACCGCAACAATCGGCATATCGGGTCGGCGACACGAAATTTGGGTTGTCGCAATACCGTCGCGATCAAATACAACAATCGCAGACGCGTTATTCAAATGCGCCATAGATGCCACAGAACGCGACCAATTATTTTCCGGAATATTATCTATGCGTGACCAATCGTATGGGTTGGCAATCGTATCCATATCGGCATAAGACAAAATGCGCGACATTGTTTCAACCGTATGCGTCGGGTTTACGCCGATTGTGGTTTCCTCGGACGTCATGCATGAATCCGCACGCAGATACGCCGCATTGGCAACGTCACTGATTTCGGCGCGTGTTGGAAATTCAGATTCCACCATGGATGCCAACATTTGTGTTGCCATTATCACCGGTTTATTCATTTGACGACACACACGAATAATATGACGCGAAATCGCGGGAACTTGTTCAAATGGCATTTCAACCGCCAAATCGCCACGCGCAATCATTATACCGTCAGATATCGCCACAATATTATCAATATCGTGCACCGCGTGTGGCCTTTCGATTTTTGCAATAATTTTTATTTTGTGCGCCGTGCGTGCCGTTATAAAATCACGAACATACGCAATATCGTCGGCACTTTGCACAAAAGATACCGCAACATAATCCGGATTTTTTGTGATTGCGTATTCCAAATCTGCCATGTCTTTATCGGTTAACACAGAACCATCAACAAAAGTATCCGGCAAATTAAAACCGCGGCGTGACCATATTTCATTTCCACGCACAACCGTCGCAATTATCTTGGTTGGTTCGGTTCGATCAACGCGCATTTCGATTTTTCCATCATTTAACAAAATGCGGTCACCGGGACGCATGGATGCAATAACATCCGGATGTGGCAAACACACACGGGTATTGTCACCCGGCGTTTCATCAGAATCAAAAACAAACCGTTGTCCGACGGTCAATTTATATTTTTCTTCGGTTGCAAAATTGCCGATGCGATGTTTGGGGCCCTGTAAATCAACAATCACCGCGATGGGGGTTTTTAATTCGTGCGCAACGGTTCGGATAGTGTCGATTTTTTTCCCCTGGACATCACCGGTATCATGACTGAAATTTATACGAAACAAATTTACCCCGGCGCGCACCATTTTTGTTAAAACGGCGCGAGTATCAGATTTTGGTCCAACGGATGCAGTAATTTTTGTAAATTTCATCATAAAACAATCCCCCCCTGAAAATGCTTTTTCTTGATTTTTATCATAAATAATATATTATATTATTACAAATTTAATCAAGGGGAAAACAAACATGAAAAACGCAAACCATGGTGCATTTGATAACCAACAGTTATTATCTATTATCGAAAGAATCGAAAAATTAAACGAGGATACCGCAAACATTGCCGCCGATATCAAGGAAATTTATTCCGAGGCAAAATCTGCCGGATATGACCCGAAATATATTCGCCAAATGATTCGTCTGCGCAAATTGGACCCGGACGAATTGGACGAGGCAGACGAATTAACCAAGATGTATCGTGACGCATTGGGTATTTAATATATGAAACAATTTGTTAAACGCGTTGAAAATTTTACCTGCGCCCATTGTGGCGCAGATGTCGTTGGTAATGGTTATACAAACCATTGTCCAAAATGTTTATGGTCGCGCCATGTTGACAATGCTCCGGGTGACCGTCAAAGCCCGTGTGGTGGCATGATGGCACCTGTTGCGGCGGAATCTGTTGCCGGCGAATTTGTTATCACGCATAAATGTCAAAAGTGTGGCAAGACAATTCGCCAACGCTCATGCGAAAATGACGATATAGATGCGATTATTGAATTAAGCACGAATCCCGATTTTATATTTGGCAAATAATTGTTGCGATGCCGGATTTCGTTCCTATAATTCATATATGCGTGAATTTTTAGCTAAACAATTTAACGATAAATTTTTATGGGTGCCATTTTTATTGGCATTTGGTGCGGGACTGTATTTCATTATGCAAACAGAACCCGACATCAAATTTATGCCCGTGGCATTTGTTGCCACCGTTATAATTTTATTGTTTGCAAAAATGAATTTTTTATTTCGCGCGGCTATATGTTTTTTATGCGGTTTTTTATATGCGATGTTTTATACGCATTTTGTTGTATCAACACCAATATTGAAATATGCCGTGCGTGATAAAAATATTACCGCCATGGTCACAAATATTGACGCATCGGACGATAAAACGCGTCTGATGTTGCGTGTGCCGGCGTCTGAATTAGATGTGTCGCGCGATGCGAATGTTCGTGTCACAATTTCTGATGATGCCGCAATACCACAAATTGGCGATGTAATTTCGGCACGGGCGTTTTTATTTCCGCCGGCACCAATCGAGGCACCGGAAACATTTGATTACGCGCGTTGGGCATATTTTAATGATTTGACCGCAAATGGTTTTATTGATAATTACACCGTCATATCACACGATAACACATCCGGTATAAATCGGTTGCGCGATACAATCCATAATCGCGCAGATTCTTTTTTAACAGATGGTTTGGTGTTGGGGTATAAAAATTCTGTGCCAATGGCACACAAACAAATTTGGACCACCGCCGGTGTTGGACACATTTGGTCAATCAGTGGTTTTCACATGACATTGATTGGCGGGTGGCTGTTTGCGATATTTTATTTTCTGATGCGCGCGTGCGGATTTTTAACCAGGCGTTTTCCGGCGCGATATACGGCAACAATCTGTGCGTGGGTGATGTTATTTTTATATGTTTGTGTGTCGGGTTTTGGGGTTGCAACATGGCGCGCATTTTTGATGACGTCCATGTTATTTTTGGCATTATTATTGGGACGCAGTGCGATATCAATGCGTAATATTTCAATCGCGTTTTTAATTTTATTTTTTGTAAATCCGCATTTTGTGACCCAGCCCGGATTTCAATTATCTTTTGCGGCAATATTTGGTTTGATTTGGTTTTTTGATGGTAAAAAATTCGATTCTAAAACACGTATCGCAAAAATCAAAAACGGAATTTATGCGACAATAATGACAACAATAGTCGCAACGATTTTCACCATGCCTTTTATTGCAACACATTTTAATTTGGTGCCAATGTATGGTTTGATTGGAAATTTAATTTTGTTGCCTATATTTTCTGTGGCTATTATGCCGTTGGTTTTGATTGGCACGGTTTGCGCGATGTTCCACGGACATTTATTATTAAATGTCGCGATGAGCATTTATAATTTCGCGTTCATGATTGCAAATAAAATTGTTGCGTTGCCGATGTCAAATATAGTTATGCCACACATACCGACAAATGCATTTGTGTTTTTTGTGATTGGGTTGGTGTTGTTGGTTTTAATAAAACCGGTGACTGATTCTGGACATTTTATTTATCGGCATGCAAATTATTTGTTGTGTGGGATATGTGCCGCGATTGGTATTATAATTGTTGTCACACGTGAAACACCGGTATTTTACGCAACAAGTGACCACGAATTGATTGGTATGGTGTATGATGGAAAATTGGAATTTAACAAGGCACGCGCATCAAATCATTACTTTGCATTTAACACATTCCGTAAATTAAATAACGAAGCGGCGCAAGATACAAATATTCGCCGCAAATGTCCGGGTGGCGTGTGCATATATGAATCTGAAAAATGGACCTTGGCATATATTCAAAAATTTGTGCCGCTGCATAAAAATATTGTGAATTTATGTCGTGATGACGATATTGATTTTATTGTGTCTTTCTTTGATATATCGGCGCCAAAATGTAATCATAAAATTTTACACAATGGGTTTGTAATTTATAAATCGGGAAAACTAGAACAAACACCTGTTAATCGTTGGTGGGATACGACGCACGAATAAAATACAGTCCCGCCGCCGGTGCCGCCGGACCCGCCACGGTGCGGTCTTTTGCCGCGAAAATTTCATCAATATCGTATGGTTTGTTTAACCCAATTTCAATCAATGTTCCAACAATATTGCGCACCATATGATGCAAAAATGAACGCGCAGATAATTCAAAAATTATATGGTCGCCATCAACCGTGATGTCTAATTGGTCCAGTGTTTTTATGGGACTTTTGGCCTGGCAATGGACGGCGCGAAACGATGTAAAATCATGCAGGCCCACAATTTTTTTTGCCGCCGCACGCATCGCCGCCACATCCAGTTTTTGCGGGACCCACCAAACACGTTTTTTTTCCAAAACCGGTGGTGCCGAACGATTTAACACAACATATTTGTAATGCCGCGCCGTGCAAGAAAAACGCGCATGAAAATCATCATCAACAATTTCACAAGACAAAACCGACACCGGTTCATGCATCAAATAAAAATTTAATGCACGCATAATTGTGTCGGCATCATAGTCCGGTTCTAAATCAAAATGCGCCGTCATGCATACGGCATGCACACCGGAATCCGTGCGACCGGCACCAAATATAGTTGGGCGCAAACCGGAAAATTTTTCAAACGCATCCATCAAAACAGATTGCACAGACGGGCCATCCAGGTTTTCTTGCCACCCGATTAAATTTGTGCCGTCATATTCCAATGTCATTTTATATCGCGTCATTTTTTACCCCAGATTTTTATTTTTGTTTCATGCATGCAATACAGCGTTCCAATTTTATTTGATTGTTTTTATCTGCCTCGTCTAATAAATCCTTGTATTGCTGACAGACCTGGCAAAAATTTCCAACACAACCCAAGCACCGACACAATCCGTCATTGTTGTAATTTGATATAACAACATTAGACGCGTGTAATCCGCATAATGGATTTATAACATTTGTCATTTTTTACCTTTGTTTTTCGATACAATTTATACACATAATTTCACGCATGTCTTCATTTTCACATGGATTTATTTCCAGTGCATGTCGCCATCCGCATTGTGCGGATTGCACATCGGTTTTACACCCAACACAATTCAAACATGGGCATTTAGCATTATATTTCGACACAATAACATCCGCGCCGTTCACACCGCATATTGCCGTTTTACCATAATCAGATGCGTTCATTTTTATTCCCCTAACTTTATGTCGTTGCATTGATGACCGTTTATAAAACTGCGCCAATCCATTGGGCGTTTACCGGATGGTTGCAATTCCAAAATCTTTAATTCACCATTTTCGATTTTGGTTTTTAATATCTTGACATCCGTGCCGTTTATTTTTGTGCGCCCCGCCCCCAATGCGCGCACCAAATTATGAATTTCAACAGGTGACTTTGACCAATCAATTATTTCATCGGCGCCGGTAAATTTTTTTGTATATGTCGGTGTGCCGGTTTGAGGCATGGCGTGAAATTCAGATGGTGCGGCAAAAAATTCGTTCAACATTTCAATTGAAATTTCAGCCACTTTGTTTTCAACCATTTCGTTTGTATCATTCGCACCGATGTCAAATTTGCGACACATATAAATATCACCGGCATCACATTCGGGTGTCATTTTCATTAAACATACCGCCGATGATTTATCACCGTTTTTTATTGCCGTGCGTATTGGTGACGCGCCACGATATTTTGGCAAGGCCGAGGGATGAATATTTATAAATTTAGATTGAGATAAAATATCGTCAGGCACAATTACACCATAAGACATCACAAAAACATAATCTGCGCCGCGTGGTTCAAATTCACGAATTTTATTGTGTACCGGAATATTATTTTTTTCCGCCCAAACTTGCACCGGTGACGGGGTTAAAATTTGCTTGCGCCCCATGGGCGCGGGCGCGCGTGTGAACACCGACACAATATCGTGTTTTGCACGCAACGCGTCAAACACAGGCACAACAAAATCGTTTGTTCCCATTAAAATCAGTTTCATTTTTTATGCCTCCGCACACGGCGCATAACCATTTCGCGACGCGCCCCCGACAAATAATCGATAAACAATTTCCCGTCCAGGTGGTCTGTTTCATGTTGCACAATGCGCGCCGGCACGCCCGACATTTCGGCGGACATTTGTTTGCCCGTTTCATCCGTCCATTCAACAACCACGCTTTCCGGACGCGTCACATTTGCATAAACCGGTAAATTATCACCACCCAGGATGGATAAACACCCCTCTTCCATTGTGCAGGTTTTATCGCCATAGGACACAATGCGCGGATTTATCATTTTGAAAATTTTTTCATCGTCAGGCGTCATCATAACCAAGAAACGCCGGGTGATACCAACCTGGGGCGCGGCAAGTCCAACGCCACTTTGTTCGCGCATCATCGCAACCATTGTATCCATTGTCGCACGCAATTCGTCATTGATTTCGTCCACCGGTTCACATGTTGTGCGCAAAATTGGGTCACCACAAAGTTTCATTTGCAACATATGTAAAATCCTTTATAATTTATTATGTTTTGATTTTAGCAAAGGATTTTCAAATGACAACCTATATTTTCGCATTGATGGTTATTACGGTGTGCCTGTTGTTGGTGTTGGTTTTTCGCAAAAATACGGTCGATTTGTCGCCCCTGCGCGAAGATAATGTGCGGTTGCGCGAACGGTTGGCGGAACGGTTGGGGACACTTTCGCAAAATGCGGCAGAATTAAAAAACATCAGTTCAGACATCGCAAATTTCAAAGATATTTTAATGGGCAACAAACAGGCGCGCGGAACATTTGGCGAACGCCAGTTAGAGGATTTGGTTGCCGACATTATGCCCCCAGAAACATACGCGTTTCAAAGTGTGTTATCAACCGGTGTGCGACCCGATTGCATTATTCGATTGCCCTATCCGCCGGGGGATATGATTATCGACAGTAAATTTCCATTGGAAAGTTATAACCGTATTTTGAACAACAAAAACGATATGGGCGCAAAAAAGCAATTCGAATTAGATGTGCGCAAACACATTGATGCAATCGCCGAAAAATATATTATTCCGGGTATCACCGCGGAATCTGCCATGATGTTTATTGCGTCGGAATCTATATTCCAAGAAATACACACGGAATTTCCAAACACTGTTGATTATGCCGCACGGAAAAAGGTATTTATCGTATCGCCGGCGACACTGTGGGCGACATTAAATACTATCCGCGCCGTGTTATCAGACATCAAAATAAAACGCGTGGCAAATCAAATTAAACGTGAATTGGATTTGTTATTGGTGGATTTGGGACGATTGAACGACCGTTCGGCCAAGGTTGCCCAGCATTTTGCATCCGCACAGACAGATATAGAACAAATACAAACATCTATATCAAAAATTACCCCGCGCGCCGAAAAATTGCGCGATATGAATTTTGGTGAAGAATAAAAAAATGCCGTCCAACCGGCCCCCAAGAAATTTATTTGAATTTCTTGGGTGGTTTTGGGCGGTTAGTTTTTATTTTGGCAGGCCGGTTTTGCGGTTTATCCAAACCGGCGTTTTTGCGATATCCATAATGTATTTGTCAGATGGACTGTCGCCATAACTTTTAATAACATGTGGAATTATGCCGTTTTGTTTTGCCCATGTATCCAGCGCAACAACCTTGTTCGGGCCCCAGCACATAAATTTATATTTCCATGGACGGGATTTATCCATTTGCGATGTGATTACCACGTCAAATTTCATATCACGCACCAATTTTGGCACCAAATAATCCGGTCCCGCCGATATCAGTACACACTTGTTACCCGCCGCGTGTTCACGCGCAACCTGGGCCGCGGCCCAACCAAAACGACGAGTGCGATGTTCCGCAATAACAACCGGTGCAAATTTTTTTACCATGTCGGGTGTCACAAATCGACGCATTAATTCACGACCAATTTGACTATGTTTATTGCACATATAAATTACGATTCCGGCTAAAAAGACCGGCAAATAAACCCAAGGCCGCAAAGAGTGCCGAAAGCAATATCGCCCAAATTCCAGATTCGAATCAGATGCCGACAATGTTCCGTCAAAATCAAACACAACAATTTTTTCTTTTTTCAGCATATAAAAATCCTTTTACGGGCATAATACCTATTTCGTGGTGTTCCCGCAATACGAAAGTTAAAAAAATCGGCATTTTGCCGTTGTCTGGTTGGAAATTTAATATCGGCCGATACACCCCAGGTATGAATTGCCGGTCGATTCCAAAATGTTCACAAATTTATTCGGATTGCGCCCGGAAAACAATGCCAAAATTGTGCCGGCATCTGTTGCCAACATGTCCGCCACCGTCGCAATAGATGAATTCATTTTTTTGAAAAAACCACTGCTGGGGTAAATTTCCGCCGCCAATAACTGATTCGTGCCACGCGAATTCGCGTTTTTATCAGAATGAATCACCATTAATTGACATTCCGGGGAAATTATCATTTTATCAACCACAACCGCGTTTGCACCCAACAATTCGCCCCACCAACCGGTTGAACCGCAAAATACCGGGTAATATACAACCGAATCAGGATTTTCGTTCATTATCGCGTCCAAATCCAAATTTTCGGTTATCACCGTCGGCATCGCGCCCGTCGCGGAATTTATAACCTTGCGCGATAATTGGTATTCGGCATCGTCGGTCGTTTTTCGTGGCCAATAAAGAATCGGAAACTTTGTCATCACGATACACAGTATATCAGATTCGGACGGCATAAAAAAGGGGGTGGATGCAAATAAAGCACTTGATTTTTATTTTTTTGCGGCAGACCACCACTTTTTCGCGCCTTTCCACAATGTATCGATGTCTTTTTTGGCGGTTTGATAGTATTTATCCGATATTGACACATTGAACAATGATTTTATCAATGCCGGTATCATTACCATAAACATCGCCATAAATATACCCATCAACACTATGGTTATCAGCGATTTATTGCCAATATTTCCCATCAAGGAATCCATCAAAACTTTCGAATCGTTGTTGGCAATTGCGGCCTGTAACGCGGGGGCACCGTCCCAACTGCCGAAAACCGCATTTAACACCATAATCGAAAATGTTATAAATATACCCGTCATCGCCAATCCCATAACCCCGGATATCACATCGTTGATGGTTTGCCGGATATTGCCATTGCCCGACGGAAACAATTTCCAACCGTTAAACAGCCATCCCAATAATGTCAGTGGCAACAATATAAAATCTATGGATAATTTGATGAATATTTCCAAAAAATACAACGGTATTGGCAATAATGCCGTGAAATACAAAACCAATATCAGCATCCCCGTTAAAAACAACGGAACATTTGGAAAGATTGGTATGCCCCACCCCATTATTTTGTGCATATAATCGCGATTAAACGCCATGTTTAACATTGTCCAACCGACCGTCATACCCAAACCGGTCATTTGATGAACATTGGCGATTTGGCATGCCAAGTTATGACGAAAACGCGGTGAAAATGCATTGATACCCGAATTTTGTGTATCGGCATTTATTGATGTCGCATCCCCTATGGCGGTTGCAATTATACAATTTGCATAATTTTCACGCGCATCGGTCATGGACATTGTGTAATTCATAGACAATCCGACATCAAATACCGGTTCCAAAACAACCGACGATATCATACGCGGTAATGGCACCGCCAACAAAGCCGCGACAAACAAAACACGAATAATGTGCGTTCCCCATTTACCGGCATACACCCATCCGTCAACATTGCCATTTTTTGGTGTGACATATACCGTGAAAATCTGCCATGCGAACCATACCGCCGTCAATGCGATTGCAAACGGGATTATCACGCCGCCCAACGATTTATATGTTGCAGGTATAATATACGACATTGTGCCGATGATGTCTGAAAAAATTTGGCAAGACCAACAACTGGAAAAAAAAGATAATGCATCCGCCATGCTGACCGGTGAAACATTACGCCAAATGGACATACCGATTATGCCACCACCAAATGCGATACCACCAATTAAAAATGGCGCAAATGCCCCCGCCGAAAAAGGCAAGAAAGATATAAAAACTATCCAAAATTTTTTTAGCCAATTCATATTTTAATTATAACATATTTTTATCAATTTATGTTATAATTACAATAATAATTATTATAGAGATGAGTGTAATTAAAAAATTTTTGTATGCATGTATTTTTTTATTCGGTGCGATTGCGCCGAATGTGGCGTTTGCCGGTTGGGGTTTGTTAGATGTTGATTCATTGGATATTTCTAAATTAGTTCCAATCGTGCTAGATGCGTTTATGTTTGTTGCAAATGGGACATACGCGTATTTCGTGGGACCGCATCATGATGGAATAATTTATTTGTTGGTGTGGGGATTTTTTGCAATTTATATCGCACTGTATTTAATAAAATTATATATTCCAAAATTTTGGACATCGACATTTGGGTTCAAATCGGGCGACACTATCGATAACACCGGGGGGATGAAAATTGCCGAAAATATTGCAAAGCCCGCGGTGCGTGTTTTATTGGCGGTCATGATTTTTTTACCAATACGCCCCGATGTGATGACAAAATATTTAATCAATCCCTTTTTAAGTTTTGGATCGATTTACACAACCGAAATTATAAAGATTGCCGGTGATATCGATATGAACAACGCACGCACAATACGGTGTCCGTCTGATTTAATGGCCCAGGGATGGTTGGACACGGAATCTTGCGAATATTTAATTCAACCGGTACATGTTTTGTCGCATGCAAACAACACCGTTATTAAACGCGGGTTTCAATATTTATCAAGTGGCCTGCAAACATTGACTTCGTTGATGTCACATAACAGTGGCCAAGGTTTCATGAATATTATTTCGGGAATTTTACTGATTACAACATTTACTGGGTGCAATATTTTTATGGCGTTATTGATTATCCAGGCGATATTTAATTTCGGTATGGCGTTGATTTTATATCCGTTCGGTGTTGCGGCATGGGTCGCAAAAAAGAACGATTCTTGGTTCGATATTTGGCCGGCGTTTTCGGGAATTATTGACGCATTAAAACAAATTGTTATTACCATGATTGCATGTGCGTTTATATTGTGCGTGAACCTGGCGTTGGTACGCGCGTTGTTCCAATGGAACAGTCGCATATTTGTATCTGCCGCCGGTGGGGTTGCGTATTCTAATTTACCAAACATGAATTCTTTATCAACCGGGTTTGGCGGACATTCAATGTTGTGGTTGTCGTGTTTGTTGACATTTTTCTTGATGAATAAAATGTTCGAGGTCACACGCGAAAAACTGACCGAGTATGTTGGCAAAGACGCAACCGCATTGTATAACCAGGTCAAAGGCGATGCAAAAACAACATGGGGTATGGCTAAAGCCGTCCCCGGCAAGGCAAAAAACATTTGGGGATATATCCGGGGCAATAAATGAACGAATTGGCGCAATCTTTTATCGATAACACGGCGCAATGTTGGACATGCCCGATATTTGACCGCATGTTTCAAATTGTGTCCGATGCGGCCGCGGCGGCATATCCAAAGTTTGTCATTATTTGCACAATTTTATTCTGTGCAATATTTGCGTTTTATGTTTTTGGCGCGGTATGGAAAAACATGACCGGGGGTTTTCAAGACGCATGGTTTTCTAAATCAATACGCCCGGTGTTTATCAATTCTTTGTTCGCATTGACCTTTTTGGGTATGGGGGTTATGTTGCCGCGGTTTATAACGCAAATTACATTTGAACCGGTTGCGATTGTGACGCAAAACTATGCGGCGGCGATGATTGATTTGACACCCGAACAGATAGATGCGCATGTCACATACACACCACAACCGATGGATGATTCAACCGGGATATTTCGGGTCGAACTGCGCGACAGTATTATCAACACCGCCAAGGTCACAATTACAATGTTTCAATCGTTTATGAAATTGGGTGTTGCAATGTTAGATGCCGGATTTTCATGGAGTATGTTTTTGGGCATCGGTGCATTTGTAAAACATTTATTGTTGGCATTTATCGGTGTATATTTGTTTTGGGCATTTTTCAAAATGTTTTTCACATTTTTATGCTATTTCACAGATGTTATTATTGCCATGGCGATGTTTGCGTTTTTCTTTCCGTTATCGTTGGTGACCGCCGCGTTCAAAGAAGCCGCGGATGTTCCGTATTGGCTGACATGGATAAAAAGTTTAGGCAAAGGCGTTGGTGTTGAACAGATTAAAAATTTAATCAGTGCGATTGTTTCATTGGGCGTTGCGGTAATTACATATACCGTGATTTTGGTTATTATTGCAAAATTCTTTGCGGACCCGGATGGCAACATAAACAACTTTGATGCTTTATTGGCGGCAATTATGGATGGCAGTGTTTTCGAAACAGATTTGAATCAGACCGGCATAAATGATTTAACAATTACCAGTGTCGTCGTTTTGGTTTATGTATTAGGATTCATTTATGGTAAAATTCCAGACATCACAAAAACTATATTGGCCATGTTCGATGTCCAGGCATCTGATAACAAGGTCGGCGAAGAATTTGGCAAAGACATAATGAACGCAACCAAAGGTTTTACAGATAAATTTATTAAAAAACCGGCGAAAATTATTATTGATAAAGTAAGGTCATAAAATACAACAATGCAAAAGTTTAAATGGATTTCTTTACTGTTAAAAGTTTTGGGAATAATTATTGCCCTGGGGTTGGGTATTTGGTATTTGTCGTCGTCAATTGGTGGGGCGGCATTGACATACACATCGTTGGACAGTTTTATGCATGCAATCGGCGCAGATAACGGTATTGAAAACATCGGCACAATGTTTTTAGGAACATATGTTATCGAGTTGTTGGATATGCTGGGGGTGGCGTCCGAAATGTTTTGGACGGGAATTGTAGATAACCTGTGGATTTTAATGGCGGCCGGATTTGCGATTTTCATGTTTATATCGGCCATAAAATATGTGTGGGACAAAGCCAAGAAAAACGCCGAATATTCTGCAAACGCAAACAATATGGATTTCAAAACTTGGTTCGACCCGGTGTGGAAATTGGGCCTGCGGATTATGATTGCGGGCGTGGCTATTGGGGCGCTCAGTATAAACAGCGCAGAATCTTTGAAAATTATTTCTGAAATTTTAATATCGCCGATTTTGTATATTGGTTCGGCGTTATCCATGGCGGCAACTGGTGTCAATTCGGCAACCGATTGTAATGTTATTTTGGGTGCAACACAATTATCGGGTGCGATGGCGGCGGTATCGGGTTCATTTATGTGCGTTATTGGAAATTTATATTCGGTAATGTTGGCGGGTGCCGCCGGTGGATTTGCATTGATGAATTATGCTTGGTTGGGTTTGGGCGGCGGCATGATGACATGGATTGCCGGTTTATTATTAGTGCTGGCGTTTTTGATTATCGGGTTTGATTTATTTTTTCAAATTTTCTCGATTTTATTCCAGGTCGTTTTCGTCATTATATTTTTACCATTGTTGATTGCCGCATTGGCATATGAACAGGTATGGAAGGCGGCGGCAAACCTGTTCCGCAAGGCGTTAGAGAAAGTTATCCGTGCGGCGATTTCGGTGATATCAATTTCGTTAAAAATCGTGTTGCTGTTTGCTATTATTTTCTATGCCGCCGATTTAATGTTCCCCGGCCCTGTGGATGGATACACGTCTGTATTGCCACCATTATTTGAAACACAAATCACGCACAACCGGACACCCGAGGCGGAATCTGTGATGCATGCGTTTGCCACATGCGAAGAACAATCAAAAGATGCCGACGGTTTAGTTGATGCAGATTTGTTCAAACCATGTTTTATGGAACAAAAACAAATTATCGAAGAACAACATCCCGGCGCGTTCGATTTTTTACGTGACGGATGGACGTTCTTGGTCACAATGGCGGGATTGTTCTTGTTATATTATTATGTATTAAGTCCGAAAATTGATACACTGTTGCCCGCGGGCAAGGTTAAATTGCCAATACCGGGTGACGAGTCCGATGTTGGGACGGGTGTCGAATTTGATATTGGCAAATGGACGCATGATTTGGGGCAAAAGGTATGGCATGCACCACGAAAATGGTTCGATGGCGCCGTTAAAAGATTACACGATAATGGGTTTATATCATGATAAAAATGCACGCAATTTTACGAAAAATTTTAATTGCGATATTTGCAATATTTATCGCGATGCCTGGGTTCGCAGATGATTTTATGGGCGGTTCGGGCGACATCGGCGATTTTGGTTCATGGGCAACGGATGAAAATCGCAATTTGGTTACATCACGCATTGTGGACGAATTACAACATTTTGGTCCAACCGCTACAAATGTAACGCACGGGTATGTCCCCGTCGAGGCAAAACTGGGGCTGGCGTTTATGGGTGGGATGACACGCATTGGTATCGCGTTGGACAATTCTTTGGGAACATTTGCAATTATGTTTATGTTGATTGCATATGCGTTCTGGGTCGCGTTCGAGGCGTATAATTTAATTGGTTCTGGGGGAGATGCAAAAAAAACAGTCGAAAATGTATTAAAGAAAGGATTGATTATTTCGGCGTGGCTGATTGTGTTAAAGTTTGGAATTGCACGCGCGTTCACAATGATTATGGTGCCAATAATATCGGCGGGAACATATATCGCGACAACAATATGGGAATCTATTACATCGGCCGCCGGATATACTTTGCCAAACACGTGCGATGCAATAAAGCAATATGCGACCACCGCCATGCCGGGCGATATTCAAATTACCGCAGATACGGCGGCGGGATTATTATGCATTCCAACCCAGATGTCTGCATTTTTTATGACGATTATTGAAATCGGGTGGCGTTGGGTTATTGCCGGCGTTGGGGTCAGTTTGTTCACATCTGCGATTGGAATTTATGTGACATATTTGGCGTTGAAAAGTATTTGGAAATATTTGTTTATATCGTTGGGTGTTATTGCAGATATATTTTTGGCATTATTACTGTTGCCGTTCACCGCGATTGCCGAAACAACCGCAAAAACACAATACAAGGGTGTCGCCGGCGATATATTTAATACATTTTTAGATATATTCAAGGCGGAAAAATTAGAAACGCAAATCACCCGCATTGTCAAAGCCGCGTTATATTTCGTGTGCCTGGCGGTGGCAACGGGTGTCGCGGTATCGTTATTGACATTTGTTGTAAATCCCGCAACCGGCGAAATTTTAACCAGTGGCGGTCTGGACGGTGCAATATTGTTGATTTTGTCGTTGATGCTGGTTTGCTATATGGCGGACAAAGCGCAAAAACTGGCAACCGAGTGGGGTGGAAAAATCGATACCGGTTTTGGTGACCAGGTGAAAAAAGACACAGAAAAATTGTGGGAATTGACCAAAAAACGGTGGAAGCAAGGTCGCGATTTATTCAAAAAATAATTTATAAAACCGTCACAAAATCACGCGCAATTTTTTTAATGCCACGCGTGCCAAATGCGATTGTTAAAATTCCCGTTCCTTCTTCGATAATAACCCCGGTGCCATATTCAGCGTGGCGCGCCTGGCGGCCAACCAATGTTTTACGCGGGGCGGCAATGGTTTTGCGTTTGTATTCACGTTTAGCATATGTTTGTGCTGCCGGACGCGGCGTGGAATCACCAAATGATAAAAACGACGAATCGATTTCATCAATAAATCGTGACGGCGCATTATATTTCCGTTCGCCATACATCACACGCGACATCGCGTTGGTGATAACAACCAATTTACGCGCACGCGTTATTGCAACATATGCCAAACGGCGTTCTTCGGCAATTGCACCCTCTTGGATTGATTTATCGTTTGGGAAAATACCCTCTTCGGTCGCCGGCAAAAACACATTGTTAAATTCCAATCCCTTGGCCGCATGTATCGTCATGATGTTGACCGCGTTTTGATTTAACGCATCCGGTTCATCATTATCGTCCGTCATCATCAATGCCGCCTGTTCCAGAAAATCTTGTAAAGAATCGTATTTCGCAATTACCGTATCTATCAATTCGCGAACATTGTTTATGCGGTCGGGCGCGTCCACATCTTTGGATTCTTGCCACATTTTTATATAACCCGATGCGTCCAATAATTTTTGTGCCGCGTCCCGAGGTGGCATATTTTCCCAATCAAAATCAAACGCAGATAAAAATGCATTTGCCGCATCCAATTGTTTTCCACGAAATTGTGCGGCGCGCAATCCCGCCATTAAATTTTCACCCGCCGCACGCATCTTTTCAATCGCCGACGGTCCAAATCCACGACGCGGCTTACCAATCGCACGCAAAAACGACATATCGTCAAACGGATGCACCAATAAACGAATATACGCAATCGCGTCACGAATTTCCATGCGGTCATAAAACTTGGTCGCACCAATTAAACGATACGGAATACCGCGACGCGCAAATTCTTCTTCGAACAGGCGCGACAGCGACCCCGAACGAATCAAAATTGTTTTGTCACTATATATCGGACCGTTTTTGGCAATCGCGTCGGTGATAAATTTTGCCTCGTCCAAATCGGTTGGCAATGTGAAAACATAAATTTTTTCACCCATGTCCCCCGTTGCAGATGTTCGTAAATCCTTGCCCAGGCGGTCATCATTATGCCGTATCAGTGAATTTGCCGCGCCCAAAATGTTTCCAGTACTGCGGTAATTTGTTTCCAAACGAATAACCACAGTTCCAGGAAATGTTTTTTCAAAATCCAATATATTTTTTATTTCCGCACCACGCCATGAATAAATCGATTGGTCATCATCACCAACACAGCAAATGTTTGGCCGCGCGTCGCCACGCGTTAAATATTTTAACAACTGCATCTGGGCGGCGTTGGTATCTTGGAATTCATCGACCAATATATATTTGAACTGTTTTTGATATCGCGCCAGTATGTCCGGGAAATTTTCAAATAATTTCAACACTAATAAAATTATATCGCCGAAATCAACCGCCGACATACGACGCAATTCATCGTTATACGCATTAAAAATTCGGTCCACAGACGGCGTTGTGGTTAAACCGCGGTCCTTTATCCTGGAAAAATCTTCGATGTATTCTGACGGCTTTTTCGTGGTTGTAATATTCAGGTCGTTTAATACCTTTTTAATAACATTTTTTTGGTCGTCGTCGCCATAGATTAAAAAGTCCGAACGCAACCCGGCGGCGGCATAATTCGTGCGCAAAATGCGCAGGCATATCGAGTGAAATGTTCCGCACCAAATGTCACGCGCAAAAAACGCACCGTCCGCCATCGCATCAATACGCGATTTCATTTCGTTTGCGGCCTTGTTAGTAAAGGTCAGGGCCAAAACCTGCCACGGGGCGGCCAGGTTTTTATCCAAAATATATCCCACCCGCGTTGTCAAAACACGCGTTTTGCCCGTGCCCGCCCCCGCCAGCACCAAAACCGGACCGGATGTCGTTTGAACGGCACGTAATTGTTCGGGATTAAGATTTTCTAGATTTAATTTCACGGGTTTATTATAATACAAAAAAACAAACTATCTCAATCACATTTTTTGGGGTGAAATTATGGCACGAATTATTTGTTTTGATATTGAAACAACCGGGTTTGAATGGACGCGTGGCGACCGATGCATTGAAATTGGCGCGGTTGAATTGGTGGATGGGAAACTGACCGATAATACTTTCCACGAGTATATAAACCCCGAGGGTAAAATAATTCCGCCTGAAACATATATGGTGCATAAAATTTCAAATGCGTTTTTGGAAGACAAACCGAAAATGAGTGAGGTTGCACCACGTTTTTTAGAATTTATTGGGGACGCGCCAATCGTTGCGCACAACGGGTTTGATTTTGACTTTCCATTTATAAATTTTGAATTGGCAAAATTAGGATTAAAACAGATTCCACGCGACCAACAGCGCGATTCTATTGTTATTGCGCGCAATCGTGTGTTTGGCCCCAAGGCATATACTTTGGATGCATTGGCGAAATGGTTTGGCGTATCTCTTTCCGCGCGTGCGGACGCACACGGGGCGTTGATTGACGCGGAAATTTTGGCCAAGGTTTATTTGGAATTGGAAAACACTGCGCCGGCACCCGATATAAACGATGTTATTGCCGAACAACATGCCGCAATGTTAAAACACCCAAAAATAGGCGAAAATTTTCCACATCGCCATTTCCCTGCGCACGCAGACGAATTACAAAATCATAACGAATTTATGGAAAAAATCACCGCAGAATAATTTTTATGAATTATTTTTATGAGCCACTGGTGGTTGCAACACAAGAACTGTATTCTTTGGTGGTTGTGTCGCTGCTGCCACTTAAAGTTCCGTCACACTTTGTGCATGTGCCGTATTCATTACGGTATTCGTTATTTGCGCACGACATTAAACATGCACCACCGAATGCGGTATAACCCTCGTTACATTTACACTGGGCATTTACATAACCCTTGATTGTGCGGTTTGCAACAGGTTCATTCGCATCCGTTGCAGATTGAATTTGATATGTTGAATTTTCCGGACACAATAATGATTGATAGAATATTTCCGAAATTCCATTGATACATGCAGCCGGATTTTCCGCGTTGCACGGTGTGCATGATGTGCCATCTGTGGTTTGAGTTGGACTATCTATCGATTGCAACACCCAATTTGTGGCGGTTTGCTCACCCACCGTGCACATATTGGCAAACACCGCGTATGCACATGTCAACGCAACATTACGGCATGCACCGGTCATAACACCACGAATACTGGCAACGGATGCAACGGATGACCACGAATTGACCTGGGTCACCTGTTGATTATAACATGCGGCGACATCGGTCATGCAAGTTGATGCATAATCTGAAATAATTTGATGTTGTGCAGATTTAATATTCACCATCGCGCGTTGAACATAATTTACAACAACATCGTTATATGGGTTATATTTATCGCCAGACAAATTGTATGTGTATTGTTGACATTTATCCAAAACCGCACGACACAGGCCGCCGTCTTTGACGGTTGCACCGGTACCGATTTTATTCAATAAATATTTCACAATACATGTGCCGTCGTTGGCTTCCTTGCACGATGTATCGTTTATTGTCGCATTTGTTGCCGCAGATAACATTTCGGCATTTATGTTTGCATTGTTAAATTCGGACATAAAATCGGTGATGTTCGTGATATCTTGCCCCAGGACAACACTGCCGTTTTCATCGATGTATTTTTTCGTTGGGTCCAAACATTTTGTGTAATCAGAACCGCACACCATATCGTCAGTCATGCAAGTTTCCAATGCACCGATACAACCCTTGGCATCATATTGGTTTTTGTTTTGCAACACCGCCAGACGCGCCTTTTGCAACATCAGACCGGCACTGCGCACGTTTGATTGCAGTGTTTCGTTCATTTTTTTCAAACCCTGTTCATATGCGATGCAATCTTTATCAATTGCCAATTCGTAATTTCCCGTAATCTGGTTTGATGTTGCACCGACATCCGTACAGTTATTCAAAATTACCCGACAACGTTTTTTTGCCGCATTATACAACGCCGTGCCGCGCTTACTGGATATAGAATCGTTGTTGGTGTTCAAAAAATCTAAACTGAAAATATCGGCATTGGTGTTTGAAAAATCCAAATCAATATCCAAACCAAAATCGTTGTCGCCACCCGATGTACTGACGCGGGTTGTGGGATCTTGGATTAAAGATTCGATTTTAGACAACATACTGCGCGTTTCGGATGTATCGCGCGAATTATCTAATTCGGCCTCGGCCTCGGTCTCACTCATAATTGCGCGAATTTCATCGGCAGACAGCCCAACATATCGTATCCGTTGTGCGACCGTATTTAATTCGTTGTTCGCGTTTGTCACCGCGTTTTGCACACTTGCATATTTTGATAAATTTGCCGAACAACTGCATCGTTTTTGGTTCGCATCAACCACCGCACAGAATTGATCCATGCATTCGTTGTATTGTTCTTGGCATGATTTGTTCAAAGATGCGGTCTGTTCCAATAATTCTTGGGCGGCGGCAACATCCGCGGCCGACACTTTTTTATCCGATGTTTTGGTCGATGACGATATTATTGCGGCACGCGATGACACATTACGGTCAACAACATCGTTTGCCGCATTCAAAATTCGGTTCAGTGTATAAGAACGTTGTTTAATGTTTGGACGCGCAACCTCCATCCGGCGACTGGCAACACCGGCACGGGACACCCCGTCCGTGGTGCGTGATGCAATCGGGCGCGAGGATGTGTCCGATGTCCGCGTGGATATTGTGGCATTACGCGACGCGTTCTTTTCACCCCGCCCCAATGCAGTCGTCCCGACATTCGTTCCAACACGCGATTGTGTTGCGCGAGTTGTGGTTGCGGTACGCGTTGTGGCAGGTACACTATCCGTATGATTTGTGGCACGCGATGCCGCCGCCGCGAATAAATCTGCGGGCGCAAAAAACATCATCGTTAAAAAACATATCAGGATATTTCTCATTTCCGTGATTTAATTATATCACAAAAACAGAACATATCAAAGTTCAAAGTTCAAAGTACAAAGTTCAAAGTTCAAAGTACAAATGATGAATTATTAATTTTTATGGTTTTTATTGTTTTGGTTAATATTTTTGCAATTTCTTGGCAATCAGAATATATACTTGTATAACTTTTTTCATCTATAAAATCTGCATCTTGTAATAAATCCAACCAATATAACGTTTCTTCGGCTTCTTTTAATGCAATATAAATTTTAGAAACAAAATCTTTTTCTGTCATTGCACAAATAGATTCTGCTAAGTTTGCCCCTATGCTGGTTCCACTACGCAAAATTTGTTTAGACAACACAAATTCTTTTTTTTCATTTGTGAGATACTGGTATAGTCGTACTATTCTTAATGCGAATTTTTTACTTTTTTCTTTTGCTATATTTTGTTTTTTCATTTTTTATTCCATATTTGTACTTTGTACTTTGAACTTTGTACTTTGAAAAAACGCCCGATTGGGCGTTTTTTTATTTGTCTTCGGGGATAACCGAAACAGTTTTTCGGTCACGCATACCACGTTTAAATTGTACAATACCCGCAATTTTTGCAAATATTGTGTGGTCTTTGCCCATACCGACATTTAACCCAGGGTGAACCGCAGTTCCACGTTGGCGAATAATGATATTGCCCGGGATAACACGTGCACCACCAGATTTTTTGACGCCCAATCTGCGACCCGCAGAATCACGTCCGTTCGAAGTAGAAGTACCAGCTTTCTTATGTGCCATAATTTACCCCTTTAGCCCTTGATTTCTTTGATTTTCAATACAGTGATGTATTGACGATGACCACGTGTGCGACGATAGTTTTGACGACGTTTTTTCTTGAAAACCAAAACTTTATCATCGCGTTTTTGTTCAACAACCGTTGCAATAACACGTGCGCCCGCGACATATGGATTGCCGATTTTGTCGCCAACCATTAAAACCTGGTCGAATTCGACATCGCCATTGGCGTTCAGTTTTTCAACCTTAATCGTATCGCCGTTTTGCACACGGTATTGTTTGCCACCGGTTTGAAAGATTGCAAAATTTGCCATTTTTTAACCTTTGGGTTATTTGTTCTTGTTCGTTGTTTTGACCAAATTGTCGAAAACTTTATGCAAAGAATATCATTTTTTGGGTCTATGTCAAGAATTTTGTCGAAAATTTTATGCAAATGTTCGTATGGAGCAAAATCAAAAACCCGGCGGATGCCGGGTTTGGTTTGAACGAATGTTTTAATTATTGCTGGTGTAATCTGATTTTTTAAATTTACGCAAGCAACCCTGGGACGCGTCATTATCGGCGTTGCTGTCACCACAGCCCAGCGCCTTTAACAGGCACGCCTCGCGAATTTCGGACGAAGTCTTGGTTATCGCACCGGTCAATATCTCATCGATATTGCTGACCCCCACATAACCATCGGTTCCAGTTGCACCGTACAATATTTCTTGTAATGTCACGACGTTACGACATGTATTTTCGTCACGATTTACACTAAATTTGCAATTTGCATTATCTGGTTCATCGATAATTTTTCTAAATTGAACCATACCCTGGCAAATCATTGGTTCATAACAATGCGGAACGTTGGAAACCTGGGCACAGTAGGTTTTAATACGTGCCGTGGACCAATTATCTTCGTTGACATTTTCGTTATAGCAATCCCAAATCTCGCTGATACATTCGTTAAAGTTTGTGATTGCGGTGATTGCCTCGGACTCAATTTTATTTTCTTCTTCGTTATAAAATTCCATACGTTTTTGACGCAGTGCCTGTTCCGCCGCAATTTTTTGATAGTTGATGTTTTGCGCCGTGTTTTTCAATGCCGCACCATATGTATCGCATGCCGCGTTCGCGTCCAGCAAATATTTCTGCATAATCGAACGACGCGCATCCGCAACCGGGCCACGCAAAGACACATACGGGTCACCCGATGCCGACGTATAACCAAAGCATGTTGCCGAGCTGGATGTTGTCGAGCCGGTTGCACCGCGTTCGTTTAACACAACCTCGCCCGAGCCATCACCAGATGTCGTGACCTTGATTGCACTGTTGTAATTATATGGGCAAGACGACGATGCGCC
Organism: Alphaproteobacteria bacterium UBA3635; assembly: GCA_002373935.1. Classification (GTDB taxonomy): domain Bacteria; phylum Pseudomonadota; class Alphaproteobacteria; order Rs-D84; family Rs-D84; genus Enterousia. Next base: position 10,208 of record DFKW01000011.1, on the reverse strand, counting down.
GTTTGCACATTTACCGATTTTATTACCAGATGAATCGGTGCCGGACGGCGGGGTGCCACATGCCTCGTAAATACCGTTAAAGCACGAATCCAACACGCGACCACAAACATTGTTGTGCGCATATTCAAACAAACCATAACCCCATTTTTTTGCCAATGTATCCAAATTTGCCTTGGACGTATCAACAGTATCACTGATGTTAATTTGACTATTTACAATGCCAGCAATTGTGGTGTAGTTGGTCAACAATGTATCAGTATCAGTATCTGTAAATTGTTTTGCCAAATCTTTGGCATCCGCCCATGCCTTTAACGACGCCAAAATATCAGACGACGAACCATTTATATCACTAATATCAAAACCAAAACTGTTGCCAGACGAACTGCAATAATCAGGCTGCGCTGTTGCACTGCACTTGCTGTCATCGTACATCATGTGCGAACGACACCAATTTTTCATGTATGCCTCTTTGGAAATTGTCACACCTTTAGAATCCTTGGTTGTTCCGGCAACCTCTAACGCATCTTTCCACGATACACAGTTCATAACCTTTTCGGCGTCGGTCAGTTTGAACGCCTCGCTGACATCTTTGCCCTTGGTGGAAACCAGTAACGCCAATTGACCCGATAATTGAATCAATTCTTCGTTTGCACGGTCCAATGCCTCTTCGGCGGCCAAGAAATTTGTTGCACGTCCCGCACATGAACACCGACCCTTGGTATCACTGCGCGCGGTGCAGATTTCGTCCATACATGTATAATAACTTTCCAGACACGTACTGTATGCATCCGCAGAAATCAAACCGGTTGTTGAATCGATAATGTTTGAATAATTGCCGGTATATAACTTATTTGTTAAATACGAAACCGTGACACCCGTTCCCGCAGATGCACGCATACCGTTGGCAACCAAACTGACCCGGGATGGTGTACCGGTACGTGCGGTGACCGTACGCGCCGCCGTGCCACGCATTGTTGTATTACCGTATGTCGCACGCGATGCAACATTGCGTGATGTGCCACCAATATTTTTGACAGAACCGTCAGATGAACGAACGGAAACACTGCGTGTTCTGACCGAACGGGAATTTGTTCCACGTGTTGTTGCCGCGTTTGGTATCGCGGTTGCGCGTGTTGATGCCGGTCGTGCGGTCGTCGCACGCGATGTCGTGCCACGCGTTGCCGTGCCACGTGTTGCGGTGGCACGCGTTGCGTTCGTCGTGCGTGTGGTGGCGGTATTACGCGCCGAATTTACACGCGCCGTTGTTGGCATTGCCGTTGGCGCAATTGGATCCGCCAAAACCGTGCGCATTGACAACAATGTCGAACAAATAAAGAACGCGCCCGCCAGCAAGAACATCGTTCCAACCGCATTTTTATATGCATCTGTCATTTTTTTGTGTGTCATGTAATTCTCCCCAAAACAGCATAAATCAGCCGTTTTTTAATGTATAAACCTTCACTTGCTTTTATTTTAACATTTTTGGATTTGTTTTGTAAAGGGTAAAAAACACGGTACGGTGTTCAAAGTACAAATGATGAATTATTAATTTTCACAACTACCCCGTCTTGCGAACAGACGTTCGCAAGACACCCCTTCTTTCATAAAGAAGGGGAATATCCATATACTGAATGATTATTCCATAACTGCACTTTGCCTGCGCCCCATAGCCCAACGGGCGACGGGGTGAACCTTGCACTCTGAACATACCCCCTCCACCAACTTCGTTGGTCCCCCTCCCCACAGGCTGACGCCCTTGGGGCGGAATAAAAAAAAATGCGCCGATGGCGCATTTTTTATTTCACGATTTCTTTGAAAGATTTGCCGGTCGCAACCGCGTCATTTTTTACCGCCGTCGCCGCATCTTTGAATTCTTTGCCGGTGGCTTTTACCGCCGCTTTTTTTTCAGCCATTGCTTTTTTTGATTCAGCACGGGATTTTTCAGCCGCGGCCTTTTTATCCGCAATTGCAGATTTCACATCGGCAACTTTGTTATTTGCCGCGTTTGCAGCGTCATCTTTATTTTCCAAAATCAATTCTTTGTTTTCCGCGATTGATTTTTTTACATATTTGGAACATTTTTTCGATAATGATTTTACATTTTCAGACAAGCATTCCGTTAATGTTTTTTGACCCAATGCAATTTCCGGACAAATAGATGTGATTTCGTCGGTATCGCATGCCTCGGCCAAAGTTTGTGGTTCCGCAGATTTTTTGAACAAATCACCGAACCAACCCGCGTTTGCCGTTGACACACCCATTGTGCAAACTAATCCAAACAAAACAATTTTTTTCATATTTTCCCCTTTTGGTTAAAGATTTATTTCCTACATCGATATTATGGAAATTTTTTTACGATGCGGTCAACTATTTTTCTTGTAAAAATCCGCCGGATTGCATTTTCCATAATTTTGCATACAAACCACGGCGACGCAGTAATGCGTTATGCGTGCCGGATTCAACAACGTGCCCATGGTCCAAAACAATAATCCGGTCCATATTACGCAGTGTCGATAACCGATGTGCCACAACCAATGTTGTGTGATTCGCCGACAATTTATCAAACGATTTTTGAATTGCGATTTCGGTCTCGGAATCCAGCGCAGATGTCGCCTCGTCCAAAATCAAGATTGGGGCATTTTTCAAAAACGCACGCGCGATTGCAATTCTTTGCCGTTGTCCACCCGACAATTTAATTCCACGGTCACCGACCAGGGAATTGTATTTTTTCTCGGTACTGTTTATAAATTCGTCTGCCGATGCCTCGACCGCGGCGGCCTTGATTTCACGCAAAGATGCGCCCGGGCGACCGTATTCAATATTTTCGAGTATCGTGCGATTAAACATTGTCGGTTCTTGGGGAATATATGAAATATTTTCACGCAAAGAATCCTGGGAAACTTTTGCAATATCTTGATTATCAATCAAAACCGCGCCATGATTTGGGTCGTAAAAACGCATCAGCAAATTTACCAATGTTGTTTTGCCCGCACCAGAAAGTCCGACAATTCCAACGCGTTCGCCAGATTTTATTTTCAAATTAAAATCACGCAAGACATATTTACGACGATATTTGAACGATACATTTTTAAATTCAATCGCACCACGGTCAACCACCAAATCCGGCGCATTATCAATATCGGCGACATCAATCGCACCAACCAATTCTTTATACGATTTTGATGCACTGCTGACCTTGTCTATAATATCAGGAATTTGATTTATCAGGCCACCAATCGCGCCCATAACCGCAAAAAATACACCAATCGTAAATACGATATCTGCAATGGTCATTTCGCCACGATAATATAACACCGAACAGAAAAATAATGTTCCGCCAAAAAATACACTCCATAATGCACCGGGAATCCCCCAAAAAATTCTATTTAAAAACGAGAAACGAACCGATGTGTCGATTTGTTTTTTACGATGTGATTCCAAATATTTTTCTTCGCGACGCGCACCAGAAAAAGATTTTACAATGGAATAGTTCGACAAACTATCCACCATTTTACCGGATAATGTACTTTGTGCATTTGCTTTATTTTCTGATGCAGTTTTTAATTTTTTACGCATTCCCAACGCGAACAATACACGAAACGCAAATGCAAATAAAAACATAATTGCGACATACAAATTTACACGAAATAACATCCCAGAATTTACAATAATTGTTATCAAAACACATACAGACCACCAAATAATATTTATCATTTCGGGAAATGCTTGAACATATGCGATTTGCTGATTAACCTTTCCTGGCAAGCGCGACGTCCACCAAGACATACTCTGGGATTGAGTATAATTCGTCAATTCTGTTGATATTTTTTGAATAACATATGGTGCCCAATGATTATATAAAAACCAACGCAATATCAAACATAACATCAAAGATATATCCAATACCACAATCAAAATTATTGTCGGTAAAATATGTTGTAACCATGTTAAACCGTCTGGGATTGGTGTTTCTAATGATTGCACCAACCATTTTTGATAAAAGGGGAACAACACATTATCAAATTGCATTACCAACGATATAATCGCCCACACAACAATTATCCACCAATATCCGCGAAATGCATAACGTATGTAAAATTTCCACAATGATGATGGTAATGTTTGGGTAGTGTTTTTTTGTGATGTCATACTCCGTCCTTTACATATCGAGAATATTTATACAACAATGCAAAATTTTTCACAATAAAAAACTCTCGCACAATGCGAGAGTTTTTTTGAGTTGCCCACGAAATTTTACAATTTCGCATGGCCCGGTTTTTTACCCACAAAATTTACAATTTTGTGGGGCCCGGATTTTTCCAGCGCACAATTATTTTTTGCGTGGGAATTTGACCGCCGCTTGCGCCGCCGCCAAACGTGCAATTGGCACACGGAACGGACTGCACGATACAGAATTAAATCCACATTTATGGAAGAATTCAATTGATGCAGGGTCGCCACCATGTTCACCGCAAACGCCCAGGTGGATTTTGTCGCCTTTGACACTGCGTGCTTTTTCCACGGCATCTTTAATCAGCAAACCAACACCCAGTTGGTCAACCGATGCAAATGGGTCGGCAACATAAACACCGCGTGCGCGATATTCATCCAAAATCTTGCCGGTGTCATCACGCGACATACCCAATGTTGTTTGTGTCAAATCGTTTGTTCCGAATTCAAAGAATTCGCAACTTTCGGCAATCTCGTTCGCCAAAACCGCCGCACGTGGCAATTCAATCATAGAACCCACGGTGTATTCAACACTGTCGCCAATTTCCGCAAACAAAGCGTTGGCGGTTGCGTCGATAACAGATTTCACAATATCGACTTCCTTTTTCGAACCGACAAGCGGGACTTCGATTTCCGGGAATACGCGGACGCCGGCCTTTTTGCATTCAATTGCCGCAGACAAAATCGCACGTGTTTGCATTTCGCAGATTTCCGGATATGTAATTGCCAATCTGCAACCACGATGACCCAACATCGGGTTCGATTCACGCAATGCCTCGGAACGCGATTTCACAAATTCCAAAGATTTGCCGATGTGTTTTGCCAATTCTTGCATTTCAGGTTCCGTGTGTGGCAAGAATTCGTGTAATGGTGGGTCAATCAAACGAATTGTGACCGGCAGACCATCCATAATTTTGAACAATTCGACAAAGTCCGATTTTTGATACGGCAACAATTTCGCCAATGCGGCACGACGTCCGGCCTCGTCATCAGCCAAAATCATTTCACGCATATCTTGGATGCGGGACGGGTCAAAGAACATGTGTTCTGTACGCGCCAGGCCGATACCTTGGGCACCGAAATCACGTGCCTGTTTTGCGTCCTTGGGGGTTTCGGCGTTTGCTTTCACCGCCAAATCTTTGATTTCATCAACCCATTGCATCAATGTACCAAAATTACCCGTCAATTGTGCAGATACGGTTGGGATTGCGCCTTCGATGATTTCACCACGCGCACCATCAATTGATACCCAATCGCCTTCGTGGATAACAACACCGCATGCGCATGTCATTGTTTTGGATGCATAATCAATTTTAATATCGGCAGAACCGGACACGCATGGTGTTCCCATACCACGGGCAACCACCGCCGCGTGCGATGTCATACCGCCACGTGCGGTAATTACACCCTGGGCCGCGTTCATACCGGCGATATCTTCGGGTGATGTTTCCAAACGAATCAACATAACTTTCTTGCCGTCAGAGGCCCATTTTTCGGCATCTTCGGCATTAAACACCGCCATACCCACAGCGGCACCTGGGGACGCCGGCAAACCCGTTGCGATAACTTTCTTGTCTGCTTTTGGGTCCAACATTGGATGCAACAAGTGGTTTAATTGGTCGGCACCAACGCGCAAAATCGCCTCTTCTTTGGTCAGCAAACCTTCGTTCACCATTTCAACCGCCATACGCACAGCCGCCGCCGCGGTACGTTTACCATTACGGCATTGCAACATCCACAATTTTCCATGTTCGATTGTGAATTCCATATCTTGCATGTCTTTGTAATGTTTTTCCAATTTTTCACGGACATCGCACAATTCTTTATAAACATTTGGCATTGCCTCTTCCAGCGATACACGGCCGGAATCATCTTTGCTCATTGGTTGTGGGGTGCGAATACCCGCCACGACGTCTTCGCCCTGGGCATTGATTAAATATTCACCATAGTATTTATTTTCGCCGGTTGCCGGATCGCGCGAGAAGCACACACCGGTCGCACTATCATCGCCAGAATTTCCAAACACCATCGCCTGGACATTGACGGCGGTTCCCCAATCGCCCGGGATGTTATTTAATTTACGGTATGTGATGGCCTTTTTGCTCATCCAAGAACCGAATACGGCGCCAATACCCAATTTTAATTGTTCCCATGGATCCTGGGGGAATACTTTGCCGATTTCGTTGCCAATAGTTTTGAATTGTTCGACCAATTCTTTCAAATCGTCGGCGGTCAATTCTGTATCGACTTTATAGCCCCTGGCATTTTTCATTTCTTCCAATTTGTGTTCGAACAAATTGATATCGGCACCCAACACAACGTCAGAAAACATCATAATAAAGCGACGATATGAATCATACGCAAACCGTTCGTTGCCGGAATGTTTCGCAAGCGCTTTCACCGTTTCATCGTTTAATCCCAAATTCAAAACCGTATCCATCATGCCCGGCATGGAAACACGCGCACCCGAACGCACAGACACCAACAATGGGTTTTCCATGTCTGCAAATTTTTTACCCATAATATTTTCGATATGTTTGATACCGGCACGAACCTGGTCCATTAAATCGGATGGATATGTTTGTCCGTTTTCGTAATAGTATGTGCAAACCTCGGTCGTGACGGTGAAACCCGCAGGCACCGGCAAACCAACCAAATTCATTTCGGCCAAATTTGCACCCTTGCCACCCAGCAAGTTGCGCATGTCGGCACGCCCCTCGGCGGCACCGTTACCGAAAGTATAGACCCATTTTTGACTCATGTGTACTCCTTACTTCTTGTGGTTAAAAATTGATTTTTTGCCCAAAAATTATGCAAGGCGAAATGCATTTTTGCAAGTTTTTTTTATAAATTTATGCACAAAAAAATTTCCCGGCCTTTTTTGATTCGTTTTTGCCGGGAAACTTTTTCATTTTTCGCAGATTTCAGCGGCACGCCGCCAATTTGCATTTTTTATATAAACGACGCACCAAATCCCGGTCAAAATCCATATAAAACAGCCGGGAATTTATCGTATATCCGTATTTATATTTTTCCAATTTTGTGGGCGTAATTGTGACCCGGTCACCAATGTAAATACCACTATGTGGTGTCACGGTTATTTTATACTGCGTGATATTTTGTGTTAAATATTCGACACAACGCAATGCCTGGATATCAGTCATAGCCGCCCAATTATCGAAAAATGCAATATCTGCTTGCATATTTATACTCTTTTAGAATCCACAATCATCGCACACACAAGATTCCGTCACAACCGGTGTCACCACAACCGGCGCACGACGAACAATCACCGGGCGACGAACAACAACAGGTTGTTCAACAACAACCGGGCGTTCAACATACACAACCGGGCGCACCACGGGACGCGGAATCTCGCGCACAATTGGTGCCGGGGCATTGCATTTTATTTCGGTTATAACTGCACGATGTGTGGCGACCGCACGGTCTAAATCCGCCAACATCGCCGCCGCATTACAATTCGTGGTGGTGGTTGCATAATATGTTGCGAATACAGGTGTGGAAATTAAACTAAGTGCCAGAGCCAGAACAATTTTTTTCATTTTATTTGCCTTTATATATATCTTGTTCTCTCTCGGTATATGTTAATCATAGAATATATTTCTATAAATGCAACAAATTTATGCATTTTTACATGTTGCGTTGCATAATTAAAACACGATATAATTGACTTATGCCAAATTATAAAAGTGCAATTATTTTAGGTATGCATGACGCAATTGTGTCTTTGACCGGGTTGATTGCGGGGCTGTTTTTTGCGTTCACCGATACAAACATTATCGTGATTTCTTGCGTGATGTCATCAATCACGGCATCATTGTCTATGGGGGCGGCAAATTATTTGGCGGTAAAATCCGTTAATCGCGCGATGGCATTAAAATCGGCATTGTGTACCGGCGGGGCATATATGGCAACATGCGTGTTGCTGATATTGCCGTTTTTTGTATCCATGGGGCGGGCGGCAACATTGGCGGCGATTATCGCAATCGCGGTTGGAATTATTTTTACGTTTAATCTGTTGTTTTATCGTAGACACGAAATGTGGCGGCATTTTTGGGAAATGCTGGGCATTTGTACGACGGTATCGGTTATCGCGTTCGCCATTGGCGAATTTGCACACAGTTTGTTTGGCATATAACAGGAAATCGTCCCTGTGGCGGGAACATAAAAAATATCACATAATAGTGTTGTCTTAAATGATCTGAACACAGCCGACCCAAAAGTCTTGCTTAGGGTTCGGAGGTCATACAAGACAACAATGCCCCAGGCAACCTAGAAAAAACCGGGTGGCGTTGTAAAAACCGTCCGATGATACCTTGCTTTCTATAAATTTTTGAAAGTGAGATTTGGGGAATCCAAACCATAAAACTCTTCATAATTTTATGGTCCCCAAACGGGCGGTTCTTTTTTTTAGATTGTTATATCAATGTTGTTTTGATAATGCATTATCAATATATGCCGTGCGCGCAGAATCCGTTTGGTTTTGACTTTTTTGCAATTCCTGGATTAATTCTTGTTTGAATTTTTCTGTGGCATTACGCATATATCCAACGATAAAAAAACTGCCCACAAATATAACCGCAGCAGAAAAAATAAGAAGTTTTACATCCGTATCCATATCACGCCACGTGCCGATTTTTTTCAATTCTTTATCAACTTTTTTCTTTTTCGTGATTCTGTTGTTGTCCAGGTACACATTTGACATTTGTTATCTCCTTAATCATCACGATTTATTGTAATACACCGACGCACAAAGAATCAAACAAAAAACCGCCCGGTTGGGCGGTGTTTTATTTCAACACTATTTTATGTAATTTGCCGCCATAGGCATAAACAACCGGAACACCGGCGCGGCGTGCGGCCTCGTTCGCGCGATGCGCACCGCGATTTGCCAAACGAGTTATCTTTGCAAAAAGTTCATAATCTTGTTTTTTCATATTATTTCGACTCTTTGTTAAATTTATTGTATAATGCATCATCCATGATGTCAAGGACGGCACCCTTGCCATTTGCAACCAACTCGTAACTGTTCTCACCGTTATAATACAATCCCCAACTGTCCACTTTGTTTATTACATCATGGAAATTTTTCAAACTGCGTTTATATCTGCGCCGGACATCTGTGTCCGGAACATTATGTCCACCCAGTTTCACCCGCTGATGGATACGCGCGATATTTTGCTCTACGGAATCCAAAAACACATAAACAAATATGATTTCATATTTGGCTTTATGCGCCCGTTCAATAACCCTGTTGTGATAATTGCCAGAAATCGTTGATTCCAATACCGCAGATTTTTTATCTTGTATAATTTTATCCAATTTTTCCAATAAAATGCGCCCAGACAGCAAGCCAACCGCGTCATTATGTTTGGCGGCAATTTCGTCTGCGTTCAAAAACATTATGGATTGGTCACGAACCAATTCTCGCGCCAGGGTTGTTTTACCCGCGCCATTTGGACCGGCAATAATATACAATGTTTTTTTCATATGTTTATTTTACCATAAATTCGATAAAAAAACAACCGCCCGGTTGGGGCGGTTTTGAATCTCGGTTTTTACATCTCTGGATTTAATTCTGGCGACGACCTACTCTTCCGTGGCTTAAGCCAAAGTACCATCGGCGATACGGGGTTTCCCTGTCTGGTTCGGGATGGAACAGAGGGTGGCTCCCGCTCTATAATCACCAGAATTAAATCCAGCACATCGTATTCTACAAGTTATCAACAATCTCTTCAAGCATAATTACCGTCTGTAATAAACAAACGATAAGATAAAAAGTCAATGGTTCGATTAGTACTGTTAAGCTCAACCCCTCACAGGGCTTACACACACAGCCTATCAATGTCCTAGTCTAGAACTGAACTCATGGGGATATCTTATCTTGTGACCAGCTTCCCGCTTAGATGCTTTCAGCGGTTATCTGTTCCGAACATAGCTACCCTGCGGTGCCGCTG
>DFKW01000007.1 GCA_002373935.1 Alphaproteobacteria bacterium UBA3635 | reverse complement strand
GATTAATTGTATAACTTGTAATACCGGTCGGATTTACATGAAATATATAAAAATCAGATATCGTGACAGTGTCCGAATTAGTTATATCTATATGTTCCCATTTGTTCACATCTGCGATAACATTTCCGTTCCCAGCTGCAAAAGTTTCTTTTATCTTGTTGTTTGAAACCCAAACACCTAAAGGGCTGCCACCAGTATCTTTTGAATAACCAAATAAATATTGCCAACTTGTAGAACCCGCTGCATACACATCGGCAATAATTTTGAACACACCTGTTTGTGTACCGGTATCCAAATCCAAATACTGCGTTCCTGTGCTCTCGATGTATTCCAATTCAGTATAACCGGTTGGTAATGCATGCGCCGGCACCGCGAATAATACACAGACAACCCCAACCAATCCCAATAAAAATTTTCTCATTTCTTTCTCCCCGTTCTTTCGTTTTTCATTTGTGCGGTGATTTTTATTTGGGACAAAAAGCCAAGTTTTGTTTTACAGGGAATTGGATTCGGGGCCAATATCCCAAATAAAAAAATACCGCTGGAAACCAACGGGAATAAAAAACGGCAGGGGTGTTAGAAAAATCAATTGACCAATGACCCCACATACATTACTGCATGCGGCACCCACGCCAAACCATAAAAAAAATAAATTCATTGGGCGGGTATTTAGTCGGGAAAAATTTACATTTATAAATCTGAGCAAAAAGCAATCGACAAATAAATGTCGGTGCAAAAAATGGATTGTTAAACACACCCCGCGCCGAATCGAATCGTGCGAGTGAGGGATAACGATGCAAGTTCTGCACCGGGTCAATCGGACTTTTCTAAGGTCCTTCCGAAATCAACTCCCAAGTGATTTCTGATTTTATTATAGAAAATGGAATTTATTTATTGCAAGAATATTTTTGAACTGCCCCGTCTTGCAACTTCGTTGCAATCCACCCCTTCTTTTCCCGTCCCCGCACAGCGGGGCCGCGGTAAAAGACGGGGAATATCCGAGAGGGCGCGGCGCTCAATTTTTTATCCTCGCGTTGCTTCGGTAAAAATTGGCGACGGGGAATATCCGGAGCAGGATATGCAATAAAATTTTTCCTGGGGTGACAATCCGATACAAATAGGCCAGGGTGTGATTTATAATAATCTGGCACAACCAAAGGAACAAGATATGGAAAAAATGAAAAAAAATTCCCCAAAAAAAATCGTTAAAAAAACATCTGTCAAAAAATCCGCGGCAACAAAAAAATCCAATGTTGCAAGACGTAAAAATCCAGATGAAAAACATTGGATTGAATCGCGCACGCGTTTGGTAAAAATAATGGAGGCCGCGGGGTTTGCGCCCGAAAAATGCGCGGTTATGATTACGCATCGCAAACGCGACAGATAACCCAAAAAACAAAAATTCAGTGTAAAAAACCGCCGGCAATTACTTGACGGCGGCTTCTCCTCTCCTTCCGGTCTCCCGGAAACTGTGTTAGGCGGCACGGACGTGACGTTCTGCGCCCTCGGTGTCGTTATCCATAATCTTTTTCGCCTCGGCAAAAACCATTTCTTTGACTTTCAGTGCCAAATCATGTGTTTCCAAAGATTCGGCCGCAACATCAAAATTATCGGTTCTGATTTGCAAAGACACATACGCACCGACCAATGACGCGCGTGGCAAATCTTCGATAGAACGTGGCGCATTATTGTGACCAATGTGCAATTCATCACTCAGCGATATTATTTGTCTATCTTGATTTACCCAAACGGTGGTGTTTAAAACCTGGTCCAGTGCAATCATTATTTGTTTTATATTTTTTTGCATTGTGTGGGTCCCTCCTTTCCGGGTGTATTTTGGTGGTTTAACCTGTATTTACATACGTATTTACAAAATTAAACCATCGTTTGGTTGTTTTTATTTTGCTTTTTGCCGGAAAACCGGGGTTTTCAGGCAATTTAGAACTCTTTCCCCATGTCTATACAAACAGTTTAGAACAAAAACGAATCGCAGGTCAAGAGAAAAAATCATTTATTTGAAAAATATTTTGAAAAATATAAATTTGTCATTGAAAACCATAAAATCCCATAATTTGATTATAAAATGTCATTGACAATGAAAAAGTCGCGTGCTATTCTAAAAGCACGAGGTACGAAAACGGCGGGTCAAACCCAAAAATTTGGAATACACAAATGTCATTGTTTCTCTCATCTTATGAAAATCGTTTGGATGCCAAGGGGCGTGTTTCTGTCCCGGCGTCTTTTCGTACCGCGTTAAATAACGAAAAATTTGCTGGCGTGGTGCTGTATCGTTCGTTCACCAATAATTGTATCGAGGGATTATCCATGTCGCGCATGGAATCTTTGGCGGCGGCAACCGATAAAATGGGCGTGTTTGATAACGCGTTGGACGATTTGTCGGCGATGCTGTTTGCGGATGCCCGTCCTTTACAATTTGATGTGACGGGGCGCATTATTATCCCGGCGGATTTATTGGCACATGCAGGCATAGGGGACACGGCATTGTTCGTCGGTCGCGGAAACAGTTTTCAAATCTGGGACCCGGCGGCGTTCCGTGCGGCGCAAAACAAATCATTAGAAAATTTGCGTGCGTCGCGACCAAATCTGGTGATATAACACGTCACATGTGTATTGCCGGGCGCGGAAAAATCAAAAGAAAAAAACAAAAATTAGCAGAAAATACAACAAAACCAGAAAACAAAAAAATTAGCAAAAAAAATCAGAACATTTGCCGCGGTTTTTCGAAAGATTGCGGCAAAATAAAAACCCCGTTTCCGGGGCTTTTTTATTCGTTGCAAGTCGAGTTGCCAGAACTTGTATTTCTGGCGCATGTTCCACCATTTGGATTGGCTGTGTTCACCGTCCATTTGCACAGGCCGGACGGTAAATTCGTTCTGGCACCGGTGGATGTATTTATGCAATAACCCCATTTTTGACCGCACTCTGTTTCATCCGTGATTTGTGCGCATGCGGTTGTGATTTCACTGGTTGATTCAAAGTTTTCAACACTGCTGTATGTGCCGGAAACCCAATCACGAACCACGGCATCTTTGACCGCACCATATATGTTGCCGTTGACCGACATACATGTTTTTATTTGTGAATAACAAGAATTGATTGCGCTTCTGGATTTTGTGCTGGCCGGGTTGGTTTCGTCAAAATAATTTGACGACAGGCAACTTTGCACATCGTTAATGCAATCTTCGGCGTATGATGCCAACAGTTCGTCTTGTTGTGCCTTGATTTGCACCAACGCGCGTTGCATGAAGTTTTTAATAACCTCGTTATCGCCCTTGTATTTGCCCTTGGAATCGTATGTGTAATCCTGGCATTTGTTCAAAACATCCATGCACATACCGTAATCTTTGTTGGTTTTATCATCGTGATAACCGATTTTATTCTGCAAATATGCGGACATTTTATCAGATGATTCTTTGGCATTTGCCAAATTGACGGTATCATTTATGTAATTTGCCAATGTGATATATTTACTGTTTTGGTCGGCGGACACAGATACCCACGGGTTTTTATCATTAGTGGTATTCCATGTGTCAAACAATCTATCGTGCGAATACGATGTGCTGATGCTGCCATTGTTTTCGGCGTCGCCCAATTCGGTGTTGTTGCCCGGCATGCTGCCGATTACAACCGAACCGTTCACAATATATTGGCCGGTTGGATCCATACAGTTTCCATAATCGCCACCGCAAACATAATCATCCTGCATGCATGATTCCAACGCACTGACGCAACCACGCAAATCGTAAGAATTCTTGTTTTGTGCGACCATCAAACGCGCCTTTTTCAAAACCTCTTTGGCGTTTGCGACGGTTTGTGTCATTTGTTGATTTGATTCAGTCAACGCGCGTTCGTATGCCAAACACGCCTTGTCGATTTCCAAATCGTATGAATTTGTCACAACCGCGGCATCAACGCCCTGGGCGGTGCAAGAGTTCAATACAGATGCCTTGCAACGCGCGGATGCGGTTTTATACAAGTTTTCGCCACGTTGGTTTGAAATGCTGTTTGTGTTGCTGGATGTTGTGTTCATAAAAGAATTTAAATCAAAACCAAAATCACCCATGTCGAAATTTAACAATCCCGATAAATCAAAGTTCATCGCACTGGTCGTGTCAGACGCGGTTGCGGTGCCACTTTTAACATCGACAACCATACGTTTTACTTTGTCTAATTGCGAACGAATAGACGAATTATCCTTGGCGTTTTTCATGGACCATTCGGCCTCGGTCTCGTTAAACAATGTCGTGATTTGGTCCGCAGACAACCCGATGTATTGGATGTTGCGTGCGACATCTTGTAATGCCTCGGTCGCGGATTCCAATGCGGCCTCGGTCTTTTCATAGTTTTTCAAATTTTTAGAGCATGTGCAACGACCCTGGTTATCGTCCAACGCATTACAATAATTATCCATACATGATGCATACTGCGCCTGGCAATATTCGGTCAATGCCTTCATGGTATTCAATTCATTAGTGGTTTCCGTCGCAGATTCCGCGGTCGGTGTGTTTGTTGCCGTTGTGACCGCCGCCGCACGGATTGAACCACTGCGCGTTGCAATTGATGCACGTGATGTCGTTCCGCGTGATTGAACCACCGCATTAGGATTATATACCGGTGTTGTTGTGTTTAATGTTGTCGCGCGTGCCGCCGACCCGGGACGTTGTTGTGCAATAGGGGCGTTCGCGTTTGTTGCGCGTCGTGTTGATACAGATGTTGTTCTGACCGGTGCCGACACACTGCGCACCGCCACACCGCGTGAACGCACCGTGTTGCCGCGCGTTGTTGGTGTGCGTGCCGCCGCCGTCCGTGCGGTTGTCCGCGCCGTGGTACGATTTGTCGTGCGGGTATTCGTTGGTTGCGTCACAGAATCATTTTTTTCCTCGACGGCACCCGTATCAACATCATTTAATTCAACATCAGAAAAAGTTAAATCTTCGTCGTAATATACCGGTGCAACCTCAGCAAATGCGGGCAAAACCAATAAACTGCCAATCACAACAAACAATCTTTTCATGTGTATCACTCCTACCTTTTTACAAATATTTTATCATATTTTCGGGCTTAAAACAAATAAAAAATAAGTGCATTAATCGTCATCCCGCGGTCGTGCGGGATCCAGTTTTGCGGAACGCAAAACTTGCGTAATAATGCCTAATGACATAAGTTGACGCTTTGCGTCAACTGGATACCGGCCTGCGCCGGTATGACAAAATAACAAGGCATAGTGATTTAGTGTTGCGCCATAATATGTAAAATAATACTGATGACAAATAATACGGTTATAATTCCCAATATTATTTTTTGAGGCACATGATGATCGTCGTCACAATGGTCGTCGTTGCAACATGGACAATCGCGCAAAACAAAAATCCAAGACAACCCTAACATTATGGCGGAAAAAACAAAAATCCATGGTTCTATCCAATGCGGAATGTATTCGGCATGGGCAACCTCGGGCGCAACCAGGCCCACAATTCCCATTACTACCGGCAACACACAGCAAAAAATGTGTGGCAAAATTGTGGCAATAATTCCAAATTTTACAACTTTGTTTTTCATATTGAACCTTTTGATTGACGCCGCGTCCTAAACTGGCGACGATAAATTAAACTTTCGCGCCTGTCGTCGCAAAACTTTAATTTATGGTACTTGTGCCACGAAGCACCAGCGGTGCGAAGTGGTATCCCCAGCAGGATTCCCTCGGTCGGCAATGCCGACACTGCGGGGAAACCGTGACGATTTGATTGCACTACGTTTATCAAATCTACTTGTGTTCCCTCGACACTTTCGTGTCTGCGGGGAAACCGTGACGATTTGATTGTACTGCGTTTATCAAATCTACTTGTTTTCGAACCAGGCAAACTTTTCGTTTGCCGAGGCACCGCGTCCTAAACTGGCGACGATAAATTAAACTTTCACGCCTGTCGTCGCGAAACTTTAATTTATGGTACTTGTGCCACGAAGCACCAGCGGTGCGAAGTGGTATCCCCAGCAGGAATCGAACCTGCATCAGAGGTTTAGGAAACCCCCGTTCTATCCAGTTGAACTATGGGGACGAACGCAAATATTTTAATCGAATAAAAACATAAAATCAACTGTTCGCAAAAAAACAAATAAATGTTGATTTTTTTATGCGCACCGATATAATAATTATGAAAAAACAAAGGGAAATTCAAAATGGCAACAATAACCCGTAACGATTTAGCATCCAACTTGCGCGACCGGTTTGGTTTAACCGCGACGGATGCATACAAAATGATTGATATTATTTTCCAAGAAATCGGCGACGCATTGATTAATGGCGAGGATGTAAAACTGTCCGGTTTTGGCACTTTCAAAATTTTGACAAAGCCCGCGCGCATTGGTCGCAATCCAAAAACGGGTGTGCCGGCGGTGATATCTGCGCGTCGTGTGGCGGCGTTCCGCCCCAGTGCCGAATTTCGCACCCGTGTCGGAAATAAATAATTCGTTATCTGAACACTGATAAAATAAAAACCACCGATTTGGTGGTTTTTACTTTTACCATATTTTAACCCGTTTTTCCGGTGCGACATACATTTTGTCATCTGGCATCACACCAAACGCGTCATACCACGCGTCAATATGTGGCAATATTCCGTTCACACGCCACCGTTCCAACGAGTGTTCATTTGTTTTTGTTTGCTTTAATACGGCGTCATCACGCATATTGCCCGCCCAATTTGTTGCGTATGAAATAAAGAACCGTTGTACATCCGAAAAACCGTCCGCATCCCCGGTGCGATTGCCAAAATTCATATACGCCGTATATGCGACCGTCACGCCGCCATAGTCCGCCAAATTTTCACCCAATGTAAATTCACCATTTGCATGGACTCCGGGTGCAACAATAATATTGTTGAAAAAGTCCCGCATAACATTTGCACGTGCCACAAAAGATTTTGCGTCCGCATCCGTCCACCAATCGCGCATATTGCCGTCTTTGTCGAACTGACGGCCACTGTCGTCAAATCCATGGGTCATTTCATGCCCAATTACCGCACCAATCGCGCCATAGTTAAACGCGTCATCCGCCGACATATCAAAGAACGGGTATTGTAAAATTCCCGCCGGGAAACAAATCTCGTTCGTTGACGGGTCGTAATACGCGTTGATTTCATGTGCGTTCATAAACCAAATATTCGGGTCTTTTTTTTGTCCGATTTTATCCAACCAAAACCGGTCTTCGAATTTTGCCACGCGAATCATATTGTCGTATAAAGAATCATCGTGTATTTCCAATTTTGAATAATCGCGCCACACATCCGGGTATCCGATTTTTGCATGGAAAGTGTTTAATTTTTCCAATGCCTGATGTTTTGTGTCGTCACTCATCCATGCTAAATTTTCAATTCGCATTTTTAATGCCGATTGCAGGTTTTTAACCAACACCTGCATACGTTTTTTTGCCGGTTCTGGAAAATATTTTTTCACATACAACCGCCCGATTTCTTCGCCTAACGACCCGTCCAACATTGCGACGGCGCGTTTCCAACGCGGTTTTTTTTCAATCTGACCGGACAAAACACGCGAAAAATCAAACCCGATGTCATATGTTTTGTCGTCCAAAAACCCATCGGCAGAACGGATTACGCACCATTTCAAGTATGTTTTTAATAAATCTAAATCTACGGTATTTATTATTTTAACAGATTCCGCAACCGGTTCGATTTGATTTACATTTACATATTCCGGTGCGATGCCGCGTGCGCGAAAATATGCATCCCAATCGAATCCCGAAATTTCCGTTTTTAATTGTGCAATTGGCATTTTGTGATAATTCGCAACCGGGTCGCGCAATTTCTCTTTTTTATAGAAAGATTTTGCCATGCGTTTTTCCAAATCAAATAATTTTTTTGCATCCACACTTACGCCAAAATTTTTCATTTGTCGTGTGATGTATTCCAAATATTTTTCACGAACCTGTTTTGTTTTGTCGTCGTCATCGAAATAATAATCGCGCGACAGACCGATTCCACCTTGACCGATGTTGTATAAATAATGTTCGCTGTCTTTTTCATCCAATGCCACGCCGTCACTGAAAAATCCGCCGGAGAACGAATGAAATTTACCCAAAAATTCCGGCAACGCTTCGCGTGATTTTATTTCATCAATTTGTTGCAAATATTTCATTACCGGGCCGACCCCATCCGCGTTTAATTTTTTTTCATCCATCGCAATTTTATATAATTTGCCAATTTTACCATTGTCACCATCTGCAATATCGCGCACGCGTTCCAAATTAGTATTCACCAACACATCAAACATTCCATACCGGGAATAGTCCGCCGGAATCGGATTTGCATTGCGCCATCCGCGTGTTGCAAAATCGTAAAAATCATCGCCCGGTTTAACGGTTAAATCCATATCGTTCAGTTTAATGCCTGTATCCATTTTTTTCACCTTTGTTTCAAAAAACGCAAACGCCAATGCCATGACCACGGCGCAAATACCAATAATATTCAAAAATTTATGTTCCATAATTTTACCTTAAAATGTCAACCAATAAATCGTCCAGTATTAAAATGCCGGCATCCGTTGCATAAATTTTATCGCCGTCAATTTTAACCAACGCATTATGTGAATTTATAAAATCAAAATCCAGAACATTTTTTATATCATTATCTATGGTTGCGCCACGCATGGTGCGTAATCCCGTCATCAATTTTTCAATCGCGCGTGTCGTGTCATCAATTGCGTTAAATTTTATGTCGCCACCCGATTGTTCAAACCAAACGCCATCCATAAATACGCGACCGCGTGCGCCATGACCCAAACCAATGTACGGTGCGCCATCCCAAATGTTTTCGTTGTGTTTGCAGTGGTTGTCGCGCGCGGCATAGTTAGAAACCTCGTACCGGGGTAATTTGATATTGTCTTGGATTGCCAAATACATATCCGCCATTGTATCGTTGTTGGGCATATTCAAATTCATCCGCCCAAACGGAGTGTTTTTTTCAATCGTTAATTCGTACAAAGATGCGTGTTGCAACCCGATTTTGTTTATTTGATTGCATAAATTTATAACATTTTGAACATTATGATTTGGTAAACCGTAGATAAAATCTGCACTGACGCGGATGTTTTTTTGCATTGCGATATCTAACAGTTTTTTTGCGCATTTCGCATCGTGCCGCCGACCCAAAAATTTTAATTCATTATCATCGAACGATTGCACGCCAACCGATAATCGTGACATGCCAGATTTGATAAAATCATCCAGTTTTTGTGTATCCAATGTTCCCGGGTTTGATTCCAATGTGATTTCGGAACAATTGGATAAATCAAATTTTTTTGCGATGTGATTTATAATGTCTGCAAAAATATTTGTTGGCATTAAACTAGGGGTGCCACCGCCAAAAAATATTGTTGGCACATTTACGCGTCCCAATTTGTTATGCCAAAAATCAACCTCGGACAAAATTTGGTTTTTATAAGATTCCCAATCAGGTGCGATGGCGCGTGAAAAAAATGCACAGTAATTGCACTTTGAAATACAAAACGGAACATGAATATATATATTATGTGCTGGACTCATAACATGGATATTAAACGAAAGAATAAAAAAATCCAGCAAATCATTTTTTTATTGCATTAAATATAAAAATTGTTTCATAATATAACCAAATGAGGAAGGATTTAGTCACAATTTTGTTGGGTTTCTGCGCTTCGGTGCCGGCAATGGCCAGTAACGAAGGTGTCCCATCGTATTATCAAAAAAATGCAACAACGATGAATCGTGCGGGTTATGGTTCTTATCAAAACCGCGGTTATCAAAACTATGTCACGCCCGGTTCAAAACAGGTTATATCGTCCAAAACAACGACATATAATGTGCCAACTGTGACAACACCAAAAAACAGTGGTGCGACAACAAAAAACGGTATTGCGCGTGCGGCATCGGACGAAAATGGCTTTTCGGTCTATGGTGGGTATTCGCGTCGTTTTGCGGATTTTCAATTTACAACATCGGTCAATTCTGTTTTGGAATGGGACGATATGCAATTTAATGAATTGACGGCGGGTGCGCGGTATAATTTTTCAATTCGTAATTTTGATATGATGGCATTTGGTGAATATACATACGGCAAAATGTTGTCGGGCGGTCTGTCCATGGATTACGATTTGAAACCGTATGACGAAAGGGTTTTGAACGAGGGGATATTTACGATTTCTGTGGGTGACCAATCGGGTGATTCACATCATATGCGTTTTGGTATTGGTGCGCGTAATATTTGGGATATTGGTGGTTGGAAATTGACCCCGATTGTCGGTTATGAAATTTTCAAACATAACCTGCAAATGAACGACCATTATTACCCGAACCAGGGTGTATATATCCCATTGATGACCGCCGACGGTTATTATGTGTTTGGCAATACGGCCGATAATACATATTTCCCGGTTGCGCAATCTGATGCGCAATCACTTGCGGATAACGATGCCTATTACCAGGTTTGTGTTTCCCCCGCGGAAATCAAGGTTGCATCAATAAACAGTGCCGGCGGTATTGAAATGAAAGATTTACCGGCGCCAAGTGACCCATATTCGACATTGCCATGGGGTGTTTATTATGACGATTGTGTTGTAATTGGTGGCGATGGTCCAATTGTAATTTCGGGCAAAACACATGAATATAATACCACATGGTCCGGATTTTATTTGGGATTGGAAATTGAAAAGCAAATGACATGGAACGATAAATTGCGTTTCTATGGTCAAATCAGTATGCCCAAATATTCATCCGAGGGTATTTGGCCAAATCGCACCGATTGGCAACAGAACCCCAGTTTCCTGGACGAGGGGGATTCCGGCGCATTGGCATACCAATTGGAAATGGAATACATAATGAAATTGTCTGACCGCCTGAATTTATCATTAAAGGCCGACACGAATTATTTCCACATTGGCAAAATTGGTGGTGAAATTTATTGGGCGCCATACACCGAATACGCATATGTTGACAACGGTGATGGTACGGTTGATATTATGGCGACCACATATCCGGGTTATACCCAAAGTTTTGCCGAGACATTAAAAGAGGCCACATGGCAATCATTTGGTCTGTATTTGGGATTAAAATATTCGTTTTAATTTATCAGGCGGGGTTTGATTTATGAAAAAAATTGGCATGATTTTGTCGTGCGTGGCGTTCGTGTGTGGGGTATTTCCGGCAAATGCGACGCGTGGCGAATTTGATTCAGACCGTTGGATTGCATTACAGGATTCTGTGCGGGAACGTGCCATGGCGGCAAAAATATCCGCACCCACAATTGATGCAACATTAAAAAATCCGGTGTTTATTCCGCGCATTGTTTATAACGATAAAAACCAATCAGAATTCAAATTGACGATGTCAGAATATTTGCGTCGCACGGTAAATGCCGAACGGGTAAAATCCGGGCGCAATATGGCAAAAAAATATCCAACATTATTGGGAAAAACGCACGCAAAATACGGTGTGCCGAAACATGTTATTTTGGCGTTTTGGGGTATGGAATCTAATTACGGTGCGGTAAAATCGGCGTACCGATTAAAAGATGCGTTTTTTACATTGATGTATGACGGTCGTCGTGAAAAGTTTTTTACCGAACAATTATTGGCATTGATGAAAATCGCCGATAAAAACACATTAGATATAAATAATATTTATGGCAGTTGGGCGGGTGCCATGGGGCATTTCCAATTTATACCAACGACATTGGCGGCGTATGGTGCCGATGGAAACGCGGACGGGAAAATTGATATTATAAATAATGTCAGTGACGCGATGTTCAGTGCGGGAAACTATTTGAATAAATTGGGTTGGAATGATACGCAACCGATTGCGCGTCGTGTTTTGATACCGATTGATTTTGATGATGCACTAACGGGTGGTGATAAAAAATATACCATCAACCAGTGGGCTAAAATGGGCGTGTTAAATGCCGATGGTTCGCCATTGACGGCGACGGATGAAACGGTCGGCCTGGTTGCGGGCGCGGTGGATGAAAATTTGGTTTCGTCACCCGATAATGATGTCGCGTCATATCGCACGGCATATTTAACATATCCAAATTTTTATCGTATTAAACGTTGGAATAATTCAAATTGGTATGCAATTGCAATACACGAGTTATCTGAAAAATTAAAATAAATCTGTTGCGACGGTGTGTTTTCTTTGCTATGCTTTCTGGGTAAATAAAAAGGATACCAAAGAAATGTCAATCAAAGTTCGTGATTTCGAAGTGCGTTTAACTCGCACCAAAGAAGAACGTCGCCAGGTTCGCGCCCTGCGTTATCGTGTTTTTGTCGAAGAAGAGGGCGCATCCGCCACCGAAGAACAAAAAAATTTGCGCGAAGAATATGATTCTTACGACCGGTTTGCGGAATATTTGGGTGTGTTTCACAATGGAAAAATTGTTGGAACATATCGTATTATCAATCGCGATGCCGCGGAAAAAATGGGTGGTTTTTACACCGAAACCGAATTTGATATTTCAAAAATAAAGCGGTCTGGGACAAATATTGCGGAAATGTCGCGTGCGTGTGTTGCACCCGAATATCGCGATAATGCGCTGGTTATGCGATTGTTGTGGGTTGGTTTGGGCGAATATATTGTGCGCAATAAAATTGGCATTGTGTTTGGTGTTGCATCGTGGACGGGAACAAATCCGGCGATGTCGGCCCAGGCGATTTCGTATTTATATTATAACCATTTGTCGCCACTGCGCCTGCGTGCGACGGTTGACCCGACGAAATTGGCAGATGGTGTAAATCCAAAATTGACGCGTATGAATATTTTGCCTGCGGTCTTTGTTGACGCGGCCGAGGCGCGCCGTCAAATGACCCCACTGGTCAAGGGGTATTTGCGTATCAATGCAACATTTGGTCGTGGCGTATTTATTGACAAGCCGTTTAATTCATACGATGTATTTGTAATGTTGGAAACACGCAAAATGGATGCGTTATACAGAAAACGTTTCTTGGGCACGGATGAATCTTTCGAAGGGGAAAATTTTGAATTGCCATCAAACTTTATTCAAACATTAGGCAAGGTTATCACGTCACCTGCCAAGGGTGCGATGCGTGTTGTGCGTTCGGTGTTTGCTTTTCTGTTACGCGAAGATGCGGCGGATGCGGAATTGATTGCCGAAGATAAACCGACCGAAGAAGAGGAATAAAAATGAAAATCATGGCGGATAAATGTCGGGTAAATATTTTTGACACAATCATTGCTGTATTTCGCGCGATATTTTTTGTGTTTGTTGTTTTAATCCAGGTTCCGATTATTTTTATAATTCCGCGCGGCCGTTTTTCGGTTAAGTATATGCGGTTTTTCATGTGGACTTTGTGCGTGGCGACCGGTGTGCGTGTGCGTCGTCACGGAAAATTGACCGCGGCCCGTCCGTTGTTGTGTATTTGCAATCATATATCGGTATTTGAATTGATGTCTATGCCGGTGGCGATGGGATGTTCGTTTGTTGGAAAAATTGATATTGCGTCATATCCATTGGTTGGTTGGATTGCAAAAAAGTTTGGCGTTGTGTTTGTTGACCGTCGGCCATCCCACGCGACCGAGGCGATTTCCGATATGACCCGTCAATTGCGCAATGCGTCATACCCCGTCACCATTTTCCCCGAGGGCACCACAACCAACGGTGCGTATGTTCGCGAATTCAAATCTGCGATGTTTAATTTGGTGGATGCGGTCCCTGATTTGACAATTCAACCAATGGTGATAACATATCGGACGCATCGCAATAAATGCGTCAATGACCAGGTTCTGGCAAACGATTATGCGTATTTCGATAATGTTAAACAAACCGCCGGTCCCAAATGCGAACGCGAACGCAGTGCGTTTGGTCAAATATTTCATGTTGCGCAACTGGGCGGGATGACGGTGCATATAACGGTATTGCCCCCGGTACCTGTGGCGGGGCGCGACCGCAAAGAAATTGCAAAAATGTTGCATGAAATCGTATCGAACAAATATATGGAAATAAAAGATAAAGAGATAACAAGATGAAAACTGCGATAACACCGACACGTGCGGAAAATTTTAGTGAATGGTATCAAAATTTAATTATTGCGGCCGATTTGGCGGAAAATGCGCCTGTGCGTGGTTGCATGACGATAAAGCCATACGGTTGGGCAATATGGGAACTGATGCGTGACCAAATGGATAAACGGATCAAGGCGGCGGGCGTTCAAAACGCAAACTTTCCGTTATTGATACCGATTGCATATTTTAATCGCGAGGCGGAACATGTTGCCGGTTTTGCCAAAGAAGCGGCGGTTGTCACACATTATCGTTTGAAAATGATTGATGGTGTTTTGCAACCGGACCCGGATGCAAAATTGACCGATGCGTATGTTATTCGTCCAACATCCGAAACCATTATTGGCGAGGCCATGTCCCGTTGGGTGCAATCTTGGCGGGATTTACCGATGAAGTTGAATCAATGGGTAAATGTTATGCGCTGGGAAATGCGTCCGCGTATGTTTTTGCGCACATCTGAATTTAATTGGCAAGAGGGACATAATGTTTTCGCAACGCACGAAGAGGCCAATGCCGACGCGAAAAAAATGCATAAAATGTATGCGGATTACATGCGCGATGTTTTGGCGGCGCCTGTTGTTGCCGGCGAAAAAACACCTGAGGAAAGATTTGCCGGTGCCGACCACACATATACCGTCGAACAAATTATGCAAGATGGCAAGGCATTACAGGCGGGCACATCGCACGATTTGGGACAACATTTCGCAAAATCGTTTGATATAAAATATCTGGGGACGGATGGTAAATTGCAATACGCATGGACGACATCTTGGGGAACATCAACCCGTATGATGGGCGGACTGTTTATGATTCACAGTGACGATGACGGATTGGTCTTGCCACCTGTTATTGCGCCATATCAAATTGTGATTATTCCAATCGTTCGCGAAGAAAATACGGACGCATTAAATAAATATGCCGAAGATTTAGGCGAAAAATTGCGCGAATTGGATTTGCGTGTATTGGTTGATACATCTGACATGCGGGCACCGGACAAAATGTGGAAATGGATTAAACGCGGTGTGCCATTGCGCGTTGAAATCGGTTCACGTGAAATGGAAAACGGCACCGTCACAATTACCCGTCGTGATTTGGGCAAAGAATCCAAACAAACGGTATCTGTGGATGAATTGTTGAAAATCGCACCCGATTTAATGAAACAAATGCAACGTGAAATGTATGAACGGGCATTGGCGCGTCAAAACGCACAAATTCACGATGTTGAAACATTGGCGGATTTGGAACACGCATTGGAGCGCGGTACAACCGGATTTTTCCGCATTAAATATGATTTAACATTAAATGCGGAATTTGATGGATTGATTGAAAAATATAAAATCAGCCGCCGGTGTTTGGATGCGAATGACCCGAGTTTTGTCTATGTCGCAAAATCATATTAAAAAATCACAGGGGATTTATCCCCTGTTTTTTTTTATTAAAACAAATCCGGTCAAATATGATATAATAAACAAAAAAAACGAGAGCAGGGGGATTTTATATGAAAATTTCAATTATTGGTTTGGGTTCTGTTGGTTCGGCGGTTGCAACCGCAATTAAAAATACAGGCCTGGTGCATGAAATGGTTTTGTTTGACCGTGACGGTGTGCGTAGTGCCGCTGCGGCAGCGGATTTGGGACATGCATCCGCGTTTTCGTTCGATGTGAAAATCACGGCGGCAAATTCATATCGTGAAATCCGTGGTTCTGAAATTGTGGTGATTGCGGCCGGCGCAAATCAAAAGCCGGGACAAACACGCACAGATTTATTGTCGGCAAATTCAAATGTTATTCGTGATATTATCCCACGTGTTATGGCAAATACAGACCCCAAAACGGTTAAAATAATTATCGTCACCAACCCGTTGGATGTTATGGTAATGTTGGCGCGTGATTTGTCCGGTTTGCCGTCTGCGCGGGTTATTGGCACGGGGACTATGTTGGATTCGGCGCGCCTGCGTACGATATTGGCGCGGCAATTATCGGTATCGCCAATGTCGATAAATGCGTATGTTTTGGGCGAACATGGCGATTCATCGGTTGTGAATTGGGAATCGGCATGCGTTGGTGCAATACCATTAAATGATTTTTGCAAATCTATGAAATTATCATTACCGCAAACGACGCGTCGCACGATAGAGCATCGCGTTCATAATGCCGCGTACGAGATTATAATGGGTCGTGGCGCAACATGGGATGGAATCGCGGCGGCGGTAAATGATTTGCTGCGCTGTATCATAAATGATGAAAAAAGAATTTTAACCGTGTCCACGTGTGCGCCAAAAACCAATGTGGCAATGTCATTGCCGACAATTGTTGGACGTGATGGGGCAATATCGGTGTTGTTGCCACGCATGTCGCAATCGGAAAAGACATCGTTGCAAAAATGCGTCCGCATCATCAAGAAAAATTACAATAACATTTAATGGATTTTAATCGTATTTATTCGTATGAATTTTGTGTCTATAGTTATTATGAAAACGGAACATGATAATTATGAACAAAATTCAATACGAACTTTTACCGGACGGATGTGGCTTTTGTGCCAAGATAAATGGGCAAAACGTTGGCGAAATCACTTTCATAAAAATCGGCCTGGATAAATTGATGATTGAACATACATCTGTGGAATCTGGATATCAAAGGACGCCCGTTGTTCTAAATTTAGTCAGTCACGTTGTCGAATTGGCGCGCGCCCAACATCGCAAGGTTCTAAATCGTTGCAGTACGGCACAAAATATATTTATCGGTCATCCTGAATTTGATGATGTGTTGTTGATGAATTCGCATTAAAAATAAATAAAATTTTTCATAAAATTATCTTGCACGATTTGTGTCTGTTTTTCTATAATCAAATCAACAGCAAAGGAGATTTTATGAAACACAAAATTTTATCTGTATTATTTGGTTTATTTGTGTCGTGTGGTGCGGCATCGGCGGCCGACATAACGGTTTATTATTCGCCGACATGTCCACATTGTCATCATATGCGCGATTATGCATCAAACAATTTTATTTATGAATACCCGACAATCAATATCACAATGATTGATGTGACGGTGCCGGAAAACCGCGGAATGTTTGTTGATGTAATTAAAAAATGCGATTTTTCATCTGGCGGTGTGCCGGTAATTAAAATTGGTGAAAAGTGTTTTCAGGGCTTTGCGGAATCCATGGCGGACGATATGCGCGCCGCGATAGAGGTTGATATGGATGATGCGGCGAAAAAATCTGCGGCGGCGGTAAAAAAATCAATTGCCGAAAACGGTGATGAATATCGTGACGCGCACCCAACGCCGGTTGCAACTATCACGGAATATACCGCCCCGGTGGATGATGAAAACACGGAAAAAAAAACGACCGCATCTGACAACAAATGGGCGTCATGGATTTTGATAATATTGGCTTTATCGGTCCTGGGGTTCAGTATTTTTGTCGCCGGTGGTAAATCCAGAAAATAATATTTTCCAAAGGTCTGAATTATGTTTGATTTAACAAGTTTGGATTATGTATATATTTTTGTTTTGTTGGCATCAACGGTTTGGGCAACAATCCGTGGTGGTGTGTATGAAACAATTGCAACATTATCATGGGTGGTTGCAGCGGTTGCGGCGCGTTTCGCGTCCCCATGGTTGGATACCGTTTTCCAGGGTTGGTTCAAATTACCTGATTCAACGGTTGTGACATTGGTTGCGTCATATTTTGTGGTGTTTTTTGTTATATTGTTGGTTGTTGGTTTTATCAACCAAAAACTGCGCGATAAAATCCAAGAATCCATGATGAACGTGACCGACCACACATTGGGCGTTATATTTGGAATTGTTCGTGGAATTGTTGTTATGGGAATCGTGTATTGGATTGCATTGTGGTATTATTCTGATATGCCACACATGCCACGGTGGATGGAAAACGCCCGCACGCGTCCGATTATGCAATTGACCGCGGTTAAATTGGACGATTGGTTTGTGCCGGGACCTGCGAATAAATTATTGGCGCGCGATGTCGAGGGCGCAAAACAGGCGGATGAAATTTATAAAAACCTGATAAATCCGGCGGTGACAACGGTGAACGATATTAAAACCGGCACGCCGCGTGACACGAAAAAAACGGATGCGGCGACGGCATCGTCAAAAACAAAACAAAAACCAACGGTTCGTCCGGATGATGACACCGGTTATAAATCGTCGGAACGCACCGCATTGGAAAACCAGTTGTTGCAAATTGAAACATCTGCGCGTGCGGCGGATGCGCGGGCCCGTGCGGACGCATCAAAATAAAAAACACACAATAAAAACATAATTATTCGGTCTGTGGACGTCCCCTTCTTTCACAACCCGGGCCCCAAACAAACCTGTTTGTTTGGGTGGAACGAAGGGGTGGATTGTTGTCGTTATACGGCAACAAGACGGGGTAATTTGTCATTTTTTTATGTTGGGTTTTTGTTCTTGGTGCATGTTTGTATATGTTGTGTCAAAATATTACTGACGCAACCAAAGGATTCAAACATGTTATTAAAACCAAAAATTTATATCACCATATTATTTGTTTACGAGGTTATCGCCGTAATGGTTTTGCATTGCCAAACTATCTGTACAGAAATGTTAGGATACACCGCGTGTAACGATTGGTTTCGGTATTTTGCATTTTGCGTGGTTATACCCGGAATTGTTGGTTTGATATGGATGTGGGTAAAAACGATAATACACGCATATCGTCATCGCTTTTTGCGTCGTGCGCGTGGCGCATTGATAGATGTGTTGGATGGTTTGCGTGACAAATTGGCGGATAAAATTTCCCGTGAAGACATTGAAAAATATATAACCGTTGCATCGTTATATGGCATCCGTTATTATATGGCGCACAATCCGCGTTTCCGTGAGTTTTTGCATGAAATTGTCCCTGAAAGCACGACATGGGATTTGGACGAAGATGCGCCAACGCGCCAAACGCGTCGCACAAAAAATACACGTCGTCGTAAATAGTTTTGTTTTGCCATGAACAAACAATGCCGCGTCTGCGGCATGTTTTTTACATTTCTTTTTGCAGTGATATTTTTTCTTGTAATAATTTTTTCATTTCTTCAACATTTCGCAACTGGCGTTTTGCATCATCCGCATTACGAACAGTGTCGTTTGCCAACCTTTTTATTTCGATGTCCAAATATTTAATGAAATTTTCAATTTGCGCATCCAAAGATTTAACGTCGACCAATGTTGCGTGCCGGTGTGTTGCAACCTGTTGTTGCGCGGGTTGCGATGTGGCGGCCTGTTGCGATGCGACGCGTGCAATCCGTGGACGTTTTGCGCGCGTTTGGTCTGGCGCAATCGTGTCTTTTTGTTTGTTTGCAATTTTTTGCCCGTATGTTTGCAACAATTCAGACACTTTCAAATAATCAGAACGTTCAACAAAATCGTTGTTCACTGTCACGCCATCCATATTTTGACCCTTGGCGGCATTTGGAATTGCCACAGAATTATACATTTTCATCGATTGCACATTATTCACATGGTCCGCAAAGAACGCAATTGCAACCATAATTTTGTCATCTGGGTTTATTGTCCACACAATACGCCGATTGTCATTGTTTTCAATGTGTTGTGATGCCGCACATCCAGATTTTACTTCTGTATTAGGAATAATTTTTTTTGTGTTATTTTTATCAAAGTATTGCAAAGGTGTATGTGGTGTCAGTGTTGCATAATTTATATTCACTTTATCTATCCGTTCCAACACAGAATACAACAAATTCAAATTGTCGCCACACGCGTTGCAGATACTTTTCCAAATTTGTTTTGGAATATACTTTTCAATTTTAATTGTCTGTTTGACTTTTTTAACTTTTACTTCTGTTTTCTGTGCTTTTGTTTCCGTTGGTTGTGGGGTGACCTTGGATGGTTCACGAACCGTATTAGTTTTGTGCAATTGCAACATTGTTTGCTTTAATAAATCCACAGAATCCACATGCACACACGCAACCGATTGCCCATCGCATGTTTTTGTGCATGATTTAATTTGGTTGTTCGTTTTTATCGCATGTCGCACTAATCTTTCTATGTCTGTATCAATTTCGTTAAATTGTGCATCCGCACGACACAGTTCAACGATTTCCTTACGACTCAGCCATTGTTCGGTTTTGGTTGTGGTATTTGTTTGTTGTGGGCCAACAACGGGTGCGGCAACCGGTTTTACAGCGTGTTTTTGTTCAATTTGATTCAGTGCCGATGTCAAAATATTTTGCAAAGACAATGCGTGTTTCGAATCCCAAATTTCAATATTTGGATTTTTATTTTGAAATTGTCTGAACTCACTCAACATCGACACGTCTTTTGCAACGGCATTCAATACAGAACGCGACAAACGTATTTCACACACAGATTTTGGAAATTTAATATTCAATAAATCTGCAAATTTTTTGACCGTTCCGGAAAAATCAATATGTGTTGTACCAGTTGGGATTTTATCAAGCCCCAGTAATTTGATATCTGTATTTGAACAATCAATAGATCCGTTTATTCGTTTTGGGAAAACGATTTTTGCACGTGCGCCTGAACAAACAAAATCAGAATTTATCTCTATATTTGAAAAATCAAAAGGCATTTTTGTTTTTGACACATCGATATAATTCATAAATTTATAATATTTATTTGAATCCAGTTTGAAAAAATCTGTATGCGCACCATTATCCAAAATAACGGCCATTGATGGTGGTGTTGTTGCCTTTAATTTTCCGATGTTTCCATTAAATTGATTGATTTTATATGACATCCCTGTGTCATCAAATATGACAGATGCGATGATATGTTGAATCAATTTTCTTTTTTCTGATTCAGATTTTGCAAGTTCAACTTTTTTGATTAGCAAGAACAAATACTCTTTGAAAATATCTTCCGCTTTTTGTTGTTCTTTGGTCATTTCTTGGTTTCTGATATTGTCAGATGCCCACGAATATAAAAAGTTCACATAATCACGAATATTGTCGGTTGTATCAAACGAGTGTTCTGTAAATTTGATTAAATATTGTCTTGTTTCCCAAAAAAATTTCGAAGTTTTCGGGTCAGATTTTACCGCTCTAATTTTTTGGCTATCGTTTATCATATCCATAAAAAATTGAGTCGCCACATCATCTTGTAAAATATCTTCTGGGGTGATTGGTTTGTTTATAAATTCATTAAATTCATTAAATCTGACGACAAAATTATATCCTTTGGACACTTCGTCTGGGTCGTATGCCGGTGAATTTACCGGTGCAACGGCGATAGCATTCACATGGTCTAATAACCACGCGGCGGCTTTCGGACTGATGCTGTCGGGAAAACGCAATCTGGCAATAGTGTCATCCGGGTTAAATTTTTCCTGGGACGGTGTTTTGTGTACGACAAACTTCGGTGCCGCCAGCAACTGTCCTTCTTGACGGGCGATAGTAATGTTTTTACCGCCTGTATCGGCGCCATGGGCATTATCTTTCAAAAAATCAAATATTTCCGACATTTTGTCCCCCAGTTATTGTTTTGATAAATTATATACAATATATAATACAAAAATGCGCTTTTGTCAATATTAAAATAGGTGTGTGCAAAAACATAACAATTTTAACAACCGTTAAAGCATTTTATTGCATTTTGACTCATTTTATGATATAATACACGCATATTCAGCCGACATTTTGTCGGCTGTTTTTTTACTTTTGCCCCGGCCATGTGCCGGGATTTTTTATAAAATCGTGGCTTTGCATCGGCAAAGTCAGACAACAAAAAAAGGATAAAATATGCAAAAAGTATCATACATGGGAAACGGTGAAACGACCGAATTTTACTTTAATTTTCCATATTTCGAAACCGGCAATATAGTTGTGACGATGAACAATGGCCCGGCACCGACATATAACATCATCGGCAGCTCAGGGGGCGAAAATGCGGATTTTCCGTTCATTGGTGGCCGTGTTGTATTTGCCGTTGCGCCGCGCGCCACCGACAGTATTACTATTTCGCGGCAATTACCGATGACGCGCATTGCGGACTATCAGCCGTTTGCGCACATCGAGCCGACGACATTAAACCAAGACCTGAATTATTTGATGGAGGTCATCAAAGATAAACAAGACGAATTGAACGATTTAAGCGCGCAATATGCCGACATCGCCGACAAAGAATCGACGGCGACACTGTTGGCGCGGATTTCGGCAATTCATGACGAGATTGTTGCGATAGACGCGAAAATCACCGCCCTGGGCGACATATCAACCCTGCGCACGGATGTGACAGATTTACAAACTATAACAAATAATTTAATCAACAATCCTAAATATACAACACCAAATTTATCTCAGGGGACCGCATTAAACGATGGCGATACATTGCCGTGTGATGCCTTTGTATATTGGATTGGATCTGGTATGGGCAATTGGAAAAATATTGGTATAACAGTAAACGGAACATCAACGTTTGGAATTGCATCGTTATATGCCGTACAAATGGGTATAACATTACCCAAAGGTTCGGTAATCACAAAAACAGAAGGAACAACATCTGTAAAATATTATCCATTAAATTAAAAAAGCAAAGCATTTTGCTTTGCTTTTTTTAATTGTTGTCATTTTTTAAATCATGAAAAAAATCAGAAATTTTATTTTCTAAAACTTTCATAATATTTTTTAATAAATATTTTACAGAATCATAATTAGATTCTATTTCGGTTATCAAGCTTTTCGTTTTTTCTATAAAATTTTCATCTCGAACAAAAACCGCATAATTATCAAGTCCAATTTTTTCTAACAAACCTAAATGCTTTGGATGATTTATAATAGAAATCACAGGGACATTCATGCCAATTGGGCAAATCTGGGCATGTCCACGCATAGCCAATACGAATTTAGCATACTTGTAATATCCCAGGCCTTCAGAAACACAATCTTTACGAATGAAACGAAACCAATCCCAGGAAAAAACTTTATTAGATTCACATCTTTTTACAATTTCATCTGACAACCATATATCTGGATAACAATGTGGAGCAAGAACAACAGTATATTGTTTATCAACCAAAAATTTACAAATTATTATAATGTTATTTATAAAATTTTCATCAACGTTTCGTAATTCTGGTGCATCATTTGCCAATTGTAAAATTACATAATTACCATTGATATTTGGTTTTGGATGATTCGCATCAACAAAGAAACCAGGATCTGGAACTTCTGGCAAATTTAACCCGAATTTTTGTAAACGATTAACACTGCCATCATTACGAATAGAAAAACTTATAGATTTTTTCTGTAATAATTTAATATTTTCTATTGCGCCTGGGGCTAAATCGATATTATTAAAATTATTATACCCCAGACCAAAAAACATCATTGGAATTTTAACATATTTTATATCGTTATCAGCCATATTAAACAGCCAAAAAGGTCTGGCGTCTGTGTGTATCAATCCGCCGCCACCAACAAGAAACAAATCATATGTATCATTTATTTTTTGTATTGTTGTTCTATCAAATATCGTTGAATGAACATCTATATCTTCAAATCTGGCGTTGTTAGCAAAATATTTTATAAAAATATTTTTCACACCATAAGCCAATGCATTATCACCAAAATTAAAATTTTGTGCATACGCATGACATATTTTAAACCCAAAATTCCCCCAAACGGTATTTTTTATATCAAGTTTATATTTTTGTAATTCGTGTATGTAAACTTCATGCGATTTATTTTTATCAAAATGCGCCCTGATTTTGTGTCTCCACGATTGAGACGGCACAAAACAACATAATAATCTAACAAGAAATTTTTTCATATTTTTATCTCCACCATTTTTGAATTTTTTGCAACAAACGCACACGTTTGCGTGAACGGACCGTTAAATCCAGAACAGGTATTTGTGCAATAAATGCAACAAATAAATACCACATCAATTTATATCTGTTTTTCAAATGCAAACTGTGTAAAAATGTTTTATGTGTTTTTAATGTTTGCGATTGTTGTTCAGTTTCTTTTTTTACCGGTTTGTTTTCCATTCTTGATATAACAATCAATTCTGGATGATTGTTTTTTACATTTAATAATTTTATCCCTAAGAATTTCTCAAGTGATGCAAAGCGAACCTCCCAACGACCATTTTGTTCAATGGCATTATTTAATTCGGCAACGCATTTTTTACGTAATTTTTCATCTTTTAATAATTTAATTGCTTTTTGACGCATATCGAATCTGTCTTTATAAATAATCGCATCTAAAACATCTGGCGACAAATATTTATCGAACAACTCATGCCAATCTGGCTTACTTTCCATTAATAAACATGCATTTGATGCCATAATATCCATCACGCGCCATGAAAATGAAGATTTTGCCAACGGGTGTGAAAAATTAACCGATATTTTTGAAGTGTTATATACCCACTGATTGTCCTCCAAAGTTACTTTTGGTGTTGAATCAAAACATTTTGCTATTTCAAAATCGTAATATGCAATTCTGGACCAATATCTTAATCCATAAAAAGTAAAACCTAAATCCGTTAATTGTTGCATATAACGTAATCTGTCTTGCCCTGCATATACCCAACGAACAATTTCATGCAATCTTTCAACGTTTGTTGTATGTTTGCATATCTTTTTTGCTTCATCCAATGTTAAAAAATAATTTTTTTCAAAAGCATTGTATAATTTTATGGCATCTGATGCATAAAAATCTTCGTCCAAAGGTACTTCCAATGGATAAAAATTTGAACCAATAAAAGATATGTTCTTATTTTGTTTTAATTTTTCATTTTTTACAACCGTGGCTGGCGGAAAATACAAATAATTTTTATTTGTTAATTTTACATTTAACCAATCTTGATACATTTTTTTTGAATACGATTGCAGGCCTAAAAACACAAAACGATTAAAATATTTTTCAATCATTTCTTTG
Organism: Alphaproteobacteria bacterium UBA3635; assembly: GCA_002373935.1. Lineage (GTDB taxonomy): Bacteria > Pseudomonadota > Alphaproteobacteria > Rs-D84 > Rs-D84 > Enterousia. Next base: position 23,342 of record DFKW01000007.1, on the reverse strand, counting down.
TTCCAAAAAGCAACCGATGGGGCGTCTGCATCAATCGCACAAATTTTACATTTTTCGCCCAATATCTCATAACAATTTTGTGGCAAACAATTATTAAAATTCATCACAAATTCAGGGTTAAAATTATGAATCTGGGTCAATAATTTATTATCATTTATTTGTGATTTGCCACCCCATTTTGTAATAGTTATTCCCGGATTATTAATATTCATGCGAAAAATATCATTGCCATTTTTATGCAAAACATCTGTGATGGCATCATACATTGCCTCGCCATAATCAGAAAAATATGATATTAAAATACGTGCCATTTTTATTCCTTTATTATTTCTTTGTTATGAAATCCGTTTTCGTGAAACACAAATTTTATTCCCGCCATTTTTGCCGCATCTGCATCACTGGTGGTATCGCCAATCATTAAAATTGCATTTTGTGATTTTAATATTTCTGCCTTGGATGTTGTTGCGGTTTTCCCGGGCTTTACAATAAATATTTCTTTGAAATATTTACGTAAATCAAATTTATCAATTTGCTTATTTAAACCGTCTATGTTTGCGCGCGCGGTTATTAAAATTAACTCGTTGTTTTTTGAGTATTTATTCAACAAAAAAATCGCATCATCGTACAATATGTCTTTTGACAAATATTCATAAGATTCAATATGTTCAACCCATTGTTTTTGTATTTTATTTGCGGTATCTTCATCAACCCCCATGGACTTCAGATAATCTATATTATTTTTGCCAAAACTTTTGAATTCTATTAAATCATCTAAATTCAAATTTATGCCAAATTCATTCAAAACATCTCGCATAACAACAACATGGCGATTACGGCTGTCCAATAAAGTTCCATCAAAATCAAAAGCAACAGTGGTTTTCATAATTTATTTTGTCCTGAATGTTATGATGTCGGTATATGCGCGCATGATAAATGTTTCGTGGATGTTTTGTGGAACATGTTTTGATATTTCCGTACCAGATTTACACAACATAATATTTGCCAACGCAGAAACCTCGTCCCAACCCGCAGCACAAGCCATTGACATACCGCCGGCGGTTCGTAAATTCACATCAGTAATAACGTATTCCCCAGATGAATTTTTCATAAACTGCAAATTAAATATATAAGGGGCATGCAATACACTTGTAAATTTTCGTCCAATATCAGCAAGTTTTTCGTCGTTAAAAATACGACCTTTGACACAAACACCGGATTTTGCCGCAATTCTTTCCCGACAAACGCAAGAAAATATATTCCCATAATGAAAACATTCCATGGTTATTTCGGGTTCAAAGCATTTTTCCTGGATAACATAGTTTTCTGTATTGCGTCCCATAATATCACGGCCCGAATAAACCGTCGCCCCGATAGATCCAACACCATTTATTGGTTTTACCATATATTCTGTATCCGGGTTTATATCCGTTTTTGCATAATTGTTTGGAACCGGCAGTCCATGCTGTTTTAAAAAATCAGCCATTTTAATTTTATTGTCGTATATCGGCAAGGTATCTATACTGGTTCCAAATGATGTTACGCCCAGTTTTTGTAAATCTTTATTTTCTGGATAAAACATTTTTTGATCTGCATCAAAACTGGGGATTAAAAATTCAACATGTTCCGCCCGGCATATTTCAATAATTTTTTCATAATACCCGGGGGCATTATTATATGGAACCTGATAAAAAACATCCAAATAATTGCATGTTGGAATCAAATGTTTTTCATTGATATCGGCACCAATTATTTTAAATTTGGCCGGAAATTTTTCTTTTAATGTTTTGGCAATATGATAGCACGCATTAGTTCCCGCCGATAAAAGTAATATATTTATCATATTAAAAACCCTTATTTTTTATATGAAACTTTAATTTTATAAAACCAAATAATTTTATTGTCACAATATCGTCATAGCGATTCCGATGATATATAAAACGATGAATAAAATGACGACGACGTTCGCGATGATACACATGTTTAACATCTGGCATCATGCCGTCAAAATGTGCGTGTTTCAACAGCCCCCATTCATATACGGCGGTTTTATCGGACATTTTCTGCATTTTTATGGTATTTGTCACCGTATTTGCACCATGCCAACGATATGAAAATAAAACACGATTGATATATTTTATTTTTGCATATTTAGATACCTGCAACATAAACCACCAATCTTCCAATGGTGCATCCGTGGTAAAAGGGCCGGTTTTTTCCAAAATATCGCGACGAATTAAATAACCATTTGGAATATAATTTCCATGGAACAATGTTGAATATGTGCCAAATTCGTCAGAATTAAAATCTATATTTGGGTTGTGTGCGCGTAAAAACGCACCAAATGTTTTATATTTTGCCTGACGTGCAGAATAAACATTGTTACGATTTTCGTCCCAGTAAACACGTTGCCCATCGCCATCAATAATGTCATTATCGCCAACCGCCAGTGCATAATCCGGATGCGATTCCAAAAAAGCAACCAACGTGTCTATTGCCTCTGGTTTTGAAACATCGTCAGATGCCATTTGAAAAATATATTTGCCGTGCACCAAAGAATATAATTTATTTATTGTTTTACATATGCCTTCGTTTTGTTTCGTTTGAAAAATAACATTTACAAAACGTTTTTTGCACATTGATTCTAAATCTTGCATTTTCTTAAATGTAGAATCAGACGACCCATCATCAATAATAATCAATTCTATGTTTTTATATGTTTGATTTACAATCGATTTTATGCAATCGGCAATATATTTTTCGTGATTATATGCCGGCACACATACAGAAACCAAAGGCAAATTATTTACAGTCATTTATAACCTCTGTTATCTTTCTTACTTCGTCATCGGTCATTACCGGCGATATTGGCAACGATAAACACGTACGATGTATTTCTTCTGTGACCGGGAATGATTGATTATTCCATTCATCATACGCACCCTGTTTATGTGGCGGTGTTGGATAGTGAATATTTGTTTGAATTCCATTGTCGTTTAAATATTTGCATACCCCATCACGGTTTTCACACCGCACAACAAAAACATGCCACACATGTGCATTTTCATCATATGTTTTTGGCAGAATAATTTTTGGATTTTTGATGTTTTCACGATAATATTTCGCGATTTCACGACGACGGGCATTATCGGCATCTAAATATGGCAATTTAACATCTAATAAAGCCGCCTGGATTTCATCCATACGCGAATTTATGCCTTTATAAATATGATGGTATTTGCGATCAGAGCCATAGTTGGCAATTGCATGAATTTTGTTAAATAATTCTGTATCATTTGTCACGACGCCGCCCGCATCACCCAACGCCCCCAGATTTTTACCCGGATAAAAAGAAAAAGCCGCGGCATCACCCAAATTTCCAACACGCCGTCCGTCATACATTGCGCCGTGGGCCTGGGCCGCATCTTCAATTACCTTTAATTTATATTTTTTTGCGATTTCCCATATTTTTTGCATTTGAACGGCCTGGCCATACAGATGCACCACTATTATTGCCTTGGTTCTTGATGTGATTTTTTCTTCTATCTTTTCCGGATCAATGTTGTATGTATTTATGTCTGGCTCGACTAAAACAGGTGTGCAACCATTTTCAGAAATAGCCAAGATTGTTGCTATATACGTGTTTGCAGGAACAATTATTTCATCGCCCGGGCCAAACCCAAAACCACGAATAATTAAATTTATCGCATCCAGTCCATTTGCCACACCAATTGCATGGCGTACACCACAAAATTTTGCAAAATTCGATGCAAAAACATCATTCCACTTTCCAGATAAATACCATCCAGAATCTAAAACATCCCGGATTCGTGCATCCATTTCGTTACGAAAACGATTATTGATTTTTTCTAAATCTAAAAATTTAATCATTTTTTTCCCGTTTTTTTATTTGTGAAGACATAAGAGCAGAATGTTTTTTTGTTTCGTTCAAAAACATTTGGTAATCGCGAATATAATCAGATTCGTCATAATATTCAGATGCCAAAACCATCAAAACACAATCAGACGAAAAATTTGTAAACTCACGCCAGATGTTATGTTTTATATACAATCCCTGGGATGGATTATCCAAACGAACCGTTTCACGTGTATTGCCGTCATCCAGTATAAAATCGCACGAGCCCGATGTACAAACGATGACTTGCTCTAACTTTTTATGCGCATGCTTGCCACGTATTACATTTTTATCAGTGCCCCAAATATAATAAACACGTTTTATATCAAACGGAAAACCAGAGTTTTTTTCTAAAACAACCAATTTTCCTTGATGGTCACCGCGAACAGTAAAATCCAGTAAATTATACAGCATATCTGTCCCCTAAATTACATTATTTGCAACTAAACATCTTTTGACCGCCGGGGCGGTTAAATTCAAATCGTGCGCAATGCGATACATACTGACCCCTGCGCGATGCATTGATACAATCCGTGGTGCAAAATTGTCCCAAACATGTGTCTTGTTTTTGGTGCCAATGTGTCGCCCCGATTGGCGCCCCATCGCAATACGACGATTTGCCGCATCCAGATTTTTATCAGAAATAAAACTGAACCGGATGTCTTCGTACAATCCAAACGCGCGTGCCAACTGTTCAAAATCAAATCCGTCGTCGGCGCAAAAATCACTGAGTGTGGAATAAAAATGGATTTTATTTTCCAATAAATACCGGATAGCGCGTTTTAGTTGTGGTCGTGTTTTGCCAACACAATACCATGCATAAAATATTACACTGTCGCCGGGGCGCACGGTCGCAAAATCGGGCGCATCATCGTATGACAAGTATTTATCGATTTTTAATCCAATTTTTTTTGCAAATGCGGCAATGGCCCGCCGCTGAGTAGGCGCGTTGGTTCGATGTCCCAAAAAAATCATCCCATAAATCATACTTGGGAATATAAAACAAACCAACGTTTGTGTTGCAAAATCCAAATAACATCACACCAATACCGCCTGTGGCACAAAAACCCCGGAAATCCAATAATATTCCCCAGGTCAATTTAACAGTGTTATATGATAAAATTATGTTGATTTAATCGTTGGTTTTTGAACTATATTGGCACACGATCTCGGCAAAATAAAAACCGCCAAAATCGGCGGTTTTTATAAGAAAGCAGGGCGCACAACCAAAATAAAAAAAGGGTGGCACACCACCCAAATTTACAAAAAGAAAGGGTGGCCTGCCACCCGAAGCCCCCCAGGGCGAAATGTGGCCTGCCACCCGAAGCCCATAGGGCGAATAATGGTGCCAGTTGTCGGACTTGAACCAACGACCCTCTGATTACAAATCAGATGCTCTACCAGCTGAGCTAAACTGGCAATGTGAACAAATCATATATTTTTTATTTGATAATTTCAAGTGTTTTTTTATGTGTGCTTGCTTTTCGTAAAATCGTTGTTAGAATAAGTTTTATGAAAAAATTACCTGAATTATTGGCGCCGGCGGGAACATTAGACGCGTTCAAAACCGCCGTTTTATATGGTGCAGACGCGATTTACGCGGGTCTGCCCGGGTTTTCTATGCGGGCGCGCGCAAAAATCGATGTTGATGGTGTGAAATCGGGGATTGAATTTGCACACTCGCACGGCAAACGCGTTTATTTGGCGTTTAATCTGTTCGCGCACGACACCGATTTTCAAAATATGCCACGTGTTCGCGAAGTTATTGAATATTTGCGCCCGGATGCACTGATTGTGGCGGATGCGGGTGTCATGACATGGGTTCGCGAAAATTTCCCAAATATGCCAATTCACATATCAACCCAGGCAAATATTTGTTCGGCGGCGTCTGTTAAGTTCTGGCAAAATGCGGGTGCGTCGCTGTGCGTTTTGGCGCGCGAGGTTTCGCATCCGGAATTTTGCAAAATCCGTGCGGCATGTCCCGATATAAAATTGGAAATATTTGTGCATGGCGCGATGTGCATGGCGTATTCTGGGCGATGCTTGCTGTCGAATTATATAACGGGGCGGCCGTCAAATCGTGGTGCGTGTGCGCAACTGTGCCGGTGGAAATACGATGTTATTTTGCGCGAACGGGAAAGCGGTATTGAAATGCCAATCGACGAAGATGAGCATGGCGCATATATTTTGAACAGTAAAGATTTATGCCTGATGCCGCGCCTGGCGGAGGTTTTGGAATCCGCCCCGGACTCGTTAAAGATTGAGGGTCGCAATCGTTCCGAATATTATGTGGGGTCCGTGGTGCGTGCATATCGCAATGCGATGGATGCGTGGGCGCGTGACCCGGCGAATTTTAATCCCGACGAATTTATGGCGGACCTAAATGTGTTGGAAACGCGTGGATATACGACGGCATTTTTTGACGGGAACCTGCCGGCGACGGCACACGATTATGACACAACAAAATCAGATTCCGCATTTCATGCCGCGGGCGTTGTGTCGGCGGTGACCGATAAGTTTTTGGGATATTCCCCGTCTTTTGCCGCGCCAGCGGAAAAGAAGGGGGGGACCGGCGCAGCCGGTGGGGCAGTTGTACTTGAACTGCGTAACGAAGTGCGCGCGGGCGACGAAATTACATTTTTATTGCCACACGACAAATTCAGCATCAAATTGGATGAAATCCAGAATGCAAAAACTGGCGAATTTGTGCCAAAAATGTCCGCAGGCCAGGGCAACGCGATTTTAATACCATGTGCCAAAATTCCGCACGAATATTTACCACAAATTCAGCAATACATATTGGCATACAAACGCAAATAAAAAACCGCCAATCGGCGGCTTTTTATTTTATGCGTTTTTATTTTGCAAATGAATAATTCATTTTCAAATGGTCGGGGTTGTATGTCCCGTTCATAATTGCAATTGTGTCTTCAACAATAACCAATTCTTCGTTTGTTGCAACCATAATGATTTTTATCGGACTGTCGTCGGTGCTGATAATCGCACTGTCCACACCTTTGCGTGCCAATGCGGCGGCATTTTTTTCCGGGTCTAATTTAATCCCTAATGGCTCTAACCCTTTGCAGAATTGTGCGCGCAAATAATCATCGTTTTCGCCAACACCCGCCGTGAACACGATTGCATCAACGTGTCCCAATTCCGCCAAAAATGCACCGATGTATTTGCGGACGGTGTGTGCCTCCATCTCGATTGCCAATTTGCATTCGGGTTTGGTGTCTTTATTCGCCTCGACATCACGACGGTCGGCAAAGCATTCGGTGATACCCAACAGGCCGGAATCTTTGTTCAAATGTTTTTGCATTTGTTCCGGGGTCAACCCTAAACGTTGCATCACATATAAAACGACACCCGCATCCAAATCGCCCGGACGTGTTCCCATAACCAAACCTGCAACCGGTGTCATACCCAACGATGTATCAACCGCGACACCATTTCGAATTGCCGCCGCAGATGCACCCGAACCAATGTGTAATGTGATTAAATTGCATTTATCAGCGGGCTTGCCTAAAATTGCCGCCGCACGTTTTGACACATACAAATGCGATGTTCCGTGGAACCCATAACGACGCACGCCCAATTCACGATACCATGCCGCAGGCACCGCATAACGATATGCATAGTCCGGCAATGTGTTATAAAACGCCGTATCGAAAACCGCAACCTGGGTCGCGTTGGGCAACAACTGTTTTGCCGCCATAATGCCAACCAACGCCGCCGGATTGTGCAGTGGCGCAATCATTGATAATTCATCAATTTTTTTGATAACCTCGTCAGTGATTTCAACAGAATTTGCAAATTTTTCACCGCCCAGCACAACACGATGACCAACACCGGCGATTTTGCTGATGTCAATAGATGCCTCGCGCAACAGGCCGATAACGACATTTAATGCCTGGTTATGGTCGGACATAACAACCTCTTTTTTAACCTTGGCACCATCGGGATATTTTTGTGTCACAAATGAATCCGGTAAACCGATTTTTTCGACGTTACCACTGACCAACGGGGCGCGAGTGTCGGCGTCAAAAACCTGGTACTTTAATGAAGATGAACCACAGTTCAATGCAAGTATGTACATATTCAATCCTTTCGTTATTTGGTTTTTTATCTGGCCTCAGTTTAGCACCGGTATTTAAAAAAATCAATCGTGTTTGAATATGAATTTTATAGACAGAAAAATAAAATTTGCTATGGTTAAAATATGTTAGATGGTATCAGGATTTTTTCATCGGACGATGTATGGCGCAATATTTTGCGCGATATGGGCGCGACGGTCGTGGATAAAATGGATGCGGGTGCCGTAAATATGGATGCGATTGCACCCGATACGCCAATAACAATGGCGGAATTAAAAAATCTGATTTTGGAAAATTTAGATAATACGAAAATTTTGCAATCTGTATTTGGCGGCAATGTGCCGGCATTGTCCGATGTCCAAGAACGCGTTATTGTCGCATTGATGCGCAGTGGCGGTATGCGTGGTGCCGAATTAAAACATGCATTGGATTATATGCCGATTGCAACGCATGCGATTGATACGGCGATTTATAACCTGCGCAAATTGTATGGGCGCGATTTCATTGTTTTGGAAAATGGGGTGTATAAAATTGGCTCTGTATAAGGTTATTTCTTTTGATAAAATCCCCAGTACGCAAACCATGGCGCAAAATTTAATTGCTTCGCACCGCGCTGGTGATCATACCGTTATTTGCGCCGCCGCACAAAGTGACGGGCGTGGACGTTTTCGCCGAAAATGGGTGTCGCATCATGGAAACCTGTATGCCAGTTTTATTTTCTCTGCGCCCGAACGCGATGCGCGCCTGGCGTATGCGGTTGCCGTGGCGGTCGCGGATACTTTGTTGGCGTTCGGGATTGTTCCAACGATAAAGTGGCCAAATGATATTTTAGTTGATGATAAAAAAATTTCTGGGATTTTAATTGAATATTTCGGGCGATTTGTCGTCATAGGAATCGGTATAAACATTGCAACAAACCCAACCGTTACGGAATACAAAACGACAAAAACCGATAATTATGTAAAACTGAATATAAATGATGTGTTGGGTAAATTGATGAAAATGTTGGATAAGTGGATAATGGCGGATTTTGAGGTGGTGCGTGCGCGTTGGATGTCAATGGCACGGGGATTAAATACACCGGTAAAATATCGCGGAACGACCGCGCAAATGATTGGAATAAATGAAAATGGCGCGTTGGTTTTGCGTTCGGGAACACGTTATGTTTTGGCATATGGGGATGAAATTACAATATAAAACACTTGACTTGTATGTCAATTTGTGATATAATGGTTACATCAAGAGCAGAAATTATACACACCGCAACGGTGTGATTTTTTTTGCTTTTTTTGGCGCACGGGATTCGTGCGCCTTTTTTTATTTGTCCGGGGGATACAACAAAATAACCAAGGTGAGAGTTATGTCATTACACGAAACAAAACATCAAAACAATTCCGCACAAAATACATACCAAATTGCACGCGTGGTTTTTGCAGAAACATGTGCAAAATCATTGCGCGTGGTCGAAGCATTGGCATCAATGATTGCAAATGGCGCACGCCGGTCAAATCAATCTGAATTAAAATTTGTGATGGAATCCGGTTTGTTCGAAAGTTTGAATGACACATCATCGCGTCATGATTTGTTAAATGTTGCCCCTGATGCACGAGCATTTCAAATGTGTGTTCGCGTTGTTGATAAAATGTTAAAGCACAATTTGGATGATGCCTGTTGTGGTGCAACAAAATTTCACCGTGATGAATTTAATCCGGATTGGTCACGCGCCCGCGGATACATTTTGGAAATGGACGGTTTGTTTTTTTATTTGTAAACACGGGGTAAAAAAAGTATGAGATTGCAAAAAATTATTCACGGCGGATTCTTGGCCGGACACAGGACGTATATTTTGTCAGGCCTGGGGATTGTGTCTGCTGTTGTATCTTATTTAGTTGGTGATACAGATTTGTTTTTAACATTGCAATCTGTATTCACATTGGGTGGAATTTATTTTTTAAGGAAATCTGGCGAAACAAAAAGGAAAAGTTATGCAAGAAATACCAAAGAAATTTCAAAACACTGACGGCAGTATCAATGTTGAAGCATTGATGAAATCTTATTCTGAATTAGAAAAGAAAATTGGAAATATGGTATCAATTCCAAACGATGATTCGGATAAATCTGTTCGTGAAAAATTTTATCGTGCAATTGGTGTGCCCGATAATGCAAATGATTATCCGTCAAATAATTTGTTTGATGACGAATCGATTAAACAAAAATTTCACGATATTGGTTTAACAACGCATCAAGTTGAACAAATTTATTCAGTGGCCGAAGAATTTTTATCACCGGTGTTATCAGATTTATTTTCGGTGAAAAATGAAAATACCGAAATGTCAAAATTAGAAAAATTTTTTGGCTCACGCGAAAAAATGAACGATGCATTAAATGCAATAAATACATTTGGTGAAAAATTTTTACCACGCGATGCATTTGAATCTTTGTGCGAATCCGCCGCAGGAATCCAAGGCATTTATCAAATGATGCAATCAATGGAACCACGTATAAATACAAATGGAAATGCAAATGAAAATTTAACCGATGCAGATTTAAGACGCATGATGCGTGACCCAAAATATTGGCGTGATCAAGATCCAGAATATGTTCATAAAATCGAAAACGGTTTTAAAAAATTATATTCTGAATAAAAAAATTAAAACAAAAATTCAATTTCTGCTTTACTATTTTTTTCTTTTCGTATAAAATATGATTAAGAACAAAAAAAATTTGTTCTATCCAAAACATTTAATAAGGAGAGAAGAATGTTCTGTTTGAAAAGAGCAGCCGCAAAAAAACCAGCAGCGAAACCGGCTGCAAAACCTGCCGCTAAAAAAGTTGCGGTGAAAAAAGTTGCCGCGAAACCGGCTGCAAAAAAAGTTGCTGCAAAAAAACCAGCAGTGAAAAAAGTTGCTGCGAAAAAACCAGTTGCTAAAAAAGCACCTGCGAAAAAAGTCGCTGCAAAAAAACCAGCAGTGAAAAAAGTTGCTGCGAAAAAACCAGTTGCTAAAAAAGCCACTGTGAAAAAGCCAGCTGCGAAAAAAGTTGCTGCAAAAAAACCTGCTGCAAAAAGAAAATAATATTTTCTTTAAAAAACTAGCATTTTTAGGCCCGCAAGAAATTGCGGGTTTTTTTTACAATAATTTTAGTCAGATAAAATTTCGATGTCTGACTAAAACTGTTGCAGGAAAATCTGAATCCGGACCCCGCATTTTGTAATATGACGCAATTTATTTGCACAATCAGAAAAACAAAATCAAACACTCAGGTCGGTGCAATTCGTTGCACTTTATTTTTTATTTTAACAACAAAAGGAAAAATTATGTCTGTTTCCATAGATCAAGTTTTCGTGAAACAATTCGAGGCAGATGTTCATTTGGCATATCAACAAATGGGCACAAAATTACGTTCAACCGTGCGCAGTAAATCGGGCGTCGTTGGACAATCTACAACATTTCAAAACATCGGTCGTGGCACCGCCAGCACAAAATCCAGACACGGTATTGTGCCGGTTATGAATTTGAATCACCAACCGGTGGAATGTGTATTACAAGATTATTACGCCGGTGATTGGGTTGATGCATTGGATGAATTGAAAACCAATGTTGATGAACGTCGTGTTGTCGCGTCCGCCGGTGCGTATGCATTGGGTCGCAAGACGGATGAACTGATTATATCTGCGATGGATAATGCAACCGCGTATGTTGGCGATTTTACAACCGGTTTAACCAAAAATTTAATTTTAGAAGCCGTTGAAAAAATCAATGAAAAAGATGTCCCAGATGACGGTCGCAGATTCGCCGTTGTTGGCGTTCATCAATGGAACGAATTGTTGGGTATCAATGAATTTGTATCGGCGGAATACGTCGGTGATTCTAATCCGTTTATCAACGGTTTCGAGGCCAGAAAATGGTTGGGTATCACATGGGTTTTGCACAATGATTTGCCGTTGGCAAACACAACCGAACGCAGTTGCTTTATTTATCACGCGTCCAGCGTCGGTCACGCATGCGGCCAAGAGGTTAAAACCGATATCACATGGCATGGCGAACGTGCGGCGCACTTTATCAGCAACAGCATGTCCCAAGGTGCGGTGTTGATTGACCAGGACGGTATCGTTCGTATTAAATGCAAAGATAATGCATAAAAAATTGGATAACAAACAAACCAAAAGGAAAAACAGATGGCATTTCAAAATAAAAAATTATCTGTAATTGCGTATGCAAACGGTTTTACTTTGTGGCATTATGCGGCAAATGAAACACTGGCCACAATTGCAACAAGTGGTTATTTTAACAATGTTGTGACATTGATGAATTCCGGTGACATTATATTGATTAATGCGTCGGACAAAACCGCCATACGCGCAATCAGTGTTGCAGATGATGTTGTGTCGGTTGCGGCATTAGATTAATCATTTTTTGATTCATAAAAAACAAAATCGGATGGGGAAATATTGCCCCATCCGGACTTTTTTATATACATCAACAAGGAGGTATTATGCTTACCAAACAAGATTTATGTTCCATGGCATTATTAAAACTAGGTGAACAACCATTGACATCGTTATCATCTGATACGGCCGCGGCCCAATTGGCACGAACATTGTGTGATGTCACATTGGATTCGTTGTTATCATATCATCCATGGCGTTTTGCCACAGATGCGGTTTTTATTGAACGAAACACAGACGGCGATTTAATTGTCCCAGAAAATGTTTTAAGAATTTTGAAATGTGACGGCCGTATTTGCGGTAAAAAAATATTTTTCGATTCAGACAATATTAAATTGTTGGCAATTGTGCGCATTGATATAGAAAAATTCCCCAGTTATTTTGTGGCATTGGCGGCAACGCGATTGGCAATGGAATTTTGTATGCCACTGACCGGGAATCAACAAATGTTCAGAACATTGGTCAGTTTATATGAATCAGAACTGCAAACCGCAAAATTTATCGATTCCACAACGGATTCTGGGACGGGTGTGCGTGATTTTTCGTTGATAAATGTTCGATTCTAACACCACAAGGAGATTCATATTATGACAGAATTTATACATTCTCAAAATTCTTTTGCAAATGGTGAAATCGCACCAGAATTTTATTTAACTAAAAATATTTCGGGGCTGTCACGATTGGAAAATATGGATGTGATGTCGGGTGGTGGTGTGACGCGTCGGTTTGGAATTGTGGATGTTGCAACTCTGGACGGGTATGCACGCATATTTTCGTGCGATATGTCGGAACAAGAACATTATATTTTGGTGTTCACAAATGAAAAAATTACTATTTTTTCCAACGACACGATTGTTGATACAATTGCATCGCCATGGGGTGATGCCGCATTACCAAACTTACAATTTGCCGGGCGGGGCAATTCCGTAATATTTACGCATCCGGATGTGCCACCACATATTTTAACCAAAGATTCCAATGGTTTTGTCCTGGGCAAATTTAATTTTTTTGATATGTCGGGATTATATTCCAAGATACCATTGATAAAATACGACGATATGCGTGGGGTGTCTTTTACCGTGACAAGTGGACCATACGGGGTTAAATCGGCGACATTTACCGCATCATCAAATTATTGGACACCAACAAATGTTGAAACATTTGTGTGTTTCAATAATCAATTGTGGCAAATCACCGAATATGTCAGTCCGACCGTCGTCAATGCAACCAGTCCAATAGAATATACTTTGCCCGTATCGCCAATCACAGATTGGTTGGAAAGTGCATTTGATTATCGGCATGGTTGGCCACGTGCAATTACATTTCACCAAGACAGATTGGTTTTTGGTGGAACACATTCTGTGCCGGGCGGAATTTGGATGTCACATGTCGGACAGCACTATAATTTTGATGTCGGCACCGGTTTAGATGACGAGGCAATTGTTATCACATTGTTATCCAAAGAACGGCAGCAAATTTGTTATTTAATCAGCAGCGATAAATTGCAAATCTTGACATCCAGTGGCGAGTGGGCAATATCCAATCAACCACTGACCCCGTCAGATATAAACATTAAACAACATACTTCCGTTGGCACTGTCGCATCGCGTTGTTTGATTCCGCAAAAAATTGAAAACGAAACAGTTTTTATATCTGGCAATTTAAAAGACATCAGAAAATTATCACTGGATACATTGGGTGAAAAATATAACGCAGATGATTTATGTGCATTTGCAAAACATTTAATCAATAACCCGGTTGATATTTGCTATAACAAATCAACCAAGCATTTTTTTGTGGTAAATTCTGATGGCAATATGGCGGTTTTGACATACGATGCGGGATTGGGCATTTCTGCGTGGGCGCGATACAGCGCATATGCGAAATTCATATCGGTCGCCGAAAGTGGTGGCGAAACTTTTGTTGTATTGGAATATATGGGCACATATAAATTGGCGCGATTTTCCGATACCGCACAAAATGATTCCGGTACACATGAAATACCGTGTATGATTGCGGGCGTTCCAATGAATTTTTCGGGACACAGACCGCGTCATTTAAGATTGCGCAAAATAAATTTGCGTTTATGGCAAACTCGTGGTGCGTTTATAAATGATATGCGTGTCGAATTACCAAACGAAATTTATTCACCGGGAAGCCCGGGTTTTTCAGGCGATATTTCAATGAATTTTTTGGGTTCGCAAATTGATCCATCGATTGCACCATGGACTATATATGGGGCAGAATCCGGGCCGATTACGGTGTTATCTGTGACGGTATATGGACAATATGAAATTTAACAAACAAATTGGAGGAAAAAATGGGACAACTAGTTTCAGATGTTACACAAATTTTAGATTATCAAAAATCGAAAAAATCAAACGATAATGCCAGGTTAAGTGTTTTGCAACAAATGGCCAAAGACGAACAGGCAAAAACAAACCTAGTTAAAAAAGCATTGGCGACACAACGTGCAAAATTTGGTGCCGCGGGCGTTAATGCATCCAGTACCAGTGCAGGCAGTGTTCTGACGCGATTACGCAACGAGGTCGCACAACCATACGCAGATAAAAAATTGGCTAATTTGGAAAAATTGAAAAACACAAAAACAACAAAAAAACCAAACCTGTTGAAAGATTGGCTGGCGCGATTTGAAAATATCGTTGGATAAAATGATTACGCAAGTATATCAATTTGCCGATGCATGGAATCGGGTGCTGGGATACACAACACCACGACATCATCAAGATATGCTGAAATTTTTGTACGATGTGTGGCAAAATCCGGAACACCGTGGATTGTTGATGGCGTTTCGTCATTCGGGAAAATCAACCGTGGTTGGGGTTTTCGCCGCGTGTGTTTTATACATGCACCCCGAAACCCGGATTTTAGTTTTGTCTGCACATAACACGTTGGCCGCGCGTATGGTTGCGCACATTAAAAATATTTTGGAAAATCATCCGTGGTGTGGCGATTTAATTCCAAAAACAAAAAAAGAGTGGGCATCTGATAAAATTACAATCAATCGTCCGGTTGGTATTCGTGAACCATCGGTTGTATGCCAAGGCATCCATGGAAATATTACTGGTATGCGTGCAGATTTAATTATATGCGACGATGTCGAGGTTCCCAATACCGCAAACACACCGCAAAAGCGCGCCGCGTTGCGTGAAAGATTGCGCGAGTTAGATTTTATTTTATCGCCCGGCGGCACAATGATTTACATTGGAACGCCACACGCGATGGATACGATATACAGGACAACTGATGATGATTAATCCGCATTATTGGATGTGGCACCGTGTTTTGAATCCTTCATAAAAGTGCGCAATTTTTCCAATAATTTATTGCCGGCATCGCCAAACATTGGTAAAAAAGTTTCGTATTCCGGCATATCGGCCTGAATCTGGGCGCGGGTGCGTTCGGTCAATGGTTGTGATACAATTTGGGTTGCCATATTCCACAAATGATATGCACGCCATGTTTGAATCACGGTTCGCCATTTTTCGGACAATTCGGGGTCCCCCGATAAAACAGTTTTTATCCCGTTTAACCATTGGTCGCCAAAACGTTTTACCGCATCCAATTTTTGTAATTCTTGCAGGCCTTGCTGGGTCGGGGTAAATTTATTTAATGCGTCACGTAATGTGGCCCATTGTTCGTCGCTTATTGGTTTTGTAATCGCAGATTCCGCCATCAAACCACCATACGGCAACAAATTCCGGTCGATTGAATCCATCGGGGTTTTCCCATTGCGCAAATTCATAATGTGCGCCGCCAGCATTTTACCCGTCGGTAAATCCGCCATTGCGTTCAAAACATCATCGGTCCCTTCGTCCAAAAAAATTGGATTCAATGCCGCCCAACCGCCAACAATCACATGTTCTTGGCGGTACAGGTTAACTAATTTTTGTGCAATGATATTTGATTTTGGTTTCATATTCTCTCTCCATCCCGTGGGTTATTCGGTCAAAATCAAAACAACCCGATGCATTGTTTTGGCGTAAATTTTTTCTTGCGGTTCGACCAATGCGCCGTATTTTTTACCCTTGGAATCAGAATGCACAACCGCGATGTTTGCATCCACCGTATCATCGGGCGACAGGGCCGAAAAATCGGCATCCATGCATAATGCCAAATCGCCATTTTCCGCCGTTTGCATTGCATCGACAAATACATACGATTTTTCGGGGATAAAACCACCGCTGCGTTTAGAATTTGGAATAACCGCGTAAATTGATTTGCGACCCTCGAGTGATGCGGGTGCAACAATCATGATTTTATCATTTTTTTTGAACGAAATAGTTTTGCCATCTGGTGATCCAAACACCGGGACCAATTTGCGACGCGCACTGTCGTACAATTTTGCACCATATAATCCATCGTGCATATCAATCCCAGATGACGGGTTGTCGGGCACCAATACAGATTTTACGCGTTCTTTGACCTTGTTTATTTGTTTGGTTAATTCGCCAGATTTATATAAATTCGCAATTTTATCAAACATACCATCCGCCGACATTGCAAACGATTTTGCCAATGGTTCAACCTCGTTTTTATAAATTTCGCGTTGACCGATTTCGATTTTATGATAAACCGACAATGTCATACCGGCGTCGCGTGCCGCCTGGGCAATGGTTTTACCCTGTAATTGGCGGATTTTACGCAGTCCCGAACCAAAAACTTTCAAACCCCCATGTTCGTTATCGGACAGTCGGCGTTTGATTTCTGTTTGCCATTTACCGGCCACAGCGTCAGATTCCTTGATAAAAATATCGGACAATTTGCAACCCAAAATATTGCAAATGTTTAACAGTTGTTTTTGATTCAAACGACGAACGCCTTTTTCAATTTTGGATACCGCAGACAAACTTAATCCCGTTTTACGCGCCAGTTCGGTCATTTTCATACCGGTATTTAAACGAATTGTTCGAATATTATTTGGAAAAATGATTTCTTCTTGTGCCATATTAACGACTCCTTAGGGGAACACTTGACAAAAGTTTAGTCAATTTTTTGATGTTTCGCAAGTAAATTTTTTGTCAAAAAATTACAAAGGCATATCGTCCGGAATCGCCGACACATCAATCCCCATATTGTCCGGCATTGTGTCCGGCGTCGGGGTTTGTGTTGCAGGTGTCGCAGCCCCCGTGAAATCACCCGGCAATGGGGCGGAATTCCGCGCCGCCATTTCGTCCAGATTGTCAAACAAACAATAATCGCCCAAGAACGCCATATGCACCGTTTCCGGACGACCATGACGGTTTTTGCCGATAATCACATCGGCCTTGCCCCGGGCGCGTTCCAGACGTTTTTGCCATGTTTCAACACTGTTTTGTGATGTGGTGTTTGAAATGCGTTGCGATGGGTCGCGATTGTCCAAATAGTATTCTTCGCGGTATGTGAACATAACGATGTCGGCGTCTTGTTCAATAGACCCCGATTCACGCAAGTCCGCCAATTGCGGGCGTTTATCGTCACGCATTTCGACACTGCGCGACAATTGGGACAATGCAATCACCGGGACATCTAACTCTTTGGCCAACATTTTCAGTCCACGTGTTATTTCAGACAATTCTTGGACGCGATTATCACTGCGCCGGCCACCAGGCGACATCATCAATTGCAGGTAATCAATTACAATCAATGCGATGCCACCGTATTTCCGCGCCAGGCGACGCGCCCGCGTGCGAATCATTGGCACCGACATACCCGCCGTATCGTCAATCACCAACGGTGTTTGCGCAATGGCCTTGGAATATTGGGTCATTTTCAAAAACTCTTCGTCAGATAATGACCCCTCGCGCATGGATGTTGCCGGAATTTTTGTTTGCGATGACAAAACACGGGTTGCCAATTGTGGCGCAGACATTTCCAGCGAGAAAAACGCGACGACACCTTTGTATTGAGTATTTGCACGCCCGGTCAAAATTGCGTTAGCGGCATTAAACGCGATATTCATCGCCAGTGTCGTTTTACCCATCGCCGGACGACCCGCAATAATAATTAAATCAGAATGGTGCAGACCACTGATTGATTTGTCCAACTCGGTCAATCCTGTGGTTAAACCCGACAGTTTCCCGTCCGCCTGGTACGCGATTTGTGCCTCTTCCAGTGCACTTTGCAGTGCGTTGCCAATTGGTGTCGGTTCGTGTTCAGAAACACCGACAGACGCCATGTCGAATAATTTTTGTTCGGCAACCTCTAACTGGCGTGAAACAGGGTTGTCCAAATCTTCGACATATGCGTTGTCCATAATTGATTGACCAACATTTATCAATTCACGACGCATCGCATTTTCATAAACAATGCGACCATATTGTTCGACATTTACAACCGTCGCGCCCGCCGCAGACAACTGGGTCAAATAATCAACACCACCCACAGATTCTAATGTGCCCTGTTGTTGTAAATAATCCTTGGCGGTGATGATATCAAATGGAACGCCCGACGCAAACCGATGCAACGCCAATTTATAAATTTCGGCGTGGGCGGGATGCGAAAAATGTTCCGGCTTTAAAAAATCCGCAACGCGTTCCAATGCACGATTATTCATCAGCACCGCCGCCAGTACGGCCTGTTCGGCTTCAAGATTTGTTGGTAAAGTTTTGGGAGTAAAGTCCATGTCTTTTATAGTAAATAAAAAATTTCATTTTTCAACGCCTTTTTTATCGGGGTATAAAAAATTTGTTTTGCCGATATTAAATTCTGATGGCGCATCCGCATGGCCCGAAGTTTTCAGTATTGAAAAAATTTCAAACCTGCGTCAAACCGTGGGTGAACATCACTTTATGGCGCAAATGATGTTGAATTTCACACCATTGGAAAATGTGCGATTGGACCCGGGAAAAATCCAATTTTATGATTGCGATTTTAATTTTAATACCGCGCGATTGGGCGATTGGTGCATTACCGGCGCCGCCATGTATTGGGACCCGTCGTTGGGACATAAAAATACCGATGCCAGTGTGTGCGCATTTATATTCCGCGATGATAAATCACATAATATATTTCTGCACGATATAATGTATATGGTTGTGCCACGCGAACATCCGCAACCATTGACATATCAATGCGATTTAGTATTGGATTTTTTACGCAAATATAAAATGCGGCGATTGTCGGTCGAAGTCAATGGATTGGGAAATGCACTGCCCGAAATTTTGAACGACAAAATCGCAACAATCGGTGGCGGCATCGTCGTCCAACGCATCAATAATCACACAAAAAAAGAAGACCGAATTATGAACGCATTGGAACCTTTATTGGGCGCGGGACGATTGTTTGCACACCGTAAAATTCAACAAACCCCATTATTGTCTGAAATGTTGGGTTGGTCGCCCATTGGTGGCATTGGACACGATGACGGATTGGACGCGCTAAGTGGTGCAATCACCGCCACACCCACACCAATCAGGCCTATGGGCGTTATGCCACACACATTTCACGCAAACACAAATTTCAAAATTTAAATATGCAACAAAACAAAGGAGAAAAAACATGAACATACAAAATTTACAAAAAATGTATAACCGCGCACTGAACATACGCGAACCATGGTTAAAACGGTGGGATGACGCGCGTCGTTATACAATACCATCAACAGACACAGATGCGGCGACATTGTTTGACGGCACGGCCGCCGATGCGGTGGATAACCTGGCGGCATCTATTTATACGCTGTTGACGCCACCAGAATCATTGTGGATAAACCTGATACGGGAAAGTGATTTATCACCCGACCCAGAAATTGCGACAAACGCATTACGCGCAAATTTGAACGATTCTAATTTTTACACTTGCGTTCATCAATGCTATATGGATTTATGTATTTATGGCACCGCATGTTTATTCATGGCGGAAAACCCGATTGGGGCGGCATCGGCATTTTCATTTACCGCAATACCGATGACGGACATTGCCATTTTAGAAAACGCGGTATTTCATACGACATCTATGACGGCGATGGAAATTGCAAACGCATATCCAACATGGACACCGTCGGACGCGTTGCGTAAAAAAATAGAATCAAATATGGATGCAAAATTCCGCGTCGTGCAATCTTTGGTTGGATTGGATTTTGTCGCATGGTTGGACGTTGATTCAGGCCCCGAAATTTTAACAACCGGACACTTTGACACGAACCCTTATTTGATTTTCCGTTGGAATTTATGCAGTGGCGAATTGTATGGTCGCGGGCCCGTTCTGCGCGCGTTACCAGACATTAAAACCGCAAACAAAGTCGTTGAATTGGTTTTGAAAAACGCAACCATCGCCGTCAGTGGTATTTGGCAGGCCGACGATGACGGCGTCATCAATTTACAAAATATAAATTTAACACCGGGTGCAATCATCCCAAAAGCCGTGGGCAGTTCGGGTTTAACACCATTGTCCAGCGGTGCGAATTTCGATGTATCGCAATTGGTGTTATCTGATTTGCGCGACAGAATCCGTCACACGCTGTTGGCGGACCGATTGGGGATGTTGTCCGACCGTGATATGACCGCGACCGAGGTTTTGGCCCGCAACGCCGATATGATGCGCGTTTTGGGTGCGACATACGGACGGTTGCTGCATGAATTTATACGCCCATTGTGCGAACGCGGATTGCAAATTTTATCGCGCCGCGGTGTTATCGAACCGATATCGCTGCACAGTGATGCAGAATTAAAATATTTGGCACCGATTGCAATCGCAACCAATGACGCATCTGTATTATAAATGGGGGAGGGTGTTATGCAAGAAATCGAAAAACAATACGCGCGCGTGTTTCAAACGCGTGATGGACGCGCGGTGTTGGAACACATGCGCAAAATCACAATAGAACGGGTTTTGGGGGCAAATGCAACCGACAACGAATTGCGCTGGATGGAATCTGCGCGTGCATTTGTGCGCCAAATTGAATCCATGATTGCGCGCGGAAAAATGGAGTGACGCCATGCCCAAAACACAAAATTTTATGAATATTTTGGACATACTGCGCCAAGGGTGGTTTTTACTGGCGGCGGCATTTGGTGTTGTATATTGGGTTGCGCGCCAAGATTCATCACTGGCGGAACTGAGCCGCGCAGATTCGCGTATTACCGCATTGGAAAACCGAACAACGATACTGGAATCAGGTATCGGACAATTACAATTAAAAATCGACGGAATCAAAGAAGATGTGACATTGATAAAATCCGCCGTGATAAAATAACATGTTCCCCTCCTCGGAGGAGTCCGGCGCCAGCCGGAGGTGGTTTCCCGGCGGGTTTTCCCGCCGTCTCCTTCTTTATGAAAGAAGGAGTACCATGCGTCAGCAGGGGGAGGTAATTGTGATTCAAAACCTTTTTATGGCAATGCTATCGCATTGCTCTGCACAATTACCCCGTCGCCTCTGGCGCCACCCCTTCTTTCATAAAGAAGGGGACGGTGCTACGCACCGGGCGGGGGTCACTCTGACACTGGGTCGCCGGCGGTAAACGTCCCACTGCCGGCATTGGTATAGAACCGCCCGCCAACCGTATCGTACATCCCGACCACACCACTCGCGTTTTTTGCAGGAACAAAATCACGAACCAACGCGCCAGAAGTTTTGTTTGTAAATGTTGCACTATAAACTTTTTGTGTAAAATTATTATAAGATGCCATTTGAGGATGATTACTAATTGCTATATACATACTTTTATTATTAGATGTGTTATACGGTAAATAACTGCCAATTGATGTTCCATCAAATAAAATTTGTCCCCCAGATAAACTGTTCCAAATGACGGTATGAACCGCTGTATTAGCTGTCTTGGTACAATCATGGTTGTTTGGCTTATCAATGGGAATACAATGCGCTACATGAAACAAATTGCCAGATATCCATATTTGCGTATCTGTTGGATAGTCTTGTGCTTCACCTATACTCGATCCAAATAATACGCTTATATTATTAGAAGAATAATTTGTGGTTTGAAAAGTATATTCAACCATCAAATCAGAACTAGGCACAATCCCTGTATCAATCCACTGTGTTCCGGTTGATTGGATATACTGCAACTCTGTATACCCGTCTGGCAAGAGTGAATAACGTTCCACAATCTCGTACCAATGGGGTTTGCCGTCGGTCCCCTCGACCAGCAGGCACTTTTTACCGGCTGGACAAGTGTCGTTCGCTGGGCGGGTTTGTTTGCCGCTCTGCAAAGTCGCAATACTGGCGGCCTGATTGATAGTGTTCGTGACAACGGTGTTCACCGTCGCGACCGCCGCCGCCAACCGCGTGCCTAAATCACTAAACTGTGTTTCAACATACTTTGTCGTCGCAACCTGAATCTCGACACATGACGCGGGTTTGAAAGATGTTTCTGTCGCATAAGGTTCGTACACACTAAACCTTACGTATTTTGCGTTATTTGGTGCAACAAACTTTTGTGAATTTTCACCACTGTATAAACTTCCAGAAATATATTGTTTGTTTGAATTGAACCAAGCCAAACCATAAAGAGACGAACCTAGTTTTGCAGGCGATAAAACATATGCTGTATTTGCTGTAATAGACACGTAATCAGTTGAATAATAAAGTTCTTCCGTTGCTGAGAATTCACCGTTTTTAGAATTTATTAGCCCCTGTGTTATGATTGATAAATTAAACATATTCGCACATGGGCCTGTTGTTTCGGGGCCGGCAACAAATGAGCCACTGCCGGCATTGGTATAAAACCGCCCGCCAACCGTGTCGTACATACCAATCGCGCCGTCGCTGTTCCGTTTCGCAGAGACCATATCGCGAATAGTGTCTCCATCTTTTTTTAATTGTAAATATTTAATCCTTCCATGATTAATTGTATAACTTGTAACACCGGTCGGATTTACATGAAATATATAAAAATCAGGTATCGTGACAGTGTTCGAATTAGTT
>DFKW01000005.1 GCA_002373935.1 Alphaproteobacteria bacterium UBA3635 | reverse complement strand
AACAGAATATCCGCGTGGCAACCACGAAATATGTTGAAACGCAGTTTAGTGATTTAGGGACGCGCCTTGCGGCGGCGGTCGCAACAGTGAATACCGTTGTCACAAACACGATAACCCAGGCCGCCAGCATCGCGACTTTGCAGAGTGGCAAGCAAACCCGCCCAAATGACATTGCGGACAACAATGAAAAATGCCCCGCCGGCAAAAAGTGCCTGCTGGTTGAAGGCACCGACGGCCAACCCCATTGGTACGAGATTTGCAGCAGTGCGCATTGCCTGCCCGCAGGCTACACAGAGTTGGAATACATCGAATCAACGGGAACACAATTTATCGATACAGGAATTACACCATCAACAACAAATTTTGCATATGATGTAACATTTGCACCCGTGGATGGTAAGTCGGCAGTTATTGGAAATCAATCTCATGATATAATGGTATATTTAACACCTCAATTTGGAATAAGCATATATCACAATGTCGCAGTAATCAAATCGCTTACCACAAATGCATTGCAAGCAAACAAGTTTTATAATGTGCAACTGTCTTACAACAATTCTAGATATACTGCCACACTTGATGGCGGACAACAAATCACCGATACAGAGGTCAGTATAGCTGCAACTAATAAGTTGTATTTGTTTGCCAACAAGGTCAATACAATGTCAGATCAAGGCAATTTAAAAATGAGTGGTGCGAAAATCTGGAACGATGGTGCGTTGGTTCGCGATTTCATCCCTGCGAAACGGAACAGTGACGGTGCGATTGGGATGTACGACACGGTGACAAAAACTTTCTTTGCGAACGCAGGCACGGGTACATTTACCGCCGGCGACCCAGTGTCAGAGTGACCCCCGCCCGGTGCGTAGCACCGTCCCCTTCTTTATGAAAGAAGGGGTGGATGGCGCAGCCAGACGGGGTAATTGTGAAAGGGTCAGGTCAACTGGTGTGGTTGTAATAAAAAAGAGTGATCATAAAACTCTGGAAAAAATATAAACACACCGGCAGTTTAGGACATTTCACAATTACCTCCCCCTACGCCGATAAATCGGCTTCGGGTACTCCTTCTTTCATAAAGAAGGAGACGGCGGGGAAACCCGCCGGAGAACCACTCCTCCGGCTGGCGCCGGCCCTCCCCTCCGGGGGAGGGGAACTTAGAGTTTTGATTTTGGAAATGGCCCCGAATTCAATTCCCTCGACACAACAGGGTTGTGTCTGCGGGGCACTCCTGACGGTTTCGCAATACAAAGTATTGCAAAACCTACTCGTAGTCCCTCGACGACATATAAAACACGTGTCTGCGGGGCTTATCGGACGGTTTGATTGCGCAATGCTTATCAAACCTACTCGTAGTCCCTCGACGCGACATAAAACGGGTTGTGTTTAAACAAAAAACTTGGCTTTTATTTCCAAAATCGCCCCCCCGGAATCCCGGGGGGGATTTTTTTGCCTGGCATGCGTCACGATTTTCAGATGTCAAAGCACAGAATATAAATAATGCCGTCGACCGTGCGACGGTAACAAATGAATGCCCATCCGCCCCAATATCTTTGGGCAATGGCACGAACATTGAAAGCCGAAAATAAAACTTAAAAAAAAGCGGTTGGGGTGTTGATAAATCAGTATGCTTTGACTCCGTTGATCTTCCAGAACGAATCAGTATTTTATACACCAACGGCACCCCAATCCAATAATTTTGTGTATAAAAAATAACGACATAATCGTGACACCTTGCATGCAAACACGCCCCCAAATGCCACGAATTATGCCGAACATACAAAAGCTTATCACAGCCCCGAACCCAATTCCCAATCAGATTCACCACTATTTTATCAAAGAAACATCCGTTCTATCAAGTAAAATTTATAAGAAAAAAACGCCCCGGATTTTTCCGGGACGCAAACAAAACAAAAAACAAGTGAAATTACATTGTTGTGATATAATCAACCTCGATAACATCGGGTTCTCCATCAGAACCTTTGTCAATTTCGCCTTTGATTTTCATCTTGGTATTTGGCACTAACATCATTTCGCCCAAAACCACAGGTTCGATTTCAACATGAATTGTCCCGGTTGAATCTTGGAACACATACATTTCATCGCCCAAGTTTTCCACAACATATCCCGTCATAACGACATTTTGATTGTCGCGCATCATTGGGATTTGTTCAACCGTGACAATTTCGTCCACAACCGGTTCAACAAATGTTGTGATGGTAACGGTATTCATATCTTTGTTGTGATTGTTGTACATACCCGGTCCCGCAACCGCAGAACCCGCAACAAATACAGACAATATTGCAATGCTGTAAATTTTTTTCATTTTTTTTCTCCATGGTTAAAAAGTTACGCATACAAATTATATCGTCCTGGATGTCTGGTTCGTATAGGATTGATTTTCATTTTTTATCGGCCTGTGCGGACGCACCCCCCATACATATACGTATATCCTAGGATTCAGGTCTGATTGAATAAACACCTAGGGCGATGTTAAAATACCTAATAAGACGGATAGCGAAACAAACACAAAACACAATGGAGAAGAGAAATGTTTACACATGAAGATTTGTGGAATGCTATCGAAATATTGGCGCGCAAAAACAATATGACGTGCAGTGGTCTGGCCCGCGCCAGCGGTTTGGACCCCACGACGTTTAATAAATCTAAACGCGCGTCAAAATATGGTCAACCGCGCTGGTTGTCCATGGAAACAATATCCAAAGTTTTAACGGCGACGCATACAACCGCCGACCAATTCGCCGATATGTTTCCGTGCACACCACCACGGCATGACCGATAAAAATCGCAACACCGCCCCGCGCGGTGTTTTTTATTTGCTTTTGGTAAATTTTTGCTATAAATAAATCAGGGAAATAAAATGTCAAAACAATATAAATATCCAAAAAATTGGTTCAAACATAATTTAATCGCGGTGCCAACTGGATTTGCCGGCGGTAATTGCAGTGCTTGTATTTTTCGCAACGCACAAAAATATTGTGAAAAAATGTCTTGCACATATGTGGACAGTGCCGCGGATTCTGTGGATGTGGCATCGGTATATTGGGTTGGGCGCGAAACGCATGCGAACATTGGCACTTGGACCGAGTTGGTGGATTTTTTTAACACTGTGCCAAAGCAAAAAATCCGTGAGATTTCAAACGATATTAAAAACCGTGCCATATTATCCCGCCATACACAAAAACAAAAATAGCCCACCCACCCATTTGGGTGGTTTTTTTGGCAGGGCCATCTGTGTAATTCACGAGTTGATTTTATGCGTGATTTGTTGCAATTTGGGAAAGAAATAAAAACATTTTTGCAAATTTTGTGATATAATAGCCCTTGAAAAAAGGATTATAAAAATGAATATCGTTTGTTGTCATGGTGTTATGGGACCAGATGAAAAATGGCGCGCATATGATACTACATTTGGGTGGAAAAATTGGTTGCAGTTTGCCGTTGAGCTTGAACACGATATAATTATGCAAACACCAAAGTTTCCGCATGCACACGCATTGTTGATGAAGTATGACGAATGGGAAAAGATAATGGACCATCAAGATATAAATGAAAACACTGTCTTGATTGGTCATTCTGCGGGTGGCGGTTTTGTATTAAAATATTTATCAATGCACCCAGAATTAAAGGTTCGACAGGTTATCTTGGTTGCACCGTGGATTGATGCAGAAAATTTTCAACCGTTTGGTTTTTACAAAGATTTGAAGTTAAATAACAATCTCGCGGCACAAGCAGGGTTTGGCATTGATTTAATGATTTCTGATGATGACATGCCACATATCAAAAGCAGTTTTGAAAAAATAATGAAAAACATATCGGATATTCGTGTTCACAAATTTTATGGTCGCGGACATTTTATTGATGCAAAATTACCAGAAATTATGCCGATAATAAAGTTTTAATAATTTGAAAAGTTCGTAAGTCAGCAAAACGGGTGTGTTTTTTGATACCCAACTTTCGAACTCGTGAAAGTATTGGAATTCTAACAAAAAACACCGCTTCGTACGGTGTTTTTGATTTTTGGCAGCCCCACTCGGATTTTCACTCGCCTCCTCGATACGCAATAAATAAAATCAAAAAAATCTGCCTGCTGTCGATTTTTTAAGATTTTCTTAATTGTGTATTCTCGTATTGGTCATGCGCCCTGCGGGCTCTGACCCATCCCGGTTCAAATCCGGGGACAACAGAAAATAAAACGACCACCAAACGGTGGTCGTGTTATTTTGGCAGCCCCACTCGGATTTGAACCGGGATTCTCGCCTTGAAAGGGCGGTGTCCTAACCATTAGACGATGGGGCCAAAACTTACAATTTGCCGACAAATTCTATATGAAAAAATCCGTGTTGTCAAGTTGTTTTACACCCGCCCGCCGCCATAATCATCAAACACGGTTGCTTTTTAGAATGTTTATGTTATATATAACACATAAACAAAGGACCATAAAATGCAAAGATATGTATCGCACAACAAATCCATAATCAGAAACACAAAAAAATACCGCGGTCGGAAACGCAACAGTAAATACAATATTGATACAAATAACCTAAAATACAGTATAAAAAATATATCGCCACGCGAAATTTTGCTGCGTGAAATGGCTGAAAATCAACATGAATCATAAAATAATTCTGCAATTGAACTCTGTACTCTGAACACTGAACTCTAAAAAAACATCGCGGATGCGGTGTTTTTTCTATTCCCTCCATGCAACGGATTCGAATTTAGAATTTATATAATCCCGCAACGCCGCATCGTTAAAAAATTGTTCCCGTGCGTCCGCCGTGGTGGGGGCGGGGCCCTCGTCAAAGTATGGCGTGTATTTTTGTATTGCGATTTTTTTAACGCCGCGCGCCGCACAGTCATCCACAATCGCGCGCAATGCATCCCGGGTTATAAAACGCGGGTCACATGTAATACGAACCTCCATATCTTTGCCGGTTGAAATCCAAAAATCCAAACTGCGTGACATACGGTCAAACGCAATATCGTTTCCAACCAGTGATTCATATTTTTCGCGCGTCGCCTTGTAATCAATTCCGACCCAATCCACAAACGGCGCCGCGCGTTCCAAAACATCGGGGTAAAAACCATTTGTATGCAGGCCCACCGCAAAACCCAAATCGCGCACACGGCGCATATAATCAATTGTGGCATCCCCCTGCATTAATGCCTCGCCCCCAGAGAAAACAACGGCCTCTAACCGACCCGTGCGCGTTTTTAACCAATCTAAAACGCGTGCCGGGTCATAAGGACCGTCCGCAACTTCAAAAAATTGAGGGTTTGAACAATACGCACATCGCAACGGACATCCCATCAAAAACAGCACAGCCGCCAATTTTCCGGGATAATCAATTGTTGTGAACGGAACCAAACCCCCAATTTGAATATCTTTCATGATATTATTTTTTTCTTTATGCCGCTTTCTTTAACAGTTCTTGATGGCGCGCACCCGTTGTCAAACAATTGCATTCTTTGAAAGTATTGCGTTCTTCGAATTCTGCGCGTTTGCCAATGTTGAAATTATCAACCGGACGATAGTATCCCATTGCGCGTGAGAATTTTTCACATTTTTGTCTTGTTTGTGTGTTCGCCATTTTTTTCCTCCCTTTGTTTTTTATGTCGAATTTGTTAAATCGATTTTTTTTACAAATCGAAATTTTCGTTGTGGCAATCCGCGCATCCGTCATTACTGTTTGCGGCGATTTCCGCATCGCATTTTGGACAGTAATCATACGCGCCCGCCAAATATCCATGCTTTGGACATATTGAAAATGTCGGTGTCAAAGTCATATACGGAATCTTATAGTTTTCAAAAATCGTCCGAACGATTTTCATTGCGGCATCACCCGACGACACCGGTTCACCCATATACAGGTGGAACATCGTCCCGCCCGTGTATTTGCGTTGCAATTCTTCTTGGTGTTCCAACGCGACAAACGGGTCATCGGTATAGTTCACCGGCATTTGGGTTGAATTGGTGTAATATGGTGCATCCGGTGTTCCGGCGGTAATAATATCCGGGAAATTCTTTTTATCTGTTTTTGCAAACCGATAAGAACAACCCTCGGCCGGTGTTGCCTCCAGATTATATAAATTGCCGGTGGCCTCTTGATAATTTGCCAAATTGTCGCGGATGAAATCCATTACATCCAAAACCAATTTTTTACCAAACACCGACGCAATATTTTCCGCACCATTTGTGAAATTCAAAACCATTTCGTTCGCGCCATTTACGCCGATTGTCGAAAAGTGATGATTCCAATTGCCCAGATAGCGTTTCGTAAATGGATACAATCCGCGTTCCATATTCTTGGTCAATACGCGCCGTTTGATTTCCAACGCATCGCGCGCCATATCCAGTAATGTTTGCAATTCACGGAACAATCCCTCGCGGTCGCCCTTGTGCAAATATCCCAAACGCGCCAAATTGATTGTAATCACGCCCAATGAACCGGTTTTTTCCGCCGAACCAAACAATCCACCACCGCGTTTTAACAATTCGCGCACATCCAAACGCAAACGGCAACACATAGACCGTACATCACTTGGGTTCAAATCAGAATTCAAGAAATTCTGGAAATTTGGCAGACCGTATTTCGCCGCACATTCAAACAATGGTTTGACATTTGGATGATCCCACGGGAAATCGTCAGTAATGTTATATGTTGGAATTGGAAATGTGAACGGACGACCCAAAGAATCACCTTCGGTCAAAACCTCTAAAAACGCCTTGTTTATCATATCCATTTCGTTTTGCAAATCGCCATATGTGAAATCGACCTGTTTTCCGCCAACAAATGGACGTTGTGCGCGCAAATCTTTGGGGCATGTCCAATCGAAAGTGAAATTGATAAACGGTGTTTGTGTTCCCCAACGGCATGGCACCGCACAGTTAAACACCAATGTCTGCATAGAATTTTTCACATCATCATAAGATAATTTGTCCAAACGAACATATGGCGCCAAATATGTATCAACCGATGAAAACGCCTGGGCACCGGCAAATTCGTTTTGCAGCGTTCCCAAAAAGTTCACCATGTGTGAAATCGCGGTTGCCATATGTTTTGCCGGCGCACATTGTAAATATCCCGGCACGCCGTTAAATCCCTCGTATAATAATTCGCGCAAAGACCATCCCGCGCAATAACCCGACAACCAACCCAAATCATGGATGTGGAAAGACGCGCGTTTGTGGGCCTCGGCAATTTCTTTTGGATACAGGTGCAACCAATATTCCGCCGTCACGCGTTCAGATGTGCGCAAAATTAAACCGCCAATGGAATATCCAATATTGGCGTTTTCTTTGACGCGCCAGTCGGCCTCGGTCACGTATCCATCGATAACACTAACCGCATCAATGTTTGCGTCACGAATTTCGCTGTGTTTTTGGCGATAGATAATATATGCCTCGGCTGTTTTATATTCGCGTGAATCCATCAGTGTTTGAATAACCGTATCTTGAACCTGTTCCACGGTTGGGACTTTATCGGTGAATTCGACATCCAATTTATTTAACACAAATTGAGTAATGGTTAAAATCTGGGACAGTGTCATTTCACCGGTGGCACTGGCGGCCTTGGATATAGCATTATAAATTTTATTTGCGTCAAAATCCACGGTTTCGCCACTGCGTTTAACAATCTTGGTTTGTTTCGTAATAAAAGCAATATTATTTTCAGCCATAATTGAACCCTTAAATCTATATGTAGTGTTTTTTGATTTTGTTGATATCAATATATAGTATATAGAAAATAATCTCAATACAGAAAAAACAGATTTTTTTATATTTTTCTCTTGCATTGATTAAACTGCCAAAATCCGCCACTTTTTACATCACGAATCGTTGCAAAATTGACACAAAAGGCAATTTTGTGTTTTGAAAATAGATTTTTGCTGTATAAACGCGATTCGAAAAAACAATTAAAACACAAAATATAGTGATAAAAATAAAAAACAACCACTATATCTTGACAAAATATGAAAATAACCACCTATGTATTGACAAAATGTTAAAATGTGCTATATATAACTATGAACCAACCCCAAAGGAGGGTAAAATGGCAGGACAATTAAATATATTTGATTCGATGATTGCTTCTTTAAACCAAGAAGCAAAAGGGTTGCAACAGAGTATTACGGATTTGGAAAAGAAAAATGCCGAATCTAATGAAGAAATTAAATCCAGTCAAAAATATCTGGATGAATCTGATGATTGGCATGATAGAAAAGAATACGAAAGTGATATACGTTATTGCGAAGGCCAAATAGCTGCTAATAATAAATTGATTGCAGATTATCGTGACCGCATCCAAGAAATAAATAATCAAATCCGGGAATATACAGATTTTACACGTGGCGTAAACGATAAATTAAACAGCCGTCAGAAATAATAAAAAAACAGACAGATGTTTCTGTCTGTTTTTTTAATTACATATTGTAATAAACGGTGGGAACGATTTTTCCGTATCGACCCCGCGTTCACCACAATCCATACAGTTAAATTTTCTGTTTTGTGAATATGATGTTCCAAAATAAACCGTTTTGCCCGCAATGTCCGGGACATATTGTAAATATTTTGTATCGGGAAACCCGAAATATAATCCGTGCGCATCATCGTTGCAATCGCCCGCATCCCGGGGATAGCATGCCGCCGATTCTATTTTTTCCACATCCGGCACACAATGTGCCACACAAGTATCTTCGTCCACCAACATTTTTTCGCAATCGGTGCATGTCAATTTTTGTCGTGTGACACTTTGCCGTCCGCCGCGTCCGGGTGCCACAGGCATTTTTATATACGCGCATTTTGTATTTGTTTCGGTTTTATTTGGGTCCGTCACACATTCCCATGTCATGGTTGTATAGTTTAATTTTGCAACCGAATTCGCATCACAAGTGCGACTTGGGAACGGGTCAACACATTCCCAAACCCCATCAACAAAAATTGCCGTTTGAACCGCGCCACATAACGGTTTTAATGTATCATCCGGCACACAAGAATTCGTTGTATAATCGTAAACCGTGTCGCCGGCGCAACTGGTTTTTGTGTTATATCCAACGCATTGCCACCGGCCAAAACGCAATATTTTTGATGTTCCAACCGGGCATACAACATCATCAGTTTCGGGGGATGAAAATTCCGTATTTGGTGTGATATCCGCAAATTGCGTTAAATACACTAATTGCCCATCGTCCATATGTGCCGCCGACACCAAAGATTTCGGCACCATATATTTTGATACCGTTGCACCCGATATGATTTCACCCGATTGAAAAATTCCAAAATTACCCGCATCGGAAAAGTTTTTTTCCAAAATCGTCATCGCGTTGTTAAATTGTGCATCCGGTATTTTCCCAGATGTCGTGACAACATAATTATGTGCGCCCCGTGTTCCGCAACCCGTGATATTCATGCGTTTGTCCAGGCACACAATATCCGATTGAATACCGTTTTGTTCAATGCATATGTCAACGAATTGTGTTCCGTGTAAAATCGCATTATGCACCGCCGCAACACACTCTATAATTCCGCGCAGGTCGGCATATTTAATGGCATATTCGGTCTCTTGTTCGACGGTGCGCACCGATGGCGCAGTGAAAATATAAAACGCGCCCAAAAACAAAGCCACCAAAACCGTCAGAAAAATATTCATCTTTCCCCCTTGCGATTTATAAAAAGTGTAGGTAATATAAATATAAAAAGCAACAGGAAAACCAGAATAAAAAACAAAAAATGGTAAAAAAATGAAAAAAATAATTGCGTTATTATTGTTGTGCGGCTGTGGGTTTCGCCCGATGTTTTCTGGCACGGACAACGACATTTATGTTGAAAAAATCGCGGGCATAAATGGCATTGAATTACGCAATGCATTAAATGCAAAATTTGGTGGTGCGCACGATGCATCTGCGCCATATAAATTGGTGGTGTCGTTGGATGCGCCATCTCGCACATATCGTGGATTGGACACAACCGGTACCGCCACATGGCAGGCGATAAAATTAAATGCAAAGTATGATTTATATATGGGCGATAAAAAAATTGCATCGGGTTCGGAATCTGCGGCGGAATCATATACATTTGTGCAATACCTGGTTGCGGCAAACGCCGCATATAATAACGCGGTTCAAAATGCGGTATCGGTTTTGGCGGACAAAATCGGCGCACGCGCCATTGCCGAAACGCAAAAGAATTTGGAAAACAAATGAAATGGAAAGAATCTGATTTTAAATCTGGCATAAAAACGATTAAATCCGTTTTGATTTACGGACCCGATGCGGGCCAGGTTGATGAACTGTGCGACCGCGCGATTGAAATTTTGCAGATTGACCGCGATAATTTGTTTTCTGTGGATGCGGATGAATTTCGCGATAAACAGGACGCGTTATTCGCGGAAAGTTGTTCGCCATCAATGTTTGGCGGTCAAAAAATGGTAATTATTTCAAATGCCACGGATTCTATGGCGAAAACAATATCTGAATTGGTTTTGCATCCCGGTTTATGTGCAACGGTGATTGTTTGCGCGGGCGAATTGCGTGCGGGTGGGGGGCTGCGTGCGATGTTCGAATCCGGGGATAATATTGCGGCATTACCGTGTTATACCGATGATGCACGCACATTGGCAACATTGATACGCGACACATTATCATCTGCGGCGGGAATTGACCAAATCACCCCCGACGCGATGGAATATATGACAACGCATTTGGGGGGCGACCGCGGAATCACCCGTGGATTTTTGACAAAAATTGCATTGTATGTTGGGGATAAACATGTCGTAGAATTGGACGATGTGGAAAAATGTTTGCCGGATACATCTGCATCGGACATTGATGATTATTTGTATTCTTTGACGGCGGGATATGTTCCGCAAACGATGACGGCATTGGACCGATTGATGTATGATAATGTTGAACCGAATATGTTGGTTCGTATGTTAAATTCGCATTTCAAAAAACTGCTGACGGCGGTGGTTGACGGGCAATTACCCCGCCTGTTTTGGAAGGTTTCTGACAAATTTAACCGGGCCGTGAAAATATGGCCCGAATCCGAGATAGACGCGGTATTGGTGCGTCTAAATGAATTGGAACGTCAATTGCGGACAACTGGCATGCCGCCCGAGGTTTTACTGCGTGACTTTTCGTTAAAATTGGCATTAAAAACAACAAAGATGGCGGCACGGAGGCGGAAATAAATGTTATCATCTGTATATGCACCCAAAGATTTCAAACGGTTGCGCGTATCTGGCGATTTGGTTGCGCGTTGTTTTGATTATATCACACCGCATATTCGTGCGGGCATTTCGACCGGTGAAATTGACCGTATGGTTGCGGAATTTTTGCATGCCAATGGGGCGCGTTCGTCTGATTTGGGATATATGGGATACCCGAAACATATTTGCACATCTGTCAACGATGTAATTGTGCATGGCATACCAAACGACAACGAAATATTAAAAGATGGTGATATCGTCAATGTCGATTTAACGGCCGAGTACCACGGTTTTCACGGTGACGCATCGCGTATGTTTATGATTGGAAATGTGTCGCCACGTGCGCGCGAATTGGTGCAAACTTGCCAAGATGCCCTGAACGCGGCAATTTCGATTTGTGCGCCGGGTGTGCCGTTATCTGAAATTGGTAAAACGATAGAGGCCGTTGTCAAACCACATGGATTTTCAATATCGCGTGATTTTGTTGGCCATGGCATTGGCAAGGTTATGCACGATGACCCACAAATATATCATTTTTATGACAAAATGTGGGACAAGGTTAAAATGGTGCCGGGCTTAGTATTTACGATTGAGCCAATGATAAACACCGGTTCGCCCAAATGTAAAATTGATGCGGACGGTTGGACGGCGCGCACGGTTGACGGCGGATTGTCGGCACAATGGGAACACACATTGGGCATTACCGAAGACGGCGTGATAATATTTACAGAAAAAATGGTATAATAAATTGTCAGAACCTGATTCTAAATTTTATTCGGGACATCGGGACAGATTGCGTCAAAAATTTTTGGACGGCAAATTGGTCGATTACGAAAAATTAGAATTATTGTTGGGTTATGCTATTCCGCGTCGTGATACACGACCGTTGGCGCATGCATTGATAAAACGTTTCGGTTCATTACCCCAGGTTTTAACCGCCCAAATTGATGATTTATTGGCATTTCCGGGCATCGGTCACAATACGGCGGTTTTTCTGAAATTGGTCCAAGATATTGTGTTGTCTGGATATCGTGCAACGATGGATACGCGTCCGATTTTTCACGACATAAAATTTATGCTGGATTATTGCTGGTGGACATTTGCGAACAAACCTGTCGAAGAATTTCATGTGTTATACTTGGATTCCGATTTTCGTTTATTGCAAGACCAATTACACAGTAGTGGCACATACAATACCACCGGCGTATATGTTCGTGAAATTATTAAAACGGCATTAAAACTGAACGCAACCAGTGTGGTTTTAGTTCACAATCATCCCGCATCAGATAATTCTTTTTCTAACGACGATATAGAAGTCACCGAAGAGATAGAAAAAATATTTAATGATTTAGATATCAGTTTATTTGACCATTTCCTGGTGACAAAACACATGATTTATTCTGGTCGTGATTGTGGTATTGTTCATGGACCTAGAAAGCGAAATCCGAATTCAAGTCATCAAAATTAGAATCACGAATATCGAAATTTTCAAATTCCGGTTGTTGCATTGATTGACCGCGCATACGGATTAATTCATCAATATGTGATTGTGATAATTTTATTGTGTTGCAACTGTTCACGACGGCACGCCCCGCACCCAGTAAATTTACCGCCGGCAATGCCACCGACAACACACCAAAAATCAAAACCAAACTGCGCAGATTTTTTACCATATCGTGATTTGCGCCACGCACCATTGTTGCACCCCATCCGGCCAACAAAATAGCCGTGATAAATGTTAAAACAATCCACGCATTATGAATAAATTCCAACAATGGCGGCCAAATACATGTCGGGTCGGTTATACACAAAAAACCAACCTGGCAATCTTGCAAGGTATATCCGGCTTTGGTTAAAATCTGTGCAACTTGGGCCAGGTTATCCATATACTTTACACCTTACTTTTTTGCCGCCGTTGGGAAAAATTCAGGTATTCCAAATTCTTCATCATTTGCCGCAACACCCGCCCAACCGAACAAATCACCCATCAAACTGGATTCATTAGATTTTGCCTTTTTGAACGGTAAAATATTTTTCAATTTTCCAATTCTGCCACCACGCGCAGACGATTTTGTTGTATTCACAATTTTATCTTGGTTTTCGGCGAATTCCGTTGCCAATTTTTCCAATGTTGCATCTGTTTCATCCACATCGACATTATTTTCCACCACGGTCAGTTCGGGTTTTGGCAATTCATCTTCGTTCAAAGATTGCACAGATTTTAATAATTTTGCCAAACCATCCGTATCATCATCCGATGCATCAATCACACTTGCAACCTCTGGGGTGACGGTTGGAATTTCATCATCAATATCCGCCGCATCAAAATCAACAACCGGTGCGACATCATCTGTTTTCAAATCGTCCAAAATATCAATAGTGTCATCCGTTTTTGTGTCCAGTAAATCTGTATCCGCCAAACTAATATCATCGTCCATAATATCCGCAATATCGGTCATATCTGCAATCGGCGCATTTTGAACAGTGTCATTTTTCGTCGCGTCATCCGTTGCCAATACAGACAATATTGGAATCACCGCGTCATCGTCCGTTTTTGTCGCCGGCGCATCCACCGGTGTATCATCCACAACGGGTGCCGCCACAACCTTTTTCGTGCGTTTTGCCTTTTTCACAGGTGCCGCCACAACATCGTCCGTTTTTGCCGCCACCGGTGCATCATCCACAACCGCCGTTGATGCGGTTGCCGCAATAAATGCGGTGGTTGGGGTTTCCGTGTCCGTGGTGTTTGTTATAACATTTTGTGACACATCCGGTTTTACCGCATCAAATTGTCCGCCCAATGCATCATCCGCATCAACCGGCACACCAAACAAAATTGTATCGCGCGTCAAACCCAATTCGCGCCGCACGGCGTCAAATGCGCCACGCACATCGGCCATATTGAAAACCTCACTCCCAGAAATATAAATAATTTTCGTCTTCATAAAAATCCGTCCCCCCAAAAAACGATTTATCATGGAATAATTTCAGTGCCTATTATATCACATTTTATGGTTGAACGCATATAAAAAATGTCGTAATATAAAAATAAAATGACAGATTTGAAACAACAGATTTTTCAAGAGTTAAATTCCCTGGAAAACGCGGTTTTGGGGTTGCGTTCTGATGTGTCGGCGGCCGGCCGTCAAACAGACCTGGAGGTTGCCATTTTAACCCAACAGGTTAAAACATTGCGTGCCCAACGCGCGCGTGCGGTTGAAATGATTGATAAATCCGTATCAATTTTGGAAAAATTAAAGAAAAAATAAATGAGTGTTGTAACCATACCTATTGTAAACAAAAATTATCAAATGGGCTGCGAGGACGGTCAAGAGGCCCGTTTGGTTGAATTGGGGCGCATTGTTGATGCGCGCGCCCGTGAAATTTTGGATAAAATTGGGCCATTACCGGAAAATTCACTGTTGGCGACATTGTGTATTGTTTTGGCGGATTCTGTTCACAATCGTCCCGCAACCGCCGCCACAGATTCCGACCTGCGTGAAATTTTGGCACGGATACGTGAAATTAAACACAAGATTGGCGCGTAAAGTAAGAATAATTTTTATCGCGTGATAATTTACTATTTTGTCCGAATCTTTAACATTTCTTTATACAGCGGAAATGCCGGGGATATCGCCATGTTTGGGCGCATAACCGGAACGGCAGGGGCATAATTTTGTTTATTAAAATATTTTTCCCGTGCCATTGTTTCCAATTGTTTATGTGGTGTTTGTGCCAAACATAAATCAGACGGCATATCATACACAAATCGGAATAATTCCTTATCATCCATATTTGTGACACGGTTTAATTCTTTGGCATAATCAACGCGTGCGATATTATAA
Source organism: Alphaproteobacteria bacterium UBA3635 (assembly GCA_002373935.1). Taxonomy (GTDB): domain Bacteria; phylum Pseudomonadota; class Alphaproteobacteria; order Rs-D84; family Rs-D84; genus Enterousia. Next base: position 16,708 of record DFKW01000005.1, on the reverse strand, counting down.
ATATCGGCGGCGAATATGTGATTTGTGTTATATGTTTTGAATATATCACCCACAGATTCATTGTTATATCCCGCATATATAAACCCACCGTTTTCATCGGCAATAAATTTATCGTTTTCAACGCGCCCGCGACCCAAATACATAATTGCATGTGTGTTTGATGGGGTACTGTTGTGTTGCACGATAATAATTGCGCCGGGATGTAAACAAGACGCCTTGAAATTATTTTTTTCAAACCGCGCGATAACAGAATTTCGTTTTTGCGCGTCCACAGAATCCGTTATATGATTGTGTTTCAAAAACGCCGCCAATGCGCGATTATATTCGGTATCCGACCGAAACATTTTTCCATTGTATATTACGCCCTGGTATTCAGGTGTACCGTATTTCTTGCGCATTTCGGACCGAAATGTTGGACACGCATTTCGCGATGTGAACGGCACCAATGTTATCGTGTCGCCCAATTCATCCAACGCACGATTTAATTGCGTGTATTGACCAAACATGCAATACAGACCACTGGGTGCGCCGGGCAATTCGTGCCATACGGCGGCCATTTTACCGCGTCCCGTCTGATAAGATTTAATGTTTTGTTGTCCTTGTAAAACAAAATCTATATAGGTGTCACATAACTCTTGTGCCTTGGCATCAATTTTTTTCTGGGTCGCGAATAATTCGGTTTGTTCGATTTTATATGCGTGTGCCGACATATCTGTTTTGTGAAAATCACTAACGCCCTTGGGTAATGTCATCAAAGAACCCGCCAATAAATACTTGTAAAATAACTTAAATCTCATGTGACACCCCCTTTATATATCGCGAACAATTCCCCTGTTCGGGAATCATTATCGATTGGTTCGTCACATTACGCAACGTACATTCAAATATGCCAAAATATTGGCATATCCCGACTTGTCACCACGACAGCCCGCCCACAAAAACCGGGAACCAAAACATAACTTCCTTATACTTTGTGTATATCACAAAAGATGTTTTTGTGTCAAGTATAAATTTCAACGCGGATTTTATACTTAAAACACTTGAAAACCATACGAAACCATTTATTATGGGTAAAAAAAGGAGACCCACACATGTCACAGATAAAAATCACAAAAATTGCCGAAACAAATGTTTCACCAACCTTGTTGGCATCGCATGCCGCGCGTATGTGCTATACTGCGGAAACTCCAAAATTGGGTGAAACAATCGATGTTAAAAAGCGTTTGTTTGATACCGGTCATCACTCAACCTTGGAACATAATTATTGGACATTTATGATTGAAAATATCCCGGTATCCAGTGTTGTGTTTGGATTGCACCTGACGGCGCCGTTTTATGATACCGATCAACGCAGTGGGCGTTTTTCAAAAATGTATGACAATCCCGATATGGCGGATATAGAAAAAACATTGGAAACATATTATCCGGATACCCCGGCCAAATATATAAACCAGGCATGCAACTTTATTTATCGTGGGTTAAATATTTACGCCGATAACAAAGACAAAGTGACGGATTTGGCGCGTGATGCTATCCGTTATGAACGCCCCTGTGCAAATGACAAATATGTTGAATCAAACGCACCCAAATTTGCCCAGGAACAACTGCGTATGTTTGTTTCAATGATTGCGCCAACGGCATTGGATTGGACGGTTGATTTGGCAACAATTTGTGCGTTTTATCGCACCGCCTGGACACCATTTATGCGTGACGCGATGGATAAAATTGTGGCGCAAATTAAAACAGACCATCCGGACATCGCATATATGTTCCCTGAATCCGCACGCAGCACAAAGGATTGGTCACCGGAATTTGAAAAACATTTTGACATAGATCGGGGTAGAGGATTTGTTGTGCGATATATAGGTGCCAAAACACGTCCAGAATTCAAATTGCTGGATTATAAATATAACAAAGAAAAATTTATGCCTAATCAATCGCACGATACGGTCGATACTTTGCAATTCAGTCCGGAATATATGGACAATTCGTTAATGTATGTACGAAGTCGAATTCATGTTGATGCCGGTGCTACAATGGGCCAGGATCAACGCCACCGCAGTATTAAACGTTCTAAACCCGTATTCACCGGATATTTCTATTTGCCACCATTATTGGACAAAGCCGGATTGAAACCGACGGCGGACGCATGGATGCGTGATTTTTATAATATGGTGCGTAATCCAGAAATTCCAAATGGTTTTGTCACATCCATATCCCCATACGGTGCGATGGTTCGGTATGATAAACATGCGGATTTGAATGCATTGATTCACGAGCAAGGCAAACGCACATGTTGGTGCGCCCAAGAGGCAATTTACCACCTGGCATGCGATTTGCGTCGTGAATTAGAAGAAAATCTCGTTTCAGATGCGGCGGTGCTGGATTACCTGACCCCACCATGTTTATCTATGGGACATTGTGTCGAGGGGCCCCGCTATTGCGGCCGCAGTGTTGCGCTGGATAAAATAAATGGATATTTCCGGGACAGACAAATCTAGAAAGGTATAAATATGAGTACAAGTGAAGCAAATTTTCACGAATCCCGTCGTGCATTTGTTTTAATGCCGGCTGGATTGTTGGTTGCGCCCGCAAATACCAATTTATCCCACCAAGATATGTTTGATAAAATGGGATTATCGTTTGCGCAAACCTTGCATTATTTATCGGACACACCGCGTGGTTATTATATGTCTGGTGATTTATGTTTATACCAGGGCGCATTGTTGGACCGCAAAACATGGGAATTAAAACCTGTAAATTATAAATTGGTGCAACAATATATGCCCGATTTGCGCGCACTGTTTAACCTGACCGATGATTCAAATATGTATCTGGGGGTGCGTGTTGGGCGCATTGGTTCGGTTTGGGAACGGATAAATAAAACGACCGTTGGGGAATTTATGCGTATGCGATAAAATAATTGGACTTGCGAAAAATTTTGAAATGTTATAACTTGCACTTGATAAAACAGAGATGTCATTATGAAGGAAAACGCAAAAATCATCGAAAACATTGATTCACAACAACTGGGCGATGCGCTGTCTGAACGGTATTTATCGTATGCGGTATCAACGATTGTATCGCGTGCATTGCCGGATGTTCGTGACGGGTTAAAACCGGTGCATCGTCGCATTTTGTATTCTATGTTGCGACAAAAGTTATCACCCAATGCGGCATTTCGTAAATGTGCAACGGTTGTTGGTGATGTGTTGGGTCATTATCATCCACACGGTGATTCATCCGTATATGATGCGATGGTGCGCTTAGCCCAGGATTTTTCCGTCCGCTATCCATTGATTGATGGCCAGGGTAATTTTGGTAATATCGATGGCGACCCCCAGGCGGCATACCGTTACACCGAATCCAAAATGACCGATGCCGCCATGCTGATTATGGAGGGCATCGACGAAGACAGTGTCGATATGATGCCGAACTTTGACGGCACGACGGTTGAGCCAACGGTAATGCCGGGCGCATTTCCAAATTTGTTGGCAAATGGCGGTATGGGTATTGCGGTTGGTATGGCAACAAACATCCCAACACATAACGTGGCCGAGGTTTGTGATGCCCTGTGCCTGGTTGTTGATAAACCGGACGCGACCACTGCGCAAATTATGAAGAAATTAGTGGGACCCGATTTTCCAACTGGTGGTGTGCTGATTGATTCTTTTGACACTATTGTAAAAAATTATGAAACGGGGCGGGGCGCATTTCGCATTCGTGCAAAATATACTGTCGAAGAATTGGGCCGCGGATTGAGCCAGGTTGTCATCACCGAAATTCCATACGGTATTATGAAATCAAAATTGGTGGAACAAATCGGTGAAATGATTGATTCTAAAAAATTGCCATTGGTCGAAGATATCATTGATGAATCTACGACCGATGTCCGCATTGTTATCACACCGAAAAACAAAAATGTTCCGATTGATAAAATGATGGCACATTTGTTTGCGATGACGGATTTGGAATATAAATTCAATATGAATTTCAATGTCATTGACACAAATGGTGCGCCGCGCGTTATGCCGATTGGCGATGTGTTGCGTGCGTTTATTACGCATCAAAAGCACGTTTTAATTCGTCGGACAAATTGGCGCCTGCGCAATATCGCGCATCGGTTGGAAATATTGGGCGGGTTGCTGGTTGTGTATCTGAATTTGGACCGGGTTATTGAAATCATCCGGACCCAGGATGAACCCAAGCCGGTTTTAATGGCGGAATTTCAATTATCTGAAATCCAGGTTGAATCGATTTTGAATACGCGCCTGCGTTCACTGCGTAAATTAGAAGAAATGGAAATCCGGCGCGAGGATGCCGAACTGCGCGCAGAACAGGAAAAATTACAAACCTTATTGGCGAACGACGATGCGCAACGCGAACAATTAAAGGCATGGTTTTTGGACATCAAAAAAATGTATGATAAAAAAACGGCATTGGGTCGCCGTCGCACAACATGGGATTCGGCGGTTGTGGATGTTGATGTGAACCCGGACGATTTTATTGAAAAAGAACCAATGACGGTTATTTTATCTGAAATGGGCTGGATTCGTGCGGCCAAGGGTCACCTGGATTTGAATAACCTGGACGCGAAATTCAAAGACGGCGACGCATTACAAACGGCGTTCCACGCAATGAGTACGGATAAAGTCAACATATTCGGTGCATCGGGCAAAATGTTTTCTCTTGCGGTATCTGATTTACCGTCGGCGCGTGGTTTTGGTGAATCGTTGCGTATGATGGTGGACCTGTCGCCGGATGAAAATATCGTGCGCGCGTTTGTTTTGGACGCGTCCGCAAAATATTTATTGGTGTCGCGTCATGGTGCGGGATTTATTGTATCGGGTGAAAATTGCCTGGCACAAACGAAGAACGGGAAACAGGTTATGAATACGGACCCGGCCAACCCGGCGATATTGTGTGTGCCGGTTTCGGGCGATATGGTTGCAATATCGGGTTCGAACGATAAATTATTGATTTTCCCAACCGACCAAATACCCGAAATGTCCCGGGGCAAGGGCGTAATCTTGCAAAAATATAATGCCGAACGCACATATGTTTTGGACGTTATGTTCTTTAATTCTGCGGATGGTTTTGGTTGGACCACGGGGCGGGGGACAACAAAATTGGACGATATATCGCCGTGGATGGCGCGCCGTGCGTCCCAGGGTCGCACAATCCCCGTCGGCTTTCCCCGCAGTGGCAAATTTAATAAATAAAAAATTCCCCCCGTCACAGGGGGATTTTAATTAAGATTTTTCAAAATATTTGTTTGACAAACGGATGTTTTGGGAATAATATACTAACCATATTTTTTAACAAACAACGGGGGTCGATGTATGCCAAAAAATGTTTCGCAACAGATTTATCGTGTTATTGCCCAAGAATGTGGCGTAAAAGCAAAAGCTATCACGGGAAAAACTTTATTTATGTCAAATCCGAATTTTTCATATTTCGAGGTTGTTGCGGCATTATACACATTACAACATAAATTACATGTATATCTGCCGGAATCTGATTACGGCAAATATGAAACCGTTGGTGCATTGACCCGTAATATTATTAGCCAGTTAAAAAGACAAAAATAATCTTGCCGCCGTCTGGCGGTTTTTTAATTGCGCGTGACACCCAATTGTGATAAATTTGTATTCATACAAAAGGCACCAAATGATTACGCAATATGTTAAACATAACAAAAATTTCATCACGCATCCCGCGCCCGACATATCAATCCGTGATATAAAATTTATCGACAATGGCACAATATGTGTTGATGTGGCGGATGTGTCCGGCGTTGTATATGATGCGACGGGAAATTTATGTGATGCGTCCATAACGCACCGTTTTGGCGGACATATGCACATTTCAAAATTCAAAACAACACACAATTTTATTGATGAAACGGTTGTTTTTGCCGGTGGCGGTTATATATTTTCGCACTTTGGACACTTTTTGCTCGAGGGTCTGGGCCGCCTGTATCCGGCATTGGGTGCAAAATATAAAAATGTAAAGTTTGTTTTTGTTGTTGGGCGCAAAACGAAATCTTTGCCGGCATTTGTAATGAAATTTTTATATGGCCTGGGCATTGGTCCCGACAGAATAATTTTGATAAACAACACAACGCGTTTTCGTGGCGTTTATGTCCCACCCCAAGGCGCCGTTATAACACAATACATATCACCAATAATGAACAAAGTATTTGATAAAATCGCGCGCAATATGGGCAACGAAAAAATCAAAACTTATGACAAAATTTATCTGTCGCGCGGGAAAATGAACGACGGGCGAACATTTGGTGAAAAATCGATTGAAAAAATTTTTGCTAAAAACGGATATAAAATAATTTATCCTGAAACATTACCTTTATCACATCAAATCACATTGGCGCGAAACTGTAAATATATGGCGGGTACCGCGGGAACGGCATTGCATTTGGCACTGTTTATGCGCGCCCATGGCACGGTTATTCAAATAAAAAGAAATTCATTACTGGGCGACAGTGCCGAAATCCAAAACGATATATGCGTGGCGCGTAAATTAAATTTCACCTATATTGATGGCAGTATTGAACGCGTCCCATCCACCCACTTTACGGCCCAGCCCCAGATTTTGGGCATAACGCCCGAATTAGAACAATTCTTTGCCGATAATAAATTCAAATTTACTGCGCGTAATGTTGCCCCCGACACGGCGGCAATGGCGGCGTATGAAACCCATTTGCATAAATACATCAAACATCAAAGGTATAAAAAAATCGTCAAACCAATCGCGCGTTTTATATCAATATTTGGCATAACAAAATATCGCCGCCAACGCATCCGCGAATTCATCACACATATTTTACACGCAGATTAAAAGCAAGAAAAAAACCGCCATTTGGCGGTTTTTTGAATCCTAGTGCGACATTTTACCCTCGGTAAACACCACATGCTTGCGCAATTTCGGGTCATATTTGCGGAATTTCATTTTACCCTTGGTGTTTTCAGATTTAGTATTTTTTGTTGTTGTGTAAAAGTATCCGGTTTCTTTATTTTCCAATTTGATAACTTCTACTGCGCCTTTTTTTGATGCCATTTTAATAACCTTTTTTTATTGCGTATCGTATTTTATCGTTTTTTTTCGACAAATCAAGTATTTTTTTTATTGGTGCCTGCCACCCGAAGCCCGCATAGCGAAAAGAAAAGGTGGCCCGCCACCCGAAACCTTTAGCGAAAAGAAAAGGTGGCCTGCCACCCGAAATCTTGGCGAAGGAAATGTGGCCTGCCACCCGAAGCCCACAGGGCGAAGGGTGGTGCGGGTAAAGAGAGTCGAACTCTTACGGGTTGCCCCACGGGAACCTAAATCCAGCGCGTCTACCAATTTCGCCATACCCGCATTATTTTAATACACCGGATAATTGCGTGGAAAACCGGGTGTTGGGTGTTCCAAGTTTGATTTTTTACCGCATCCGGCCAGTGCCACAACCGATAACATTAAAAAGCAAATTATAACTTTTTTCATACGGGTAATTATACCGCACACATAAACTTTGTCAATAAAACAAAAAACCACGGCAAACCGTAACGCTACGGCGCGGCACTCAATTTTCTTAAACAAAAACCGCCATATCGGCGGTTTTTATTAACGAAAATTGGTGGCGGGATGTAAGGGGCTCGAACCCTCGACCTTCTGCGTGACAGGCAGACGCTCTAAACCAGCTGAGCTAACACCCCTGAAACTTATCAAAGCGATACCAATATTATACTGTTCTTTATCGCTTTGCAAGTATTTTTTTTATTTTTTCAAATCAATTTTCCCATCGCAACGGCGGTATCGCACATACGGTTGGAAAATCCCCACTCGTTATCATACCACGCGGTCACATGAACCAAATGCCCGTCAATAACACTGGTTTGGGTCGCGTCAAATATGGAACTGTGTGCGTCATGGGTGAAATCAATCGACACCAACGCCGCATCATTATATCCAAAAACATCAGATTGCGCGCGCCGCATTGCCGCGTTCACTTTGTCAACGGTTGCGGGCTTTGTTGTATTCACAATCAATTCAACAACAGACACATCGGGGGTTGGCACGCGAATTGCAATACCATCCAATTTTCCCGCCAATTTTGGCAACACCAAACCAATCGCGCGCGCCGCACCGGTTGTTGTTGGAATCATAGACATCGCCGCCGCCCGTGCGCGTCGCAAATCTTTGTGGGTTTTATCCAACAATTGTTGGTCGCCGGTATATGCATGCACCGTTGTCATCCAACCGCTTTCTATACCAAATTTTTCAGACAACACCCGCGCCACATGCGCCAGGCAATTCGTCGTGCAAGACGCGTTTGAAACAATGACATCTTTTTTAGTCAATGTTTTTTCGTTTACCCCAAACACGATTGTTTTATCCGCGCCGGACGATGGTGCCGACACCAACACGCGTTTTGCCCCCGCATCGATATGAACACGGGCCTTATCGGCGGCGGTAAATAACCCGGTACATTCCATAACAATATCAACGCGTAATTTTTTCCACGGCAATTTTGCCGGGTCGCGTTCAGATAAACATTTAATTTTCTGTTTGCCGGCGATAATATAATCACCATCTGTTTTAACATCCATGCCCAATTTTCCATGCACGGAATCATATTGCAACAAATGGGCATTTTGTGCGATTGGCGCCAAATCATTGATGGCAACAAATTCTATATCGCGACGATTTGATTCCAATGCCGCACGCAAAACCAACCGACCAATGCGACCGAAACCATTGATAGCAACTCTGACTTTTTTCATGGCTAATCCTTTCCTTGATTCAAAACAATGATAACACCTTTGCGAATTTATACGCAATCAGATTTTTTACACGAATACTTGAAATTATTATATTTAGATTTTATAATGAACGCACTATGAAAATACAAGATTATGTTATTGTTGGTCCAACTGCATCGGGTAAATCCGGATTTGCCCATGCATTGGCAAAAAAAATAAACGGCGTAATTATAAATTGCGACAGTGTTCAATTATATCGTGGAATTGAAAATATCTCGGCCAGTCCTTTTGCCGGACAAACGGATAAATTGGCATCCGGCGAATTGGATGGTGTGCCATATAAATTATTTTCTGTGGCCACTTTGGCCCAGCATGTAAATGTTTCCGAATACCAAGATATGGCGCGCGTGGAATATGATGCGGCGCATGCGGCGGGTCGTCCGGTTGTTGTGGTGGGTGGTACGGGATATTATGCAAATGCGTTGCTGTATGGTATTTCCGAAATGCCCAAGGTCAGTTTTGAAACCCGCGACCGTGCGCGCGAAATGGTGGCGGCTGATATTGATGCGGCGCGTGCAATGTTGCCGGCGGATTTTACACCGACCGACCCACAACGTGTTGCACGTGCATTGGAAATCTATTTGGAAACCGGCCGTCACATAACGGAATTTCAACGCAACGAACGTACCGGTGCAATATTGCCACCCGACACGATCAAGGTTTTAATCAATCCGGACATGGAAATTGTTCGTGAACGTATCGCGGCGCGCATCCCTGAAATGTTGGCGGGCGGCGCATTGACCGAGGGTGGCGCAATTATACGCAGTGGTTGGGCGCCCGAACGTGCGATTGGTGCGGTTGAATTGGTCACATACCTGCGTGGCGGATGTTCTTATGATACAATGGTTCAAAATTGGATTTTGCACACAAATCAATACGCAAAAAAACAGCGCACCTGGTTCCGTCAAAAATACAGACCCGATATCATAATCGACCATATTCCAACCGATGCAGATTTGGACACGGTTATTCGTAATATTTAATCACGGTTTTTATTGGAATTTCTGTGCGGCGCATTTTGCGACGACGGTTGTATAAACTGATAAAATCCATTGATACATTTCCCCACGATGTCCATTCCCAATCAATCACACCGGTAACGACAAATGTTTCAGGATTGATTAAAATATTACTGCATAAATCTGTATGAACCCAATGTCCATCCGCATTTTTGCCCGCCAAATCAGATATAGATTTTGGTTTCGCCGCATGCAACTTTTTCAAAAAGTTTGCCAACTGTTGGGCGATTTCATCGGCATGCGCATTTAACTCGCGTTCGGGCAAATTTGCCAAAATCACACCCGGAATAAAATGGGTTTTATAAAATACAAATTTTTTACCATGAACAAATTCAATTTTTGGAATTGAAACCGGCAAATATCGGCGCAGTGCGTTTGTTATACGTTGTTCTCGCACCAATCGTGGAAACACCGATGTGGCCTCGTACTCACGTTTGCGGACACGATATACATCGCGGTTTTCGAAAATAAACGCCAACGACCCACCGCCCTTAGTCAGGCGCATTTTTTTATGTTGTAATTCCGGCACAGTATTTAATAAATCGTCCAACTTTTCGCGATATCCAAATAAATACCAATCGCGAAAACGTCGCCGTGCGCGTGGAATAAAAATCAGAAAACTGAACGCGTATGCAATATCAAAGAAAAATTTCCACATATAAATAACCCTTGGGCTTGAATCAATATAAATGGTATTGAATTTTATAAAAAAAACAAGTATTTTATTGGTATGTTCAGCACAGGTACAATTGTAAAAGTTTTGATTCCAAATGTTGTCAACACCGGATACGACTATCGTTTGACGGGGCCGGCCGACATTGGACAATTTGTGCGTGTATCTGTGATGCGTCGTCCATATATTGGTGTTATATTTGGTTTTGGCGACAGTGGTTTGCCTCCGGACAAAATCAAAAATGTGTCTGAAATATACCCACAAAAGTTATCAGACAATGATTTATTATGGATTCAGAAAATGTCCAATTGGACATTGATGACGCCGGGCGCGGTTTTGCGTTTAATAATAAATGTGCCGGATGCGTTTTTACCGCCGAAAATCGAACAGTTATATAATTTCAATTTTGATGCCGATACCAAAATGACAGAAAATCGCCAAATGGTGATGGATGCATATTCTTCAAACGATAACACGGCAATGACAATAAACGATTTGCGAAACATATCGCATGTCAGTATATCTGTTATAAACACGATGATAAAGCGTGGGATTTTAACATGCGCCCAAACGCGCCCGGTTGAAATGGACGAATTTAATTTTACATATCATGACACCGGATGCGTCACATTAAACGCGGAACAATCTGTGGCGGCGGACGCGGTTGCCGCATCTCTGGGCCACGGCGGTTTTTCGGTGCATTTATTGGATGGCATCACCGGCAGTGGTAAAACCCAGGTTTATTTTGATTCTGTTTTGCGTGCATATAATGCGGGCAAATCTGTATTATTGATGATGCCTGAAATTGCATTGACGGCGCAATTTATGACGCGTTTTAAAAATCGTTTTGGTGCGCCCCCGGTGGTATGGCACTCTAATTTGACATCGGCGCGTCGGCGTGAAATTTGGCGCGGTGTGTTAAATAAAAAAATCAGAATAATTGTTGGCACACGCAGCGCGCTGTTTTTGCCATGGCAAGATTTGGGTTTGATTGTCATTGACGAAGAACACGACACATCATATAAACAAGAAGACATGGGCAATTATCACGCGCGTGATATGGCAATTTTGCGTGCAAAAATTGCGGGATTTCCGGTGGTGCTGGCGTCGGCCACGCCGTCGGCGGAAACATTACATAATGTCGAAATCGGTAAATATAAAATATTAAAATTGAAATCGCGTTTTGGTGGTGCGCAACTGCCCAAAATATCAACCATAGATTTACGTGAACATCGTCCGACGGATTATATGTTGCCGGGTGATGATACCCCACAACACGGCAATTTGTCGCCTGTGTTATGTGATGCAATAACCGATACATTAAATTCCAATCAACAGGTTATGCTATTTATCAACCGTCGCGGCTTTGCCCCAATTACCCAGTGCCGTAAATGTGGTTGGGTGGCGATGTGTCCTGATTGTTCGGTTGGCATGACATATCATAAACGAATTGGAAAATTGTTATGCCACATGTGCGGGCGAACAATGGCATTGCCACAAAAATGTCCACAATGTGATAATGCGGTATCGCAATTTGGTGCCGGCCTGGAACGGATTCAGCAAGAGGTCAATATTCGTTTTCCAAACGCAAAAACCGCGTTAGTTTCCAGTGATACAATCCCAACGCGTCAAACATTGGAACGATTGGTTGGCGATATGGAAAACGGCAAAATTGATATTGTGATTGGAACGCAAATTTTGGCCAAAGGTCACCATTTCCCGAACCTGACATTGGTTGGTGTGGTGGATGCCGACATGGGTTTATTTGGTACGGATTTTCGCGCGCCCGAACATACATTTCAACAATTATTTCAGGTCGCCGGCAGGGCGGGGCGTGGCGAATTACCGGGGCGCGTTTTGTTGCAAACATATCAACCGACGAATCCGGTGTTTGCGGCAATTTGTGCATGTGACCGCGACAGTTTTATGTCCGCCGACCTGGCTGCGCGTCGGGTTGCAAAAATGCCGCCGTTTGGACAACTGATTGCATTGATTGTCGAGGCCAACAACGAGCAAAAACTAAAACAGTTTTGTGATGAATTATCTGCGCGTGCCCCGACATTAAATGGCGGAAAAATTTTGGGACCAATCGCGGCGCAAATATACCAAATCAGGAATTGGTATCGCATGCGGTTTTTGATATCTGGCGATGAACGCGCAAACCTGCAACCGGTGGTATCACATTGGTTGTCCGGTATTCGTACGCCCCCAAACATCAGAATAAAAATTGATGTGAACCCACAAAATTTTATGTAATTTTATCGCGTATGTGTATCGGAAATCTTGTGTTTAATTGATTTGCAAAATTTTTGGATTTTTTTCATCCAATCACGATTTGGCTTTGGCAAATCTTCATGCGAAACAATTGGGTTTTGTTTTAACGGATAAAAATTAGTTGTGTGTTTTGCCAAAGATTGCAAATATTCCAATTCACCAACCAATATAGAATATTTTTCACGATCCGTCACAACGCCATCAACCGATGTGTATTGTGCCATGCGGACCTCGCAATTGCTAATTGCAACATCAACCTCGGCACGAAACCGGTCCAGGTTCAAAATATTACCACCTGCGTCGATAATATTTTTCAACCACAATGTGTTTTGCATATAGTTTTTAATAGAAGATTGTTTATCTATAATTTCTGTATTTTGATGTCTTGCCATATCACACACCCCTTGGTTAAAACTGACATAAACAAAATACCGCAATTTTTAATACAGTCAAGATATTATATTTACACAACCTCGGTCACGGCGCGCAAAGACCCGTCGCGCGATAGTTGAACAACGCGGACTTTCTGCTTCATTTCGTTTATTAAATCCGTGCGGTTATACGCGGGTTGTGTGTGTAAAATTCTGTCGGCAAACGCGGCGTATGCGGCCTCGGCAGATTCTGCATGGATTGTGGTGTAAAAATGGTCATGCCCCGTTCCCAACATTTCCCATAACACGGACGCATTTCCCGTTGAGATTTCGCCACCGATAATAACATCAGGCGTCATACGCACAACCAAATCCAACAATCGTGCATAGTTAAAGTCATTGTTTTGTTCCGTACGCGACAAAATAAAGTGCACACGGTTTGGTTGTGTGACATGGATTTCACGGGCATCTTCGACCGTAATTACACGTGAATTTTTATCAATCAGTGTCAGCATATGATTCAAAAATGTTGTTTTACCGGTTGCGGTTGCACCACTGATTAAAATAGGACTGCCGTCGTTTATGGCGCGCATCAATCGGTCGTATGGGTCATCGGGCCGCACGCGTTCGCGTGGCTTTATTTTTAATAATTGTTTTCCATGTTCCAAATGATAGTTTTCAAAACTGACATCCGTTGCACCACCACCGCGAATACTCATTGCGACGCCGCCGGTTAAATCGTTATCGTCATATTGCACATTTGGACCCGCGATTGCGGAAAAACGATGATTGCCGGGTAATGTCGCATAAACAACCGGCACACCATGATATGGATCAAAAGGTTGTTCATAAATATTTGCCACCGTATGAATTAAATTCACCAGGTATTGTTTCGTCAACTGAGGTGCGTTATATGCAACCCATGGCACGCGTGCGCCATGCAAACGCATCCACACCTGGCCAGCATGATTGATGGCGATTTCCTCGACAAAAGACGGGGTGTAAAATTCCGCCAATGGTTTTAATAAAGAATCCAGAACTACATTTGTCATTTTATTTAATTTTATCATAAATCGGCTCTTGAATCAAAATAGTTTATTTGTTAGAATCAAAAAAAAGGAGCAAGAGAGCCGACATGAAAAAATCATTGATATTTTTGCTGGTTGTGCCGTTTTTTGCGGCTTGCACGGAAACATATAACGCGTCCGATTATGCAAACGGCGGGTCGGATGCACCATATTATAACGAACGCACATCTGAATTTATGGATGCGTCAAACGAATATGCCGAAATCGATTCGGCGCGTCCACTGACCGACGAACAAAAGGATGAATCAAACCGTTTGTGGAATTCGTCGCGTATGGAAACCCGGTGGCAGGAATATCGTGGCGCAATGGTTCGCGTGCAAATATTATTGGGCAACAGTGAACTGCGTCGTATGCGCCTGCGCATGATTCAGAGTGCCGACGGTATGGATATTGATGGCGATGCGCGTTCGGTATTGGCACATGTTGCGGATTATGAAATGAAACGCGTATGCGGTCGTAATGTTGAAAATATTATGATTGTGTATGATGAACCATCGTTCGAGGTTATGCGTCCAACGCCGTTCTTTGATTACCGTATCGAGGCCGAGGGTCCAACCATGCGCGAATATGGTTTCCGTTGCGTATATAACAAAACAAAAAAATAGTTTTGCCACCGGATATTCCCCTTCTTTATGAAAGAAGGGGGGGACCGGCGTAGCCGGTGGGGTAGTTGTGAAAAATTTATAATCTGTTAACAAAAAAATAAAGGAATAAAAAAATGAAAAAAATAACATCTTTTCTGGGAATTTTTGGTGCAATTATGTTGACTGCATGCGATTCAAATGCGGGTGCAAAAAATGGTGATACGGTTGTAATTGATTTCGCCGGTTTTGATAACGGTGTGCAATTTGCGGGCGGCACTGCGGAAAATTATCCCCTGGTTTTGGGCAGTGGTCAATTCGTTCCCGGTTTCGAAGAACAACTGATTGGTGCAAATGTTGGCGATACGCGCGATGTGAACATCCGTTTTCCGGATAATTATGTTCCGGAATTGGCTGGCCACGAAGTTGTATTCAAAGTGACCGTCAAAGAAATTCAATCAAAATAAAAAAATCCGCCGCCCGGCGGATTTTTTTCAGTGTTCAAAGTTCAGAGTTCAAAGTTCAATTGATGTGTGCGCCGGTGGCGCACCGCATTCCCCTCCCTGGGGAGGGGCCCCGTTCCGACGGAACGGGATTCAGGGTGGGGATTCGTTACAACGCCATCATACGAGAGAGAACAGTTATATTTCCATATCCTCTCGCACAATTGTCGGCACAATCTGACCTACAAGCGGACACAGATGAACCATACGCTGCCCTTAATACTGAACGATTATCGGTTATTGCCGTATAACCCCCATCTGTATCAACACCTGTTCTGGTGCACCAACAATTTGCACCATCGACTGTCCAATTTGCAGATGCCATTTGCTCACTGGTTGCGATGTCACTGGTATTCGCACTAACATTATTACAAATTGCAATACCGCTAAGTGTCCCTGCACTGATACCATTGCTGGCATTGGCAGTCCAAGTCCAACTCCATGTCCCGTTCGCCGGAACATCGGTATTCGCAACCACCGGTCCCGCGTTGAATGTGCCACTGCCCGCGTTCGCAAAGAAAGTTTTCGTGACGGTATCATACATCCCAATCGCCTCGTCACTGTTGCGACGCACAGGAATCATATTGCGAACAAGGGTGTTGTTGGTATTTCTGATGCGGAAATAATACATTTTAACGGTTGCTGGGAATGATTGGCTATTTGCAGCAGTCAAAGCAAATAAAACCAAATTATCTCGCGTAACATAATTCCCTGAGTCGGCAGTATAAATAGTTGTTCCATCTTGTTTCAAATAATATGCCCCAGACACCAAACTATATTCGTATGTGTGTGTTGCGCCACTGGAAACCGCAGTTGAGGTTCGAACGTTGCCACCACCAAAACCAACATTGATATTACCATTATCAATTGACATTTGGATCTCGCCATAACCATTAGAAGGATGAGAACCAAAGAAAGCCTGGCCAGCTGTGTTCACAAACGTCAACTTGGTATCAATAACAATACCTTGATCATTCTGGTATCTCGTATCGATAAATTGTGTGCCGGTGGATTCGATGTATGCTAACTGAGTATAGCCGGGTTGGTTGGTGGTGCTGGCGGGGTCGACATTGTTCGCGATGATTGGGGCGACGAAATCACGGAACGGGTCGGTGATTTCGTACCAATGCGGCGTGCCTTGCTCGTCCTCGACCAACAAACATTGTTTATACGCCGGGCAAGTGTCGTTCGCAGGGCGGGTTTGTTTTCCACTCTGCAAGGTCGCAATGCTGGCGGCCTGATTGATAGTGTTCGTGACAACTGTGTTCACTGTCGCGACCGCCGCCGCCAACCGCGTCCCTAAATCACTAAACTGCGTTTCCACATATTTTGTCGTCGCAACCTGAATCTCGGAACAATACGCCGGTTTGATTTGGA
>DFKW01000009.1 GCA_002373935.1 Alphaproteobacteria bacterium UBA3635 | reverse complement strand
CCGGCGTCCGTGATGACGCGTCGTTCCGCTCTGCGGTGTTCGGGATGTGATGCAATAATCCCCACCCTGAATCCCGTTCCGACGGAACGGGCCCCCTCCCCAGGGAGGGGAATGCCGTCGGCTGCGCCGACACATTTATTGCCGGTCCGGTAGCGGAGTGATTTATTCTTGGACATTCCCCGTCTTTTCTAGCCGCAGGCTAAAAAGAAGGGGGGGACCGGCGTAGCCGGTGGGGCAGTTCAAATTACCCCGTCATCCTTCGGATGCCACCCCTTCTTTGTGAAAGAAGGGGACGGTGCAAGAACGGGCCAAACCCGACAAAATGCGAAAGCGTTTTGTCTAATTATTCATCAACTGCACTCTGAACTTTGCACTCTGAACACTGTAAATAAAAATGCCCAAACGGGCATTTTTATATCAAAAAGAAAATGATATAGATGCGCCGTTATTTGTGAGTGTAGTGTACGCGACGTTACACGAACGAACAAATAACAAGCAGATATGTTATTTTATTTTTGATTCTTACACCAGGTTGCGCGTTTGCCGCCACTATACGCTCGCCCATGCCCCTCGCGTATCAATGCGCGACCGACATCACGTCCACGGGAATCGCGCACCGTTGCGTCAATTCTACCTAAGTATTTATCATCCTTGATTTTATCCAATTCAACAACGGTGCCAACCGGCAACATTTCCGCCAAACGATTTTTTGCCACATTTGCCGCGACAATTTCATCAACGCACTCACCATGCAATTCAGGCGTGTCAACATTACGTATTCTCACACGCACAGAAACCATTGTGTCGTCCGCCAACCGAACACCCGCCGAAAAAGTATCACCATCAATAATATATTTCACCACCGCCGGCACCGCATGCGCAGGCGACACCATACACAATACCCAGATAAAAAATCCAATCCGTCCAAACATCATTATTGCAATTTTGGTGACCATGTTGGTTCAACACCATTGACACCATCGGGCAATTCAATGTCATACATATTTTGCCCCGTGATATCAACACTGCGCAAATGGCTCATACGGTCAATACCGTCGTCAGATTTTTCTGTTTCATAATACACCAAACGGCGCGACCCCGGCGCCCAAGATGGGGCCTCCATATACCATCCACCCGCCAATATTTTTTCGCGTTTGCCGTCCGGGCCCATTATGCCGATATAAAATGTATCGTCTGCGATTTTAGTGAATGCGATAAATTGTCCGTCGGGCGACCACGCCGGTGTTGCATACCGCCCCGCCCCAAATGTAATGCGTTCTTCGGCACCCGTCGATAAATCCATAACATGAATTTGTTGCGACCCCGATTTATCAGAATTAAACGCAATCTTTGACCCATCTGGCGAATAAGACGGTGATGTGTTCAACGAATGTCCAAATGTCAACTGGCGCAACTCGCCCGATTCAATGTTGTATTCAAATATATGTGTATCGCCCCCACGCACCAAAGACATTGCGACACGCGAACCGTCCGGAGAAAACCGCGGCGCAAAATTCATCCCCCCAAATTCACCCAAACGCCTTTGCGCACCGGTATCCAAATCCAATGTCCAAATCATCGGCGTATCATCACGATAAGACAAAAATACAATCGTGCGCATATTTGGCGAAAACCGTGGCGACATCACAAACGTATTTTTATCAGACAAATACCGCATGCCAAAACCATCTTGGTCCATAATCGCCATACGTTTTGTCCGATTGGATACATCACCGGTTTCGGCAATAAACACGATTTGCGTATCGAAATATCCAACCTCGCCAGTCAAGCGTTCATAAATTGCATCCGCCATCAAATGCGCCATACGACGAATAGATTTTTTTGACGCCATTAAACTCTGCGCCTCTATCTGTTCTTTGGATGACACATCCCAAACATAGAATTCCAATTTATACATATTATTTTTTTGTTTGGTCATTTTAGATTGCACCAAAACATCCGCCCGGATAGCACGCCATAAATTAAAGTCCGGCATATCATTGAATTTTACAAATTGCGGATACGCATCCCGATTTATCATTCGAAACAAACCCGTCGATTTCAAATCATTTTCAACAACCGTGCGCACCATATCGGCATCTGATTTTGCGACGCCTTTGTTTACCTCGACATTTTGCAGTGCGATTGATTTTGGTGCAACATCCCCCGCAACAATATCAACACGCAATTCAGATCGCGCCGGCGCAACAAACGCAAAACACAACAAAACAATTCCGCAAAATATTTTTTTGAACATCAATATATCCTTTCCTTTGCCAATTTATTATGCGCACGAACACAAAAAAAACAACACCGCGCATACACAAATATATTAGATACAAAAAACACAAAAATCAAATTTATTTAACCAATACACATGCCCCCACAAACGCCCCTACACACGTGCGGACACCCGTGATTACAGCCGCGTTTACAAATGTATTGACAACTGTAAATACAATGTTATAGTCAATCGTAAAGACACTTGTGTTGAGCAATGTGTATAACAAAGTATAGAGGGGTGTCAACATGCCAAATGTTATGCAGCAATTATTCATTATGAATATCGAGGCACTGTTAAAAGAATACGCGGCATACCGCACATTTAATAAATCTGATTGTGTTATCAATATGCGCATTCCGCACGCAATTTTGGACCGCATCAAAGAATTGGCAAACCAACAACACGTCCCATACCAATCATTGATTTCGTCTGTTTTATATTCATTGGCAAATATCGACGAAACAAAATCTAATTAAAAAAATTTGGCGCAACCCGCGCCATTTTTTATTCGAATAAATTATCAATACGTTGTTCCGACCGCACACAATGCAACACATGAACCGTATTACCACGCACAGTATATAACACACGAAATCCCCGCTTGAAAACAATATGACGAATTTCACAACCACGCACAACCATTATAACCTGGAACCGTTCTGGAAATTTTTCTAACGACCGCATTTGTTCCAACAAATCAACCCGCAACCGTTCGGCAACATCAATTGATGCCGCCCCTGTGACATACACCAACATATCACGCAAATCGCGATACGCGCGTTCTTGGATAATTACGGAATATTTCCTAGGCATGTTTTTTTAACCCAGCACACATATCATTTTTCAACATATCAAACACAACATCTAATGCGACACCACGATTTTCATCCATATCGCGTAACCCGTCATAAACCCCAGACATAATAGAACCAATTTCTGCATCACGAACAATTTTTTGATATTCTGCCGCATCCAACACAACCACAGACGCCGCACCATTTACCGTCAACACCGCCGGCATTTTTTCATCACGCACGCGCCGCACAACATTTGCCGCATCGCGTTTGAATTCTGTCAAAGAAATTATATTTTCCGGAACCGTTATCATTTTTAACACCTAATTTGATATTCAATTAAATGCTAACACCAACGCATAAAAATATCAATAAAAAAAATCGGGTGGCGTGCCACCCGACAACATATTACAAAAAATCAATTCCAACCACTGGTGACACATTTATTGCCACTGCCATCGGTCACGTTCATCAAGAACGACAACACAACACCAATCGCGAACAACAACGTGAACCCAACCAGCAAGCCAATACCCTTCTTTTTCATATCATCCAATTTGGCCTCGCCCTTGGAAATATAATCCCATGCCCAACCGGCCATATAAAAACCGGCACCAACAAACGCCAGCGTCCGCAATGTTTTGAACACTTCTTGCATTTTACATACCAAACCGCACAAACCCTCTTTGCCACTACAACTGTCCGGGCCCGCCGCCATAGCCGGAACAACAATCAATGCCACAATCGCGGCAAAAACCAAAACTTTAGTATAATTTTTCATAAAAACTCCTTTAACTTATCAAGGTAATTTTATCACAAACCCGCACCCGTTTCAAATAAAAAAATCAGGCGACACAACCCGCGCCGCCCGACCGATAATTTTGTCAGCACACCGATTACATGCCCGACACAATCACATATTGTTTGGACGCACGACGCGCACATTTGTTGCAACCGCAAGATTTTTTAACCGCAGGTTTCACAACAACTTCTTGTGGCATCACAACCGGTGCCGCATCATATTCCGCCGCCGGTGTCAAAACGCGACGTTCACTGCGTGGCATTTGACCCGCCATATCACGCGCATACAAATCCGCACATTGAGTATTGCGATAAACAATCTTTTTATCCAAATCCGCCGCTTTCACATCACGGGAATAATGACGCGCATCTTCGCCAGAATAATAAATGCAATCGTCACCATCTTGGGTATAACGAACGCCACCCTTGTAATAATCATAGTAATCAGAGCATCCCGCCAATGCGACCAATGCAACCAAAGCCAAAATTTTTTTCATATTTTTTCCTTTTTATAATTGTTTTTGGATGAATTTTCCATCCATTTCAAAATAATTATTACACAAAAAATCGAATAGTCAAGCATGCGCATCAAAAAATTTCTGGCGCAAAACAATCAAATATTGATATAATCCACACAAAGAGAGAAACACCCATGCAATTCAAAACTTTCGGCCTTAGCAATACGGAAAACATGTTCAACGGCGCGATGCGACGGCATTTTGCGATACCTGCATTTAACGCGTACAATATGGAAACCGTTCAATCGATTGTATCGGCGGCGCGTTTAAGCAAAAGTCCCGTCATCATCGCAATTTCCGAATCGGCATTGAAATATATGGGGGACGATATGTTGATGGGAATAATCGGCGGATTAAAAATAACGCCAAATGAACAAATCGCCCTGCACTTGGACCACGGGTCATCGATTGAATCATGTATGCATGCGATAAACATCGGGTTTTCCAGTGTCATGCTGGATTTCAGCAAGCGCGACATCGACGAAAACATAACCGCCACCGCAAACATTGTGCGATATGCACATGCGCGCGATGTGTCGGTCGAATCAGAATTGGGCATTTTATCCGGTATCGAGGATGAAACAACATATTCAACCGAATCGGCATACACCGACCCCGATATGGCAAAACAATTTGTTGACGAAACCGGCACGGACTCACTGGCGGTTGCCATTGGGACATCTCATGGTGCATACAAACGAAAATCGGCGGATGAAAAATTACGGTTTGACATATTGGATAACATCCAAAATAAAATCCCCACAACACCATTGGTCTTGCATGGCGCATCCAGTATTCCAACCGATTTAATCAATAACATAAATAAATTTGGTGGCAAACTACACAACGCCATGGGCATTGATGTCGCACAATTGGAATTTGCCGCAACCAAAACAAATATTTGCAAAATAAATATAGACAGCGATTTGCGTCTGTGCTTTACATCCGCCGTACGCGAAACACTGGCAACGCACCCGGAAATTTTTAACCCGCGCGAATATTTATCACCCGCCCGCGATTGCATCCGCGACATGTGCATATTTCAAATCCGCACCATTTTCCACAGCAACGATAAAATTTAATCCCGCCCCAATCGGCAAACAAAAAAATACGGGGTTGGAAATGAACAACCCCGTCCCCACACACAAAACTGTTTTTAATTATTGGCGACAACCGGACATGACAATGCGTTATAATATCCACTCTGATACGGTGCGGCCGGAAACGCCAACCATTCCGCACATGCCGTACCTGCACTGCTGGTTCCATCAATAACAGCCCCACCGCCCGTATAATTCACACTATACACAACCGCCAATCCAGAATTTATCGTTTGCTCTGTTGAACCGGATCTATAAGATTTATACCCATCAACCGTGCAAACAATCGCGTTAACATTTGAATTAAATGTTGCTGAAACATTGGTCAAATCACTCAATTTCACGACATCACCAATCGATGTCCCGGCCGGCACCGTGGCATAACTCCCCGTTCCCCAAACATAACCAGAAGCCGAACCACCATTGAACGTAAATTGAGTCATCCATTCACCCGTTGCATCACAATGTGCATTATTATAATATATTCCATCATTGCCACACGCCGACCATCTAAACACATTTAATGGAGCGCTGTATGTGTATGTTCCGTCATTTTCATTACGTGTTGGCTCAATTTGCATAGCACCTTGATCCCCGTGTTGACCACCCGCAATAAGTTCACTTATAAATGCATGATAATTGCATGCGGTTGCATTTGACGCCGAACCATAACAATCGTTTCCAACGTTTTGATAATATGCCGCGGCACCATTAAACACCGCCCCCTCACGACCGGCACGCATACACGCGGAAACACATGCCGCATCCGTGTCATAATTCGTCACACCCGTCAACAGCCATTTACTGGTTGTCACAGTTACCACACCGGTATAATTTCCCGATTGGTCTTTCGGATTATACCCGGTTATGCGACACGCACATTGACGTCCCGTGGTTGAAACCCCGTCTAATGTGACAATTTGTCCTTGGCCCTCGGTAACCGAAACAGATTTTGCCACACCAAAAACCGCGCCTTTGCTATATGTAGAAACCCAGTTTTCTGTCGCCGTGCAACCAATATCCGACGCGGCAAAACCAGAATCCCCACAAACACCATCACCCACTGCATTTCCAACATCACTTAAAAACGCATCTTCATTACAATCTTTGATTTCATACCAATTTTCATCACCCGCTCGGTCATACACCAACAGGCATTTTTTACCACTGGGGCATTGTTTGGTTGTGTCCAAAATATCATCTGGACGGGTTTGTTTATCCGATTGTAATGTTCCAACATTACTGGTGTTAGTTTGCATTTGGGTTATCAAACCATTTATCGTATTTCTCACACCCGTCAGACGATTTTCAACCGCCGCCATACGTGTTTCGGTTGATTTGCCTGTCGCCAATTTAATACACGGATTATACGCAACAAACTCTGATTGATTACTTAACGCAACCATAACATTTGAAATTTTAAACCCATGTCCCGACACATTGGTCCCCGCAACATTTCGCACCGCCATACCAACCGCCGTTGCATCCACCGGCATAGTAATAGAAACATTTTGCGTCGAACCCGAGTTAACACCACTGCAAACATTGGTATAGTTATCAACATAACTGCCATCTGATAATTTAAATGTCAAATACGTATCACCAACCGATTCGGTTTCTTCTTCGGGACATTCAATTGTATATGATACTTTATACGCCTTGCCCGGCATAAAATTAAACGGATAATTTGAAACATAGGTATCCAAATGTTCCCATTTCCCAGTATATGCGGTAACACCACTGTTGGTGCTGGCGACAAAATCGGCCTCGGTCAATAGTTGCGGATTAAATAAATTTATACCACACGCGTCCGCCGCATACGCATCAATTGCGACAAACGATGTTAAAATCGCAACCGATAAAATACTAACTTTTTTGAAACCAAATAATTTTTGCATGGTAAAATCCTATATATTTCGAAAATCGATTTTTGTAATTATCCGTTTGGTTGACCTAGGCACCGGACGAACCCGACGACGAACCATTTGCCGCCGTTACCGCATCCACCGTCGCAATAATTTTAACCCAGTTATAGTTTGCCTTGACATGTTTTTGCGCATCATTATTCGTGATGGTCGTGCCCTCTGGCACAATATAACCACAGGCGATTTCATCATTTGCCAATGTGGCGCACGGATTACCCGCCACAACCTGACGGTCAGATGTCATTTCCTCGATATCTGTTTTATTGGCCATAACCGTTGCATTATCTGTATTGGCTGTATTATTTAATGTTTGAACATCGCTATTTACCGTGTTCGCCTGTTTATCCAAATATTTTGTTGTTGCTAATTTGATGTTTTTATCTTTTAAAGCGCCCTCGGCAAAATTTTCGTCTGTGCTATCCCCATTGGTATCGGCCGTTTGTTGACCAACCTGATATGTTGGGTATGTTGCAGTGTCCGCCGGAAAAGTATCCTCGGCACGTGCCGCGACCCCGGACAATATAACGCCCATCACCCCTGCAAAAATTTTTGCATGTTTCATAATTACATTCCCTCGTTTGTTGTTTGTTTGCATATACATTATACCACAAAATAGCCATAAAAAAAAATGAAACATAAAAAAAATTGGTGAAAAAATATCACCAATTTAATTTTTATCAAACACAAAAAACATTTAATTATTTTGCACGTTCGACATATTCCAATGTTTCCGTATTCACAACAATTTTTTCATCTTGTTCAATAAATACAGGCACCTGGACGCGAATACCATTGTCCAACACCGCCGGTTTTCCACCCGACCCGGTTGCGGTTTGACCCTTTAATGCGGGCTCTGTTTCGACAACGGTTGCGACAACGGTTTTCGGCAAAGTAATTGATACGGGGTGACCCTCGACAAAATTTGCGCGCACCATCATTTCCGGTGCCAAAAATTTCATTTGGTCACCCAACGAATCGACCGGCATTGTAAATTGTTCATAATCAGACAAATTCATAAAGTATGCGTCCGTCCCATCAGAATACAAATATTGGCATTCCAAATCTTCGACCATCAATTTTTCGACACGGTCTTCGGCACGCCAACGGTCACCACCCTTGTTGCCCGAATCGATATCGCGCAGGTCTGCCTGGACAAATGCGCCGCCCTTGCCCGGTTTAACCTTGGTAATCGAAGTCACCGAATAACGTTTTCCATTGTGGGAAATAACCCAACCCACACGCATATCATTTGCAATATATGACGCCATTTTTAATCCTTTTATTTCATAAATACCCGCAAATTATAATTTTTTTAATCGTAAAATCAATCATAAAGTGCAAAGCGCAAAGTTCAAAGTGCAAAGTTCACCCCGTCGCCCAGAGGGCTATGGGGTGCAGGCAAAGTTCAGTTAATACAAAAATCGCCTTGCGGCGATTTTCTAAGAAATCAATTTTTATGAGATTATTGGAAACGATTGACGGTTCAAAAAAATAAATAAGAACGGCACAGATGCGCAGTTGTTTGCGAGCGTAGTGTCTTTTCAAGAAATTAATTTTTATGAGATTATTGGAAGCGATTGACGGTTTGCAGTGTACAGGCGCTACATAAAAACCGACAATCGCAACAAGAATCCATAAAAATTAATTTATTACATGCGCATAGGCATTAAAACAAACAACGCATCCGTCTTTTTATCCGTGGATTTTATCGTCGTGGGTGACAAAGAATCCTGCATTTCCATCTGGAATTTTTCGCCTTCAACCTGGCCCGCGACATCCAGCAAGAATTTCACATTGAAAACAACGGTAAAAGAACTGTCGCCATTGTATTCGATGTCCATTTCTTGGGTTGCGGTTCCGGCATCGGGACTGGACGCGTTAATAACCAATTTATTTGTTGAAAATGTCAACTGGACCGATTTTGTTTTATCCACACTTGCAACAGACACCAAATCAACCGCATTTACAAATTGTTTACGATCCATAACGGCAATCTTGTCATTACCCTTAGGAATAACAACGCGATAGTTTGGATATTGCGCATCAACCAATTTACTGGTCAAAATGGCGGCACCAACGGTAAAGCGCGCCTTGGTATCGGACAATTCAACGGTCACATCATCGACATTGGCATCCTCTAATAATTTAGACAATTCGCCAATCACGCGACGCGGCAAAATAACCGATGGCATATCGGCACTATCCACCGGGGCGGGCATCGCACACAATGCCAAACGTTGGGCATCGGTTGCAACCGCGGTCAACATTTTTGTTTTACCCTCGTCCGCGATATGGAAATAAATACCGCCCAAATGATAGCGCACATCATCGGTTGGAATTGCGAATTTAGTTTGATTTATCAAATGCGCCAAATCACCGGTTGTCATTTGGAATTTTGTGGTTAAATTACTGCCCGCCATGGCCGGGAAATTTTCCGCCGGCAATGTTGGCAAATGAAACACGGCACGGCCACTGGATACGACCAATTGGTCACCAGTTTGCTTGAAAGAAATTTCCGCATCATCTGGCAATTTACGAACGATATCATATAACATTTGAACCGGAACGGTTGTTTTACCCGCCAATGTAATATCCGCCGCAACATGTTCCACCAATTCCAAATCAACATTTGTCGCCGACAAAACCAAATCGTCAGAAACCTCTAGTTTAACATTCATCAAAATCGGCAAAGTTGCGCGTTTTTCAACAATAGATTGCATATGCCCCAACGCGCGGATTAAAACCTGGCGAAAAACAGAAAATTCCATAATAAAACTCCTCTACTTACTTTCTTGTATCTTGTTTTATCCTACATTCTATCCCGCATTTTATCAAAAAACACCGATTCGGTGCAAGGCATAAAACCCACCCACAAAAAAACACCGCCAAACGCAAATTTGGCGGCATTTATAATGATTTTTTTATAATTTCATAACCTTTTCTAATTTTGTGCGCAATTTTTTCAAATCGTCATATTTGGTAATTTTGCCTTTTTCTGCGATTGAAATATCACCACTTTCTTCGGACACAACCAACACGGTGGCGGACGATACCTCACTCAATCCCAACGCCGCCCTGTGCCGCGTTCCATATTTCCAATTCAGGTTATTTTGCGACAACGGCAAAATCGCACCGGCATACGCAATCCGATTATTTTCAATTATCACCGCCCCGTCATGCAACGGTGTTTTATTAAAAAATATGGTCAACAATAATTCAGATGTGATTTGCCCATCAACACGCACCCCTTTGCGTTCAATAACCGATTCGTCCAACGTTGATGGAAACACTATCAGTGCGCCTGTGTGTTTCGACGACATATATTCAACCGCACTGACAATCGCACCCAACGATGAAGTATCGCGTTTGTGCAAATCATCTGTTTTTCCATAAAACATTTTTCGCCAACCACTGACCGAACCCATCAATGCCAAAAATTTACGCAGTTCCGGTTGAAACACAACAATCAAACTGATTGATAAAAACAATGCAACCCAATGAAAAAATCCGCCCAACAAATCAACATGCAACGCCGAACAAATAAAACTGGTCATCCATAATAAAACCAAACCAAAAATTCCACGCACCAATTTTTCAGATGCCGTATTACGAATCAATTTTTTATAAAAATACCAAACCAGCGCAACAATAATCGCCAACTGGATAAATTCTGATAAATGTGACATTTTTTAATTCCCTTTATTTTTTTATCATTTCTTCTGCCAATTCCGACACGGGTGCATTCATCCATGTTGCATCACCCTCTTGTTCGGGTGCGCCACGGGTTAGCGCGGTTTTGCACGGCGTACTGTCGGCCAACCAATTTTCCAACACACCGCCCGCCAACAGGCCTGCAACAAAACTGACCCCGCCGGTAAATGGTACCAACAACAACCCCAATCCCGTCGCCGATACAACCTTGCCGGTCAATGCAGCACCATTTATTTGAATATCAGGTTCCGCCAAATTTCCAACAATTTCAACCGTGTTCACAACACTGCCCGTCAGGGACAATTTTAACCCGCGCACCGGCACGGTCGTCAATGCCAAATCTATTGTTTCATTTCCCAGATTCAAATTTCCCGCCAATCGCGCATTAATAGAATTGGTTTCAATCGCAACCCCGTTACGCGTTTCTATATCACCATCGCGCAATTTCAAATTTACCGCCACACATGAAATGCGTGCCTTGTCATGTTTTTTGTCCTCGCTGAATAAATCTTGGATACTGTGACGCAGGGATGTCAAAACATCCGCACCATAAATATTTTCAACCAATTGCGGATACGCATACCCATCACCCACAGAATACGCCTGGACCGGGCCGGTAATATTTTGCATCCATTGTGACATGTTTGCGCCATGTGTTTCGAAATATCCATATAAATCAATTGGCAAACCGACAATAAAATCGTGAATTCTGATTTCATCCATCAATGTTCCAATAGTGAAATTTTTCGCACTAACACCGGTTTTAATATAAATCACGCCATCTGGGTCAATACTAAAATCACCACCAACCAACATTTTGCCACCCGCGATTCCAACCGATGCATCAACGCGTCCAACGCCATTTTTATATGTCATTTTTACATTTGTATTTTTCAAATCCATATCGCGATAGACAATCAAATGTTTCAAATTTACATCCAAATCCAAATCAAACTTTCTGATGTCGCCCCCATGCAGATTTATATCATGAAACACATTTAATTCGCGGTCCGGCCGCACCCACCCAGAATACATTTCCGGCACCAATTTTAATAAATTCACATTGTTCGAAGAAATTTTTGCATCCACACGTGGTATTTTTCCGCCCCAATCATACACACCTGAAATATTTATATCGGTGCCACGTAAATTTATCGCAGATTTTCGTATAACCAATGTATCCGCATCACGCATCCCCCCCGCAATATCCACAGAAATTTTCGGCAAACCGGTTAAATCAATATCCAACAAATCACGCACCGCACGCACATCAACAATATCACCACGGATGATAAAATCGATTGGCATTTTACTGGTCCCGTCCAACGCGACATTTGCAATCAACGCATTACCACCGGTTGACAACGCCAATTTCACCGGATACACCTTGCGTTCTGCATTGTATTCATCCATCGCGATAATAAAAGGATACACATCATCACGCGGCCGCAACCAACCATGATATTCGTGTTTACCCCGAAAATGAAAATACCGCAATTGCAATCCCGATATTACAAATTTATATACCCCATTATCAAAAGACAAATTATCAAATTCAATTCGACCAAACGGGGCGTCTGGAATTGGATATTTTGCAATTTCATCATTTGTTTTATCAGTATCGTCTGCAACATCTGGTTCCGATTGCGCGATTGGTTGTAACGAAGATTCTCCCGCGGCATTTTTTTCAATTTTAATTACCGTATCATACAGTTTCACACTTCTGATTGTTGGTCTTTTATGAAATACAGAAATCAAATCCAACGACACATCCATACGTTCCGATGTAAACCCATATTTTGCATTTGCCCACGACGCATTTGCAACCCGAATTTGATTTAATTCAATCCGCGGCCGCAGTGAAAATTTCCACGACACAACGCCATCAACTTGGACATCATAACCCGTGGCATTACGCAACATTGCGACGACATTTCCGCGCAAACTTTCCAAATCGACACGCATCAACGCAATAATAATCGCGACCAACATCCCCAAAAAAAAGATGCCAACCACACGCAACCATAACATAATTCTACGACGTCGTTTCATTGTTTATTCCGGTAATTGTAATTCCAAAAATTGCATCACAGATTTCATAAAATCGGGAACACCTGCGCGCAAAGTCATTAATTTATTTGTTCGCGGATGATGAAATGTCAATTTATAGGCAAACAAAAACAACTTGTTTGTCGCCAAAATCGTCGCCATACCATCATCAATTTTTTTATCCACACCATACAAATCATCGCCCACAATCGGCGCATGCAAAGAATACGCACTGTGAATCCGTAATTGATGTGTACGACCGGTTTTCGGCGAAAACAAAATCCAACACAAACTATTTCCAACATTTGATAAAACGCGATATTCCGTAATTGCATGTTGTGGCCGCTGACCGGCGCCACCATCTATACGCGTTGCGTCAGGAAACACCTGACCCCGGGCAATATAGTTATCAATCACACCCTCAGCAGAACTGACCGAACCATTTAATAATGCCAAATATTCTTTATATGCGGTCTTGGATTGAAACGCCGCCGACAATTTTTGTGCCGCCATTTGGTTTTTTGCGACAACCAACAAACCCGATGTATCCCGGTCCAAACGATGAACCAAAGATATTTTATCATACGGAAACATCGCCGCCGCCATTTTATCAACCGATTTCCTGATACCTGTGCCACCCTGGACCGCCAATCCGGCGGGCTTGTTAAACACAACAATATCGGCATCATTATAAATAATCGATTTACGCAAAACCTCTAAATCAGACATTGAAAACGCGGCACCTGTTTCGGTTTTTTTACGATTTTCGCGTTTTGCATAGCCTGCAACGGTTGGCGGAATACGCACCGCATCCCCCGCACGCAAAATACGATTTGAATCCACCCGCGCAGAATTGACACGAATTTGTCCACCACGACACAGTTTGAAAAATTCACGGTTTGGCATCGATGGAAATTTACGCATAAACCACCGCATCAATCGCGTTCCATCTTCGACCAAAGAAACCGTAATAACATCTGCCATAAAATAAATTATTCCCCATAAACAATGGTCACGGCATTGTCGCGCCCCATACTGACGCAATTACCATTTGCGCCCGCGATTGAATCCGTCCAACCTTTGGTCACTAATGCCTTGCACTCGGAATCAGACAGTCCATCAATCGTCACGATAAATTGACGCGTATTTGACGGATTGACCGCAACGGTATATGTTCCGCCATACGGGTTTTTATTCGACATCGCCAGCGCATTAAATATCGTCGAATTATCAATCCGCGTAAAATCATCATATTCGCCCAACAATTGCCGCACACCCAAAACAATTTGATATACTTCGTCATTGACGGTACTTTGCTTTTGCATGCGCATTGCATACGAAATCATACTGATTGCGCCGACGGTAATAACACCCATAATCGTCAACACACCCAACATTTCAATCATAGAACGACCTAATTCTTGTCTCATATATTCACCTCTATTTGCATTTCTTAAATTATATTCTATCATATAAAATATGAATATTCAATTTTCTGATTTAATTGCGAACGCACCTGACGCACCGGGAACATACCAAATGTTCGCGTCAGATGGAACATTATTATATGTGGGCAAGGCAAAAAATCTGGCGAATCGGTTGCATCAATATACCGACATATCAAAACTGGAATTACATAAACAGGTCATGCGTAAATTTGTCACCCGCGTCACATGGGAAATATCATTGACCGAGGCCGACGCACTTATTCGCGAGCAAGAATTAATAAAGACATTAAAACCGAAATACAACATCATGATGATGGACGATAAAATGTATCCGATGTTGGCATTGACGGCACATAAATTTCCACGTTTGTTAAAATTTCGGGGAAAAATTTCCCAACGCCGTGATGTATTCGGTCCATACCCATCGGTCACCGCATTAAACGACACAATAAAAATGATACAAAAAGTATGTGCCTTGCGCACATGCACCGATACATTTATGAACAATCGGTCACGTCCATGCCTGTTGTATCAAATTGGCCGATGCAGTGCACCATGTTGCCTGCCGCAAACCGAATATCAACAAAATGTCGCATTGGCACGTCGAATTTTAACCGGCGACACCGAACCGATTGTCAACGAACTATCCGCCGATATGAAAAAATATTCCGACAATATGGACTTTGAGCGCGCCGCCGCAACACGCGATAAAATCATCGCATTGACCACAACGGCAATCCGTGGTAAAAACACAAAAATCACACATGAAAAAAATCTGGATTGGGATAAAAATGTTTCAGACCTGGAAAAATTACTGGGCATAAAAATTGAACGCGCGGGCGTATTTGATAATTCACACCTGTTTGGGAAAAATTCCGTTGGTGCGATGATTTGTTTTGGTCACGACGGTTTTACCAAAACCGATTACCGGCATTTCAAATTACAAAACAAATCAAATGCCGGCAACGATATCGGTATGATGGCGGAATTTATCGAACGCGCGGTGGCACGCGGACCAAAATTGGATTTAATAATTGTTGACGGTGGCCCCGCCCAATGGAACATCGCACACAGTGTTGCACCAAACATCCCAATTTTTGGTGTCACCAAGGGCGAGGTTCGCAACGGTGACGAACATTTTATCATGCCCGACGGTTCTATTTATGACAAATTACCCAAAGATTCACCACTGTTTTTAATGTTGCGTGCCGTCCGGGACGAGGCACATCGTTTCGTCATAACATACCACCGCGAACGTCGTGCGAAACAAATGACGGTGTCTGTTTTGGATGAAATCGATGGCATCGGTCCGACGCGCAAACACGCATTGATAAAACATTTTGGTTCGGTCCGAAACATTATGGATGCGACACTTCAACAACTGGAACGCGTTCCAACATTGGGCAAATCGGCGGCAAAAAAAATATATGCACATTTTCATTCAGAACTGATATAATACAACAAAACCCAATATCGAAATAGAATGCACAGATGCATCAAACAAAATATGGAAAGAGAACGAGGGGTATACGCCGTTGTTTATGAGCGCAGTGTACAAGTGCCACATAAACGAATAAACAACAAGTAGACACCCGTTATATTTCCATCAAAACACAAAAGGAGATAAAAATGAAATTTATTGTAAACATGCTGTCCATCTTTCGCATTTGCGTTGCATTTGCAATAATACCAACATTGATGATGCAATGGTATTGGACATCATTGATATTATTCGCATTGGCGGCATTCAGTGATTGGGCGGACGGTTTTTTGGCACGCAAATTCGATTGTTGCACAAAACTGGGTGGTGTTCTGGATCACATTGGCGACAAATTATTGGTTGTGAACACATTTATCATGCTGGCATTGATGATGCGTTTTTGGTTTATCATTATCCCGGTAATTTTAATGATTGCGCGTGAATTGTATATCAGCGGCCTGCGTGAATTTTTGGGCACACAAAAAATCGCGATGCCGGTTCCAAAAAATCGTTTTTCCATGGGGAAAATTAAAACCACATTGCAAATGGTGACAATCACTGCGTTTTTGGCATTATTCGCAATCAGTTCGATTGTCACACCCGATACGATTTCTGCGAATATGTTGATAACAATGAATATACTGTCCCAGTTTGGCATTATATTTATATGGGCATCATTGGTTGCATCCATTTGGTCTGCAATTCAATACACATTTACATTTGCCGAAAAATTGAAAAAGATAAGATAAATTTAATTCAATAAAAAATCCCCCGATTGGGGGATTTTTTAAAACCAACTTTTTTTGGATGATTTAGAACCACTGGCAAACTCCGCCAACGCTTTCTTTTGTTTTTCGGTAAGTTTCGTTGGAACCGTCATATGTATTTCAATATACATATCGCCAAAACTGCCGCTGCGCCGCGGATTTGGCATACCGTGCCCCCGCACACGCAGGCGCGCCCCAATTTGCGTTCCGGCGGCAACCTTGACAGACAAATTTTTATCATCAATTGTTGGCACATCTATTTCGCCACCCAATGCCAGTATTGCAAACGGAACATCCGCACGATAAATCAAATCATCACCCACGCGTTCAAATTTATCATCCGCCGCAACATGGACATCGATATAAAAATCGCCCGGTGCCGCACCGTTTTGTCCGGCCTCGCCCTGACCGCTCAGGCGCAACCGCGCACCATCCGCGACACCCGCCGGTATTTTCACATCCAGTGTGCGTTGTTTATGCACCGTCCCCGTTCCATCACATTTTGAACATTTCTTGGAAATCTTGCGCCCCAAACCATTACATTCCGGACATGGGGTTTCAACCGCGAAAAATCCCTGGCGGGCATGAATAACGCCACTGCCCCCGCATCGTGAACACACCGGCGCAGGTTTTCCATCATCCGTGCCATTACCATTACATTTATCGCATGCCACATTACTGGAAAATTTAACGGTGTGTGTTGTGCCGAAATATGCATCACGCAACGATATTGTCACATTATCCAACAAATCGCGTCCACGGTTCATATCCATCCCGCCACGTGCGCCACCAAATCCACCAAACCCATCGAATCCAAACCCACGCATTGCCTCGCGCAGTATATCGTCCATTCCCGCGCCACCCGCGAACCCGCCAAAACCGGCACCAAACGGATTACCCGCACCGGCCGACGCGCCATTACCCCCGGCAAATGCCGCATCACCAAACCGGTCGTATGCCGCGCGTTTTTGTGGGTCTTTTAAAATATCGAACGCGTTGTTTACTTCTTTGAATTTTTCTTCGGCGGATTTATCCCCCGGATTTTTATCAGGGTGATATTTCATCACCAATTTATGATATGCCTTTTTAATATCGGCATCCGACGCATCACGTGCAACACCCAAAACTTCATACGGATTTTTATTCATAACATTGTTCTCTTTATTCGATGCCAAAAATATAGTTCATTTATAAAAAAATTCAACCCCCGGATGGCCCCAAAAAAACAAACTTGCGAAAAATTTAATAATGTTCTAATAATAAAGGTACTATGGCAGAAAAAAATACATCTTATGACGCATCCGATATCCAGGTCTTAGAGGGTCTGGAACCCGTTCGCCTGCGCCCCGGTATGTATATCGGTGGCACCGACGAAAAGGCATGGCACCATTTACCGGTTGAAATTATGGATAACAGTATTGACGAGGCCGTGGCCGGTTTCGCCAAACGCATTACGGTCAATTTAATTGATGCAAAAACAATCGAAATCACCGATGACGGCCGTGGCATTCCGGTTGACGAACACCCAAAATATCCGGGCAAATCCGCACTGGAGGTTATTTTAACCACCCTGCATTCAGGCGGCAAGTTTAATAATAATGTTTATAAAACGTCTGGCGGTCTGCACGGGGTTGGTTCGGCGGTTGTGAACGCGTTATCATCCAATATGGATGTGACGATTTCACGCGATGGATACCAATGGCATCAAACATTTTCACGTGGTAAAACAACATCACCAATCACACGTGGGGATGCCACAAAAAATCACGGCACAAAAATCAGATTTACAATCGACGATGAAATTTTTGGCGAAAACGCGGCATTCAAACCCGTCAAGATTTATCGTATGGCGCGTGCGAAATCGTTCCTGTCCCGTGGGATAAAAATCGATTGGATTTGCAATCCGGAATTACTGACCGACGATATGAATATCCCGGCCACCACAACATTTTATTACCCGAACGGGGTATCTGATTTCTTGGCGGAAAAAACCGATTCCAAACCACGCATTTTACCACGCATGTTTTCCGGTTCGATTGATTTTCCGGACGATTCGGGTCGCGTTGAATGGGCATTGACATTTTTAACCGACGAAAACGGTGCGGCATCTGACGACGGATTTTTTGCATCATATTGCAACACGATTGCGACAATCGACGGCGGCACACACGAAAGTGGATTTAAATCTGCCATCACCCGCGGGATTAAGGCATACGGTGAAAAAACAAATAACAAGGCGGCATCCACAATCGTCAGCGAAGATGTTTTCGATTCGGTTGCGGCGATTGTATCGGTATTTTATAAAACACCGCAATTCCTGGGCCAGACCAAGGAAAAATTATCCAATCCGGAAATTGCACGATATGTTGAAAACGCCCTGCGTGACCCATGGGAAATGTTTTTGGCATCTGACCCGAAAACATCAAACGCGTTATTGTCGTTTATTATCAATTTGGCGAACGCGCGTATCAAAACAAAACAGGTCAAAGATATCGCCCGTAAAACCCCAACTAAACGTATTCGTATGCCGGCAAAATTGGCGGATTGCACCAAACACGGGGTTGAAGGCACCGAATTATTTATTGTCGAGGGCGAATCGGCGGGTGGCACCGCAAAACAGGCACGTGACCGCGCAACCCAGGCAATTATGCCCCTGCGTGGCAAGGTGTTAAACGTGTTATCTAATTCGGACGAACGATTCAGTGCCAACCGTGAATTAAATGATTTGATTGATATTATTGGTGCCGGCACGGCCAAGGATTGGAACGACGATAAATTGCGTTATGAAAAAATTATTGTTATGACCGATGCCGATGTCGACGGCAGTCATATTGCATCCCTGTTGATGGCATTTTTCTATCAATATATGCCTCAATTGATTTATGGGGGGCATTTATATTTGTCTTGCCCGCCATTGTATAAATTGACATGCGGGACCGAATCATTCTATATCGATTCGGACGAAGAATTGGAAAAATTGCAAAACGGCAAATATAAAAACAAACGGGTGGAAATTTCCCGATTCAAAGGTTTGGGCGAAATGATGCCAAATCAATTAAAGGAAACAACCATGTCGCCAAAAACCCGTCGTTTAATTCGTATTGATTTACCACCAAAAACCGACGACGGCGCCGAAGACACGGAAAAAACACGCACGATTGTGACCGAATTGATGGGTAAAAAACCGGAATTTCGTTTCAAATTCATCACCGAACACGCCCAGTTTGTCAAAGATTTATTTGTATAAAAAAACATCACAAAAAAACAATATAATGCGACAGATGCGCCGATAACGACGAGTGCAGTGTAGTAAACCCCACATAAACGAGTCGTTATCAAGCAGATGCCCATTATATTGTTTTTTTCAAAAAACCCATCAAATATTTAATCGATGCCTCGTCTGAAAATTTTTCGGTGGCAACTTTATACGGTTTGAATTTTTTCAAAAACTTTTCCGGCCCCGCCACATATTCATCAATGATTTTGAACAAATCTTTATCCGTATCATAAAACATCCCGGTATCCCGCGTTAAATACGGACATGTTTCGCCCCCCATCGCATTTACATTGTGCTTGATAATCGTGGGTCTATTTTTCGCCCATGCTTCGGCCACGGCCAAACCCTGGGATTCAACAATATCTTGGACATCAATCACAAAGTCCACTGAATCCAGCAATTTACGATAATCTTCTAATTGGTATGCGCCATAATGCACCACATGCGTTTTTATTCCGTGCGACGTCAAATACTGGGTTATTTTTGGATTTTCCGGTACCAATTTATAATAGCACAAAACCGCCATATTTATTTTATCATTATCGCGTGGCAGTGGGTCAACCTGGACCCCGGTGGGCCATATAAACAATTTACGCTGTGATTTTTTATCTACATTGGCGCTATGAATTATCGATTTTTTATGCCACGCCGACGCCGCAGAAATATAATCGATTGCCGGCGACGCTATAAATTTTTTTATATCACCAAAACAACCCGTCGGCGCTGTCACAACCACAACATGCGGATATTTTCGTTTTATTTTTTCAACTTTTTTTAACTCTTTTTCTTTGCACCACAACAAAATAACGCATTTCGTATGTTTGGTCACCCGATTCCACAAAAACGGTATTCCCAATCGCTTGAACCCACGAATCATCCCCAGATTTAAAGACCGATGTCCATATAAATTTCCGCCACAATACCGCAGTAATTCTAATTTTCGCACACGCATCAAACGCCGCCGCTTGTCACCCGTCAATGTGCAAATTACAATTCTTAACATGCATTTTAATTTATTCAAAACAAAAATAACCCCATCAAACGGGTCAAAAGAATTTATAATCGAATATTCTGGATATTTCATTTTTATACCCCCTATTTGCATTCGGCGATAAATTGATTGATTTGTGCCGAGAGCATCAAATCAGACGATTGCATTTTTTCAATTTGACGCAACGCATACATAACGGTCGCATGATCGCGATTACCAACATAATTCCCAATTTCGGCCAGGGACAAACGTGTCGATTTTTTCAACACAACCATAATAATTTGACGCGCCAACACCAAAGATTTCGACCGCCCCGCCCCACAAATTGCATCGTATGAAACACCCAATTTTTCGCACATCATTTTAACCATAGAAACAGGTGTTTTTGATTTTTCCAATGTGTCCGCCAACAAATGTTCCACAACATCCAATGTGGCGTCCGTCCCCATCAATTCAGAATATGTTTTGATTTTGTTTGCAACACCGGCAATCAAATGACCGTTGCCCGCAACGCGTTTTGCAATTGCATCGGCGATGTCGGATTTAACCCCGGCACGCACCAACATTTCGCGTTTAACATTTGCATTTGGCGCCGCCATATCAACCACCAACCCGGATGCCAATAATGATTGTGCGCGTCTGTCAAAACCGGTCAATGCATTTGGTGCCACGGTGGACGTCAAAACAACATTTTTACCCGCCGCACGCAAATCCAACACCAACTGCAAGAATTCATCCATTGTTGCATTTTTACCCGCCAAACTTTGCACATCGTCCAAAATAAAAGTATTGCAATTACGACAAAAATCTTTGAACGCGAACACATTACGGTTTTTCAACGCGCGCGCAAATTCCGAAACAAACCCCGCACCCGACATCAAAATAACATTTTCCGATTCGGATTTGATACAACCCGCCAACAAAGATTTCCCACAACCCGCCGGTCCATAAATAAACAATGGTGAAAAAGACACCGCCGCGGATGCCACGCGTTTCGCCGCCGTCAACGCGAACGCATTTTCATCTGATGAAATAAACGCATCGAACGCAACCGATGCGACCGCATCATCTGTCGCCGGCGCATCATAAGATTGCACATTGTTATCATTTGCGATTGTGGACGGTGCAACACCACGTACAACCAATTTAACAGACAATCCAAATTCGCCCGCAACATTTTTTAATAACGCACCATAAACACCCGAAATATAATCCGCAGAAAACTGATTTTGCGCCGTCAGCACCAACACACTACCCTCAATTTCAAAATTCAATGGCGCAATCCATGCCGTCCATGCCCCAGAATCCATTTCACCCGCAATCATATCGCGAATCACCGATACATCTGGGTTTTGTTTTAATGTTGCTGCCTGCATGTCGTTTTCTCCTTTTCCTTCCTTTCTGAAAAGAGTTTCCTGCCCGCGCAAGAGATTTTCAAACCGTTTTATTCCGCAACATTTACATTGAATATTTTCAAAAAATGTTGCAAAAGCCACCTGCACAAAAACAGTAAATTTTATCTGGGTTTTATTTTCAGATAAAAAATTTAATGTTTATTTATGCCCTACTCTCTCTCGCAAAAATTTGATTTGATAATTTAATTTTTTTCAGACCTGTTTTTTTTATCATGCCCAAACATTTTAATTCAAAAACATTTGCCACAAAAAACGCCCGACACCCAAAAATTCAGATCATCAAATGTTATTTTGGTTTTTTTGTTTCTCTTTTTCTTTTTTGACACTACAAATTTATAACACCCGTGTCAGTTTTCAACAATTTCTTAGAACATTTTTCAACTTTTATATTTTGACAACGATTCGTTTTTTTCCCGGTTTTTCGCCTAATGTATATACATTGTATTGACAAGATTTTTATCACAATCTGACATAACCACCGTTCTGTTTTTGCACCAAACCGCGCAATTCTAAAACAACCAAATCGCGTTTGATTTCCGAAACACTTTTTTTGACAACTTCTGCCAATACAGATTCAGAAACCGGGACCGAACCAATCGCATCTAAAATTAAATTTTCCGCATCGGTATTTTTTGAATTTTTTTCATTCCCCGTCCCAGATTTTACCCCATCCGTGAAAAAGTCCCCCACGCCCGAACACAACCGCGCCACGCCCCGTGCAATCAAAGAATTTGGCCCCAGCGATCGCGCATCCGTCGGATGCGACGGCACCGCCCACAACCGACGGTTTAACCCGATTGCGAAATCTGCGGTTCGCATACTGCCCGAATGCAAATCGGCCTCGCTTAAAATCAATTGCTCGGTCAGCGCGGCAATCCATCGATTTCTTTGCACAAAGTTAGGGCCCTTTGGTACAAAACCGACCGGCATCTCGCTGATAACGGCGCCGCGTTCCACGATTTCCCAATACAACGATTCGTTTTCCGCCGGCCAAATATAATCGACACCACCGGCCAAAACCGCGACCGTCTGCATATCGCCTATGGCGCGCAAAGCCCCACGGTGTGCCGCCGTATCGGTTCCCATTGCCATCCCCGACACAACCGCAATATCATGTGCCGCAAAAGATTCGGCCAACTCCGCGACGAATCGCATTCCCGCCGCCGTCGCATGCCGTGTTCCGACAATACCGACCATTTGCCGGCGCAGTGTTTCGATATTTCCGCGCACAGAAATCACCGGCGGATGATTTTTAACACTTTTTAACATATCCGGATAATATTCCGACGCATCCGATATAAACCGCACAGAATTTTTTGCCGCCACATCCATTTCGCGCGAAACCGCATCACACAGCGCCACATCCGTCCCCACCGCCGCCGCGGCCGCCGCAACAGACCCAAATTGTTTAACCAAATTTTGATACCCCACCGGACCGACACCTGGCGACCTCAGAATCAATAACCTGTTGAAAATATCATCCATATTAAAATCCATTTTATCAAAACATACCAAACGCCCATCTCAATCGCAACCCATAAAAAATCCCGCGGCGACATACCACGGGAAAAATTCTGCAACATAAATATTTGCATTACAACTGCAACAATGCCTGATATCGTGCATCTTTACATTTTGCATCAGGATTGCTTTTATTGCACTCGGCCTTTAATTTACCGACCAATTCCACAAAACTATCATACTCAACCTTGTTTTCTTTTTCCAACTGTGCCAACTTAGCCCTATACCAATCGACAGACCACTCGGTATATTGCTTTTGTCCCTCTAATCCCTCCAGACCATTTATATTAGACAACGCGCGATTTCCGAACAATTCCATGGCACCAACACCAATACCCGCGCCACCGACGGCACCACCAACGGTTGCCAACGTGCGTGCAGTTTTTTTCGCATCCAAAATGCGCTTTTCTAATTTTGCCTCATCGGCCCACGCACCACAGGTTATATTTTGCCCCCACTGGAAATATTGTGGCTGAATATCAGACATCACAATTTTATTATCATCGGCCCGCATTCCCACCAACACGAAACAGACATTGTTTTCCGGATTGTTCACATCTTCGACCATGGACGCATAATTTGATGTATTACTGTTTTTCGACGCCCAAACAAAAGTATTTCCAACGCCAACATTGTTACTTAAACATGCAATTCTTTCTTTGTCGCGATTGACGACAGGTTTTGGTTCATCATCCATAACGGCAACCGCGGCCCCCGTTGCGGCGCCATTTGTCGCACCCACCGTTGCCCCCGGCACAACACCATTTGTTTTTGCACCAT
Source organism: Alphaproteobacteria bacterium UBA3635 (assembly GCA_002373935.1). Taxonomy (GTDB): domain Bacteria; phylum Pseudomonadota; class Alphaproteobacteria; order Rs-D84; family Rs-D84; genus Enterousia. Next base: position 30,233 of record DFKW01000009.1, on the reverse strand, counting down.
GCGATACAGACAATGTCGGCATTAATTGTTGTGTCACCAAACCGGGACGCGCACCCGAATTTACCGTTCCCACCATAGAACGAGATGCGGCATACGCCGGCACAACCATCATACAAATAAAAAATATTGCGATATGTTTTCTCATATCCTTGCCCCCCACAATATGCAAAATCTCTTTTGACATATTATACCACAAATCGCCCCTAAAAACAACGGATTTATTTGATTTATAAAAAAACGGTCGGCTGCGCCGACACATTAACTGAACTTTGCATTTTGATATTATTTGCGCCACCGCCACTGAATACTGGATTCTTGTCCCCGCACCAGGCGCAAAATATTATCCCTATGCCGCCACACACACAACGCCGACATTGCCAAAAACGCCCAACCCACGCCCATATTCATCACAAACCCCAAAATCGGCAGCAACCCAAACACAACCAACGCGCCGGCGGACGATTTACCACTTCCCAACGCAACAATCAGCCACTCGATACCACACACAACAAAAATCACCGGATTCATCGCCAACATAATACCAAACATGCACGACACGCCCTTGCCCCCATGGAAACGCAGCCAAACCGGAAAACAGTGTCCAACAATGGCGCCCAACCCACACCAGGCACCCGCGACCACACCACCAAAATACATACCCAACCATACCGCCAACATGGCCTTAATCATATCCAAAATCCAAACCAACCCCGCGATACGCAGTCCCCCAACCCGCATCACATTTGTTGCCCCGATATTACCACTGCCGACACGACGCAAATCGCCATAACCGAAAATTTTTGTTAAAATGACGCCCATCGGCACACTGCCCAGCATATATGCAACCAAAACGATAAAAAACCACAACATTTTTTATATTTCCCCTTGATTTTATATTTTGTTCATATAAAATATCATAAAACATCTAAAAAATAAACAAAAGGAAAAACAGTGGCAAATCACAAGTCATCTAAAAAAAGAATCTTGGTCACAATCAAGAAAAACGCAATCAACACTGCACGTCGCAGTGCGGTAAAAACCGAAACGAAAAAGGCACTGGCGGCAATTGCCACCGGGGACAAGGCCGCGGCAACAACGGCGGTCCGCAATGCCGAAAGCAAAATTATGAAGGCGGCGGGCAAAACAATGCCGAAAAAACGTGCCGCACGCAAAGTATCACGTTTGACGAAAAAATTGGCAAAAATTGCCTAAATTACAGTAAAACACACCGCCCAACCGGGCGGTTTTTTTGATTCCGCCCCAGTGCATCACGCAGTGATGCGCGGTTCGGGGAGGATGGTCGGCGCCAGCCGACGGAGGGGGTTATATGCCGAATGGTTCACCCCGTCGCCCGTTGGGCTATGGGGCGCAGGCAGAGTTCAGTTGATGAATAATTAGACAAAACGCTTTCGCATTTTGTCGGGTTTGGCTCGTTCTTGCACCGTACCCTTCTTTCACAAAGAAGGGGTGGATTGCGACAAAGTCGCAAGACGGGGTAATTTGTCACCCCCGCCACCGGCTACGCCGGTCCCCCTCCCCAATGGGGCGGAATCTTTGCCAAACCGACAAACCGCGGCTGTGCGAATGCACAGACGGGTTGTCATCCTGAGCGAAGCAAAACAGCGATGTCGCGCATTCGCAGTTTTGCGCAGTCGAAAGGATCCAGGTCGATTAAAGCACCAGCCGCAGGCTGGACTTTTTTATTGACTGGATTGCCACGTCTCTCTCGTTCGGCTTTGCGCTAACATCACCCACAAAATTTTGCAATTTCGTGGGGCCCGATGCACGCAAATTGAACTCGTTCGCTCGCAATGACAAAAAAACATCCGTTGCCGGATGTTTTTTTCAGAGTTCAGAGTGCAGAGTTCAGTTGATGAATAACTATTCGTTCTTGCACCGTCCCCTTCTTTCCCAAAGAAGGGGTGGATGTTGAGCGTAGCGAAACAGACGGGGTAATTTGAACTGCCCCACCGGCTACGCCGGTCCCCCCCCTTCTTTTTATCCTGCGGCTAGAAAAGACGGGGAATGTCCAAGAATAAATCACCCCCGCCACCGGATCGGCAATAAATATGTCGGCGCAAGCCGACGGCATTCCCCTCCCTGGGGCCAGGGAGGGGGCGGACCACAAGCATCGCGCAGTGGTGGGGTGGGTTACATCCCGAATAATGCTTGTAAATACTCGGCGCTATATCTCATAGAGGACACGCAACGATCCGAACATGAGGTTGCACAATTTGTATTTGATGGGAACGGGTTGTTGCTAATCCATAACACACTGGCAACAGGTGAAAATTCATTGTCCACATTGATGCCTGTCATACGGCACCAACAATTCAAACCAACTGTATTCCAACCAGAATCACTCAGATTTGCGGCGGTTGCTGGGACTCCGTCAACGCTGCTTGGGGCCACCGCATTGCACAAACCTTCGCCATATACCGTTCCGGCAACAATGCCTTTACTTGGGGTTGCAACCCATGTCGCTGTCCAAGTCGGGTTCGCCGGGACGTCAGTATTCGCAACCACCGGACCCGCGGTGAATGTGCCTGTGCCCGCATTGGTAAAGAAAGTTTTCGTGACGGTATCATACATCCCAATCGCACCGTCACTGTTCCGTTTCGCAGGGATCATATTTCGAACCAAAATGTCATTTTCGTAAATGCTAAATTCGTATACTTGCACTTTATTATTGGTGCTCTCTATCGACGGTCGCCATCTCTGAAAGATATAAAAAGGCTTATTATCTGTATCTGGAATCGTTGCATTATTAGTCAATTTCACATCACCGTTCACAGAAAATTCTGTTGCAGATAACGATAATCTGTTTTTTTCTAGCATATTAACATCCTCTGCATGAAGCCACGTTCCAGCTGGGTCGAATTTGATTTCGGCAGTATTATCGTTCAAAGAATTTATAACAAGTAACGCACTGGCAGAATCGCCTGTTGTTCCACGTCCTGAACCAACAATATTTACATTACCTGCACCAGAGTCAACTTTCGCGACAATTTCTATACGTGTTTTTGATGTTGGAGAATAATTCGTGTTTATGTAAGCACTCCCATCAGAACGCAAATACTCCAACTGGGTAAATCCAGGGTTATATGTTGATGAAGAACCGCTCACACGATTGGTAATAATCGGGGCGACGAAATCACGGAACGGGTCGGTGATTTGGTACCAGTGCGGAACCCCTTGCTCGTCCTCGACCAACAAACACTGTTTATACGCCGGGCATTCGGTGTTGTTCGCAGGGCGGGTTTGCTTGCCACTCTGCAAAGTTGCAATGCTGGCGGCCTGAGCTATCGTGCGCGACACCACACTGTCCACCACACTAATCGCACTCTGCAGCGCCGTATTCAGCGGATTAAACACTGTTTCAGTGTATTTCGTGGATGCAACCTGAATCTCGGAACAATATGCAGGTCGCAAACTGATGTTTTTTAATTGTAAACCACCAACAACAGACGGGTTCGCGGACAGCAAATCAAACGACAAAACATAATCTCCGGGATTTATTTTTCGTGATGTAAAAAAACCCAGATTTGCACTTTTACCACTATGATAAATAGACACACTATTATCAACATTAGGAACAGTAAATTTTAAATTGTATTTACCAGGTGTTGAAGTGCTGGTATATAGATACGATTCTTTTGTTATTACATCATAAATTTGTAGTGAAAAATAATTAGCCGTGTCTGTTGCTAAATTTTTTAATGTATTTCCATCAACCAATTCATAATGTTCTGAATTTCTATAAGAATAATTATACAAATTTGCACAGCGATCTACGCAATTCGCATCGTATGGCGTGTATGCCGTTGCGGTGTCACCACGTTCCAGTTTAATGTTTTGTAATTGTATCCCACCGACAATCGTCGGGTTTGCGGACAACACATCAAATGACAAAGTGTATGTTCCAGGAGTTCGGAAACGTGAGCTAAATCGTAAATCTCTGCCCTGACCGTTGTGTTTGATAGTGACAGCTATGGCATCTGATGGTACAGTGAAAGTATAGGAATAATGACCGGGTGTACTTATAAAATCACTTATTACAGATTGAAAAGTAGTTCCATCAAATATTACGAGAACTTGCATTTGCAGTTTATCTCTTGTATCTGTGGCGGTATTACTGACGATTCCATTTTCTTGCAACGTAAAATCGACCATGTCACTAGGATTCAACAAATTGCAATTTGCCCAAGATGGTATCGCCCACAATAACCCCAACAGCCCGAACAATATTTTTCTCATTTTTCCCGTCCTTTTCTTTTCGTTGTCTTTGCGGTGATGTTTTGCAGGGATGCCAGAAAGGCCTTAGCAGTTTGTTTAAACACAACCCGTTTTATGTCGCGTCATGGGACTACGAGTAGGTTTGATAAGCATTGCGCAATCAAACCGTCAGGAGTGCCCCGCAGACACAACGTAGTTGTGTCGAGGGAATTGAATTCGGTCTGAAAAACATCCCACGCAAAACCAAACACCGGCGGTAATTTTTTTAAAACTGCCCCGTCTGTTTCGCTAACGCTCAACATCCACCCCTTCTTTTTTGCTACGCAAGAAAAGACGGGGAATGTCCGGGGCTGGGGTTCACAGTCAAAATCAATAATTCATCAACTGAACTATGCCTGCGCCCCATAGCCCAACGGGCGACGGGGTGAACTTTGCACTCTGAACTCTGTTATTTTTCGCGGTCGCGAAAAATAAAAAAACACCGCTGGAAACCAACGGGGAATAAAACGGCTAAGGGTGTTCGAAAATCAAACGTAACAATGATTCCACGGGCGTTTCTATCCGACACCGCGGCACCCCCGCCAAACCAAATCAGGTTGCTTGAGGGGTTTCTCATTTTGGGAATAAAAATTTATATTTATAAATCGTGAATAAACACCGACGATAAATAAATATCGGTGCAAAAAGTGAATTGTCACACAAAGCCACCCCCGACACGAATCGAATCGGGTATTATGGAACCTTTGGGATAACGATGCAGGTTTTGCACCGGCTACGTTCGGGCTTTCGATAACCCTTTCCGAAATCAACTCCCTGGTGATTTCTGATGTTATTATAGAAAAAAATTTTTTGCGTGTGCAATAAATTTTTTGAACTGCCCCGTCACTCAACCACTATCGTGGTTTCGTGCCACCCCTTCTTTTTGTGCTGGCGCACAGAAAAGACGGGGAATATCCAGAATAATAATTATTCATCAACCACAGTCGCGGCTCTGCGACAGCAGAGACGGATGCACTCTGTAAAAAAACCGCCCGGGTGGGCGGTTTTTTTTAATTCAATGGGGCACCCCAGTTTTGCTGGATACTGCGTTCGGCATCCAACGGACTGATCAATACTTGCGGGGTCAATATAACCACCAATACATCACGTCCGGAATTTGTCGAACGCGACCCAGACAGCGCCATAAAGTCCGGATCACCCAAACCATAACGCGTGTCATTATTCTTTTGCTTTTCAAATCCCGATACAACCAACATCTGACCCGATTCCATGATGACTTCTTGCATGAAACTGCGTTCTTCAACCTCGGGTAATTGCAAGGTGACCTCGCCAATCGATTGGGTTGACATTTTAATCAATTCACGCACCGACATACGGAACAGCAACAAAATCTTGCCATTTTCCAAAACGTTCGGCAACAACTGCATCGAAAAACCGGTCTGTAAATCCGCCTGGTCAACGGTACTGGATTCGACGGTGGTGAAATTGCGCGATTCAAACCGTTTAATATATCCGGTCGATGTCATATTGCTGACGGGGGCGACACGATTATTACGCGTTGTGACGCCAACATTTGTCACCAAAGACACCTTGCCCTGCTTTGCCAATGCCTCAATCAAACCGGTACTGCCCGCGCCACGCGCCAACGAACCGTTCATAATTTGGTCATTGGTATATGCACCACTGACGACACTGCCATTTTCGATATGCGTCGCACCCGTCGCCGCCGACAAAGTATTTGACAATACCGCGATGTTCATAGAACTGGCGTTTGCGACACCTAAATTATTTTTCGGATTTGCAACGATGTTCAACCCCGATGTCGAATTTATCGCCGCCGCCAAATTCAACCCAAATGCAGATTCATTTGAAATCGACACTTGCAAAACTTTGACATCAATCGTCACCAACTGCGACAAACGTTTATTTTGCTTTTCAATATAATCGCCAATGCGTGCCAATACCGACGGTGGCGCCGTTGCAGTAATGGTTCCCAAACTGCGTGAAACGGTAAATTCAGAATTTTCCGCATTACCCACAATCGCCGTCAGTGCCTTTTCAATTTCATCCCACTCTTTCAATGTAGATTCCAACACAACCTGGCCGGAATTGTCCGCCTGGACCGCGGTTTGATATGACATATCGGTTCCCAATGCATATAATGTAAATGTGCGTGTTTCCGTTTCGTAAAACACAATCGACGCCCGGTCATAATACCACAGCAAATCTAAATCCGTCGCAACCTGGGACAACAAGCCCGATAATTTTCCGGTATATGCAACATCAATTGTCTTTTTTAATTTTTCAGAATTTATTTGTTTATCAATTTTAACTGGTATCCCCGTCACAGAATTTATATTGTTCGCCAAAACCTGTAAAGATACGGGTTCATCCAATAAAATTGTAATTCCGGTATCGGTTTCAAATTGTGCCGGCAAATTGTTTTTGTGTTCCAACGACACAGATTTATTTCCCAACCATACCCCCTCGGACATGGAAACAGTGTCACCACTGGCAACCTTGGCCCGCGGATTTTTTGCCATTTCAAACGCGTCATACGCATTGACGAAATCTTGGTCAACGGTCGATGCAACCTTGGCCGATTGTTCCATTGTGCAACCCGCGACAAACGCGCCAAAAAATGCAAATAAAACAAATCTTTTTAACAATGTTTTCATACTATCTCTCCATTGGGAACACCACCCGCAACATTTCAATTATTCTTCGTTCGTAGAAATCACCAGCACCAAATTACCCTTGTAAAATTTCGCATACGGTACCGGTGTTGCACGTCCAAAATTACGAACCAACGCAGACGCCACATCGGTAAAGCGACCCTTGAACACCGCAGATGCCTCAATCGGGTATTCGCGCGATGTTGTCCACACCAAATCCCAACCTTCTTTGTCACACCAATCTTGCAAAACCTCGCGCAGGGTTTGACCACTGGCCACCACCCAAGAACGCACCGCATCCGGTTGTGATTTTGGCGCCTCGGCATCAGAACTTTGGGCGACCGCCATTTCGGCCGTATCCGCATCAGAATCCATTTCCCAAAACGCCGCATTTGCCATTGCGTTGCGTTTGGCACAGTTTTTACGACCACTGCGTGAAACCGCCAAAACATTTCCGCCGTCATCTTCCAATGTTTCACGACGCAACAATGGCATTTCCGAACCATTTTCGCATTCATCATCAAATCCCATCGGTATTTGATTTCCATGCAACATATTTGCCCCACCGGTCCAACCCGTGCCATTGAAATCAAAACTGTTATCAACAACCATATCATCGCCAATTTTAGAAACAATACGAATATTATCACCGTTGTTTGCACCCGGTTTGTCATCACAACCAACGGTCACATCCGCATCAGACCCCGCAATCGGCCACGCAGGCACCGGCGCCGCATAAGAATACTGGGTCACATCGGTCTGTTCTACAACCTTGTCATTTGAATATGAATCTGTAAAAACCTCGGACGTGGTGACCTGGGGTAAATATGGGTCCGCGAAACAATAGCCCGCCGCCGTTGCAAACATTGCAAAAATCAAAAACTTACGAAACATTTAAAGGTCCTTTCTTTCAATCTAGATATGCATATTATAACAATTCGACCGAATCTGTGCAAGACCAAAAAGTCAAATATGTGGGTTTGTTTTTAATTTTGCACCACAAAAACACACGAATCGAAAAAATGTATGTTATACTGATATTATCATCGTTTATCTCAGGAGTCAGAAAAATGCAAGATATAATCTTTATGTCGTTGTTGGGTCTGGTGTTTGTCAGCACCATCATTTTGTGCATAACCATACATGGCATGAACGCAAAAATCACAGACATCACAAAAACATTGGGACATCAGTACAATTTACTGGGGAAAATCCAGGCAACATTGAAAAATAAAAACGCAACAAATGCGGTGGCGGAAAATGCCGAAATTATTTACCAAGATTTATTGCAAAACCTGATTCCAATTATGGCGGCAATTGACGCGATGCCACGCAACACGAACGAACATCCACTGTGGCGGGCATTGGGCGGAATTATGGATGAATATTCCCGCAACCCGTTCGCGTTGGAAAAATTGCGGCGGTGTATAAAACTGGATTCTAATATTTCACAAAATGTGACAAATTATATGGCGCGCGCCAATCGATTGTTGCAATATCTAACAACAACCGAACCCGATGGTATTTTGGCATCAACATTTACAGACGGCCTGTTGGGACAATCTTTGACCTTTTTTGGCCAGGCGCAACAACTGGCAGATACGGGTGACTCAAATTGAAACTAAACGCAGAACTTGTTCGTGAAATATCTGCCGCCCGCCAAGAACCCGATTGGTTGACCGATTGGCGTCTGGCGGCATTTCACACATGGCAAAAAATGTCGGAACCACATTGGGCCGAAATTGACTATGCCCCGATTGATTATGATTCTTTTGATTACTATGCAACACAACGCGAAATTGATAATTCTGAATTGGCTGAAATGTATAAAAAAATGGGACTGCCGGAATCAGAACAACGCGCATTGTTGGGCATGGCAACCGACACAATTATCGACAGTAAATCTGTGCACACATCATATCGTGACGAATTGGAAAAATTGGGGATTATATTTTTACCGTTTTCTGCGGCGGTGCAACAATACCCGGATTTAGTAAAAAAATATCTGGGTACGGTCGTCCCGGCATCTGACAATTTTTTTGCGGCATTAAACGCGGCCGTGTTTTCCGATGGCACATTTGTATATGTCCCACCACACACCAAATGCCCAATTGATTTGGCCAGTTATTTTAGAATCGAGACCGCAAAAATTGGACAATTTGAACGCACACTGATTATCGCCGACACCGGTTCAGATTTAAGTTATATGGAGGGATGCAGTGCCCCACGTCGCCCCAATCACCAATTACACAGTGGCGTTGTTGAAATCATTGTGTTGGACAATGCGCGTGTTCGGTATTCTACCGTGCAAAATTGGTATGCCGGAAAATATGAAAACAATAAAAATGTTGGTGGTATTTTGAACTTTGTCACAAAACGCGGTCGATGCGACGAAAACGCAACATTGGATTGGACCCAAATAGAGGTTGGATCCGCCATGACATGGAAATACCCATCTACGATTTTGGCCGGAAATAATGCACACAGCGACTTTTATTCATTAACCATAACGCGTGGCGCACAACAATCAGACACCGGGACAAAAATGATACACGCTGGGAATAATACTGTATCAAATATTTTGTCATACGGTGTTGCATTGGACGCATCAAAACAAACCTTTCGCAGTTTAGTAAGTTTTACCGGTGAAAATTGTACAAACGCGTCAAAATGCGACACGACAATAATTGGGAATAACGCCACCGCGAATACAATTCCAACAATTATTCATACCAACAACACAAATAATCAATCGCACGAGGCCACAACCGGCGCAATTGATGCCGATGCCCTGCTCTATCTGGAACAATCTGGTATTGAAACCGATGTTGCAATCGCATTGATAATTGGCGCAACGGCTAATCCAATTATATCTAGATTACCAATGGAATTCTTGGTAGAATCAAAACAACTGATACAAATGGCAATTAAACAGGAATAAAAATGTTGGAAATAAAAAATTTATCTGTGTCAACCCAAGACAAAATATTGTTGGACAACATCAATATATCCATAAAACGCGGTGCGCGTCATTTATTGATGGGACACAACGGTTCGGGCAAAACAACATTGGTCCAAACAATCGCCGGCAACCCGGAATATAAAATCACATCTGGGCAAATCATATTTAATAACATTGATATAACAAATGAAACACCGACCAAGCGCGCATTATTGGGAATATTCCTGGGGGCGCAAAATGTGCCGGAAATTCCGGGATTGACCGTTATGTCTTTTTTGAAACACACAATGTCGGCACACGCGAATTTTAACACCGGACACGATTTACCAATGGGTGAATTTTTGGAAAAATTGGAATCTGTACGGGAACAATTAAACATACCACGCGATTGGATGAACCGCAGTATCAATGTTGGCTTTTCCGGTGGCGAACGAAAAAAATTGATGTTATTGCGTTTGGTTTTGACACAACCTAAATTGGCAATTTTGGACGAACCGGACTCGGGCGCGGATGCGGCAACACAACAACAAATTGCCGACATAATGCACGAAATGAAAAAAACAACATTTATTTTCATCAGTCACCAACCACAATTTACAAAACTGGTTCAACCAACAAACACAACAACATTGGAACACGGAAAAATCAAATAATAAAAAACGCGCTATATGCATGAAAACCAAATAAAAACGAAAGGAGAAAATAATATGAACGGAATAATAATTTTTTGCGGTCTGGTTGTATTATTATGGTTCGGACGTTCAATATTGATACCACTATTAGTTGCAATATTTTTGTGGTATTTAATAAACGCAATCGCGGCATACTTTCGCAAGATTATGCCGTTCAGTAATTGCATTAAAAAATGCCCACGATTTTGGCCCGGATTTTTTAACATTGTATCGATACTGTTGTCCGCATCCAGTTTACTGTTTTTATTCTATACATTTGCGACACAAATCAACCCGATGTTTTCCGAATTTGTTGACCGCATACCGGAAATACAAAATCGCCTGACAACATTGGGAACATACATATTTAATTCACTGGGATTAAAATTTGATATAAATATGTTCCCAAATTTGGCCGACATTGTAAAAACCATTGGCGCATCGGCGGCAAACATCGCAACATCGGTTGGTATGATTTTGATTTACATTTTATTCTTGTTTGTCGAACAAAGTACATTTCATGCAAAAATGAACAATTTATTTGAATCAAAATCCAAGACAAAAAAATTTGGATACATTGTCGAAAGTTTCGATAAAAATATGAAAAAATATTTATTTGTTAAAACATTTATCGCCGCCGCAACCGGCATCGGCGCATACATTTGGTTGCGCACAATTGGTTTGGAATTTGCCGGTGTTTGGGCATTTTTGGTTTTCATAATGAACTATATTCCAACAATTGGTTCTATTGTTGCATGCGCGATGCCAATTCTATACGCATTGATTTCGGGCGATTCTTTGCATTTACCATTTTTAACAGCAACCGGATTGGTGATGTTGGAAATCATATTTGGAAATATATTAGACCCAAAATTAATGGGCAAAACATTGAACCTGTCCACATTGGCGATTTTAATAAACCTGGTGTTTTGGGGCGGTCTGTGGGGTATTGCCGGCATGTTTTTCAGTGTTCCCATCCTGGCGGCGATATTTATTATCACGGCACAATTTGATTCCACCCGTTGGATTGCGGTTATACTGTCCGCCGACGGACGAATCCCCGAAAAAACCGAAGATTAAAATTTAACCTATATGCATAAAATCCGCCATTTGGCGGATTTTTATATATGAAAAAATAATTATTATTGTCGTTTAATTATCGCCAACGCATTTTCCAAAATCACACGCGCCGATTCCGAATCCAGTTTTTGTTTTATATCACGCATCCGCACACGTCCCATATCATCCTGGGCGGACATTGATGACAAAGTTTCATCCAACATACAAATTGGTACATCCACGCGCGCCGCCAACGCATCCACAAACGCACGAACATTTTGTGTTGTCTCGGACGCAGACCCATCCATGCGCAAAGGCAACCCAACAACCACCCCCGACACATTTTCATCCGTAATCAGCGTCACAATTTTTTGAACCAAATCATCCGCACCGGACGATAACACAACGGGTCGCACAAAAACCATTTGATGCATTGGGTCCGATATCGCAATACCCGTGCGCCGCGCACCCCAATCAATGCCAATCACACGCCCGGCACGCGGAAAATCCTTGAAATCCGGCAAAATCATAGTATAATTCCTTTACTTTAACAATATAGGATTGAAAATGGCATTTAGCAAGCAACAATTACACAAATTCGCAGATTTAATCAGAATTGAAATATCTGACGAAAAATTGGAACAAATGAACATTGACGGCGTTATCGAGTGGCTGGATAAATTACAAAAAATCGACACCCACGGCGTTGAACCATTGTTAAACCCATCTGAGCACGATTTACCAATGCGCACGGACACGGTCACCGAACCAAACATGCGTGATAAAATTTTGGCAAACGCCCCGGATAAATCGGGCGTTTCACGCGGATATTTTGCCGTACCCAAGGTTATGGATGCAGATTAAAAGGAGTATTAAAATGGCAAAGAACTCAAATGTATTTTTGAAAACATCATATAACTTTCACGCGGGCGAAAAAACACCGTGCGGTCATTGGTCTGCCACAGAAATGGACGATTTTTTGAAACAAGTCAAACGCACAACTATTCCCGACGACGCGTGCGTAATATCCTTGTTTGCATCAATGAATAAAACCGCCTGGACGGCATACGAACACAAATATTATTCCGAAGAACTGGAAATTTATATACATCCATTTCAAAAAAAATGTGCAATCCGGGATAAAAAAAATTGTCCCAGATGTATTGCCAACGGCAAATGCACTGATGAATTCGTGATTAATTTAATTGGTAAAAAATTATTCGCTGATAAATACGAAAAACAAAAATAGGAACCAAGCATGATTGATTTAACAATAGTGGACGCATTAAAAAAATTAAAATCGCGTGAAATATCTGCGACGGAATTGACGCACGCGCACCTGGCCCGCATTGAAAAATTCGGGGCTGAATTAAATTGCTATATCACCGTCACACCTGAACGCGCACTCGCCGACGCGGCCGCCGCGGACGCCCGTTATGCCGACGGCAGTGCACGCGTTTTGGACGGTATTCCAATCGCGATGAAGGATTTATTTGCAACCCGCGGCATTCGCACAACGGCGGCATCACGCATGTTGGAAAATTTTATCCCGGAATATGAATCAACAATTTCACAAAAATATATCGATGCCGGAACGGTCCTGTTGGGCAAGGCAAACCTGGACGAATTTGCGATGGGCACATTTTCTAAAACTTCCTATTTTGGTGCCCCGGTCAGCCCATGGCAACGGACACGTAAACTTACCGCCGGCGGTTCATCGGGCGGCACGACATCCGCGGTGGCTGGGGGTCTGGCCATGGGTGGCACGGGTACCGACACCGGTGGTTCAATTCGTTTTCCGGCATCCATCACGGGACTGGTCGGTGTAAAGCCAACATACGGCCTGTGTTCCCGTTGGGGTTGCGTCGCATTCGCATCCAGTTTAGATACCCCCGGTCCAATCGCACGCACGGTGGATGACGCGGCATTATTATTATCAATTATGGCGGGACACGATGACAAAGATTCCACATCTGCACCAAATCAAAACTTTCATGTATCGGGCGAACTGGAACCGATTTTGGGCGCGGGCAAAAAATTACGTGTCGGTATAATCAAAGAATTCCAAAATGTCGAAATATCCGCCGATATGAAACGCATATTTGATGCACGCATTAACGATTTGAAATCCAATGGTGCCGAAATAGTCCAGGTTTCAATTCCAAACATCTTGGATGCATTGGCGGCATATTACATCATCGCCCCGGCCGAGGCATCGTCGAACCTGGCGCGCTATGACGGAATGAGATACGGTCTGCGTGTGGATGGTGACGATTTAATCGACACATATAAAAAGACCCGCGCCGCCGGATTTGGTGACGAGGTTAAACGCCGTATGATTATCGGCACCGCCGTTTTATCATCTGAATCATACGATGTATATTTCATGCAGGCGGCACGTGTTCGTCGTTTGATTGCCGATGCGTTCACACGCGCATTTGAACAATGTGATTTAATCGTATGCCCGGCGGGCGCCGGCACCGCGATGCCACTGGATTCTGATTTATCACCGTTGGAATATTACGCATTGGATTTATTTACGGTCGCAATGAACCTGGCGGGTGTTCCGGCGGTATCGACACCGGCCGGCATGGCGGAAAACGGTCTGCCCCTGGGGATGCAGGTTGTAGGTCGCCGCTTTGACGATATGCGCGTTTTGCAATTGGCAAAACATATTCAACAGTTCAGTGGTGTTGACAATCGTCCAACAAAAATTATGGGTGAATAAAAAATGATTTGGCAAGATAGCAATAAAAAAATGGTGGCCAGAAGTGGAATCGAACCACTGACACAGGGATTTTCAGTCCCTTGCTCTACCAACTGAGCTATCTGGCCATCCGTATGGGGAATATTAAAGTATAAAAAAACAAAAAGCAAGGAAAAATAAAAATGTTTACGATACAAGGCAAGTCAGGTAATTGGGAAGTAGTTATTGGTTTGGAAACCCATATCGAGGTTTTATCCAACAGTAAAATTTTCAGTGGCGCATCGGCAAATTATAATCCGACAATCGCCCCCAATACCCAGGCATGCATGGTTGATGTCGCGATGCCGGGCATGTTGCCGGTATTGAACGAATACTGTGTTGACCAGGCGATTAAATTCGGTCTGGGCATAAATGCGGAAATTTCCCGCGTCAGTCGTTTTGCCCGCAAACAATATTTTTACCCTGACCTGCCCCAGGGATATCAGATTTCGCAACCGGCTGATCAACCACCTGTTGTCGGTCGTGGATGGGTTGAAATTATGGGCGACGATGGCAATCCCAAAAAAATTTTAATCGAACGCGCCCATTTGGAACAAGATGCCGGAAAATTAAAACACGATGCGCATCCGACAAAATCTTTTGCGGACTATAATCGTACCGGGGTGACTTTATTGGAAATCGTGACATTTTTGGATGTAAAAAATCCGGAAAACAATTCGTTCATTTCATCCCCTGACGAGGCGGAAAGATACCTGCGTAAGATTCGTGAAATTGCACGCGCATTGGGCGTATCACGCGCCAATATGGAGGAAGGTTCCATGCGTGCCGACGTCAATGTATCTGTGCGTCGCGCGGGAACGAACACGTTTAACGAACGTTGCGAAATTAAAAACATGGTATCGTTCAAATTTATAAAAACCGCCATTGAATACGAGGCACGTCGTCAAATCGAAATTTTGGAATCTGGTGGCACAATCGAACGCAACACCATGCGTTATAACCAAGGCGACGGCACAACATCCGTCCTGCGCAGCAAAGAAGACGCATTGGATTATCGTTATTTCCCGGACCCGGATTTATTGCCGTTGGTAATAACCGATGACCGCATTGAACGCATCCGCCGCACCATGCCCGAATTGCCCGAGGCAACACGCGCACGATACATTGAAAAATATGGTTTGGCGGAATATGATGCGGCACGATTGACAGAAACAACCGATATTTCAAAATGGTTTGACACATCCGTTGGTGATAAACCCGCGCGTGCTAAATCGATTGCAAACTGGATGATTTCCGAATTGTTTGCGCACCCGGAAAACTATGACATAACAAACGAGATACGTGAAAACACCGACCCGGATGCGCCACGCATTATCACACCAGAAAACCTTGCTGAATTGGTTGATATGATTGCGGCGCATGACATCAACGGCAAACAAGCCAAAGAGATATTTACAAAAATGCTGGATGGCGAAACGGGCACACCACGTGAAATTGCCGACAAATTTGGCATGAAACAAATGACCGACACGGGGGCCATCGAAAAAATCATTGACGATGTTTTATCACAAAACACGTCTCAGGTTGAACAATACAAATCCGGCAAGGTTGGCCTGTTTGGATTCTTTGTTGGTGCCGTAATGCGTGCAACTGGTGGCAAGGCAAACCCAGGTGTCGTAAACGAAATTTTGAAAAAGAAATTGGGGTAAAAAATTATGGCGGATATAATTATTTTTATGCCGGCAAAAACACCCGAAATACTAATTTCTGCATTGCGTGAAATTGCGAGTGCCGCCGACATAAAATTGGTTGTTGCAGACATACCCGAACAACACGACCCGTTTCAACCAACAACGATGGATTTCGTAATTCCGGAAATACATTTCGAACAAATTGACCTGTTTCCAAAACAGATACAAAAAACGAAACAATTTCCACAACATAAATCACTAAAAACATTTAAAACAATGCATTCAGCGCGACAAAAAATGTTTTTCAGGACAAGCCACAAATAAACAAAAAAAAGGAAAACAAACATGAAAATTGTGACTATTATCGAAGACAATCCAATCACCGGCGTTCGTTACGGCACTGTTGAAATTTCACAATATAACAACAATACGCAACGTCGCATTAACCGTTATACCAGATTGCGCAACAACGCATTGCGTATGGTTCATGCAAACCGGACACGGCATAAATAAAAATGTCATCGAATAAAAAATTTTATATCAAAACATTTGGTTGCCAAATGAACGTCTATGATGGGATGCGCATCGCGGCGATGCTGGAACATCATGGGTTTGAAC
Source organism: Alphaproteobacteria bacterium UBA3635 (assembly GCA_002373935.1). Lineage (GTDB taxonomy): Bacteria > Pseudomonadota > Alphaproteobacteria > Rs-D84 > Rs-D84 > Enterousia. The sequence goes on along the minus strand of DFKW01000009.1, from coordinate 13,614 downwards.
ACACGGATAATGTGACGGATGCAGATATAATTTTATTAAACACCTGTGCCGTTCGTGCCAAGGCAACCGATAAAGTTTATTCGGCCCTGGGGCGCATACGCCGTGCAAAAAAGCCGGGGGCCATTTATGGCATTGTTGGTTGTGTCGCGCGCGAATCGGGTGCGGACGCATTTCGCAAAATCCGCGATTTGAATTTTGTATTGGGCCCACAAAGTTATCATAAATTACCAGAAATATTATCAGACCCAAATACAAAATTATTAGATATAAATTTGGGTGGGCTCGAAAAATTTGATGAATTGCCACCGATTTCAAAATCACCACATGTGGCATACATCCCTATCCAAGAGGGCTGTAATCATTGTTGCACATATTGCATTGTTCCATACACACGCGGCCCTGAAATTTCACGCCCCTATTCCGATATTTTGGCGGAAATCATGCACTCAGCGGCCGTTGGTGCAATTGAAATTTGCTTGCTGGGTCAAAATGTAAATGGTTATAAATATCGGGACGAAAATGGTAAAACATATCGTCTGTCGGACATAATACGAGATACCGCAAAAATTGATTCGGTAAAAAGAATTCGTTTCACATCCAGTTATCCAACCGAAATGACCGATGATTTAATTGATATGTTTCGAACCGAACCAAAATTATTACCATTTTTGAATATGCCTATTCAAAGCGGTTCTGAAAAAATATTGCAAAAAATGAATCGGCCATACGATTTAACCGGATACATGGACATCATCAACAAATTCCGTACCGCGCGCCCCGACATACAAATATCGTCTGACTTTATCGTCGGGTTTCCGGGCGAAACAAATGATGATTTCGAACAAACCTGCGCGATTGCAAAACGCGTTGGATTTATAAATTCTTATTCGTTCAAATATTCACCTCGCCCACACACGGCGGCGGCATTGATGCCAAACCAGATACCAGAAAACATAAAATCTGAACGGCTGATAAAATTGGATTCGATATTAAACGAAATTCAACGCGATTTTAATTTGTCTTGCGTTGATAAAACATTTGATTGTTTATACGAAGGACCCGACAAAACCGGCACACATCATATTTACCGCACACCGTATATGCAACCATGCGTTGTTTCAACCGAAAATCCAAAAACATTAGCGAATATAAAAATCACATCTGCAAACAAATCATGCCTGCATGGAAAAATTGTTGATTAAAATGCAAATCTGATATTACCGGAAACTTTGGCGGTCCAACCAAATTCAGTATCCATCGCACCAACAGATACACCACCACCAATTTTATCCGCCACGGTCCAAACACCAATACCAATCGATGCATCTAAATAGCCATTGGAATTTATACCGGTGCGCAAAAAGTAATTATATGACACACCATCCATAAAATATTTAAATCCAACATCATTTCCCACACGCACAAAGAAATCATTTTGCGTCACATCAACAATCGTTTCATCTGTCACACCGACCCCAACAAAGGGTGACAACATCAACCCAGATTCAAAATTAAATTTTGCACCAAAATCCGCACCACCATACACACCAAATGCATGTGGATTACTGACCACGCCGCCACCATCAACCACATCATCGCATTTTATGTTTGCAAAACTGAATCCACCAACACCGCGTAAAAATAAATTTTCATCAAACGCGTAATGCAGCCGCACATTTCCACCATAAATATCGGATTTAAAACCACTGACCGAATTTTCGAAATCACCACGATATACATATCCGGACACACCCACAGATAATTTTCCCATCACCCCCATACCGGAATTCAAACGCAACCCCAACCCACCAAAATCGGGTCCCGTATAATATTCCGGTGCAACAGACAAAAATAATTCGTCCGAAAAATCATACATCGACACCAATTCCGTGTTATTTATCATCGACATTGGTCGCAACAACATACGCGGATTGTTTTGCACGCCCGTGGTTGCAAGTGCGACACGTACCTGTTCGGCGGCGCGCGCCTGGGTATAACGTTGCGAATAAACCCGCTTCAAACACATCCCGTCACCACCCGCACAAGAAACCCACTCATAACGGTATGTAGATGATGGCGAATCGCCCTCTATGATTTCAATCGTGTTATTACGCACCAAACCACGCAAACGCAAAATCTTGTCTGAATTTGTATGTGTCGTCAAATATTCATCCGTCAATTTTAATTGCACCAAAGTTTGTACATTCACGGATGCTTCTAAATCACCATCAAAATCGTCATCGGCGTTTAAACCAATTGCAAATGCACCATGCCATCTATTAAATGTTAAATTGGCACCATCCATCAAAATATTATCCAGTGCCGACAAATTATAATTACCACCATAATGTATTTCGACATTTGAATAAGGCCCCGTCACAGGTAATACATCTGACGACGAAATACTCAACACGGACGCGTACGCACCATGCGGAAAAAACATACCACAATATAACAATGCACAAGATGTCAAAAATTTGCATTTCATAATAAATATTCTAATGCGCACATAATAAAAATAAAGGAAAAAATTCCCAAAAAATATTCTGGGCATCCATACCTATATAAAAACAAATAATTATTTGATAACATCCCTGTATCGACACAAAAAACAATAAAAACTCACAAAGGAGAGAAAAAATGAAAAAACTTGCTATTTCTACACTGGCTGTATTGATTGCATGCCCGGCATTTGCTGGTCACCCGCATGACGGCAGTTCTTGGCAAATTGGCGGATACGACCCGTATGTTGGACTGCGTGGCGGTATCGCATACAGCAACACAAATTATAATTTATTGAACACCAAAGAATCCATGACCGACATGACTTTCCAAGGCCGTGTTGCAATGGGTTTGGAAATCGACAAACAATATCGTTCTGAAATCGAATGGTCTATATACAGCAAGGCCAAAGATTCATCAGATTTTGCCGGTTATAATGTTGATGTGAACACAAAATTGCAAACATTATTGTTGAATACATATATGGAATTCGGCGGATACAGAATGATTCGTCCATTTGCCGGATTGGGTATTGGTGCCGGATTTGCCGACATTGATGCATCCGGTGCAGGCATCGCCAAATCCACCGACAAAGCAGGATTTTCTGCCAGTGGTATGCTGGGCATGACATTTGATATGGAACATTTCGCCGTTGATGTCGCCGCACGCTATACATATGTTGATGTTGCGTCCGGTTTGCATAACTTTGGTGGCGATATTGGCATCAGATTTATGTTCTAGACAAAAAAACAAATATTTAAAACACGATATGCTTTCCCACACATCAAAAATGTGTGGGTTTTTTTTAATATAAAAAACACCCGATTTTCATCGGGCATATTTTTTTACGGACAAATAAATTACAATCGCGCCAACGCAACCTTGTTCAACAATTCCGATTCGATATCCGTCAACAACGATGTCATACCCTGATTGACTTCTTGATCTGCAATCATACGTTCAATCAATTCAATCAATTGCATACATTTTTTAACAATATCTAACTCAATAAATTTTGGATTTAAAATATTTTCTTTGAACACATTTTTTTCATCACGCGACATAAAATAGCGTTCGGCAATTTTATCAACAAATGTATCAATGCCCTCGCCCAATCTGTCATACAGTAAATGCCGCGAATAATCGTCGGTCGCCCAATGATTTATTTTACAAGAATATTTTAACGCAATTAAATGTTGTAATAATTCATACATAATTTAACTCCTTTGGTTTGGTATGTATAAAAAATTTAATCCAACGCACATATAAAAACCAACAAGACAATATTCTTGCTATATGCATTGATTCCGGTATTTTTTGGGCAATCATACCCATCGCAAAACAAATAAAACAATATAAAATAAATATGTATTTCATATAACAACCAAAGGAGAAAAAATATGAAAAAATTCATCAACATAATATCTGCACTTGCATTAGTATTCACCGTTGCCGGATGCACAACCGCAAATGATTACGGTCACAAAAGACACAACGATAATGAATACCAAGACACATATGTCAAACACGGAAAAACCACATGCCATGAAAAAAAGTATTACAACAACCGTTCAGACAAAATGTATTCAAAAATGTTCACTCGCAACAATCATGGCGAAGCGTCTGAAATCGGATATGTTAAATTTTACGACATTGACCAAGGCGTAAAAATGGTTGTAAATGTTGACCATCTGCGTGACGGCGTAGATTACACCACAAAAATCTATCAATGCAAAGATGCAAAATGCATGAATCCAGATACATGCTGTCGTGAAACAACAATGGCGTTAGAAATGCCGTTGACTCGTAAAAACAAAATGAGTCCAAAATTACAAGAAACATTTATCATCAAAAATGTAAATGCAAAACAATTACAAGGCGCAACAATATTCTTTGAACGTGACCGTGGATATCGCGCCGCATGGGGATTCATTGATTAAGCATACACAAAAAAACAGGCGGCCGCAAATGCGACCGCTTTTTTTCATTTCACAAATAACTTTCGAATCAAATCCATGGGGATTATTAAAAACGACAATACGAACAATGTCATCCATTGCACCAATGTCAATGGTACGACCTGGAATACATCGCCACCAAATTGAACAATTGTGAATGTCCCACAAATAATTATTGCCGCAATCAATATAAACGCCGGATTTTTAGCAACTCCGCGCAATAAACGCATATCGTCTGTGCGCACATTAAATCCATTAAACGCCGCAATCAACATAATCAACGCAAACCGAACAGTTAAATTTACATCCGGGTTTTCACCAAAGACATCTTGAACACACGGCAAAAACAACAACCCAAATATCAAACAAAATTCAACACACACCGCAAATATGCGCGCCGCCACCCCGCCGGCAAATAACGATGCACCCTTGGGCTGGGGCGGTGTGGTCATATATTCCGGCTTTGCGGGTTCCGCACCAAACGACAAAGAATTTAATGAATCCATCACAATATTTATCACCAAAATTTGCACCGCAACAAATGCCGGTACAACATACACAATTGGATAAATTAAACTGAACACAACCAACATAATATTTATTGGCATTTGAAACATTAAAAATTTTGTAATGTTATTCAAAAAAGTTCGCCCAAACAAAACCGCATCTGCAATCGACACAAAATTATCATCGGTAATGATAATATCGCCGGCCTCTTTACAAACATCCGTCCCACTTCCCATTGCAAATCCAACATCGGCGCGACGCAATGCGGGCGCATCATTTGTGCCATCCCCGCACATACCAATACACAAATTCATTTCTTGGGCAATTTTAACCAAACGCAATTTAGTCCGCGGCACCGCACGCGCAACAACCCGCAATTTATACAATTTTTTCTTGATTTCATTATCCGTCATCAAATCTAATTCACGGGCGGTCAAAACCAAATCATCATCATTTTTAACAATCCCCGAATCAATACCAATCGCACGCGCAGTATCCAAATTATCACCCGTCATCATAATCACATGAATTCCCGCATTATGCATACGCGCAACGGCCGATGGTACTTCGCGCCGAACATCATCACGAATTGCAACCAACGATATTAAATTTAAGTTATCTGGCAATTTTGCATCCAATGTTTTACCAACCCCATACGCCATTGCCACCATGCGTTTTGCCTGGCGTGCATTATCACGAATTATGGCGGCAACCGCAGATTTGTTTATTTTATGCACGACACCATTCACATCAATATAACCAGACACATGTTCCAAAATCATTTCCGGCGCGCCCATATATAACACAAATTGTTTTTCATCTTGACGTCGCACAACACGCACCGCAGAAAATTTATTCGCACTGTCGAACGGAATTTTATCTAATGTTTTTATCTCGCGCAGAACCGTCCGCACCAATTTTGAATTTTTATCCAACCCCGACAACAATGCGCGTTGCGTACTGGTTCCGCCGACAATTTTGCCATTATCATCCCACGCCGCACCGGTATTAAATAAAATATTTGCAACAATAAATCGCGACACCGGCAACACAGAATTAAAATCAACCTGACTGCCGTCGCCCAGATAATTTGTGATTGGAATTAAATTTCCATATGTCAATGTCCCGGTTTTATCTGTACATAAAATTTGAATATTTCCGGCCTCGGGTATTTTATGAGTATTTTTTGCCAACACATTATGCTTTATCATATTTCGCGCATTTTGCGATATAATCATGGTGATAATAAACGGCAACCCCTCGGGCACTGCCGCAACCACAATCGTCAGCGCAACAACCAACGCATCCAAAATTTGATGTAATATATTCATCCACCCGGACGCAAAAAACGCATGCACCCCACCCGCAGCAATCACAGAATCCGCCAACAAAACGCACGCCACAATCGCGCCACCAATATAACCAAATTGACCAATACGCGTTGCCAATTTATCTAATTTTATATCTAAATCGGTTTTAACCTCGTCGATATTACGCATGGCCAACAAAGTTTTTGCATTTTCGGTATGCACACCAATTTTACCCACAACCATATAGCATTCGCCACTTTGCACCGTGGTACCCGCAAACAATAAATTTGCCCCCACATAATCATCGGCCGTGATACGCGCATTTGGATTATATACAAAATCATCCACTGGTTCTTTCAGGCACTCTTCGGATTCACCATTTAACACAGAATTATTCACATTTATTTTACCATCGACAATATAACCATCCGCCGGAATAGTTTCGCCAGATTGCAAAAACACAACATCACCAACAACAATATCATCGGTGTTTATCCGTTTGATTTTACCATCACGAACAACAATAGCATATCGCACCGCCGTTTTATTTTTCAAATCCATAGAATACCGTTGCGCACGCAATTTTGTCGCCACACCAATTATCGCAACAAACAACAAAACAACACCAATACCAATTGGTTCTAAATATCCACCAACCCCAAACATCGCCATAATCAAAAACACGACCAGCATTCCCAATAAAATCAGATTGATTTTATCACGAAACACATCCAATAAAAATTGCCACGCGGTTTTACGTTTGACCCCCGGTATAACATTTGTTCCATATTTTTTACGACTGGCCACGACCTGGGCCCCGGTTAAACCAACAAATTTCATCAATAAACCTTTTTGTATGTAACCCACATATTGTATCACAAAACACCACCCCACCCCAAACACAAATTAAATAAAAAAAACATGGGCGCGGTTCCCCACGCCCACAAAATAGAACTTTCAAGATGTTATTCTTAAAATTCTGCGCCCGTCAAATCAACACCGCGTGACGAAAAAATTTCGACCAAATTCACCGGTTGTTCTTCTTCGCGCCGCATACGCACACCCAATGTCCCCTGCGCAAAATTTAATTTTTTCTTATTTTCTGTCATTTTATGCCTCTTTCAAAACATCTCTCTGACAAGACCGAATTTACACTAATAAATTCTTTTTGTCAAGTATTTTGTTCTAAAAACTTTTATTCACAATCCAAACAATCCTCGTCAAATGCTTGGACATCGGCATCACCATCGCTGACAACTGCGATAGGAACGACCTTGCCCGGTTCGGTATAGTGAGTTTCTTTGACAACGCGCACACGGCGGTTTTCTGCGTTTGGCACACCATCGGCGGTTTTAACCTTTAAATCTTCTTCACCCGCAGACACCGCGACAATCTGACTGGCCGGGATACCATATCCAATCAGCATTTTTTGCACGGCCTCGGCACGGCGACCACCCAACGCATAGTTATAACTGTTGCTGCCGGCGGTATCGGTATGTCCAACCACAGACACCTTGATATTTTTGTTATTTTGTGTTGCCGTTGCCAATTCACGAATCAACGCATCATATTCCGGTTTAATAATGGCCTTGTTAAAGTCAAAATGCACCTCGAATATTTCTTCCATAACATGTTGCGTTGGCTCCAGCGGAATCTGTTGCACTTTGATAACCGCGCGTTCATCATTTGGCCGCATCGCATCCAAACGTTCGTTTATCGCACGGATTTCGGCGCGCATCGCCATCATCATATTGATAAACTCGTCACGGGTCACCAATTCTTCACCCAAAGTTGGCAATTCGTCGTTTTGTGAACACGGACAAGATTCCACCGGCATCGATGCCGCATTATTTTCCGGCATTTCAATTATTACCGGCGCACCTGTCTTGCAATCGCAACGCGAACCCGACGAATGATTCACCGCCAATGTATTACCACTGTTAGAAACCTGTTTATCGCCACCATAAATATTTTGATTAAATACCATTGGTGTTTGCCCCACCGGCACCGTTTGCACCAAATTACCCGGCACACTAACATTGTTCACGATAACGATACCATCACGCGGATATGCAACGCCCGCGGCGGCACCCATTGAACGGGTTTCCGGATAAAACGCATGATTTTCTATTTCAATCGATGCAGGTTTAGCATTTTGTTTTGCAACGCGACATCCGCCCTTTTTGCAATTTTTCAACACATCCATCGCCGCGATAAAACGATCATGGCATTGATTTGCGGTTTCCATTTGCCCGGTCGATGTTGCCGACAACCAACAATCAAATTTCGCCTGGGCCTCGGCCGCGACATCAGGACGCGTTTCGGTCGCATCATTTTTGAATTCATCAATCATGTCGTTATACGCCATATTCAGCATTTCGCCATCCGCCGCCCCAACCGGCCAATTAGAAATTGTTTCCGGGAACGGTGTTTCACCCGAAAATGCGGTCACGGCCTTTTGCGCAAACAATTCGCCCATTTCCGGATAACCCGATGTGCGCGCATTATAAATCGCATAAGAACGATAATTCATCGCCAATTGATTCAAGAAAGAATCTTGATGTGGCGCAGAATAGACATCCAACCCCTCGACATAATCGACGGTTGGCGTGGACGCGTATTCACCATTATTTGACCCGGCGCACCCAGCCAGCGCGACAACCGAACCAATCACAAATGCAGTTGAAAAAAATTTGTTTAACATACCAAGACCTTCCTTTGTAATAAACCTTTATGTAATATTATACTATTTTTTTGCCCCCCAGTAAAGCAGAAAAAGAAAACCACCCATGTGGTAAATACACAAATAAAACTATAAATAAAAAATAATGGCACAGATGCGCAGTCGTTTATGAGTGCAGAATAAAAAAACAAAAACCGTTTAAGCGATGTTTTTAGATAAAGAACAGTGTAGATACGCCGTTGATGGCGAGTGCAGTGTAGTTGACCTACATAAACGAGCCATCAACAAGCAGATAAAATTATAAATAAAAAATAATGGCACAGATGCGCAGTCGTTTATGAGTGCAGTGTACAAATGCTACATAAACGAATAAACGACAAGCAGATGTGCTATTATTTTTTATTTATCTAAAAGTTGGATGACGGTGGGTGCCAAACTCCCCACTCCCGACAACCCACCCCCACTGCCGGTCAGGTTGCCAATGGCTTCATACACGGCACCGGTATTTTGCGATTGCCCGGCACCAGAAATGGTTTGTTTTACAAAATTGGCATATGCCTCGCGATTACGGGCGGTAATTTTTTCAGGCGCACATTTATCGGTTTTTTCCATCATTTTGATAAACATATCGCCCTCGCCCACCAGGTAATCTTCCTGGGTCCAATCCAATGCACCAAATATTTTATATATGTTGGATTCATTTTTCTTCTTGGAATCTGCACATGTGGTATCACCCATATCTGGACAATACTTTGCTTTCGCGACTTTCGGATAACCATACCAAATTGCATCTTTATCATCAAACACAGGCATACACGGTTCGCCCCCACCGGGTGTCAAACGTGCACTTTGAACCTCTAAATCCCAACCACTGTCCGACGAACACGCCTTGGCGCCACCCAACATTTGTTCGGCGGTCTTCGCCCCGGTTTTGGCATATTCTTTGACAATATTATCGACCCACGCACTTTCTGTTCCCGACGGAACACATTCGGCCTTTAACTCTTCGGTTTGTTTTTTCAACGACGCCACATTAGATACCAATCCAATTACCCCCGGCAACAGCGACCCCGATGTGATTGTTTCCAAACCACTGGTTTCCTGTTTTTTTACCGACGATGCTTTTTTAACCGTGACATTGGCGGCACCGGCGTCACCCGTGACACACAAAATACCGATAATAAAAAACGCAAAAAACTTTCTCATCTCCACTGGACACATTATATCACAAAAAAAGCCGCTCTCAAATATAAAAATTGCATTTTAGTTTATGTTATGCAAAAATGCGATTATGGTATCGAACAAAAGAAATTTTATTATATTTTCGAAACACCGGCGTTTAACCCGCATTTGGCAATTTTTGTTCACCGGATGGGGACTGGTGATGGTTGCGGCATTGGTTGCCGGCGCGGTATTCACAAAACAGTTATTATGGACACCGATTACGGCGATAAATATGGTTGAAATAACCAGTAACCAATTCAAAATGACAAACGCTGATTTTTCGGGCATTGATAAAAATGGCGAACCATTTACAATCCACGCAAAAATCGGCCGCCAAGAATACAAAACACCGGACATAATATTTATGGACACGGTCAACGGCACAACGGTACGTCACACCGACGGGCAACGAATTATCGACAAAATTCGCGCCAATCATGCCGAATATAACCAGGCGAAAAACAACCTGAAATTATATGGCGATGTCCATATTGATTCCAGTAATGGCGACAAAATAACAACATCTGAAATGGTGATAAAATTATGAAACAATCTGTATTACGCGTTGAACATTTATCAAAAAACTATGGTGCCCGCACGGTTATCCGCGACATATCAATGATTGTGCACCAGGGTGAATCCGTGGGTCTGTTGGGGCCGAACGGCGCGGGAAAAACCACGGCATTCTATTGCATCACGGGCCAGTTAAACGCGACATCGGGGCAAATATTCCTAAATTCCCAGGATATAACCCGTCTGCCGTTTTATCAACGGGCGCGCCTGCACATTGGCTATCTGCCCCAGGAAAACAGTGTTTTTCGTGGACTGACCGTTGAACAAAACATCATGGCAATATTACAGGTTGTTGAACCCGACCGCGCGCGCCGTCATGAAAAATTGGAATCATTATTGCGCGAATTTTCAATTGAACACCTGCGACGCAGTCCGGCGACCGCATTATCGGGTGGCGAACGCCGCCGCGTTGAAATTGCGCGTGCATTGGCGAACGACCCGAAATTTATTTTATTGGACGAACCATTTGCCGGCATTGACCCAATCGCCGTGAACGAAATTCGTTCATTGGTATCGCAATTAAAGGACCGCGGCCTGGGCGTGATTATAACCGACCACAATGTCCGCGAAACATTGGGTATCACCGACCGCAGTTATGTTTTGCACGACGGAAAAATATTAAAGCACGGAACCGCGCGCGAAATAACCGCCGACCCCCAGGTTAAAAAAGTGTACCTGGGCGAAGATTTCACAATGTAAAAAAAACGCCGCCAGATTGGCGGCGTTTTTATTATTCACCTAAACCTTGTAATATTGTGGCATATTGTACATCTTTGCAACCATCCGCCGAGGTATTCTTTTGGCACACTTCTTGTAAATTTTTCAACATTGCGACAACACTGTCATAACGCGCTTTGTCCGCATCTTGTTTAGAATTTTTTAATTCTTTTAATTGTGCAACAAACAAATCATCACCACTCAATGCCTTTTGTCCCATGACGGCACCACCAATCATTTTATTTCCAAACAATTCCATTGCGCCAACACCAACACCCGCGCCACCAACACTGCCCGCAACGGTTGCCAATGTGCGTGTGGTTTTTTTCGCATCCAAAATCCGCTTTTCGACCAACGCTTCGTCAACCCAACTGCCACATGTAATATTTGTTCCCATTTCAAAATATTTTGTTGGCATATCGGACATATTTACCCGTCCATCATTTGAACGCAATCCAACCAAGACCCAACACACATTATTTTCCGGATTTTCGACATCTTCGACCATTGACGCATAATTTGATGTATTGCTGTATCGGGATGCCCAAACAAAAGTATTTCCCATACCCCAACCATTATTAGACATACACGCCGCACGTTCCGCATCACGCGTATCACGCACATCGTCCACTGTTGCCGCCGGCACAGGTGTATCGGGTGCCGCGATATTGTCACCCAAAAATTTCAAACTGGATTTAAAATCGTTCAAATGCGCGGTACCAACAATGGCACGTGGTGCGATTGATGCACGCGACGCATCACGCCCCGCGGCGTTTGCCGCACACACGGTCAACACACAACCCAAAAAACACAATAATTTTTTCATCTCTGACATCCCCCAAAAATTTTACCGAACACCGACACGAAATTCATCGCCCCAGTTTGCGACATTTTGCCCACCAACAGTGCACATAACATCTTCGAAACCACTTTTGATTTGATTTTTCTTCACGACATTTGATGTAATAATTCCGCCGGCGGTTCCCAACACCACACCCGCAATAGAATCCGACGCCAAACGCGCATAGTTAAATGTCCCCTTGTCTGTTTTCCAAACCGATTTACCCGACACCAAAGAATCACGCACCGCAATTATGCCGTTCGCCAAAATTGTCGCAGACAAATCCGCCGGGACATCTTTCCATGCATCCGGATATTTTTGTAATGCCACACTGATTGCACCCATAATTTGTTGACGCTGTGAACGCAATAACATCTGGTCTTTTTTACCGCTATTACAAATTTGTTTTGCCGCATCTAATTTAGATTTAACATCAGTATCCGTCACCTTGGCCGACAATGCATCCAACGCCTTGATTGTTGCCTCGTCACAAATGTCCCCTTTATAAATCACAAACATAAACACCGCACGACTCTCATATCTTGATTCATTATCTCTCATCCACGTATCAGATTCACCAATAGATACAGCCGCACAATGGGATATCGCCTTTCCTTTACCATCATCTTCACACACCGGCACATCAGCGTCTTGCAACAATCCATCCACCGTATACATGCGGCGTTCTGCCAACCCTGCATTATGTTGTGAATTACCTGTTGAATCCGCCGAGCCAAATAACAAAACCGTTTCTATATCGTCCCGTTTGTTCTGCAAATCGGCAACTAATTTATTTACATCATCCGTGCAGGCACCTGGAATATCACTGCTATCATTATCAAAAAATATCGCATAATCTGGCACTATAAAACCAGCATAACCATAATCAGAAAAACCATCCTCCGATGCCGACTTCACGCACTCCGTGCGCGCATCCACCGCGGCACCCGCCCCTGCGACAAAAAACATACCGGCAAAAAATACTGCAAAAATCTTTTTTAACATCAAAACCCCTCTCACATTTTAATACAGATATTATATCACAAATCCCCCAAATCACAAAATGGTATTTTTAATTTTTCAAATTACCCCGTCTGGTTCGTTTCACTCACCATCCACCCCTTCTTTGCATCAAAAAATAATCCCCGCAAAATGCGGGGGTATTTTTTGGTGGACGCACAGGGACTCGAACCCTGGACCCACTGATTAAGAGTCAGTTGCTCTACCATGTGAGCTAATGGTGCATAATGTCAAGGCAAAGCCTTGACATCTTTTTTTGTGTCGGCGCCAACTTATTTT